>JAKPTF010000033.1 GCA_029571225.1 Candidatus Omnitrophota bacterium | reverse complement strand
CCTCCGTTAATAGGCGCAGTAATATTGTATACGCATCCGGCGCACGGTCAAGGGGATATTTACCCGCGGCCAAGCGGTTTTCTGGGATGATCACGGTCCTCGACCTTGCCCTCAACATCGATGATATCCCCTCGGCGCCTGGGCGCGGAACTGCGCTGGCTTCCGGTGTAGCGGTAAAAACGGGCGTGTACCCGGCCTGACGGCGACACCAGCATGTTCAGGATAAAACCGAAAATCCCGAATGCGAAGGCACCCCATATCGCTGCCCCGAAGGAATCAACTGTGAATCCGGGGATAACACGCGATACGCCGAAGAATAAAGCGCCGTTGATGACAAGCGTGAAAAGACCGAGGGAAAGAATATTGAGCGGCAAGGTTGCCGAGATCAAGACCGGCCGCAGGATTGCATTAACCAGCCACAGGCACAGCGCAGCCACCAACGCAGTCCCCAACCCGTCAACGTGTATGCCCGGAACCACCATCACAACGATCAGCAACGCAATTACATTAATCATGAAGAAGACGCTTTAGCTAAATAGCTACATAACATCAAGTTACAAAACAATTCTTTATTACCAATTTTCTCCCCCAAAATACCGCATAAAGAATTGTTTTGCAATCATTTGTCGGGCAATAGTTTATCTAAAGCGTCTTGCTATTGGCCGAGGAAGCGGTCAAGAGTGTTAGTAATGGTAGTCGTAGCTTTCAACGCTTCGTCCTTGGCTTTCTTGCCTGATTGGATCACAAGGTCAGACGCACTGCCCACTAATTTATCCGCATTTTTAAGCGTGCCGGAGATGCCCGAGATCGCGGTGTTGCGCAATGCCTTGCTGACGATCATCGCGACAAGAACGTTCGGATCGGTTATATTCTCGTACCGTTCTTTCAGATTGATATTGTAGACCTGCTCTCTGGGCGCTGCGCCGGAGCGATATTCTTTATACACGACCTTGCCGATCTGAAGCTCCAGCAGGTCTATTTTGATCTTCGGCGCCGGCCCCTGCGGTTTTGTTTGAGCCGGCTGTGTCCCGCCCGAGGTCTTTGGCTGCAATGCCGCCAGTTCATTCACGTTGATGTTGCCGTCGATGTTCTTGACCACGACGAACTCGTTCAGGACCAACCGTATTTCAGGCAAATGGATCGTGCCTTTCATGATTGAAGGAAGGTCGTATTTCACGAACAGTTCGGGCATGCTCATCATCATAGGCTCGGAATACTTCGCCGGATTCAGAAGCTTCAGATCCTTGATGTGGATCACGGGCTTGAACAGGCCTATATCAAGCGTGCCGATCTTCAATTCAACGCCGGTTATGGCCTTGATGGTCGCGCTCGCCCCTGCCTTGATGATGAGATTGCGCGCCGCTACCAGCACCGCGACGAGCAGAACAACAACCACAAGCAGCCCTATCACCACGCGCATAAGAAGTTTCATCGCACCCTCCTTGTTTATGCGGTCTCATCCGTAACGGTATACTTGCGGATGTATTTCAACAGTACATCGAAATCGATCGGTTTGATCAGATAATCGGTCGCGCCCAGATCCTGGCCGTAATAGATATCCTTTGTCTGGCTTTTGGCCGTGGCCATGATGACCGTGATCCTGCGCGTCGCCGGATCAGCCTGCAAATCCTGGAGCATGGCAAACCCGTCCCTGTTGGGCATCATCACGTCAAGAAGGATCAAGTCGGGATTGGCCTGCCGTGCCGCCTGCAGGCCCTCATCTCCGTCAGCAGCAGTCTCGACAATATACCCGCGGCCCTCAAGCCGTCTCTTTAAATAATCTCTCACATCCGGTTCGTCGTCAACGACAAGGATCTTTGTCTTCATATAATATACCTGCTTTTTTTCTTCAACGGGTTATTCCGGATCTCCTGCTCTATCTCGGGCGAAAGACCGGGCTTGCCTAATTTATAATACATATAGTTCTTGTATCCCTCCACGCCCGGCTGGTCAAAGGCATTGATGTTCAATAATTCCCCTTCAAATGCGGTCGCCATTTCGAAGAAGAAAATTAATTCTCCCCACGAATATGCCGACAGTCCCGGCATGATGATCGTGCAATTCGGCCGCGACTCGCGCACGAGCGCCCACTCGGTCGCCTCCTGGGCAAGCGAAAGAAGCCGGGAATATTTTTTCCCCGAGAGCAGGTCCCCTGTCCCGGGAACCGTAATATCCTTTTTGAAACTATCGATGCGAATGAATGTGACGACCTTGTCATTCTCTCCCTCGATATTATTCTGCTGGATCGAATGGAGATCGTTGGTGCCGCGGCTGGGCACGGGCGTGCGGCCGGCATTGACGATGCAATCCTTATCCTGCAGCCAGAATTCCTTGCCCATGCCGTCCTTCTTTATCAGGCGGCCGTATTTTTTTCCTGTGCTCTCGGCCAGCAGCTGGCAATACCAGTCCGCGGTCGATTTCAACTGCTCCGAGAACGGCATAAGGATCGAAATGGGTTTGCCTTTTTCCAGATACTGGATCGTCTGCAGGACCGCATACATATATGCGGGATTTTTGAAAATATCCTCGTTGCTGCAGCGTGCGCGCATCGCCTGGGCGCCTGCCATCACATCCTGTATCCTGACCCCGGCGATAGCAAGATGCAAAAGCCCCATGTTCAACTCGGAATACCTGCCGCCAACGCCCGGCAAAAGCGGCATACTGCGGAAACTCAGAGGATCGAGCGCGTGAGCCGCATCGACTTTTTTGCGCAAGGTGCCGGACTTCGGGTCAGTGATCGCGAATATCTGCCTGCCGTATGTTTTGCCAAGCGCCTTTTTAAGCCATGCCTCAACGACCGTAAACGCAGCCTTGGTCTCTGTAGTCTCCCCAGACTTTGATATAACGATAACAAAGGTCTTCTTGGGATCCAGGTTCTTCAATAAAACGGACAATGTTTCCGGATCGAGATTATTACCTTCAAAATAAATACGCGCCCTTCCTTTCCGTACGCTCTTAAACTCATTATAATACGGCGGGCAAAGCGCATCCTGCGCTGCTTTAAGGCCAAGATACGAACCGCCGATGCCCAGCGATATGACATTCTCGTATTTACGGGCAATCTCATTCCCCAGCTTCTGAATTTGTGCGATCAGCTTCGGATCCTGATACGGCAGATTCGCCCATTCAAGGCATAAATTCACCCTGTTCCGTTGATCGGCAAGGATGGCGGATAAATGCTCATGCGACTTTCTGACCAGCGCCCTCATGCCTGCCAGATCGCTGTCCGTCACTCCGTGCTCCGCGCCAACGGCAAAACTTAACATGTTATTAAAATCGAATAGCAACTGTTTCATTCCACTCCCTTTCGTCAAGATTGATTGCCGGATTGTCAAGATAACTGGGATATTATATACCAAATCAAAGAGGGTATAAAGAAAAAAAGGGGTCAGACCCCTTTTTTACACAAACAAAAGCCCCGGTCTTGTTCACAAGACCGGGGCTTAAGGGGAAAAAGGTTCAGACCCTTTTTTTAGTCGCCGTAAACCGTTGTTGTATATTCGCCGTAGATGCCGAGTATGTTCTTGGCATTGTAGTCAACGTGCTGGACTTTGGTGATTCCGCCATTCTGCATCGCTGCCTTCAGGCTTGCATCACCGGTTGCCACAAGACCCAGGATCGACGTCGACTTGGCTATGCCGATCTTGCCGCCTCTTCCGCCATCACCAGCTGCCACGGGGAATCCGACTTCGGTATACAGCATTCCGCACGGATACGGCGTGGCGCATCCTGACACAAACAGGACTACGAGCAACAACCCTAACAACCTCTTCATGCTCCCTCCTTTGTTTTACCGCTTCGGTAACTGGCTTCCGATCTCCGCGATCTGCCTGCGAAGCTCGTTCAGGCTTGATTCGAGTTTCTGATTGGAACTGATCAGGGCCTGCTGGGCATTCATGAGCTGTTCTGCAGCCTGGTTTTGATTGATCAAGGCAACGCGCATTTCATATAAATGCACGCCTATAACGGCAAGAAGTATTGCGATGATTGTGAGAACAACGCTGACGTATTTCATTGTGCTATATTATATTACCCCGGGCATTTATGATGCAAGCAAAATTTTATCCTGAACCTATTTAATCTGCGTTTCAAGCTCCTTGACCGTGCTTTCCAGATCAGCCAGTTCCTTCTCGATCTCCTTTAACCTGCGGCCGTATTCTTTTGCGGTCTCCTCATCGCGGAAAATGTGCGGGTCAGCAAGCGCCCGGCATTTTGCGTATTGCTCAAGCTGCAGCCTCTCGATGTCCTTCTGGAACCTGGTGATCTTCGCGCGGATGTTCGTATTATGCGCCTTACGATTCCGCTCCTCTTCCTTGCGCTGGCGCTCAAGCTCTTTGGCTTTTTCTTTTTCTTCATCAACCTTTTTATGCTCGGTTTTCGGTTTGCGCTTCACCTCTATATACGCAGCCTCGCCCGCGGCTTTCTTCTCCTGGTAATAATCAAAGTTCCCGGGATATTTACGTACAACGCCGTCTTTGACTTCATACACCACATTGGCAACGGACCTGACAAAATGGATATCGTGGGAAATAAAAACCATCGTTCCCTGGTATTTTGACAGGGCCTGGATAAGCGCATCAACCGCGTCGACATCAAGATGCGTTGTCGGCTCGTCCAGCAAAAGGAAATTCGGCGGGTTGATCAACAATTTCGCGAGTATCAAGCGGCTCTTCTCTCCGCCGGACAATACCTTGACGTATTTGTCGGCGTCGTCGCCGGTGAACAAAAACATACCCAGGATACTGCGTACCGCTGACTCAGCCATATAGCCCGGCGCAGCGCTATATGCCTCGCGCAGAACCGTATTCTCAGGATTGAGCACATCGAGCCGCGTCTGGGAAAAATATCCGATATCGACGTTATACCCTGTTTTGCGCGCGCCCGCATCGATCGACACCACGCCTGCCATGATCTTCAACAGCGTGGATTTGCCCGCGCCGTTCTCGCCGACCAGAACCGCCTTCTCGCCCTTCTGAATCTCAAAATCAAAATCCTGATAAACGCGTATATCGCCGTATGCCTTCGATACCTTCTCGAGCTGCATAACAAGCTGCCCGCTCGGCCGCGGCGACGGGAACTGAAAATCCTCGATCGATTCGCGCGGATCAGGAGGGAGAACGATCTTTTCCTGTTCCATCTTCTCGAGTATCGTGCGTTTGGACCGCACCGCAGCGGCCTTGTTCGGTTGGGCGTGGAACCGCGCGACGAACTCTTCAAGCTGAATGCGCTTTTTCTCCTGTTCCTTGAACTGCCGCTGGAGGAACAGCCGGCGTTCTGCCTTGATTTGCTCGTAATGCTCGTAACTTCCCTTGACTTTGGAAATCATTCCATTTTCGAGAACGAGCGTGTAATTGGTGACATCGGTCAGAAAATCCTTGTCATGCGATATCATGATGAACGTGCCGCCGAAACCCGCAAGATAATCCTTAAGCCAGATCGCAGCGTTCAGATCAAGGTAATTGGTCGGCTCGTCAAGAAGCAGCAGGTCGTAATGCACGGTGAGCAGTTTTGCCAGGAGCGTGCGCATCTGCCATCCGCCGCTTAAATTGCTGATAGGCCGGGTAAAATCGCGCTCTTTGAATCCAAGCCCCATGAGGATCTTTTCCGCTTTATGCTCGAGCTCGAAATACCCGAGCGTCTCAAGCTGATGCAGGACTTCGCCATATCGGTTCGACCCTGCCTGGTTATTATTCTCCAGCTCTTCTTTTTCCCTGGTGAGTGAGACAATGGTCCGGTCTCCCTCGATCAATTCGCCGATCACGGTCCGTTCCGAGTGGAAGCTTGATTCCTGCGGCAGATAACCGATGCGGATATTTTTGTTGCATTGAATTGTCCCTGATGTCGATTCTGATTCTCCCAGAAGCAAAGAAAAGAACGTGCTCTTGCCTGCGCCGTTGGGGCCGATCAGGCCGATCTTCTCCTGCGGATTAATGGTCAGGGAAAGGTTCTGGAACAAGACGCGCTTGCCGTATGATTTGGAAAGGTTGTTGATGACGATCATGGTTACAGTGTTCTGCGGGATTCGAGTGCCATGGAGAGCGTGGCAGCGTCAGCATATTCCAGATTCGAGCCGGCAGGCAGGCCGATACCGATGCGGCTGATATGCACCCCCAGGGGCTTGAGCACCTTGGTCAGATACAACGCCGTGGTGGACCCTTCGGTATCGGAATCAGTAGCGATAATGACTTCCTGGATCTGGTCCTGTTTGATCCGGTTGATGAGCGTGTCGATCTTCAGGTCGCCGGGGCCTTTGCCTTCGAGCGGCGCGATAGCGCCAAGCAGCACGTGGTATGTTCCCTGATACGTGCCTGTTTTCTCCAGCGATGTCACGTCGTTAGGGCCTTCGACAACGCACAAAAGGCGGTGATTGCGGCGCTGGTCAGCGCAGATGGAACAGATATCGGATTCGCTCAAGTTATGGCATATCCTACACGAGCGGACGTTCTCCTTGACTTTCGTGATCGCGCTCGTAAGCGCCTCGATATCGCCATCGGAAGCCTCCAGGATATAGGAAATGATCCGTTCGGCGCTGCGCCTGCCAATGCCCGGAAGCTTGATAAGCCGTTCAATGAGTTTTTCTATTGACTCGGTATAGGTCGCCATCAGCCTTCCTTGATGACCCGTGCGTTGAACATGTCCATCGCAGACTGCACGATCGGATGCTGAAGCGCATCTTCCTGCTGCTTTTCTTCCTGCGACAGCACAAAATTGAGCTTCAGGCCTGTATGGAACAATTCCGAAAGCTTTTTCTCGATCAAATTTCTGTTAATCTTTTCCTCGAGAGTTTCCTTATGGAGCGAACAGTTCCGCGGGAACACGACGGTCAGTTCATTCCCGTTCAGACCGCACGGCGCGCCTTCGTTCAGATACGATGCGACGGATATCTTGATACGGCTGACATCCTCGATCATTCTCTGCCAGCCTTCTTTGACGGCTTCAAGGGAGACCGCATCCATGGTCATCATGCCCGCGGATGCGCGCGGCTCCTGCGGTTTCTCGCGCACGGTACTGGGCGCCGCAGACGGAGGCACCGGTTTATGATACACGGCTGGCCTGCTCGATGGAGGTGCCGCGGGCCGAGGCTGCGCTGCCGGCTGTACCGGCCCTGGCTGCCTGACAGGCGTTGACGTGGGCTGGCATAACCGCACTAAACTTATTTCAAGCGGGATGCGCATGGAATCCAGCCGCTTGGTCATATCCTGCGCCTGCATGAGCACGGTAAAAGCACTGAATATCTGCTCCATGCTCAATGCCCCTGCCTGCTCCATTAATTTCTCGCAGATATTCTGAGGCAGATCGATCAGTTCGGAATCCGCCTTGGCGACTTTCGCCACCATCAGATTGCGGAAATGTTCGATGAGGTTTGATAACAATACCGCCATATCCTTGCCCTGATTGATGATCTCGTTCAAAAGCTCAAGCGCGCCCTTGGCGTCATGGGCAATAATACGGTCAGTCAGCGCGAACAGCGCCGCCTGCTCCACGAGCCCGAGCATCGAGATGACGTCGTCGTGCGACACCCGGTCCTTGGCGAACGCGATCAACTGATCCAGCACTGATTCGGCGTCGCGCAACGCCCCGTCACTGGAGCGCGCGATCGCGACAAGCACGTCGCGGTCAACTTTGAGTTTTTCAGCAGCGACGATTTTTTCCAACTGCCCGATGATCTCCATGACCGATATCCTGCGGAAATCAAGGCGCTGGCAGCGCGAGAGGATCGTAGGCGGGACTTTGTGCGCGTGGGTCGTTGCAAAAATAAATTTGACGAATTCAGGCGGTTCCTCAAGAGTCTTCAGAAGCGCGTTGAACCCGTCAGTGGTGATCTGATGCACTTCGTCGATGATATAGACCTTGAACCTGCCCTGGGCAGGGGCGAATTTCACGTTCTCGCGTAGGGTGCGTATCTCATCGATGCCGCGGTTGGACGCGCCGTCTATTTCCAGAACGTCAAGCGCCGATCCCTTGGCGATCTCAACGCAGGACGGGCACTCTCCGCACGGATGCGCGGTCGGGCCTTGCCGGCAGTTCAACGCCTTGGCAAGGATGCGCGCGGTCGAGGTCTTGCCAACGCCGCGCGGTCCGGCGAACAGATACGCGTGGGCTAAACGGTCCTTCTCGATTGCGCTTTTTAACTGGGTCGTAATGTGGTCCTGGCCGACGATCTCATCGAAGTTCTTCGGCCGCCACTTGAGGGCAAATACGGTGTAAGACATGATGTGATTATATCACCGATCAGCGCCCGAATCAAACAAAAAAGCCTGAGTGGTAGTATACTCGATTGTGTGTAAATTCGCTTTACAGTAATTAAAAAAGGCGTATCCTTCTGTTTGGAAAGTGGTCTCATCAACCCCGGGTGGACGCAATCAACGTCTACCCCAACAGAAAGGATACGCCCATGAATCAGACATATAACACTTTAAACCATCGTTGGGGCAGGGTCAAGGATTTTATTAACCAAATAGAACCTAAAGACTTTTGGATAGATGTCAACTCGTACCTGCGTAAACTTACCAAAAGCCTGATTGAAGACACCTTGGACGAAGAAATGATCAAGTATCAACAACGCGAACGTTATGAAAGAACGCCCGAACACCTCGATTATCGCAATGGCTATTATCGGCGCAATATCGACACAACCTTCGGGCCGATAGAATGTATCACCGTCCCCCGTTCACGCCACGGGTTATTCAAACCAACCGTTTTTCGCCGGTATCAACGCCGGCAGCGATCGGTCGACGATGTCATTTGCAATGTATTCCTGCGCGGCATCTCTACCCGCGACGTCGCGGGCGCTCTCAAACCGATCATCGGAACCAGCATATCTGCGTCGGCTGTATCACGAATAACCAAACGCCTTGACCATAATGTCAAAGAATTCCACCAAAAGCAATTACTCGACGAATATCAATTCCTGTTCCTGGATGGTATTACAATCTCAGTTAAAGGATCGCTCAAAGCCAAGAAAATACTCATTCTGGTAGCCTATGGCATAACCGTATTCGGCAAGAAAGAACTTATTGCATTCAGAATCGCCAATGCCGAGTCGACAGCCGCCTGTGAAAGCTTCCTGAACGACCTGTTTCGGCGCGGCCTTGAAGGTAAAAATCTTAAAATGATCATTACCGACGGTTCCAAGGGCTTCATCAGCGCAATCGAAATCGTATATCCTCATGCAAAACATCAACGCTGTTGGGTCCACAAGCTTCGTAATGCCACCAGACATCTCAAAAAAGCAGAACTGAAACCTTTTAAGTTAGACGTCCATGCAGTCTATAACGCCCCGACTCATCGAGACGCGGTAGCCGCCTTTAAGCGACTTCGCGCGCATTGGCTTCGCAGTGCTCCTAAGGCGGTAGAATGCCTTGAGCAAGACATCGATGAGCTCTTGGCCTTCTTAACCATACCAATCAAAGAACAATTCCGTGCCTTTATACGCCGTCAAATTCGAACCACCAATATCATCGAGCGTTCGTTCAGAGAAGTCAGGCGGCGAACAAGGCCTATGGGTTGCTTTACCAATTACGACAGCGTAAGCAGAATTATTTACGCCATTTTTAACCGGCTTAACTCCAAATGGGAAGATAAACCTTTAAAGCAATTTACACAATTTATTTGACATTACCAGCCTGAGTTATTCGCCCCCGTTTATCTTCCTAAGCTTATCATGGAGATCTTTCCAATCATGCACACGAACGGTAGCCAGGGAACTGTAATTAGTTACCAACTTAGGCCGGGGCCCTTCATAAGTTTCGCCATTTATCTCAGCCGCTTTCACCTTGTCAGCGAAACTTCTGTGGTCCACCATTTTTGACTGGGAGCTTCCATGATGCGTCAATTTGGACAGGGAGTAAAGGCTTGTTTCCCCGTTGACTTGCCTTATCTTGGCCTGCATACTTTCCCAATTTCTTCCATTCAGTTTTGACATAGAGCTGTGGGAAGACCTATACCTGGTCATTGAACTGCCGGAAGACACAAATTTGCTCTCCCCTGCGAAACAAACCGATACAACCATACACAAAACCGCCGTCAGAATCCCGGTCACGCTGACCCTTTTCATTGCATCCTCCTTTGTATCCCCTTTTATCATTAAAATATAAGAAATGGCGCCGCAGGGATGCGGCGCCTTAACCGTTAGATTAATTAAAATACTCGTTCCATCCTATCGCGCCCTTGCTTTTCATATAATTCAAAACAGCCATCTTCAATTGCCTTCCCGTATAACAGCTCCCTTTCCCGTACAGATCCCAGGCCTCATTGAACGTCTGCTGCACATAGGCATCGGACGCATTCGCATTAATGTATATGGTCGAGGGAACAAAAACACCATCATTGTTCACACTTTCCGAGGTATCCCACGGGCTGTTGCCTGCAGTCCCCATTTTCCCAAGGAATGAGTCTGTGTTAACCCCAATCCAGGATCCCGACGAAGCTGAAGGCGTAACTTCCTGACCATTCACGAACGCCTCCGCGTTCGCCCTTGTGTTGCCGGTATTGGTCAGGTAACTCTGCATCTCCTGCGGATTGACCATGTCGATGATGCCCGCTGCTTCAAGATCATACTGCATCTTATTGAACTGCGTTTCCTGAAGGCCGCAGGACGTGTTCACGTTGTTCTTGGCGCACCATTCATACGCCGCTGCCTTCACATCATTCCACGTAAAACCTTCTCCCGGAGTAATCATGTTATTTTCCGGTTGGCCAACGCCGTTTGTCCCGAATGGGCTGTTCGTGATGATATTGCCGTCCTTATCCGTATACTGGCCTTCCTGGCTCATCCCTCCCCAGATATCGCCGAGGACATTCAACGACGGTTGCCAGACTGGTTGTCCGTTCGCATCAACCTGATTCGCCGTTTCCTGGTAATGCCAGATGCTGCTGTTGCCGTAGCTCAACATTTCCATCTGCTGGCTTTTTGACATATTTCCAAACTGTTTTACGACATTGGGTTGATTCTCGCCAAAAGTCTTCTGCAGGCTTTTCTGAACCGGCGTCATTGTTGCAGTCGCTCCGGTGATCTCGGGATTATGGATTACCGTCCCGTCAAGATTAACAGTATCTTTACGTACATTCCCAGTGTCCGTGTTTGCGGTTCCGATCCTCGAGATGCCCGTGCTGGAAACAGTATGTGTGGCTGTAAATCGGTTTACGCTGCCTGCACTCATGCCGGCGCCTATCCCGCCGGAAACTCCCGTGCTTGAACGAGCTAAACCTGATAATTTACTCAAGGTTGAACCCCCAATAGATCTGCCGCTTCCTACGCTGCCAGATGACCGGCCGACACCCGTACTTCCACTACTACCAACAGTACGCCCACTGCTAGTTCCGGCAGGCATATTACTTCCGCCGCCCATGCCTGCGATCTTTGCCTGAACTCCTGCGAGGTCAGCCCATGCAAGCCCTGTGCTACAGACAACCGCAACGCATGCGATTACGGTTACCATTGCCTGAAACATACGCATTTTCATCGTAACCTCCTGTTTTATGTAACCCCAAAATCCGACTCTTCAATTACCATCCTGTGAATGCGCTGCCATACCCCGCGTCAGATCCATTGCCTAAATCCGTAAAGTAATGCTTTTGGATAGATTTTATGTCTTCTTTATACTGCAAATATTCCTCATACCCGACATCCGCGTGGCTGTCGTCCTCCGCCTGCCATGCCTTCCACGCCTTCCACTCTTCAGCGGTAATTGTTGAAGATTGGTTAGGAATTAAACTAATTTCGCCCTTTTCCCGGGGAATGTAGCCAGTGGCCCCATTCAGTTGTTCTGGAGAAAACAATGCGGTATTGGATTCTCGTCCGGGTGTCACGTTAAAGATGCCAGGAGTTGAGGTATCTTTACTGCTCAGGATATAGCGGCCGGAATTTGAGCCATCGCTACTCTTCATGACATAGCGGCCGTGATTTGTCCCGTCAGAACCCTGCATGACCAAATTGGTAAAATTCGAGGCACTTTTTTCAATAGACGTAAAACTTCGCGCGCCTTCTCCAATAGAAGTTTGTGTCGCGATGCGCGGCGCAAACGAACTTTCACCCGCATAGCACACCGATATGGCCATGCACATCATAATACCGATACATAGTATCATCCTGACCCTTTTCATTTTTGCCTCCTTGTTAACCCAAAACATTTTTATTTACTCTTGATATTCTTAAAAAGTCTGTTCATTCTTATACATCATCAGGGTTTACAATGTTTCGATCTGTAAGAATCGTTGTGGTTCCGGCGCCAGCAGGACCTATGAATTGCACAGGGCCTCCCTTCCCAGAACCTTTGAATCTTACAGGATATTCGCTCGCAGCGCTGTTTATCGATCTAAAACTTACTGCACCATACCCGATATATTTAGATTTGTCATTTCCGGATGTCATTATGCTTTCACCCGCCAAACAGATTTGTGCTGCTATCACCCATGCTCCTATCGCCCCTGTTATCACGATGTACCTTTTCATTTTTTCTCCTCTCTGACCCGTTTTTGCACACAATAATGAACCCTATCAGCGATCTTCTGCATCGGTATAATACGGCACAAGTTTCGGGACATCTTCTTTGATTGAACTGCGAGCTGGAGCAGGAACGAACAACCCGCCGCCACCAACAGACGTTAAACCAGCCGCGCCAGACTGATTGCCTACCGATTGGAACCCCTCAGCAGAAAATGATATATGCTTCGAAGGATTCGTCCCAACACTCCTAACTAAGAATCCCTCAGCTGCATATACATTTGAAACAGCGAGACATACCACCATGACGACCTTCCCAACCATGCTGACCCCTTTCATAATCCCTCCTTTTTTGACTCCGTTATCTGCACAAAATGAAAGAACCTGATCACCGATCTTATTCGGCAACCAGGTTCGAAAATAAAAATGAGGAGATTCCTAAAGCTCTTCGACCGTGGCTTTGGATCCCCCCCTGTTATCCCTTTTCGTTAAGATCACTAGAAGCTTAACAGATAAAAAGCTAAATTTCAACCCTTTTAACAAAAATTTTTGAAAACGGTTTCACAACAGTCTTTGCCGGGTTAAACCTCGCCGATCTCAGGCAGTATCTGCGCAGGCACGGCGGGCTCTACAACGCGGATATTTTTCCATTTCCCCCCGTGATAGCGCATGAACACCAGGCCTGCAAAAACCAGGAAAAAAGCGACCATCGCAGTCCATCCTGCTTCCGGCGGCATGCGCAAAACCCTTAAGATCGCCGCCAGCACCGCGACCATAGCCCAATGGAGTATGACCGACATGCGCATTGCCCAGAGCGTATCGCCTGCGCCGCGCAATGCGCCGATGAACACGCACAGCATCGCTTCGACCAGGACATACACTGACGCAAGGCGCACCATAAACACGGCGATGGGCGTTGCGGAAGCAAACACTGCGCTTGCAGCCGAAGGTTTGAAAACCGCAACCAGCATTTCGGGAAAACCTGTAAAAAGGACAAAAATGACTGCAGAATAAAACATCCCCAGCCGCAGGCCTGACATGACTGCCCGGTGGGCAGTCCCCGGTTGCCCCGCGCCCATGTATTTCCCGACAAGGCTGGTAACCCCGATCTCAATACCGATCAGAGGCACAAAAGACACGAAATCCCAGTTAAAAACAATGGTGGCTGCAGTCGCGGCAACAGGCCCGAGTGAATGGAACATCATAACAATGGCGTTGAACGCGAGGATATTGAGTACCATTTCAAGGCCGGTCGGCGAGCCATACCGAAAAAGCTTCATTGCAAGAGCCCGGTCAAAACGCAATGACCGTGCGACACCGTATTCCTCTCTGTTGCGGCTGCTGAAATATGCGGTGCAAAGGATCATCAACCCGACAACGCCTCCGGCGATAGTCGCATACGCCGCGCCCCGTATGCCCAGAGCAGGAAAGCCAAATTTCCCGAAAATAAGCACATAATCAAGGCATACATTGGTGATCATAGCGGCAACCGACGCTGCCATGACGATTCTGGTCCTGCCTATACCGGTAAAAAAGCCGCTTATGCCCGTGCGCACCAGACTGATGATCGAGCCATACAAAAGAATGCTTAAATAAAGCATCTGCGGTTGTAGCTGGCCATGCCCCACGCCCATGATTGCGAATAATCGGTATGCAGCAGGACGCAATAATAAAATAAGCGGGTATGCCGCGCATGCAAAAATCACTGCCTGCGTAAGCACGACAGCGCAATCCTTTTTCCTGCGAGCGCCCAGATGCTGCGCGACGAGCGCGGTCGTGAAACCGATCAATCCGATAAAAAATGACATCATCATGAACGACGTCAGGCCGCCGCCCATGACCGCGTTCATAAACTCAGGGTCGAGGCGCGCAAGGAACAGCCGGTCGGTAAAAACCATGACCGTGTCGCACGCGTGAGAAATTACCATGGGCAGGGAAATCGCAAGGACTTCAGCGATCCCGCCCTCTCTAAGATGCTGTTTCACAGGTTATTCCCCTCTGACCAGGAGGCCGATAAAAAATGACAGACCGGCAACGCCGAGGCTGATGCAGGCCATTTCAAGGAAGCGTTTTTTAAACGGCAGGTCTTTTGCAATGGATATATAAAAGGTAAATATCCAGATGATAATGATCGCATTGGACAGCGTTAACCCCAGACTCACATACAGGTTATTCAGCAGCAGAAAAGGCGCAATCAGCACCAATACGGTCAGGACATATGCGCTGCCGGTATAAATACTCGCCTTCAGAGGGTTTTTACCCTGCCCTTCTGATTTTGTCGATAAATATTCCGAGGCAGCCATAGATAATGACGCGGCAATGCCGGTGATGAACCCTGCTGTGGCGACTAGCCGCGGATTCTGCAAAGCGAAGGTGAACCCCGCAAGTGCGCCGGTCAATTCGACAAGCGCGTCGTTCAAGCCAAGAACCATGGAGCCGACATACTGAAGCTTCTCCTCGTCAATAAGGTTGATCAATTCTTTTTCATGGCCGTTCTCTTCCTGCGCTATGGCAGACGCTTCAGGCACCGCGCCTGAAACATCCGCATATGCCCGCTGCGCGCCCTCTTCGCCGTTCTCCATAAGCTTAATACCGAATGTCAATCCCAGTACCCGGGCAATCAAATAGTATTTCCAGACTTTGAGCATGTCCGGCTGGACATCGCGGCCTGAATATTTTTTCCAGATGCCGTAATGGCGCAGCTCATCCTGCGCAATACGCTGCAGTATCGTACGGTTCGCCTCGCCTGCCGCCGCTTTTGCCAGCCTGGAGTAAATATGATGTTCGGTTATCTCATTCTTCTGAAACGCGCGTATTTTGTTCAAAAGCACGGTATCGACAACAGCCATATCAACCTCGCTTTTTCCCGGAACATAATCAACAATAGCGGAATACGCTTTATAAGGAAGGAAATTTCTTGATCCCGGACGGGACTACTGGGAAATAAACGGGTAGTCGTGGACGAAATGCGAACCCTACAACTACCTGAAATACCGTTACTTATAAAAATCTACCGCAAACGAAGCCTAGGGTGGAAAATATCTTT
>JAKPTF010000013.1 GCA_029571225.1 Candidatus Omnitrophota bacterium | reverse complement strand
GCTCAGCGCAGTTCCCGCTGCAGCACCGATAATTCCGAAAAACCCGATCAATACGTAATTAAGCCCCACGCAGACGATCGCGGACGCGACATTGATCGTTCCGGTAAGCTTGATATAGTTATACACGGTCGAAACCGGGTTATAGAAATATTTAATGCCCATATACAGGCTGCTCAGCGCAAGAACGATGAAGATATTCACGGAATCGAGATATTCCCTGCCGTACACCAGCGGCAGGAAAAAACCCGATACTACGATCAGCACCGCTGCGAAGGCAGAGAAAAAAAGCGATAACTGAGGGACCAGTTTGTTCAGGTAGAACAGGACATTCTCCCTCTTGTTCTCCAGTTTATACGACGTGATGAGCGGCATCACGATGGTATACAACTGCTGCGGGATGATAACGAAATTAGTCGTCAGGATCCAGGCGGCGGAATAAATACCGACCGCGTACACCGAAACCATGTGCCTGATCCAGTATTTATCGATCCAATCAAGCGCGAAATTCGCGGTCGAGAACACGATCATGGGCACGGAGAAAACGACGATATCTCGCAGCGCGCCCGCATCGAAGGTCAACGTGCAGATACGCATGAGCCGCGGCCATACAATGAGCGTCGTGATCAGATACGATGCCACCAGGGCCATGATGACGAACTCAACGCCCAGGCTTTTATTGAAATACAGCACAACGAGCGGAACGACGAACAGGATACTGCGCACAACCGGCATTTTGCCGTAGAATCTGAAATTCATACTGCCCTGGAAACAGAAATACACCAGGTTGAAGATCGCGGTAACGATAAGGTGCAGGAACAGGAACAGCACGATGCTCAAACTGCCGAATCCCAGGAACGAGCTGATCCTGCCGCGCAGGAAAAAACAGACTAGCGCTATCACGACAACGCACATCGATATCAGTACCGTTTCCGCGGTGAATGTCTTGGAAATGATCTTTCCCTTGAGGAACTCTTCGCTCGAATACTTTGCCGCAGCTGGATTCAAGCACCAGGTCCACGCAAACAGGCTTAACAGCTGCGACGCGAAGATGAACAGGTTATACCTGCCGTAATCGTAGGGGCCGAGCGTGCGCGCAAGGATCACGACGCTGACTATGCCGAGTACCAATACGATCGCGTGGAGCGCGGTTATACGAATATAGTTGTAGAATATCCTGGTGATGTTCGACATACGTCAATCCTGCGCAAAAACCCTGCTTCCCTGCTGCCTCATTTTCGCCTGCAGATCCGTTTGGATATCCTTGTGTCTGCCAAAAACATTTGTCCTCTCCCCGGGATCCTGTTTCAGGTCATAAAGCTCATACGTATTGTTTGCCGCATTATGGATCAGCTTCCAGGAAGGAGTGCGGTACGCGCAAATATTGGGTTTATACGGCGACGGAAACGGTCCGCTCAAACCTGCGGTTTCGACGAACGCGTCCCGCTCGGCCCTATCAGAGCCGGATATCATCGGCATCAGCGATATGCCCTGCACCGGTTTAAACCCGCTTTTAACCCTTATCCCGAGCATATCGAGCACGGTCGGCATGATATCGATACTGCGTATCTGCAATCCGATCTCGGTATTACGCGGCAAAGCCGGCGGGTACAAAAGGCAGGCGAACGTTGTAACCGTATAGTCATACGTGAACACGCCGTAACACTTTTCGCCGGGCCGTTCCCCGAGCGAACATCCGTGATCCGTCAAAATGACGAAGAGCGTGTTCTCGTCCAGGCCGAGATTGCCGCACAAACCCATCACGCCGGCGATATATGATGCAGCGCCTTTGACAAAGCCGTCATACCGCTTTGTATTCTCCTCGGTGTGATTGAAATATTTCTCGTCAAAATCGGTATACTGATTAACGACCTGATCTATGATCCCCGTATGGATTTTGCTGTAATGCAGCAGCAGGAAGAACGGCGCATCCTTGATGCTGCGCTCGATGAGCCGGGCATGACGGGACACAAGATCATCCTTGTACTCGTCATGGACATTGACTTCGTCAAAGCCCTGGTGAGGAATGATGATACCGGAAAGGACATCGGCGTACGTGCAGTACCCGCTCTCCTTGAGATACTGGGCAAGGGTGATACAATGATCGGCATCGAAGTCAAGGCACCCGTAATACGAATCTACGCCGTTATGCGTGCCGTACATCCCGGACACAAGCGCGTGCAGCGAGCCGACCGTGTACGGAGCGTACGTGATCATCTTGCTGAAAAAAACGCCTCGCTGCTTGAGTGCGGAGAATTCATCGAAATACTGCAGCCGGTCCGGTCGTAACTGGTCAAGCACGATAAATATCACATTGGGCTTAGTCATAGATCTTAAACATCCGGTTCATAACCAGCATGCGGGATCGCCCGCAAAGAATGCCTGTGGATCGAGCCGTTTCACGTCATAGGTGCCCTTTTTGTCAAACGCGGAATCGTCGTAGGCGCGGGTGCGGCAGCCATAGCACTTGAATTGAGCCGCCATTTCGCATCTCTTGGGCGAGCATTTGGAATCCTCATGCAGATTGCTGTAGATCTGCCTGAACTTCTCTACCTTCGGTGAAGAAATTATCTCCTTCAATGACTGCTTTCGTATGTCGCCGAGGGCCCAGAAATCAGGCGCTTCGGAACACGGCACCACGATCCCGTCGGCCCTGATATGCACTCCGCCCAGATGCCGCGAGCAGGCCTTGTTCTCGATCCAGGGCGTTTTGGGTTCCCAAATAATATTGAACTCTTCCCTATCGATCTTTGCGAGCTTCTCGAATAGCTTCTTGATGTCAAGAGGACTGAGAGTGCTCTTTGTCTTCTGCCCGGAAAGCATGATATCGCTGTTTGACTGCGCCCTTCCGTGCACGTGTACGGGTATAACGAACGGCCTGAACCCCCGGCTGCGCGACCAGCGGAACACGTCCTCTATGCCGTCATAATTGACGGTCGTTACAACCGTATTGGTTGAAAGCGGAGGCATGTCTTTATTCCCATAACCGACCGAAATCAGATGCTCGTAACCCTGCATCATTTTAGATAAGCCGCCTGGCACGCCGAGCAGGGAATCCTGTATCTTAGGATCGAGCGAATCGAGCTTGCAGCACAGCGCCATGTTCAAGCCTGCCAGTATCTTCGCCTTTTGTCGCGTGATCAACGCGACATCGGTAAAGCTGACCAGGTCCAGCGGCTTATTCTCATCCTGGAAACGGTTCCTGATGTGTTCCACAATGTGGAAATACGCCTCGCCCGCTTTGCCGTCCCAATCCGCAGGATGCCAGATCAGCGGCTCGCCTCCCTGCATGTTGACGATCCGCACCCCAAGCTCGAGCGCCTCTTCGACGATCTGCTTGACTTCCTTCATGAGCAGCTCGTTCTTTTTCTCCGGGCTTCCTTCAGCATAACAATAATTGCATCTGAAATTGCATTTTTGAGTTAGCATTATGTCTAGCGAAAGCAGCCGGGCACCCTCGGCCTTAAGCCTGGTCACGATATCCCGCGTCATGCCTGCCATTCCGGGATAGAGCGTTATCTTCTCTTTGTTTTGAGCATGTTTATTCTTGCCTTTCATGCAAACCCCTTTCGATTATTTTGTAATAATCAGTAAATAGATGCCGGTAAATATCACGACGGAGGCCAAGAGGCGCGCCTTGCCGTATTTCTCTTTCAGGAAAAAGATGCCGATCATCGCTCCAAAGACGACCGATATCTGCCTTATGGCTACAACGGTCGCGACCGCGGTGAGCCTGAACGCGTAAAGGATAAGGACGTACGAAGCGAATTCAAGTAAGGCGGCAAGCGCGATCTTGTGCGCGTTGGCCCGCGTTAACGCTATATAGTTCTTTTTTCTTCCAGGGGCAAACAGCAGATATAAGCCGAACATTAGCCCAGACACCGCAAAAAAAAGGTAAAAGAAAAGCACCGGGTGAATGATAAGCGCACCCTTTTTGTCAATAACGGAATACAATGCTGAGAAAAACGCGGTCAATACCGCAGCTGCCACGACGCGCGGCCGGGCATGCCGCCATGCCCCGAAGAACTGCTTGAGCGATATCTTCTGCTGGTTGATCATCTGCGCGCCG
Organism: Candidatus Omnitrophota bacterium; assembly: GCA_029571225.1. GTDB lineage: Bacteria > Omnitrophota > Gorgyraeia > Gygaellales > Profunditerraquicolaceae > JAGOOP01. Next base: position 78,551 of record JAKPTF010000013.1, on the reverse strand, counting down.
ATCACGATAATGACGATACCAGCGATCGCCAAAGGCGACAGCCGCTCCTTCAGGAACACCGCTGCCATGATCACGACAAATAACGGGGCTGACCTGATAATCGGGTATGTCAGGGACATGTCGCCCAGCTCGTATGTCCGGCAAAGATATATCTGATAGAAGAAATGCGCAACGCTCGATAGAAGGACCATGAGCCATCCCCTGCCTGTCACAGAGGCAACCGGCAGGACAAATAGCGTGAACGAAAAAAAGATTGTAAAGAACAGGTGTATATTGAAATAGAACACGACCTTTTCGTCGCTCCTCTTGAGAAGCATATTCCAGAGAGGATGGATAGCAGCTGACAGAACAATGAGGCCGAGCGCGAAAGAATCTGGCCGCGACATATCAGGCGAACGCCTTTGCCGCAGCGGCGTAATCGTCAGGCGTATCGAGCTCCATCCAGCCGTCCCTGATCGGGACGCAATCGACCCGGTAGCCTGCGTCGACCAGTTCCTGGAGCATATCGGTCAGGTACGCCTGCGCGAAAACAGCCGCGCGCTTGAACGGCCTGCCGCCGTAAAGCTTTTTTACGCGGTTAAACTCGGACGTGAGGATTTTCGCACCCTTCCCGCTCACCTTTATCATGCCGATGAACTCGGCGTTGGCCGCGTGTTTTTTATCCATAATCTTGCCGATCTCTATCAACCGGTGCTCTTCATCCATGATCACGTTCTCCGCCTCTGTAACAGGATGCGCGTGCCGGTTCTCATAATGAGCCTTCCATTCCGTGTCAACGACCGCTGCTATGTCGGATTTGGAGGCAACCAGCTTCCTGATAACGCCTTCGTTGAATAGAATGTCGCCGTAGGTGATAATGCAATCACCTTCGATTTCCTTTTCCGCGTAAAAAAGCGAATTAAGGATATTGTTGTTCATATAATCGTCGTTGATATAATACCGCGCATCGGAATAATTGATAAGCTCCTGCTTATATCCCTTGATAACCACAATGTCAATGACCCCGCACGCCCTGAAGGTATCCATCTGACGCCGTAGGACAGGCCTGCCATTGACCTCAAAAAGGCATTTAGGCAGATTCTCCGAAAGATGTTCCATGCGTTTGGCCCTTCCCGCAGCTATAATAATCGCTTTCATGGATGTTTCAACCCCTCCGTAATATATTTTTCCTGATTCTGACGGCCATCTGTTCCGGCGAAAGTGCGACCCGCACCGGCGGAGTCGCAGTCTCCGCCTCGATCCTGACATGCAGCAGCGCCGGGCCTTTCGCACGAAGGGCTGAAGATAATTTCTTCGCAAGCTCCCGGGCAGAGACAGCCGAAAACGCGGACCCGTAACCGGAAGCTTTAGCCAGCCCGCAGAAATCCGTTGTATCCGATACAGTTGCCTGGCCTCCGGTAGACGCATAACAACCGTTGTCCAGGATAACATGCAGCAGGTTCTCTGGCTTTTGGTTGCCTATAAGCGGCAGGGCGCCAAGATTCATTAGCGCGCTGCCGTCGCCGTCAAAAACGACGACCCTGCGCTTCGAGTTTATGGCAATGCCTAGCCCAACGGAGGATACAAGGCCCATGGAACCGACCATGTAAAAATTAGTCAGCCTGTCCTTAACGATATAAGCGATCCTGCCGATAAAGCCGTTGGTAAAACAGCATACCGCGTCTTTCCCGATCACCTTGAACATGATCTCCACCGCTTCACGGCATTTCATCCGATCATCCCCTCCCTGATGATCAGCGCAACAGGAACCCGTTTAGCGCGCATGGTCCGAATCGCCCAGTCGATATCAGTGCTGTACGCCTCGGTAAGAACACGGCACGGGATGCCGAGACATTTCAATAACGGAAGCGTTTTCCTGCCCATGACCGAGTGCTCCGGGGCGTCGGCCCCACGGCCGCGCCAGGTGACCAGCATGAGCACCGGGATCTTGTAAATCATGTTAAAGGACGTCAGGGCGTTAACGACATGGCCGATACCCGAATTCTGCATGATTATGCCGGAACGCCTGCCTGCAAGAAAGGCACCCGAGCTGATTCCCAAAGCAACGTCCTCCTTAACTGCAGGGACGTAGGTAAAACGCGCGTCACGCTCCAGCGCGGTTATCGTGCTCTTCACATAAGAGCACGGCACGCCGGCGAAGAAACGTATTGATCTCTTATTCAAATAGTCAAGGAACTGCGCGGGCGTTATCATCGGTTATTTGAAAAGGCTGCACGCGGCCTTATAATCCTCCAGCGAATGTATCTCCAGCCAGCCCGAATTGACCACAAGGCACGATACGTCATGTTTCTTGAGTATAAGGGAATCGATAAAATCAACAAGGCTCTGGCCGGAGGCCTTCTTACGGTAATTATCCTTAAACACCCTGACGCCTTCAGCCGAAAGGTACATGATTCCGGTGAACTCGCACTGCGCGGACGTTTTTTTCACGCCATCGCCGATCTTTTTAACGCGATGGAGCGTGTCATGGTTAAGCGTGCGCGGCGAGCGCACAGCCCCTGAGTCGGTAAGGGCAAGTTCAGCCTTTTTCTTATGCGCCTGGCGCGAGGCATCGAACGTGTTATCCAGCACAAGTGTGATATCATTATGGTTATTCAGGATCCGCTCGATGAGGATATGGTCGAAAAGGATGTCGCCGTAGATGACAAGAGCCGGCCCGGAAACGTCCTTCAACGCGCACATAACAGAATCCAGTATGCCGCTGGTCCTGTACGAATCATTCGGTATGACGCGCACCCCGCCGACCTGCACCCTGTCTTTTTTATACCCGGCGACCACGCGGATATCATAGACCCTGGCACGGTTAAGGATTTCTGCCTGGCGCTGGAGTATAGGCTTTCCGTTGATATCGAGCATGGACAGCGGGATGTCGCTGGAAATATCCTTCATGGAATATTCTTCGAGGTGGTCGCCCGCAGCGGGCAGGATTGCCACGGTCCTGGTTGTTCCGGACCCAGAATAGATCAATTCGTCCTCTTTCATCTTGTTCATGCCCTGCAGTTCGAACACCTCCTGCATGGAGGCGATGTTGCCCTCAACCGCGGCCGTGCTGCCATTTTCATGGATGCGCCGAAACGTATCCTGCATCGCTTTGATGGAAGCGCGCAGGCCATGGTTGGCGTAAATAACCATGGATATGCCGAGTTTCTGGAACGTCGCGATAGGCACATCGTAATAGGTTGTCGGCACGGCTACCAGCGGCGCCTTGTCCTTCCAGGCGCGGCAGAACTCTGAGATCTCCTCGATTGTCTTTGATTTGCTGTGTATAAGTATAGCGTCCGCCCCTGCCTCCACGTATGCGCAGGCCCTGCGCAGCGCCTCTTCCATGCCCCAGCCCGCGATAAGCGCCTCAACGCGCGCGATCACCATGAAATCCGGATCGACCTGAGCGTTTTTCGCAGCAAGGATCTTGCCCATAAACTCGGAAACCGAGGCCAGTTCCTGCCTGCCGGGGATAAAGCTGTTGACCTTGGGAAAATGCTTGTCCTCGATGCACACCGCAGCGATCCCTGCAGCCTCGTATTTCCTGACCATGTGTATGACATTATTGGAATTGCCGAAGCCCGTGTCGCAATCGGCAACAACAGGGATGCCGACAGACTCGTTCATGGATTCGGCGGCATTGAGGAAGTCCGTCATGGTCAGTATATTCGCGTCAGGCACGCCGAAACTGGTCGATATCTCAAGGCCGCTTGCCCACACCCCGTCAAAACCGGCTCGCTCTATAAGCTTTGCCCCAAGGGCATTATGCGCGCCCATGATCCTGACGACTTTGCCCGACCCAAAAAGGGCCCTCAGTTTCGCCGCCTTGGTCATGCCGGATTTTTTCTTGCCTTTATCCATTGAGAATCTCCTTGCAAGCTCTATTTTACGTATCCCATGCGTTTGAGCTCCCTGTTAATCCGCTCCAGATCTTCGGGGGAATGGTGCCTTGCCCGCAGCTTATCAGCCCCTGCTTTGCAGGCTGGATCAACGGTCATAATTCTTGAGGAACTGATGAACGCATCGGTAAAGATATCGGTCCTGACCCTGCCGTCTAAATCCGATGGGACAGGCAGCTGCCTGGAATAAAGAATCGTAGGCATTACGTCCATAAGGGCCATGCCTTCGACATTCGCGTTATGCTGGGCCCTGGGCCCTGCGAACACGAACGCCCCGTTGATACTGTGGTCAAGGACCGGCGTATCGAACTTCCTGAAAACAGGCCCGTTCTGAATACGTTTCCTGTCGGTATATCCGGAAAAGCCTATATATTCCTCCTCGAGCTCAACGACAAGGTCGGGCATATCGGCCATGTACTTCCCCGAAAACAGCTCCTCACGCTCCCATATCCTCCTGACAATAAGCCGGCCAGTGTCCGGATCGCGCAGATCGGAAAATTCGCGCACCAGCATGTCTTTAAGCCTTTCGTATTTATTGCCTTTTTCGACAATACCGTGCGGGCGCTCTCCGTTTGTATTGATAAAAACCGGGAGGTAATTGCTTGTCGGAGGCTGAAGGCTGTATGCCTGAGTGCGCGACCAGTCGAACGGGCACGGATTTTTTGCATTCAAAGCAAGAACTTCTTTGGGGAAATGGAAAAACGGAATCCCTGGCAGGTTCAGCGACACCTTAAGGCGGTATGCGAGGCACAAAAGATCCATACGCCAGCCAGATGTTCCCTTCGCTGCCGAAATCTGATCGTGAAGGCTGTTGAGACCAAGCAAACCTTTCTCGAACAGCCACGGATGAAGCGCGAATTCCCTGCTGTAATTAGAAACGCCATGGTCAGACAGGATGAAGATATCGGTGTTATCAAGGTCCACGGCTTTGATGATTTCTGCCAGGGACTCGTCGATGCGTGTATAAACCGCGTCGATGCCGCCGCCTTCAAGGCCGAATATGTGATGCGCCTTGTCGGGATCTATAAAACACAGGGTGAACGTGTCCCAGGGGTAATTCCTCATAATGCTCAAGGCCGCTTCGAGCGTCTTATCGATCTTATACAAAAACGGCTCCGGTCTGGTGAGGTCATATTCGAAGAACTTCGTGGCCGCAAGGTCAGTGAAATAACCTGTTTGCGTCAAGGCATCGCTCAATTCAGCCGGATGAGTGAATACCGCCCCGGCAGGGCTCAAATAATCGGAAATCATGATGCCGCGGATATCTTGCGGCGGATATGTCGCTGGAAGGTTCATGACAACCGAATTCAGACCTGCGTCATCGAAACTGTCCCAGAATTTACGCGACTCGATCATGGTCGCGTTCACAGCGGTTTCCTCCCCTCCACAGGACTTGAAATAGGCAGTAATGCCGTGCCTTGCTGGATTCTTACCGGTTGTGAAACTTGGCCAGGCTGGCAGGCTGTCAGGAGGTATCGTGGAGCGCAAATAGCCGGAGACGCCGCCAAAGATCAAGCGCTTGAAGGCAGGCAATTTTCCGAGTTCGATCATGGCCCGGATTTTATCAATGCTAATGCCGTCAATGCACAAAATCAGTGTCTTCTGTCCTGATGAAGGAAGCGCCTTGCCTGCTATCTTTCTGACCGCTTCATCAAGCACACTGACAGGTTTATTTTTTTTTGAAAAATCTTCAGCAATAAACCTTTTTTTGAACATGCTCTTTTATTGTATCCTATTGATATTATTATATTTAGTATTTAATACAATAAGTTATGTTTGAGAAATTATTATAATACGCCGAGGCTTTTTGTCAAGCAAATCTTACGGCAGAAAAAGCAACATATTACCTTGCAATCTAAACAGTTACAAAAAATTTTTTCAGGATGTTTACGCGCGATTTTACAAGCGTTCTCGGGTCTTCTATAAGATCCGTAGCGCTCCACGCATCAGAACAATAGCGTTGCATATATATATATGGCAGATGCCCGTATCCTTTGCGCGCCCAGCCCTTGCCCCAGGAATTCTTGAATTTGAAAAGCTGTTTATTATCATCGTATGCTACGATACAAACCGCATGGCCCCCGAGCATCTCTTCTCCCTTGCGCGGTAGCGGTATCATACCCGTCCTTTTAACACATTCTGTGAACCATGACTCATATACGCGCACACCGGCAAGGAAAGGGCCGTTGACGTAGAGGCTGCGCTTCATCTCCTGGACCGATTGCAGACGCGCGTATGCCTCGATGCGATACCTCCTTGCTTTCTGGTCAGCGCCTTTTCTATGATCATCGGTCTGATGCGGCTTATACGGCCAGAACGATTCGGGGCATACCCCGTGTTTGAGCAGCACCTTCATGGCAACGCGCGGGTACGTGCCTTCTTCGTCGGGAATGCCGTCATACTTTTTGCACAGGCTGTACACGTACCGCGGCGACAGAGACACGTTTTTTTTGTATTCCTTCGTATCCTCGTATTCCTTTACCCCCACAACGCTGGCAAATGCCACGCATGTCCCTTCATCTCCCTGATCCCGGACAGGGGTCATGCGGCTCGTATAATCCACAACCGAAGGCACGGGTATCTGGGGCAGAACCAGCCCCATGGGCAAATCCCGAAGGTCAACGGGGTCCTTCCTGCAGCCAAGCGCATACACCATCAAAGCCCTCCTATTTTCTGTAAAGAAAATACAGTACAAACGCCGCGCATAAAACCAGAAGAGTAACGGTATTGGCTGTGATGATGACTATGTTGCGCAGGTGCGCGCCGTAGGCGACCCACAGCGAGATCCCGACGGCGAACTGGACGAGCGCCAGCAGGCTTATGTCCTGGACAGACTTTGTCTTATATATCTTGATGACCTGCGGCAGGAATCCGAAGGACGTCATCAATGCCGCAGTAAACCCCACGATCTCCCAGTTCATATAGCTCCTTTTTTAGAATGGAATGGTTACGCCGGCATCGATGGACCTCTCCTTGCCGGCCTGCTTCAAACGTAGAAAAAGCTCGGCGTCAAGTGCCTTGAGAAACCTTCGCGTGAATATGAGCCGCGCGCCGATAGCTTCGCCGCGCGCGTTGAGCAGGCTGAGTTCAATTCTGTCTTTACGCGACAGATCAACGCGTCCGCCGAACTCGATCGACCTGATCCTGCCCTTCTCATATTCCATCTCGTACGAGACGCCCAGCTTCCTGCCTATCTTCCACTGGCCATAGAGGCATATTACCCGCGGTATCCTGCCACCCTGGCCGCGAATCCCCGCTCCGAGCCGGTATTTTATAACGCCTGCCTGGGGATATACGTTTGGGGTCTCAATCTGCGCTTTGAGATCAAAACGCGACGCGCCGTTTCCCTGGAGGATGTAAGCAACGCGTTTTGATGAATCAATGTTCCAGTAGCCGGCAAATTCGACCGATGATGCTGACCTGTCCCCGCCGGCAAGGCCGCGTTTTTCCATCGTATAGGTTATATGCTGTGAATCGTTGATGAACCACGAGCCTGAAAGCGTGAGCGTATCCGGCTCTGCACGCCTGCAAACCCTGAACGTTATCCTGTTGGAATCATCGGTGCCCCATGAGCCCGTCAGCCTTAACAGGCCAGCATGAAGATTCCCGTTGTCGTCTATGGACCTGGTTTCGAATACCAGGGAATCCTGTTCGGCAGAAATGATCCTGCCGTTGAGGGTTATACGGGATAGCCCTGAAATCGCCTCGGGCATGTACGATGCTCTGGCGACGGACAACTGCAGGTCGTCCTGCTCCGACAGCTTCCATTTCCCGTCAAATGAAATCTTCGGGGGAAGGCCGCTCGTGCGCTTCCATTGCGCAGGGCTGTTAAGCCAATACTCAAGACTGTTTCCGGAGGAAATGCGCCAGGCGCCGTCGATGCAGGCTGACCTTCCCTGACGGACTATGCGCAAACGGTTGGTTTTTATATCCGAGGAATATCTCACCGCAGACTAGGGATATGCTACTGAACAGGAGTTGTACGGACCTTGCGGGAATCTATCTCTTCCCTGAACCAGTTAATGGTCCTTTTCAACCCCTCATCGAGGCTGACCTTTGGCTCCCATTTAAGCAGTTTCCTGGCCATTGAAAGATCCGGCCTTCTTTGCTTCGGGTCATCCTTGGGAAGAGGCAGGTACACGATCCTGGATTTTGAGCCCGTAAGTTTGATGACTTTCCTGGCAAGCTCAAGCACCGTAAACTCGTATGTGGTGCCCAGGTTCAACGGCCCGGTATGCTTCACTTTCATAAAGCGGCATATACCCTCAACGAGATCGTCAACGTAGCAGAACGAGCGGGTATACGAACCCTTGCCGTACACGGTAATGTCCTTGCCGGTGAGCGCCTGATAGACGAAATTCGAAATAACCCTTCCGTCGTCGAAGCGCATGCGCGGGCCGTAGGTGTTGAATATGCGGATGACCCTGATATCGATCCCGTGCTCCCTCCAGTATGCGAACGTCATGGCCTCTGCCGCGCGCTTGGATTCGTCGTAACATGACCGCTCGCCGATCGGGTTCACGTGACCCCAGTAAGACTCCGGCTGCGGATTAACCTGGGGATCGCCGTACACCTCGGACGTCGAGGCAAGAAAGAATTTCGCCTTCTTTTCCCTCGCGATCCCGAGGCAAGTATGCGTGCCGAGGGTCCCGACCTTGACCGTCTTGATGGGATGCATCAGATAATCCTTGGGCGACGCAGGCGATGCGAAATGCATAACCCAGTCTATCCTGCCCGGCACGAACAACGTCTTGGTTATATCGTGCCTGATCAGCCTGAAGCGCGTATCTCTTTGAAGGTCCCGGATATTGTCATAGCTTCCGGTGATAAAATTGTCAACGCAGATAACGCGATTGCCGTCTGCCAGAAACCTGCGGCAGAGATGCGACCCCAGAAACCCTGCCCCACCGGTCAAGAGTATATTCATGGATAAACCCTCATGCAAACGCGCTTCCCCTTCCGATGCACTTGTAAACGAACCCCGCGTCAACCATCGTCCGCGGGTCATAGATGTTCCTTGCATCTATCACTACGGGCTGGCGGAGATGCTTCTTTAGTTTAGCGATATCGAGTTTTCTGAACTCGTCCCATTCGGTCATGACCAGGCAGCAGTCGGCGCCCCTGCAGGCATCATAGGCGTCTTTGCACAGGGTAACGCCCTTAAGCGACTGCTTTGCCTTTTCAAGCGCCTGAGGATCATAGGCGCGTATCCTGGCGCCTTCGTCCCTGAGCAGATTGACCATATCGATTGCTATTGAATTGCGGATATCGTCTGTCAATGCCTTGAAGCTCAATCCGAGAACCGCTATCGTCTTTCCCTTTATGATCCACAAAGCGTCTGCTATTTTTTTAAGTATAAGCTTTTTCTGGTCGTGATTAATCTTCCGGACTGCCTTGAGGAGCTCAAAATTGTAACCCTTCGTTTCAGCCAGATGTATAAACGCGTCAAGGTCCTTGGGGAAACAGTTGCCGCCGAAACCGGCTCCGGCATTGAGGAAATGCCTGGAGATCCTCCTGTCGAATCCCATGCCTTCGGCAACCTTCTCCACGTCAGCGTTGACGCGCTCGCAGATATTGGCGACCGCGTTTATGTATGAGATTTTTGTCGAGAGGAACGAATTGCACGCGTGCTTGATGATCTCTGCGGTCGTGATGTTCGTAACCAGAAGCGGAGCCTTGATGGGCCGGTACAGGTCCCGCATGATCTTTTCCGCGCGCTTGCTTTCGACTCCCACGACAATACGGTCCGGATGCAGCGTATCCTCCACCGCATGTCCCTCGCGCAGGAACTCGGGGTTTGAGGCAACGTCAAAGTCGCCCTTGCCCTTGGTGATCATGCGGACGGTCCTCTTGATCTTCTCATGGGTCTCCGCGGGCACCGTGCTCTTGCCGACAATGACCTTGTACTCATTCATGGCGCGGCCGATCTCCGAGGCGACACGCTCTACCATGGACAGGTCTGCGCCGCCGTCGGGAAGCGGCGGGGTGTTGACGCAGATAAAGATGACCTGCGACCCTTTTGTCGCATCCGCGATACTGCTCGAAAAAACCAGCCGTTTAGCCTTCTGGTTCCTATGCACCAGCTCAGTCAGCCCGGGTTCAAAAATGGGAATACGCCCTTTTTTCAAGCCCTGAAGCTTTTTCCGGTCGTTGTCAACGCATATGACCCTGTGCCCCAATTCAGCGAGGCATGTTGCGGTGACAAGGCCGACGTATCCTGCGCCTATCACAGCTGCCTTTTGCATTGTAGCGCTCCTTATAAATATGTTAACGGGTTTACTTCCTGCCGAAATCGTCCTTCAACCGCACGATATCGTCTTCCTCGAGATACCTTCCTGCCTGCACTTCGATAATCTTCAATACCTGGTTTTTTGACGGATTACAAAGCCTGTGCTTGCAGCCGACGGGAATGTAAGTGCTCTCGTTAGCACCGAAAATAAAACTCTTCCCCCCCCTGACGATCTTTGCCGTTCCTTCGACGACAACCCAGTGCTCGCTGCGTTTTTTATGGTACTGCAGGCTCAATGCACACCCGGGCTTGACCTCGACCTGCTTTACCTTGAATCCGTCTCCCGTGTCAAGCACGGTATAAGAACCCCATGGCCGCCTGGCAGTTTTATGCACGTAATGTTCCTGGCGCCTTGCAGCCTTCAGGCTATCAACGACCTTCTTTACCTCTTCAGTCCTGTCTTTTCTCGTAACGAGCAGCGCGTCGGGCGTATCTACGATGACGAGGTTATCAAGGCCAATGGTCGCAATGAGCCGGCTTGAGCCTACAACGGTTATGTTCCTGCTGTCTATATTGACCACATCCGCCTTCATCACATTGCCCTGCTTATCCCTGGGCAACAACTCGTCCCATGCCTGCCATGAGCCGAGGTCAGACCACCCGAGCCCTGAGGCGGATATCATGATAAGGTCTCTGTTTTTTTCAAGTATGCCGTAATCGAAGGATATCGACGGCATCTTTTTCCAGACACCGGAGATATCCGCTGGCCGCCCTATCGCAGGGAAGAGGCGGTATATCTGCGGCAGGTGCTCCCTGAACGCCCTGAGGAACACGGCGCTGGACCCAACAAAAATACCGCCGTTCCAGTAATAATCGCCGCTTGAGACGAACCTCCTGGCAGTTGTGAGACAGGGCTTCTCGGTAAAACGTTTGACTGACATTCCTTTGCCGCGCTGGATATACCCGTACCCGGTCGCAGGCCTGGTCGGCGGGATACCCAGGATCACGATATTGCGATCGCAAAGAGCCAGCGCCTTGCGCAGCAACTGAAGGAACCTTTTTTTGTTTTTTATCAGGTGGTCGCACGGAAGAACTGCGATGCGGCTATGCGGATCCCTGCGGTGAATGAGGGCTGCGCAGACGCCGATCGAGGGCGCGGTATTCCTTCCGTCAGGCTCGTATATGATATTTTCCTGGGGTATCCGGTAAGGTTTAAGGATCTCGCAGATCTGGCTGCGGTATAATTCGGACGTGGCTATGAAAATATTCTGGCCGGGCATGAGGGGAAGGATACGAAGGATAGTCTGCTCAAAAAGGCTTTTATCCTGGTGAAGGGACAGAAACTGCTTTGGCTCAAGCGTCCTGCTTTGCGGCCAGAACCTGCTTCCCTGTCCGCCTGCCAGAAGCACAGCATAATCGTGGCTTGCCATATACCCCCCTTCTCAAGAGTGGTCTAGCGACGCGAAGCTGGCGCCGTCTAACATAATGAGCACGCGAAGCAGCAACGCGTTATCCCGGACGTCTGGCGACTCGTCAATATAGAGGCCGGCGAGGGCCTCCTTGAACCGCGCAAGCTCCCGCAGGCGCCCTTCATCCTTCTGCAGGCCTATGGTCAGATATGTCAGTTCCATAGCTCGCTCATACGAGCGTTTTGCCTCTTCAACGTCGGACTTCTCGAGCCAGGCACCCGCGCGGTTCAATTCATTGGCGATCATAAGGACCTGCCGGGTGAAACCGAATGACTGCCACCGTTGGGGCGTCAGCGTCGCGTGATATTTAAGCGCCATAGTCAATTAGGGTGTCGATTACACTGGATATTCGGTCGCGGACTGCCGGATCACTGACAACCATGCTCTTATTGCCCTGATGAGGCCTGATGTTGATCAGGGACGTGTACTCGATGAAATCCTTCCGTTCCTTATGCGGATACAGGTTAATGCCCCAGAGGTCATCCTGCACGGAGCCGTCCTTGAGCAAAGCGGCCTCAAGGTCCGAGTGCAGCTCGGCGTCAAGCGCCAATATCCCGCGTTTCACGTCAATGACCGCCTTGCTGGCCGTTTCAAAATGGGTCAGATACCTTGCTATCAATTCCTGGCGTGAAATCCTGGACCTGATGATATCCATCATGCAATTATCCTGAGGAAACGGCGCGACCCTATCTTAAGCACTCCCGGGGCAGAGACCTTCGCATTAACGTCCGACACCCTTTGCCCTTCAAATACCAGGCCGCCCTGCTGGATGAGCCTGCGGACTTCGTTTTTGCTCTTGACCTGGCCGCTGGCAACCACGACATCAACAATGGGCATTTCACCTGAAATCCTGAATTCCGGCATGTCCTGCGGAAGCTCTCCGGACGAAAAAACGCGGCTGAACTCCTCCGCGGCCTGTTCGGCTATGTTGGACGAATAATACTGCGTAATGATCAATTTGGCGAGTTTAACCTTGGCATCCTTCGGATGCATGGCCCTGACCGCATCTATATTTTCGTCGGTCAAAAGCGTGTAATACTTCACCATGAGCTCATCGGAGATTGACATAAGCTTTCCGAACATGTCCTGCGGCCTGTCATTGATGGCGACGTAATTGCCCAGAGACTTGCTCATCTTGTTCACGCCGTCAGTGCCCTCCAGAAGCGGCATGGTGATGACAACCTGCGGTTCCTGGCCGAAATCGCGCTGCATTTCCCTGCCCTGCAGAAGATTGAATATCTGGTCGGTGCCGCCTAGCTCTACGTCAGCGTGCAGGAACACGGAATCGTACCCCTGCAGTATCGGATACATGAACTCCAGAAGCGAGACGTCCTGGTTATTGTCAAGCCGTTTTTTGAAATCCTCGCGCTGAGCCATCTGCGACACTGTAGTGTGCATGGTCAGGCCGAGGAACCGGGCGACCGACATTTTCTCGAACCAGTCGCTGTTGAACACGACCTTGATCTTATCGAGGTCAAGTATCTTCGAAACCTGCATCTGATAGGTCCTGGCGTTCTCCCTGGCTTCTTCTTTGCTCAAGGTCTTGCGTATCGCCGACCTTCCGGTCGGGTCCCCGATCTGAGCGGTAAAGTCTCCGATGAGGAAATAGACCTCATGGCCGAGGTCCTGGAATTGGCGCAGCTTCCGCAAAAGCACCGTATGGCCGATATGGATATCGGGGGCTGTCGGGTCAAAGCCGGCCTTGATACGCAGCGGGCGATTCTCTTTCTGCGCGGCCTCAAGCTTCTTTACCAGTTCCTCCTCGGAAACGATCCCCGCAGCGCCGCGTTTAATGATCTCGACCTGTTTTTGAATATCCATACGCACCTTTTGAACAAAAGGGGTCCGTCCCCACCTTTTATCCGCAGAGTTATTAACAAAAAATGGGGACGGACCCCATTTTTAAAGCTTGGCGGATAGGCCGATCTTGCCCTGATCTACGTCGACCTTTATGATCTTGACGCGGACCTTGTCACCAGGCTTGAGCGACTTGAGCCTGTCCTGTTCGATCTCATTGGTGAACACGAGGCCTTCAAGCTCCTCGTTGATCTTGACGAACACGCCGAAATCGGTGATGCTGACGACCTCGGTCTCAAGCACAGTCTCCAGCGGGAATTTCTGCGCAATCTCGGGCCACGGATTGGTCTGAAGCTGTTTCAACCCGAGCGCGATTCGCTGATTCTGTGAATCTACCGATAGGATGACCACATCCACCTTCTGGCCCTTTTTTAGCACGTCCTGCGGATTTGCGATACGCTTTGTCCATGACAGGTCCGAGATGTGAATCATGCCCTCGAGGTTTGAGTCAAGTTCGACAAACACGCCGTATTTGGTAAAAGACTTCACCTTTCCCGACACATGCGTGCCGACCGGGAATTTCGAATCGGCATCTACCCAGGGGTTCTGCTCCATCTGTTTGATGGACAGGGCGATCCTCCGCGCATCCTTGTCCACTGTCAGGACAATCGCCTCTACCATATCGCCGATGGCAAAAACCTCTCCCGGATTGTTGATCTTCTTTGTCCAGGATATCTCGGAAATATGGATCAGCCCCTCGATCCCTTTCTCAAGCTCGACGAATACGCCGTAGGGCAGTATATTTACGACCTTGCCCTTGACCTGCGATCGGACGACATATTTATTGCCGATATCCTGCCACGGATCAGGAAGCCTCTGTTTAAGGCCAAGCGATATCTTGCCCGATTCGCGGTCCATATTCAAAAGCATAACCTCGATCCTGTCCCCGACGGCGACAATCTCGGACGGGTGGGATATCTTCGACCACGACATATCGGTGATATGCAAAAGGCCGTCTACACCGCCCAGGTCGATGAACGCGCCAAAATCGGTGATCGCCTTGACGGTTCCAGGATAAATATTGCCGATCTTGAGATCTTTCCAGATCCTTTCACGCGCCTCTTCGCGTTCCTTCTGAATAGCCTCGCGGCGCGACAGGATGATCCCGTAACGCAGTTTGTTGATCTTGATGATCTTGAACTTGAACGTCCGGCCGAGAATATCCTTATCCATCATGCCCTTGAACGCGGACAGCGAGGCAGGCAGGAATCCTTCCATGCCCATGACATCGACGATAAACCCGCCCTTGACCTTCTTGACCGGCCTGCCGTCCATGAGCTCTCCGGAAACCGAGTGCGCCACGATCGAATCCCATCCCTGCATGCAGCGCGCCTTCTCGTGAGAAAGCGATATCATGCCCGAATCGTCTTCTATAGAGTTGACGAAAAAATCAAGCTCTTTGCCCACGACCAGCTCTTCCGGCTTGAACTCGGTTATCGGGACCACGCCTTCGGATTTGAACCCGACGTCTACAAGAACCTCCTTCTGCTTCAAAGACACGATCTTCCCTTTGACGATCGCGCCCTCATTGATCATTCTGATGCTTTCGTTGTACAACTGCTCCATCGTGTTTCTGTCTTCTGACATTGCGTTACCTCCTCATTGTTTTTAATCAGCCGTCTTCACCGCGGCTCCTTAAGTTTTCGTACTATCTGCTGCACCAGCCAGTCAGGCGCCGAAGCGCCGCTGATGATGCCCACTGTCCCATGCCTTCCGATCCTGTTAAACACGCCGGAGGCGGCCGATTCAACCAGGTACGTCCTTCTATTGATCCTGCGGCCGATATTGTATAAGCGGTTGGTGTTCGCGCTCGAGCGAGAGCCGATAACAAGAAGCTGGTCGACGCTACGAGCCAGATCCCTGACCTCCTCCTGCCTGCAGGACGTATCGAGACATATCGTGTTGTAGATGTGGACAGACCTGACCTTCGGATTCTTCTCCAGGATACCGCTTACCATCGCCAGGAACTTCTCACGCGACTGTGTCGTTTGCGAGATGATGCCGACATCGCAGGCGCAAAACGCATTATGCCTGATACCGCCTATGTCGCTGATAATGGAAGCATCGGGCGCCAGCTCCGCGAGCGCGCGCACTTCAGGATGGTCCTTGTCTCCGATTATCACCACCTTCATGCCTGCCTTGCGTATCCGCGAGCAGATCGCGTGGACCGAGGAGACATAAGGGCACATGACGTCAATAAGCCGGATACGGCGCCTGCGAGCCTCCGAGCGGACTTTGTGAGGGCTCCCGTGAGACGGCAGGATTAGCTTAGAACCCGCTGGCACCTTTGCCGGGGAATCAACCTGCACGAGATTGCGCGACTGAAGCCGTGCCATGACCTGGGCGTTGTGTATAATCGCGCCCAGGCAGTAAACGGCATCGTCTGACGCCTCAAGCGTCTTCTCCGTGATGCTGATGGCGCGCTTGACGCCCGCGCAGAAGCCGGTATGCCTGGCTAATTTGACCCGCATGACAGTTGCCTGATCTCGTCCATAATCTTATCAGCGACAGCCTGATAAGGCATCCTCCTTTCAAACAAGATTTTTTTTCCAAAACGCACCGATACCCGCCCCGGCCTCAAACGGCTCGACCCCTTGGGAAGGACGTGCGCCGTTCCTTCGATATACGCAGGCACAATCGGCACGTTAAGTTTTTCGGCTAAAAAACCTATCCCTTCATGGCCGCGGCCTATGCTTCCGTCGGAAGACCTGCCGCCTTCAGGGAAGATAAGCAGCCCTCCTCCGGAACGGACGCGGCGGATTGCCTCGCGTATGGCTTGAATATCGCCGGTCCCGCGTTTGACAGGGAACGCATTTACCGCTCTTAGAACCGCAGCGAAAAAAGGGTTGCCGAACAGCTCGGCCTTTGCCATAAAATGAAGCGGTTGAGGGCTCGCGACGCCGATCACCAGCGGGTCGATATTGCTCGCGTGGTTCGTCGCGAGTATGAAGCCGCCGCTATCCGGCACCGACCCCTTGCCGGAAACGCTTAAGCCAAAGAATAATTTTAACAGAACGAATGAGAGAAATTTACCCAGATTATACAGCATTTTTCATGATCAGGCTCCTGCCGAACGCAAGCATGTCGCGCGTGCGTTTGAGCGATTTTGACTCGGCATAGATCCGTATGATCGGCTCGGTGCCGGAGGCGCGCAGCATAAGCCATGCCCCGTCTTTGAGGATCAGTTTGACGCCGTCGGAATCATTGACTTTCATGACTTCAACTCCAAGGACCTGCCTGACCGCCTTGACCGATTCCATTTTGAACGATCCAAGCGCCTGGACGGTGATGTATTCGCGCAGGTAATAATACCTGCCGAATTCCTTTTCCATGTCCTTGAGCACTCCGGTGATTGTCTTGCGGCGCATCACCATCATCTCCATAAGGAGCAGTCCCGCGAGCGAACCGTCGCGCTCGGGCACATAATCCTTGAACCCCATTCCGCCGGCCTCCTCGCCGCCGACAACGATATCCTCGTTGATCATGAGCTCTGAGATATATTTGAACCCGACGGGGGTCTCGTATAGCTTCAAACCGAGCTTCGAGGTGATGTTATCAATAAGGTTTGTCCCGACAAGGGTTTTGACGACGCCGCCGGTCATCCTGCGGTCCTGGACGAGATGCAGTATCAAAAGGCCAAGTATCTTCTGCGGGCTGATGAACTCTCCCTCGCCGGTGACCGCGGCGATGCGGTCTGCGTCGCCGTCGAGCACAAGGCACAGGTCATACCTGCCCTTTTTGACCTTCTCGATAGTGGCGCCGAGATTCTCGGGGATAGGCTCAGGCCTTAATCCTTCGAACGACGGATTATGATCGAGCCGCGTGTATTCAAGTTTAATATCGGTGCCTTTAAGCACGCGGCTGAGAAAATCCTTGCCCGACCCGTGCATGGTATCTACCAGGATCTTGAATTTCGCCTTCTTGAACCTTTTGATGTCAACGTACGAGCGCAGGAACCTGACATACTCGGCTGTCATGTCGGTTTTTCGTATAGATCCGGCCGGCCCGTGTTCGTGCGGTGCCGGAAAATCAAGGAACTTTTCCACCTCACCGGTCACATCGGCGCCCGCTGCGCCGCCTTCAGCGGTCTTGATCTTGATGCCGTTATATTCTCCGGGGTTATGGCTTGCGGTAATCATGATGCCGGCAGTCAAACCCATCCGCTTGACCGCATAGCTCAATGTCGGAGTCGGGATCGCCTGATCGGACACCCAGACATCGATGCCGTTATGGGAAAACACCTCAGCCATAATATGCGCGTAACGGTCGGACATGAAACGGTAATCGTATCCTATGGCGATCGACACCCTTTGGCCTGCGTTTTTGCCGCGGTAATAGTCCGATACCGCCTGACCTACCCGCCGGACGTTTGCAAAGGTGAAATCATCGCTGATGACCCCGCGCCATCCGTCGGTGCCGAATTTGATCTTTGTCACTGCGTCGCACATCGTAAGCTCCTTATCGCTTTACCGTAATCGTCAGACCTGAATATATATGACCCCGCAGCCAGGATACTGGCGCCCGCCTCGATGACGAGCCTGGCAGTTCTGTCGTTTATGCCTCCGTCAACGGCTATATCCTTTGAGAATCTGCCGCGCAAACCGCGGATCTTATCCGCAGCTCCGGGAATAAAATCCTGCCCGCCGAACCCGGGATTAACCGACATAACAAGCACGAAATC
Organism: Candidatus Omnitrophota bacterium; assembly: GCA_029571225.1. Classification (GTDB taxonomy): domain Bacteria; phylum Omnitrophota; class Gorgyraeia; order Gygaellales; family Profunditerraquicolaceae; genus JAGOOP01. The sequence goes on along the minus strand of JAKPTF010000013.1, from coordinate 60,434 downwards.
CGCAGCTTCCAGATACGGCGTTATGGCATCAATCGGCGTCGGCGGGTTCAGCGATATTCCCAGCTTCACGCCTGATGCGGAGGTTTCCTTCCTGATGGCACCGAACGTTTCTGCCGTTACCGTCTCGACATGGACCGTGATCATGGAGCTGCCGGCCTTGATAAAGGGCCCTATGAACTTCTGCGGATTCTCGATCATCAAATGCGTCTCAAGCGGCAGGGCAGTGACGCGGCGGATATCCTTGACCACGACAGGGCCGATGGTGATGTTCGGGACGAAATGCCCGTCCATTATATCCACGTGAAGCAAATCCGCCCCTGCCTTTTCCACCTGATGGATGTCGCTGGCAAGCCTGCTGAAATCCGCCGACAGCAATGACGGCGCCACCTTGATATTCATCGATAAAGCCTCTTCCTTGTGATATATTCAAACACAGGATCAGGGACTAGATACCGGAACGACAGGCGTTTTTTCACGCAATGCCTTATCTCATACGCCGACACGTCAACTGCGCGTATGGCGACCGTTTTGATATACGCCGGAATCTTCTCAAGCGGATACCCGGGGCGCGTCGCGACAACGAACTTTACCAGCTCGATGACGTTCTTGAGGTCCCTCCACTTATCAAGATAATTCAGCAGGTCTGAGCCGGTGATAAAGTACATTTCGTCCCCGGGGAAGAGCCGCTTGAACTCCCGAAGGGTGTCTATGGTGTACGAGGCCCCTTTGCGCCGTATCTCAATATCGGAGACTTCAAAGAACGGGTTGGTCCTGATCGCGGCACGTATCATCGCGTACCTGTCCTTTGCCGGGGCTATGTGCCTGGACGTCTTGTGAGGCGGTATGTACGTCGGAACGAATATGACCCTGTCGAGCTTCAGTTTCTCCCTTACCTCTTCAGCGAGGATCAGATGGCCTATATGCACGGGGTTGAACGTCCCTCCGAGTATGCCCAGCCTCATTGGCGCACCTGGCCGTTTCCGAATACCATATATTTGTACGTTGTGAGCTCCTCCAGGGCCATGGGCCCGCGCGCGTGCAATTTATCCGTCGAGATACCGATCTCAGCGCCCATGCCGAACTGTCCGCCGTCAGTAAAACGGGTCGAGGCGTTGGTGTACACGCAGGCTGAGTCCACCCGGCGCATGAACTCAAGCGACGACTGGTAATTGTCCGTCACGATTGCGTCAGAATGGTGGGAACCGAACCGGTTTATATGGGCGATCGCGTCCTGCAGGGTATTGACGACCTTGACCGAAAGGATCAGGTCAAGGAATTCGGTCGAGTAATCGGATACTTTTGCCTTTTTGACCCTGTCCTTCCCGATCTTTCTGGTAAATTCATCTCCCCTGATCTCGACGCCGGCCTCGCTGAACTGTTTGATCATCCCGGGCAGAAAGCGCGCGGCGACATCGCGATGGACCAGCATACATTCCATGGCGTTGCATACTCCCGGCCTCTGGACCTTGGCGTTAAAACAAATCTTCTGCGCCATGTTCAGATCAGCCCATTCGTCAACATAAACGTGGCAAATGCCCTTGTAATGCTTTATGACGGGTATGCGAGAAGCCTTTACAACCGTCTTAATGAGGGACTCTCCTCCGCGCGGCATTACCAGGTCGATATAATCGTTGAGTTTCAAAAGCTCCGCGACCGCCTTATGGTCCTGCGACTGGATCATGGATACCAGCGCCTCCGGCAGGCCGTATTGCCTGAGCACTGCCCGAAGGGCATAGAAAATTGCGGTATTTGAATTTACCGCTTCGCTGCCTCCGCGCAGTATCACCGCATTGCCTGATTTGAAACAAAGGCCTATGCAATCCGAGGTGACGTTCGGCCTCGACTCATAGATAATCGCAATCACGCCGATAGACGCCCGGACCTTGTGTATCCATAGGCCGTTGGGCCTGCGCACCGATGTCATAACCTCATCAACCGGATCATGCAGCGCTGCGATATCCAGAAGCGAATCCGCCATCTGAGAAATGCGCTTTTCATCCAGGACAAGCCTCTCAAGGAAGGCTTTAGGCCTGTTTTGAGACTTTGCCTTAGTCAGGTCCTTTTTATTTGCCTTTATGATCGTATCCTGCGACAGGATAAGCGCACGGGACATATCCTTAAGCACCGCGTCCTTGATGTCGGCAGGGGTGTTCATTGCGTTGCGGAAAGCCTCCTGCGCCGCCTGCGCGATTTCCAGAACCTGCTGTTTTACCGTAGCCATATGCGCACCGTTAAAGTATGACAATGTTATCGCAGTGGACCACCTCGCGGCCCGACCGCGCGCGCGGAACCACATCGCCGTAATCTACATTAACCCTTCCGCGGGCGAATACGGCCCCCCTGTTGAGGATCTCCACGACGTCGCCTGCTTTGAAATTACCTGAGCAGGCGTCGATGCCCACTGACAAAAGGCTCTTCTTGCTCAAAAGCGCGGCCTTTGCGCCGTCATCAACGCTGATTTTGCCTCTTGGTTTCGTGGAGTACGCAAGCCAGCGCTGTTTATGATTCAGGCCTGCCTGCTTTGGCACGAACATCGTGCCGCACGCGCATGGGTCATGCGCAAGCGCCCGTATAATGTTTGGCGCGCGGCCGTTTGCGATGACGCACGGGATACCGGCGTCCGTAGTTATCTTGGCGGCCTTTATCTTGGTGATCATTCCCCCGACCGATGTGCAGCGCCGTGTGGCGGACGCAAGGCCCGTAATCCCGTCATTGATCTGCGTGACAATCCTGACAACGGTCTTTTTGTCGCGGCCCAGAAGGCCGTCCACGTCAGACAGGATTACAAGCAGGTCCGCACCGGCTATATTGGCGACCAGCGCTGAAAGCTGGTCATTATCGCCGAACTTAATCTCGTCTATTGATACTGCGTCGTTCTCATTAATAACGGGCACAACGCCCAGCTTCAATAACCTGGCAAGGGTATTGCGGGCGATCAGGTACCGAGCGCGGTTTGCAAAATCGTCCCAGGTAAGGAGAACCTGGCCGCATTGAAGCCCTTTTTTTCTGAATATGGCGCGGTACACATCCATCAGCTCGTTCTGTCCGATGGCGGCGGCAGCCTGAAGGGTGGCAAGTTCTTTAGGCCTGGTTTTAAGCCCCAGCGCTTCCATACCCAGCGCTATCGCGCCCGAGGTAACGATGATAATCTCTTTCTTTTCGGCGTATAACGAGGCTATATCGGCGCATAAACGCTCAAGAAGGCCGAAATCGACCCGCCTGTCAGCGCCGTAGAAAAGGCTTGAGCCTATTTTTACGACGATCCGCTCAAATTTTTTTTCCGATTGCTTCAACGAGCTCCTCCAGCCCTTCTTTTTTCAGCGCTGAAACGGGATACACTTTTTTCCTGACAGCTTTCCTGAACCGTTTCAGGTTCTCCCATGATCCGTCGAGATCCATCTTATTCGCGCATAAGATCTGGGGTTTTTTTGACACAGCGGCACTGTATTTTTTTAATTCACGGTTGATGACGCGGTAGTCCTCAACAGGGTCACGCCCCTCAAAACCCGACATGTCGATCACATGGACCAGCAGCTTAGTCCGCTCGATATGGCGCAGAAACCTGTCCCCGAGCCCCTTGCCGTCAGACGAACCCTCTATCAATCCCGGAATATCGGCAACCACAAACGGCCCTTTATCCGACAGGACCATACCCAGCGTCGGCGTTTTGGTAGTGAACGGGTAAGCTGCGATTTTAGGCTTTGCATTCGATATCCTTGACACGATCGTCGATTTGCCCGCGTTGGGAAAGCCCACAATCCCCGCGTCCGCCAGCACTTTCAGGTCAAACTGCAGCTTTTTTTCCTCACCGGCTGCGCCAGGGGTCGCATCTCGGTGGTTCTGGTTGCCGCGCCCTCCTTTGCCGCCGTGGGCGACAATCAGCTCCTGCCCGTCAATATCGAGCTCGCCCAGAAGGCAATCCATTCCGGCGTCCCTGATTATGGTTCCGCAGGGCACCCTGATCACTACGGGCTCCGCGTCTCGGCCCCGCTGATTCTTGCTTGACCCGTGGGTGCCGTGCGCGCCGATAAAATGCCGCCTGTACTGCAGGTCAATGAGCGTCCGGAGGTTGCGGTCTGCCTTGACGATGATATCAGCGCCCCTGCCGCCGTCTCCTCCGTCGGGAAAGCCGCGCATATTGAACCTGTCCTGATAGAAGCTTGAGCAGCCGTTGCCGCCGTTTCCGGCCTTCACAACAATCCGCACCTGATCGACAAACATGGGATATTATAGTCTCCGGGATGACGGCTGATTACCCAGCGGCTATCTTCCTTATCAAGAGCCTTGTCAGGTCCTGACGGTGGCCCTTTTTCGTATGGGACGATTTCCGGCGGCGGTATTTGAACGTGATCAGTTTATCGCCGCGGGTATGAGCCAGCGCCTCAGCCTGCACCGACGCCTGGCCCACAACAGGCTGGCCTATAATGACATTATCCCCATCGGCAACAAGCAGGACATCCTTTATGGTTATGGATTTGCCTGCTTCCACCTGCTGCCTGTCAACCTCAATGGTATCGCCTTCCTTTACTACAAACTGCTTACCGGATATTGCTATAACGGCGTACATTAGTAACCTCCTTAAAGGTAATAAGTTTCGTGCCAGATGCCCATGGCATCCAAGCACATAGAATAGAGTGATATTATACCCGATTTTAACCGAAAATCAAGAAAAAAAGCCAAGAATAATATACCCGCTTATAAAGGCAGCGTCAGTCGCTCGAACATTCCTCGCCTGGTGGTGCTGCCTTTATAAGCGGGCAAATTATGCTATTGCAATGTCTTCTATCTTAAGCGCGGAATTGGGGGTAAGGACAACGCGTACGCGATACCTGCGCTCGACCTGGCGAAGTATCTCTTTGTCTTTTGCTATCTCATCCGCAACGACCGGGTGTACCGATACCTCGACTTGTTTTAGCTGCTTGCCCTGGAGGAACCTGCGAAGTTCCTTCACGACCGCTATGGACATTGTGACAGGAGATTTAATCTTACCCCGGCCGGAACAATAGGGGCATGCCTGAAAAGCCATGGTATGGACCGTATTATGCACGCGCTCCCTTGTCATCTCCACAAGCCCGAATTTTGATATGCCCAGAATATCGTATTTCGCCCTGTCCTGGTCGAGCGCGTTGCGCAGGACCCTCAAGACCTCCCTGCGATGGCCCTCGCGCTCCATGTCGATAAAATCCACGACAATGATGCCGCCGAGGTCCCTGAGGCGCAGTTGATGCGCAATCTCGACTGCAGCCTCGCAGTTAATCTTGAACGCCGCGTCCTCCTGGTCGATGCGCTCTTTGAATCCGCCTGAGTTGACGTCTATGACGACAAGCCCTTCCGTAGGCTCGATGATGATGTAGGCCTTGGACTTCATGTACACCTTGGTCTCGAACACCTTATTGATCTGGCGTTCTATATCTTTGTCCGCGAACAAATCGTTTCCGCGGTAGAATTCTACTTTCCTGCGCATATGGCCCATGAACGCCTCGCGCATGAATTTATGGATACGGTAGAATTCGGGCTTGGAATCAACAATCAACTTATGAACGTCTTCGGAGAACGAATCGCGAACGACGCGCAGCACCAGGTCCAACTCCGAGTAAACGAGCGCCGGAGGCCGCATACGCTGGATCTGTTTCTCTATTCTGCGCCATGTTTTGATAAGGTAATTGGCGTCGCGGACAAGCTCGTTCTTGGATTTGCCCTGGCAGACCGTGCGGACGATAAAACCTATATCCTTTGGCAGCTGCGCCTCGGTAAGAATCTGGCGAAGCCTTTTGCGCTCTTCGACGTTCTCAATGCGCCGCGATATGCCGATCTGGTTCTCAAGCGGCATGATGACGAGGTACCGCCCGGGAATGCCGATATGGCAGGACAACCTGGGCCCTTTTGTCCCGAAAGATTCCTTAACGACCTGCACAAGGACTTCCTGGCCCTTCTTCACCCCTCCGGCCAGTTTGGCCGGCGTATGGCGACGCTGGTTAAGCACCTGCTGAGGCTGCTGCGAATGCGGCTCTTCAAATTCATACCCCGATTCGATCTCGGACAGATACAAAAAACCCTTTTTTACCATGCCCATCTCGACAAACGCCCCGTTTATGGACGCAAGCGCGGCTTCTATGGTTCCCTTGTAGATATTCCCTACGATCGTCTTGTCTCCGGGCCGTTCGATGTAAAATTCCTCTATTCTGCCGTCATTGACGATAACGACCCTTTTTTCCTGGTGTTCAACGTTAACGAGTATCTCCCGTGCCATGATCCCTGCATCCCTTTCCGCCGGATTAACCGGCATTCAAATTTAAACAGCCCTATAAATGTACGGCGAGGACCTCGATCCCGTCAGGCAGCTGCTCCTGCAAAAGGCGCCTGATCTCGTCGGTCCTGACAAACTCCTTCAAAACTATAGAGCCCTGCTCGCAATCGCTTTCCGCTCCCAGCTTGAGCGCCCTGGCAAGGGACAACCGCACATGCGGGCTGAAACCCTCGCTCAATTTCAGCGGCAGGCCGGCTCTGCGCATCGCGCGCGCAAGAAGCCTCATCAAATCAAGATGCGAAATATATCGCATCGCTCTTTTTTTTGTAAATTCAAAATGGACCTTATACATATTTGTTAGTCTACAACAGTTACCTGCAGCGCGCAAGCTAAAAGAATCGGCGTCATCCGCCTGTTTATTAAAATTCTAAAAATCACGGGATTCCTTCCACGCCGCGATAGAATACGAACCGGATCCTGTATTCAGCGACTTGAGCGCTTCGTCGTATTTAAGGCTCCCCTGCCCGGATATAGCCACGGTGTTGCCGATGAACGATCCGTACAGGTCCCCCTGGCCGGTTAATCGGATATCCCCGTTTGGAGCGTAATAAGCCCCGTAGAAGTCGCCCTGTCCCGAGCACGCGAAGGACTGCGAGGTCGTACTTGTGCCGTAAATAAGCAGTTTCGAAGGCGTCGCCGCCTCATTAGTGATGCCCTGGCCGGCAAGGGATATATCGCCGGGCGTATAAATGGTGACCGGTCCTGTGCTGGCGTTAGAGATTACAATCTTCGCCTGGCCGGTAACCGATAAAGCCGTGCCGGTGCTGGTCAAATACAGATTGGTCGGGCCGGTCAGGGTGATTGTGTTCTTTCCGGAAAGCGATATGGACGGGATTCGGTAATCCCCGGCAGCCGGCGCCCACGACGAGGTGACACTGCTGCCCAGAGTCGCGTTGGCCACCGACGACGGGATGTTGACCTCCGGCAGGGAAACATCCGATGCATGGGAAACGTCACCTGAAATATAATCATGGTCCTCATCCTCGAATTCGCCGTCCGGGCCTGTAGAGGCGTCGCCGTACACAAACGCCTGGCCTGACATGGTTATATCGCCGTTGGTGCCTATATCTCCGTTATTGAGGTTCGTAGACGCGGTCGGGTCTGACGTAGAATTATAGCTGCTGACGCTTCCCTGGCCAGACATGCTCAATGACGTGTTGCCGAAAGCGGCAAAGTTGAATATTGACCCGGATTGCACCGCGACAACGCTGATAGTGCTTGTACTGTTGCCAGCGTATCCGGTCACGTTGATGAGCTTGCTGGTGGATGAAATATCGGATATCTCGACATTGCTGATCTCGCCGGAGCCGGGCCAGGTGATGTTGGCATCTGAGTGGTTCAGGGTGTATAATTCCTTATGTATGCCCGCTTCAGCGTACCAGAAGGCCCTTACCGCATCCGAATACCGTTGGGTATATTTAATCTCGCTCAGCTCCCTCGACATGATGCCGGTGCCCAGGATCGTCAAGACCGCGACGATCATATATACTATTATAAGCGCCGAACCTTTGTTATTAGAAATCATTCCTGGCCACCACGTTCTCGGTTACGTTCAAAACCATGGCCCTCTGTTTGTAGGTCCTGTTAAAGCCCATGCGAACTATAAGGGAATCCGCTCCGTTGCAGCCGGCTGCGCACGATGAACCGTCCCAGCAGCAGAATTCCAGCCAAGACACATACTGCGCCACTACATTCTCGGTCCCTGACGGATATTCCCTGATGAGCTGCGAATCATCGTTCAGGTAATACGATATGGGGCCGGAATACGAGGCCGAACCTGAAGAGATATCAGACGGGATTTCAAACACGATCCTGGCCCCGCTATCCAGGATCGAAATATTGGACATGGATGACTGGCGTATCTCGGAGGTCACTGTATCGAGCGCGCGCCGCGCAGCTGCCTGCAGGTCAAGCCTGCCCATATCTGCGTCATACACTGACCTGCCGGCGTTCATGATGCCGTAAATCCCGGCGATTATAAAAATGAAGATGGCAGCCGCAACCATCAACTCCAAGACCGTGAACGCGCGCTCATTCACTGCGACACCGCCGTCCGGATCACATATTCATGGTCCACCATGCTCCCCTGCCTCCAGCGAACAGTAACATTGAAACCCAAAGGATTCCCCGGCTGGAACACCTCAGCGGTCACCGACTCGTTATACAGCCCGCTAAACTCGTAGGGCGCCTCAACCAGGTCGTCCGAAGACAGGTTCCAGGAGCCGTTATTGATGGCAGCCTCGATAGTAGAAACGCTCGTCGAAGATCCCTTAATCGCTTCGGTCACGAATTGCGCATGCGCCACCGCTACAACAAGATTCTGGTTTGACTCATTAAGGTAACGGCACGCGAGAAAGAGCTGTATCAAGCCGGTAAGGACCACGGCAAGGATTGACGAGGCGAGCATAAGCTCTACCAGCGTGAACCCGTCATCGTTTTTTTTCGGGCCTGTGGGTTTCATATTCAAAATAAAAGGGCCGAATCCTATTATCATCGCTCAATAATCTGATCCGGCCCCGAAGCCTTATTTCTTCCCCTTATCCTTCTTGTAGTTGAACGCGTTTTCCAGCCTGCTGATCTCGGGCCCTGAATACTGGTCTTCATCGATAATGCGAGCATTGATGAATATCAACAGATCGATTTTAGCCGTATCCACGGTCTCCCTGCTGAAAAATATTCCGATCAGAGGCAGTTTGCCTAAAAACGGGACGCCTGATCTTCCGACCGTCTTGACGTCCTTGAGCAGTCCTCCGATAACGATTGTTTCGCCGTCCTTCATGAGGATCTGCGTCTGCGCCTCACGCACGTCGATGACCGGATAACTGATCGTAGAGTTGGCGGTTCCCGAATACGACGTGGCGGATACGCTCGACGCCGACGACGTAATGCTCGGGTGGATGATCATGTTGATGTATCCTTCCTGGCTGATCTGCGGCACAACATTCAGCCGGATACCGATCTCCTGGTAATAGTCAAGCGTCTGCGTCAGCTTTGACGTGCCGCTGGTTGAATCGCTGGATACCTCTGCCTTGAGGATCGGCGTGTGGTATCCGACCAGCATCGAGGCCTCCTGATTGTCGAGCGTCAGGATGCGCGGCGCAGACAGGGTATTGGTGTTCACATCCTCTTCAAGCGCATGCATGAGGACCTCGAACTGCGTCCCGGTCAGCTTCTTGAACATGAGCTCAAGGCCCAGGTTGTAAGGATACGCACCGAGTATGCCGGATGCGCCGCTTGCTTTCGGGCCGAACGCGGCCGGAGTAACCAGGGATGTCGCCAGCGAGCCGGCGCCGCTCTGCGTAAACGAACCGCCTTTGGCAGCGAGGTTCACGGTCTGAAGCGTCGTGGATTCCGCTCCCGTCGTTCCTGTGGCATAATCAAACCCGATATCCTTGAGTTTGTCCGTGTTGACTTCCATGATCCTGGCCTCGATCAGGACCTGTCGCGGTTTGCGGTCGATCTTCGGCAATATCTGGTTGATGATACGGTCGAGTGTCGAATCCGTGTCCGTGATCAGCAGGGTCTTCGATTTTATGGACGGCTCATAATCGATCTTTGCAGCAGTAAATTTGCCCTCTCCGGTTTTCTCGACTGCGATTATCTCCTGCCTGGGCTTCTCGGCTGATTCCTTCTGCAGCGCCGTGGTGGCGGCCGTCTCTCCTCCGATCTTGAACGAACCGAACTGCCATCCCTTCTGGCCTCTCGTATAAAGGATAGAGACCTTGCCCCGGGCGGAAAGCATCGGTATCAGGATGCGCTGGGCATCCTGGGCATCAAGGAATTTCAGATTTACGATTTCCGTGCGCAGAGGCTCGTCGGACTGGATCTTTGCCATATTCTCGATCTTGGTGACGAGGATGACGTTGCCCTGGCGCTGAAAGCCGAAGCCGTTGGATTTCAGGATAATATCGAGAGCCCGCTCCCAGGGAACATCTGTCAATTTGATCGTAACCGTTCCCATGACGTCAGGCGTCGAGACTATATTCAAACCCGATTTCTGGGCGAGGATCTTAAGCACGTTATGTATATCGGCTTCCTTGAAATCGAGGGTAACATTTTCCGCAGCGGCAAGGCTGTCAGGCATGGCTGCCGGGGCCTGGACTCCACCGGCCGCCAAACGGTCTTCCTGTGCCGGAATCTGCGCGAACGCGCCGAACGGCCCCGCAACTACTAACATGCACAATATGAGAATCCCGGCTGCAGCGTATTTCATCTCACTCCTCCTTTTTCAGTGGCACTTCTTTGAGCTGACCCTCACGTATGAAAATGACCTTCTTCTCCTCGATCGCAAGGACCTGGTAATCCGATATCAAATCCCCTATTTTGACAACGGACCCGTCCACGATCGCATACGACAAGCCGAATTTATCATAAATGATGCCTTCGACTTTAAGAACGGACTCCGATTCCTCCCCGGGAGTCTTTTCAAGCGGCACAAACCTGCCGTCAGACGTGATAAGCGGAATAAAAGGATCGCGCTTATTACCTGTTTCATACACGTAATCGGGTGGCGGCAACGGCAGGGGCTCGGAGCTTTTTGGTTCCTGTTTCGGGGCTGAGTGGGCCTGCGAAACTAATATTGCCGCAGGCAAAAGGATTGAAAGAAGCCCGGAATATATGAATCTCTTACCTTTTGACATACGTTTTCACGACCAGGCTGACATTCTGTTTGAGCGGATTTGAAGCGTCGCGGTTGATGGTCATCCCATCGATGATGCAAAGCTTCTCCGCGTTCTCAATCCCGTTTATGAAATTCCCGAGATTGTGATATCCGGTCACGATATCCAGTCTGATATTGACCGGCATAAGGCCGGCGGCAATGTCCGCCTGCTGGCCGCCTTTTGCGCCTTTTTTGGGCCCCGATTGCGCGGCCCCCATTTTGGATGTCTTGACATCTCGCGACGCGTCGATCTGCATTATCCTGACACCGTTCTCATTGGCGATCGCCGATATTGCCTGCATGACGGACGGAATCTCGCGCTCGGTCGGCAGTTTCTTAAGCGCAATGGGCGCGGATGACGGCAAAGAAGTCTTTTTGACAAACGCGCTGTCGCTATTGAACGCGTCGATATCCTTGCGAAGGGCAACGATTTTTTTCTTGATGGCGTTGGCGCCCTTTATCTGGCCGCCTATCACGAACGCAAAATCGACGTAAAGAAACACCAGCAGCCCCACAATCGTCGCGGCCAGTTTTTTCTTATCGTGCGCGATGTCGTTTAGAAACGGAATCATGCCTACCCTTTCGGAGCAATCGTCGCGGTCAAAACAAAATCGACCACGTCGTATGTCCCGACCATTTTACGCTGAACCGAACCTACTTCAATATTTGTGAAGTCAGCGCTGAAATCTTTATCTTCCTTTAAAGTATCGACAAAGGTATTGATCACGTCCATTTCGTCCATCTTGAGCGATACCACCGACGCCCGCGCTACGAGATTCTTCTGGTCGAACGTTACGCTGTTAAACCAGATACCCGGCAGAAGATCCAGGCTTAATTTATTCAATTTCGGCGCCACGCGCACGCGTCTGGCGAGCAATGCCTGGACGGTCCGCGCGTCCGCCGATTCGGCCGTAAGCACGTTCTTCAGGCCCATGATCTGGGCGCGCTGCGGCTCAAGCTTTTTCCATGTCTTTTCGAGGCCGGCCAGGACCCTGCTGCGGGCGAAGAACACGATGCCCATGTAGAGGTGGATAAGAATGACGACCAGCAGTATCGCCGGTATTACGTATATAAGATTGTCCAGCTGGGTAGGCTTATCGGGCGTTTCCTTGACAGCTTTCTTCTTGACCCGGAGCTCTTCAGGCAGCAAATTAATTTCTATCATTCACTAACCCCGTAACGCAAGGCCGATGGCTACGGCGAGCTGGCTGCCGACGGACCTGACCTTTGCCGCGTCTAGAGCTGACGCGATGGTTATCTTCTTGAACGGGTCCCAGTTCTCGACCGTCAGGCCGAGAAACCCGCCGAGCATATCCTTGAACCCTTCGTAGAGAGTGGCGCCTCCGGAAATGAATATCTTCTCCACCGATGATACGCTGCGGCTTTCGTAATAATCGAAGGACGTCCGGATTTCCTGCGCCAGCTTCGCCAGGATCGTTTCGATTGCCGACGATACCTTCTCGCGCTGGGCCTTTTCAGCGCTCATCTTCATGGCTTCGGCCGACTTGAAATCCGTCCCCATAACGTCGGCGATGCGCTGCGTGAAATGATTCCCGCCTATCGGGATGTCGCGGGAAAGCATGGGAACCCCAGCCTCAAGTATGTTCAGGTTGCTGGTCGCGGATCCTATATTGATAAGGCCTACGGCCTTATTCTTCACGTCAGGATCGTCCTGATAGCTGAAATTAAAGGCATTGATGAGGGAGATGGAATCGATCTCGACAAGAGAAACGTCTATGCCCAGCTGGCGCATCTGCTTTAGCTTCTGGTCAAGGGACTCTTTCTTGACCGCGGCAAGCAATACACGCATTTTATTATCGGGGAGATTATCCTTTATGATGCAGCCGTCTATATTGACTTCAGATATCGGGAAAGGGATATGCTTCTGGGCCTCGAATTTGAGCGCCTGTTTCAGCTCTGAAGGGGTCATGCGCAACAGCTCGATATACCGTATGATGGCCTGCTGGCCCGACAGGGAAATATTGACGGATCTGATGGACTGCGACTGGATTAATCTCTTGAGAATCTCTTCCTGGTCGAATACGCTGGGCTCAATGGCATATCCCGTAAGTTCGATGTTATCCCTGCCGAACTTGAGCTTTGCCAGCTTGATGGTTGACACGCCTATATTCAGGCCGATCGATACTTTCTCAGGTTCGAACCGAGAAGAGAACTTACCTATGAATGGTATCATCCGTTAGAATAATATGGTGCCGTTGCTTACCGAAGCCTCATGTTCCGGCTGAGCCGGAGGTGATGACTCTGAGATAACCGGCTGCGCCTCATGTTGTTGCAAAGAAGTACGTGCAGGCGGTTTATAAAACGGTTGTTCCGAAGCTTTTTCTTCTGAAATATTAAGAACAATGTTCATAACTATAACTACCACAACACATATTACCACTAATCCCAAAAAAAGTATAGTGTTTTTTTTCATTTTTTATTCGTCCAGTTCGCGCCAGATCATTTTCCTGGAAAGTTCAACGGGATTGTCGATAGTGAATCTGTCCATATACGGAAAATAAGGCGGCGCCATACCCTGAAGTACGCGGTTGTCGTATATGAAATTTCTGCCGTATCCCGTTCTCATGCCTGAAGTACCGGAAAATGTTCCGAATGCCCCGTACCAGTCTGAAATTACGCCTCCGAGCAAAGTAGCCGTGCCGCGCGAAATCCCGGAATCATAATTATCAACGGTAAATACGCCATGCGGCGCCATGACGACCGCATGAACGTTGACGTCATTAGGAGCAGTCGTGCCGATCCGCACATTGCCTCCCCAGGACAGGATGCCCATAAGGTTGTTATACCCCGCTGCGTTCAAAGACGGAGTTGTGTTGTATCCCTGATACATTACGTTTCCCGTGATTACAATGTCGCGTTCGCTGGAAACGGTGATCTGCGTATCCTGCTGCACGGTCCCTGACAAACCGGATATGTCGTCATTGGCGTATATGATCGTGCCTTCATGGGTCGCGCCATCAGGCCTGCCGTTATAGGTCGTTGATACGCCGTCTCTTACAACGGTCGTCGTATTGGCAGAGTTGTCAACCGTGATGACTGTCGTATGATCGACAGGATGTATATGCTGTGTTATCGTATAAACGGGGTTATTCGATGCATCAACCGACAGCGTAACTTTGGGATTATCGGATGATTGCCCGCTATTGCCGTTAAGATATATCCCTCCTGTCAGGGTCCCGCCAGATTCGGGCACGTACACCCCGGGGCTTGACGCGCCGGGCACTGCCATGCCGCCCAGCGCAGCCTCGCGCAATTCGGTCTGCGAGATCGCAGCGGGAAGCGGAATCGTATCCTGTGATCTCAGGAATCCGTTGTCGAACACGGGCACGTCGCGCGAACCGTTGCGGTCGTCATCAAGCAAGATGGAACTGCCGTTGTTGTAAAAACGGGCAGTGGCCTGCGACTGGGTAACCTCATTGGTGAAGTGCGCCGAAGGGTTATTGGCGAAGCTGAACCGCTCATTGGTATGCACCGGGCCGAAGAAATTCGTGTCTGCGGTGAACCACACGGTCGTTCCCGAAGGCGTGCGGTGGTGGAACGTGAACAGCGCGTATTTGGCGAAGTTGTCCTGCCGCACGACAAGGTCAAAATCGTTTGGGGCAAAGGCAATCGTCTTGACCAACGGAGGATTGAACCGTGTCAGCCGCGCCGTGGCTTCCACCGTATAGCGGTAATAGAACCTGTATATCTGATTGGCAGCGTCACCGGTCGGAGCCTGGCGCGAGGTAATGCGCAAAACAGAGGTAATCGTATCACCTTCAATGGCAGAATCAAGGTCGCTATTGACGTCGGTCGCGATCGTCAATACCGCCTCATCGTCATGTATAGAGAACTGAGTCCCTGACGCCGGGTAGGCGTAATCCCTCAGGAATTCAAGGGCGGCGTTTCCGGTCACGTACGCCATAAGGGCATTACCCTGCTGGTTGCGCGGCGTATAATTCTCGATGCGTGTGCGAAGGTCCGTTTCGATGCGCGCGCGCATTTCGGCCCAGGCAAGATTAGCACCCGCTTCGGCAAGATGCACTGCCTGTATTACAAAGCGCTCGGTATCCGTTGAATGCTTCTCGGTCACCACGGTCATGAGGTACACGGAGGTCAAGACAGCCAGGACAACCATCACGACCATCGAGATAATCAGAAGCACCCCCCGCTCATCGGCGAACATAATCTTCATCAGAACTCTCCTTCCTCCGGCTCCTCTATGCCGGTCGAGTTCGATAAGGTCAAATTGACGCGGTTGCGCAGCGTCACGTCGGTGGTCAGGTTGAAGACGTCATGCTTGACGGTCGCGACAAATACCCTTACCGCAGGGCACGACGTGTTGACCGAGTTGCAGTTCATGGCGTCCGATGAGGTACAGTCGCACGATCCGCCGAAAACTATATTGCTCACCATGGCCGAAACCACCGTTTCGGCATCGGTACCGCGCTTGAACAACAGCTGCCTGCTGTTTGACGGATCAAGTTTGTATGTTACTTTTTGAAGGGAATTCACCGTATTGTCATCGTTATATAACGGGACATAGGCGTCTATGCGCGTATTATTATCCGATATGGACACGTTATAGCAGGTGCCGTTCACGTTCCAGCTCGGATTTGAATCGCGGATAACCTTGACAATTGTATCGATAACGCGGCGCGCCTCGCTGTATTCCAGGATTTTGTCCTGGCCCGTCTTCCAGTAGGTATCGGAATTGATCAAAATGGACACAAGGATGGCAAAGATGACGCTGACCAGCCCCGTCACCACCATCGCCTCCATTAACGTAAATCCTCTGTTCTTCATGGCTCAGAATGTAAAATTGCCGGCATAGGTAACGATCTCCACCGGAGAATCAAGCCTCGGCCCTGACGCCTCCGCGTACAGGGCGGTATTTTCGCCGTCGTCCAGCATACCGTTCAGGTTCAAATCCTCACCGATCACCCTGCCCCTGGTGCGGAACGAGACTACGACGCGGATCCGCCTCAAATGCGCGATCGTCGCATTGCTTACCTCTATCCTGCCGATCGCGTCGGCAGGATTCGGGAAACCGGCAACGGGAAACGTGGTATTATTATATGCGAGGATCGAATCGTATGAAAGGCGTTTCAACTCCTCTGCCTTCTGCGAAGCGGCGTTGGCCGCGAGCGTGAAATCGCGCATCAGGTCGGTAATGGTAAAAAGATTGATATACGTCAGTAAAAGGCCGGATATGCACGCCGCCATGATGCCTGTGGCAGCGAGCACTTCGATAAGGGTGAGCCCTGATTGATTTTTCTTCTTATCAGCACGAACCGCGCGCATGGAGATTGCTCCCTCGATCACATTACAATTCCTTCCAGGACACGACCCTGGGCGACCGGTATTTGATCAGGTCAAGCGCCGCCTGGATCTTGGTGGTATTATGCTCGACGTCGCATGTGCCGGTTAGCGTCGTATCCACGGTCGCCGAGCTTTCGGCAAGAATAGCTCCTCCTACAATAGCGGTCCCGGCCATGTCGAGCTCGCCCATCACGTAAATAATACCGTCGAAATCTATGGTCCCGGTGACCCGCAGGTCGCCTTCGACGATCAGTATGCCCGAACCGTATACATTGCCCTTGAAATGATTGCTTGGAGCGACGACCCAGTTCACGCCTGAAATACTGCCCGACGGCCAGGAGCCGTTATATACCGTGCTCAAAGACTTGACCTCATCCGTTGAAAAACAGAACAGGTCCGCAAAGCTAAACGTCGAGTTCTGATGGTAATATTCGGGATCCCTGTATTTGGACGGCACCGGCCTGGTCGTATTCTCGCCGTATACCGTCGATGATCCTTTGAAATTTATCGTGACGGTGGATTCGACGCCGTATTTGAATTTGGTAGCGTCCACCTCGCGCGTGCTGATAACCGTCTCGACGGTCCTGGAGACTGTTCCCGAAGTCCCCGTGGATACGACGTGGTAATAATCGCTCATTCCTATCTGATCGCTAGTTGCGCTGTAGGTCGCGTTTCCCGTAGTTCCCGTTACCACGCTCGAAAGCAGGTTATTGTTCCTGACAGCCTGAATGCCAGCCTCCGCGGCCCAGAGCGCCTGTATCTCGTCAGCGTAACGCAGGGACAAAAAGTTCTGGTTCACCCGCTTATACAGGAACGTCGAGGTGAGTATGGAAAGCACAAGGACCACGAAAAGCCCCATGATCAGAGCAGACCCACGCTTATTCATTTCGTATCCTTATCTCCTCGTGCATCGTGAAATTCATTATTCTTCCCCTGGCTTCTTTTTCCTTCTTAATGGCTACGATCAATCTCCTGCCCGTGAGCAATGCCGTGCCGTTAAAGCTGTTCGAGCTTTCATTAGCGTAAGACGTGTAGAACGGATGCATCGCGATGCCGGTAAAATTCACTTCGTGCTCAATCACGTTGTCAACGATATACCTGCGCGCCAGAACATGAGCTGACGGGTCATACTCGTACTCGACAAACTCATCTGTCTTGAGCTGCGAGAGCGTAGCGTTATCCCACTCCCACAGGTTGAACATGATATGGTCGGTCGAGGGGGTGTTATTGTAAAGCTCCTGGATCTTGGCCTGGCGGATGTCCTTTGACATCCAGTGCATAAGCATCTTCACTTCGGATTCCAGGTCAACGCGCTCTGTGCCTACGGCTGTGGAAAGATCGCCTACGCGCAGGGTCATGACAAGCGCACCCATGATCACGACCATGATAAAACTGGCAATCATCACCTCTACCAGCGTGAATCCCCGCTGATCACCAGGATATTTTGGTCGTAAGCACATAGCTTCTCTGCCTTCCACCCTCTGTCCATGCGACGTTAACGGCCACATCCTTCTCATTCGTCCCTGCCGTCACGTTAACCGCGATCGATTCATTGTCAAGATTTGTGAAATTCGTGTCCGTGTACGACGCGATGTCCGCGTAAGTCGTATCCTTAAGTTTTTCGAGAACGTATTGCGCGTCCGTCGCTGCAATGACCAGGCCGCGGTTTGCCACGCCCATGAGCGAACCCGATATGTAAGTTCCCATTAGCCCGACGATAGCAAAGGCAAGGATACCAGCAGCGATCATGAGCTCCATGAGCGTAAAACCGGATGCCGGGCCTCGTTCGCCTTTACCGTTCATCCTTCGCACACTCCTCGATGATCATGGACCCGCCCGTTGTAGCCGTAAAGACCCTTTTTCCCGTTATGCCGCACGATGCAGGCCGTTCCGAACAGCTGTAGCTTGCCTGTTCAAGCCGCGAGCAGGAAAACACATACCCTTTGCGTTTGCTCGACTCGGAGATGTAATCCGGATTGATGTACGCCGGCCTGCTCTGAATCAGTGATTTCAGGTTCTGCGGATACTGCCCCATATGATCCTTCGCATATAATTCAAGAGCGGTTGAGACCAGCTTAAGGGATTCCTGCGCCGCCGCCTCGTTCTGGTCGATCGCCCATTGCATCACCTGTTCTACCGAAAATCGTAAGATCAGTGCTACAAAAGCCATTATAATGATGACGGTTAAGAAACTGCGAGCTTTATTATCCTTCATTAATTACCCCATAATAAAACTACCCGCACCACGGGTACCGGGTGCGGGTAGTTTTCACGATACCTACGCTTGTGTGTTATTCTATGGGTCTGTCACCAGACGTCGGTGGAGTACCGTCCGTAGTATACCGTATGACCCCTGAAGTATCCACAAAGAACCCTCTGTTGCCTGTTGTGCCGGGTGTGGCAGGCACGGCTGTAGCTTCAAAGCCTGAGTCGCCGGAAGTGCCCAGGCCGATAAGGTTGAACTCATAACCCTGCTTCGTGCCGTCTGCCAGGACTGAATCAATATACGGAGGGGTCGCGTTACCTAGGTCTTGCAATGATGTCGGATACGCAGAATTCGCCGCCCTGAACGTATGCGCAGCTGATGCGATCGTCTTCAACGCTGCGATAGCCGCTGACTCGTTAGCTGCAAGGCGAGCCCTCAAAAGGTTAGGGATCGCTATAGCTGCCAGCAATGCGATTATCGCAACAACAATCATGATCTCCACGAGCGTGAAGCCTTTTCTGTTCCTCATTTCAACGTCCCCCTTTCTTATGGTATGATTACGTTACTGCTGCTTTCTTAACCTCTTATTGAATATACAGATGTATCGATGATTTCTTTTTATGCCAAGAGGTTTCCTGGAAAACAGCATTCGCATACCTTGACCTTTTATATCACCTCCTTTGTTTTTTGTCAAGGAAATTTTGTTTTATTTCAACAGCGCCACCGTGCGCTATGTTGATATAATCCAACAAAATATAAATGCGAAGCTCAATCTCATTCTGAATATAGCATATAAAACGCCTTTTGTCAAGCTCTTGATGAATTTTGTTCAATTTTTAGGTGCGTTAATACGGGCTCTGGGAGCCAGGTTTGGGAGCGTGGTAGGTCTTATCGAATTTGAAAGAAGTTTCCGGAAAGGCTTTTAAGCTGAAAACCAGCCAGATACCAGTGCCATGATCCGGCTCAACGGTATATGAAAGGTCCATAGTCCAGCAATGGAGGTCCCTGCTTACGCGGTATTCCTGATACCGCCATCCGCTTGGGACACGGGGCGCGTCATTCACCTGATATCGTTCGTATAACCCGAGTTTCCATTTAGGCGTCAACCGCCAATCATAGCCGAATGTGATTTCGTTTGTGCCTTTGCGCTGATAACGCTGGCCGAGATTGAATGTGCGCTCAGAAGCGATATTCAGGATGATATCATAATTGGCGTTGGAGAAATAATCATACCTGTGGCTGTACACCGCATCGCTCATGAAGGAAAGCCAGGAATAGGGCTTGAGTTCGAGATCAAACGAATAATCGCTCATGTAACTGCCCGGCCCGGTCTTGGGCCTTATGTAATATGAGCTGGACACGGTAAACAAAGCCAGGTCCACTGTCTTTTTCTGGCGTTTCGTCTGCAAGGCATTGGTCAAACCGAGAGTGAACCTGTTACTGCTGTAGGATATGCTGTCCGTTGAATCTATCTGGCGGAGCTTTGACGCAGGTATCGTCGGCTCATGGTCATAGGCATATCCTACGGTCGGCGTGATGACATGGCGAAGCTGGTTGACGTCCAGGCCGTACGCGTTTGTCCTGACATCGAATACGCGGAAAAATTTCGTGCTGACGTCAGTGCCGGTCAGGTATATCGTCCTGATGCGCGCATCCGCATCAAGGTCAGCGTTATACACGGTCTCCCGCGTGCCGGTGAACGGCGTCAACTGAAGGAATGCCACCTTCATGGGTAAAAGCACCTTGTTTGTGGAGTCGAGCCTGTTCACGTGCACGTTCGGGTCCCGTGAAGTCGACGTGGTGTTTTTCTTGTTGAGGTTGGCTATGGTGGATGAATCGTCGAAATAGAACCTCGAATCCCCGAGCTGGAATGAAGGAAGGCTATAGGTAACCTCAGGCAGCTTTTCTATGAATCCGGCGTTGTACCAGTCGTTGACGCGCGCCTGCACGAGCACATCCATGCTTGAGTAATCGAAATTGCGGTGCACCTGCGCATACGACCTGGGCTGGGAATCTTTTTCGTATTCGCGGTAGAAGAAATCTTTCAGCATATTGTGTTCAGCCCCGTACGCCGCACGCTTGGCGTCGTTGATCTTGTAATACTCGGACACGTAATCGGTATTGTCATCGATGATCCATTTATGGCGCCAGCGGATCAACGAACGCTCGAATTCGGCAGGCTGATCCTCTTCATAAGAGCGCGGCCGTTCCTGGATATAGTAATATTTCAGGTCACCCCTGCCCAAGCCGCCTGTTCGGTAATTAGCGCCGAATCCTTCAGCAAAGCCGAGTTCGTTGCGGTAATCGGCGTATATCCTGCCGCTTAAATCGTCGCTGAAATAATACCTCCACGCCGACAGCAGATAATACCCCCAGTCCTTGCTGTGGCCCGGCGAGAGCTGCACGTGCATGAGAGGTTCTTTCAAACTGTGATTATAAAACGGCAGCCAAGCGACCGGGCATTTGCCGATATACACGACGTCATTTTCCGACTTTATCTTATCGCCCGGGTATATAGTGATGCGCTTTGAGGTGACGCGGTAATGAGGCGTATCCATGCCGCAGGTCGTAGCGTATCCGTTATTGGCGCGAAACTCCGACTCGCTGACCCTGGAGATCTCTCGCGCGCGCCCGTAATAAGGGTCGGACATAAAATCCCCGTCAATTACCGTGCCTGTCCTGGTCGAGAAATTATACAAAACCCGACTTCCGGTCATCACCCCTTCCTTATCGTCCTTGATGTGGACATTGCCTTCGGCGATGGCATCCTTGGTCACGGTATCAACAGAGACCCTGTCGCAGGAAAGCGTCGTGCCCTTATATATTATCAATACGTTGCCGGTTGCGACGACCCTTTTTTCCTCGGTCGAATATTCTACCGTGTCGCCGTTGACCGTAACAGGCGAGTCGATCTCACCCGCAGCGGCAAGGCCGCTTTTTTCAGCCACCTTGTCTTTTACAGCATCGATCGCGCTGGCGAGTGCGCGCGGCGGGCAGGACATGAGCGCCGCAGAGGCCAAAAAGAATAGAATGAGGTTACTGCGCCTGTTCATTTTTGGGGGATCTTTTTGTAGTCTTCCAGAAAACGCGCGATGCCTATATCGGTCAGGGGATGTTTCAAAAGCTGTTCGATGACCGCAAACGGGACAGTCGCGATATCAGCGCCTATCTTCGCAGCGTCAACAACGTGGACCGGGTTGCGCACGGAGGCGACGATGATCTCAGTCTTGAATGAGTAATTGTCGTATATTTGCCTGATATCCGCGATCAGGTCCATGCCGGTCTGGCTGATGTCATCGAGCCTGCCGATAAACGGGGATATGAACGTTGCGCCGGCTTTCGCCGCAAGAAGCGCCTGTGAGGCTGAAAAGCACAGCGTCACGTTTGTTTTGATCTTCTGGCCGGACAGGATCTTCACGGCCTTGAGCCCTTCCTTGATAAGCGGTATCTTGATCACGATGTTAGACGCGATCCTGACGAGCTTCTGCGCTTCTTCCACCATGCCATCGGCATGCACGGAAATGACCTCTGCGCTGACCGGCCCTGCCACAATGCCGCAGATCTCCTTTAAAAGATCATCCGCAGGCCGTTTCTCTTTGGCAACGAGCGTTGGATTCGTGGTCACGCCGTCTATGACGCCCAGCGAGGCCGCTTCCCTGATATCGTTCACATTCGCAGAATCGATAAATATTTTCATCGTCTCTTCTCCTTGACCAGTAATCCAGCGCCGATCATGCCGGCGTCATTGCCTAATTTTGCCTTCACGACCCTGACCGTCCGCGCGTGCACGAGCATGGCGCGAAGCAGTATCGTTTCGGTAACCTTGTTAAAAAGAATCGAGCCTGCGCCTGCGACCCCTCCTCCTATGACGATGCAATCGGGATTCAACAGATTGACGACTGCGGTGAGCCCCACACCCAGATGCACGGCGACCGATTCCCATATAGCTAAAGCCTTGCGGTTGCCGCGGTGCGCCATGGCCGATACCTCTTCAAGGGGGATGTCTTTTCCGAAAACCGCCTTGACTTTTTGCGCAATCCGCCTGTTGCCGATATAGGATTCAAGGCACGCTATGCCGCCGCAATTGCACGCCGGCCCCTTCTCGTTGACGGGAATGTGCCCGATCTCGCCGGCGGCGTACGAAGAACCCCGGAACAGCCTGCCGTCAAGGATGAGCCCCCCTCCTACGCCGGTCCCAAGGGTCAGACAGACCGCATTGCGTGCCCCCTTTGCGGCGCCGAGGGTGAATTCAGCCAGCGCCATGACATTGGCGTCATTGTCAACCGCAACCGGGATGGCTGTCCTTTTTTCAAGGATCTTCTGCAAGGGAACGTCCTTCCACCCCGGAATGTTGGGAAAAAAATGGACGATGCCCCTGTCAAAATCGATAGGACCGGGCAGTCCGAGCCCGACCCCCATTATACCGCTCCTGGTCAGATTATATAATGAAAGTATGCGGGTTATGGCGTCTGCGATCGCAGTGATCAGCATCTCCTTGCTTGCAAGGATGTCCGTCGGCTGGGTATGCTTGTGGATTATGCGGCATGAGCGGTCAAGAAGCGCGATCTTCAGGTTGGTTCCGCCCAGATCGATACCGATGATATGTTTTTTTGCCATCAGGTCAGGTAATCTATCAGATTGCTCAACGTGTTCTTCAGGTTCTTCCGGTTGACGATCATATCGATAAGGCCATGCTCCAGCAGGAACTCCGAACGCTGAAAACCCGGGGGGAGCTTCTGCCTGATCGTCTGTTCGATTACGCGCGGGCCCGTGAAGCCTATGAGCGCCTTAGGCTCTGCGAGGATCACGTCCCCAACGCCGGCGAAAGACGCCATAATGCCTGCCATCGTAGGGTTGGTCAGCACGGAAATATACAGGAGCCTGGCCCTATGATGATAATCTAACGCCGCGCACGTCTTTGCCATCTGCATCAGGCTGAACATGCCTTCGTACATGCGCGCACCGCCGCCTGAACCGGAAACGATTATGACGGGGAGGCGCCTCTCCGTAGCCCGCTCGATCGCCCGTGTGATTTTCTCCCCGAGAACCGATCCCATCGTGCCCATGATAAAGCGCGAATCGGTGACGGCAATAACAGCCTTTTTCGAGTTAATCTCGCACTCGCCGGTGATAACCGCGTCCTTCAATCCCGTTGCCGCCTGGTCCTGGGCAAGCTTATCCCTGTAGGTCTTGGGGCCCTTGAAATCGAGCGGGTCGTTCGACACCATGTCAGGGTCGAATTCGACGAAACTACCCTCATCAACGAGCATCTTGAGGCGCTCCGGCGCCGCCAGGATAAAATGATACCCGCATTTCGGGCAGACCTTCAGGTTCTCGTCAAGGACCTTGTTATAGAGGACCTCGCTGCATTCCTCGCATTTGGTCCAGAGGCCGTCAGGGATCTCCTTTTTCTTGAGCCTCACGATTGTGTATTTGGGTTTTCCGAACAAAGCCATAATATTTGAGGCCCGGCCTTTCAAGGCCGGGCCTCACCTTTCAATCTCCGTGTTTGTATATTACCAGGCCTGATACCGGCTTGGGGTAGAAATATGTCGATTTCGGAGGCATCTTCTCGCCCGCCAGCGCGACCGATACGATCTGGTCGATCTTGGTCGGATTCAGGAAAAAGGCGATCTTGCGATCGTCGGCGTCAACCGCGTCAATAAGCTCATCCCGCTCCGGGACAAACGCCACGTCCTTATTCTCCGCGAGATCGCCCGCGATGATCTTCTCTAGTATAAGGGCGTTCAGGATCGACACGTCGAGCCTGCGGTATTCCTGCGGCTTGTCCGTGATGAGTTTATCAACGGTCTTTACATTCTTGAGCCGCAGAAGCCACGTCCGTTTTCCATGGTACATGCCGATCGCATGCTCTGCCACTCCTGCTTTTTCAAGCATAAAAAAGAACTTATGCCGGTCCTTGAGCTCATCAACGTGGAAATATTCGCCCAGCTCCCGCGCCAGCCTGTCAATATCCGGCCGCTTCTCTAGAGTAACGAGCCGGTGGATCGGCAGTATGGTCAGCCCCACGGGGTCAATATTGGTGAAATAGGTCAACGCGTAATCGTAGTCGCCGCTGCCGTCGCCGCGGTGAGCGGCCCTCATTTCGTCGCGATAGGCGCAGGCCACCTCGTAGCGGTGATGGCCGTCGGCGATGAACATGCTCTCCTTCTCCATGAGAGAAACCACTTTATCCAGGACCTTTGCTTCCGTAATCCTCCACACTTTATGGACATTGCGGTCCTCGTCAACGATATCTATGAACGGCTGATGGTTCTGAACATAATGGTTCCACATCTGGTTGACGACACGCTTCTTGTCGGCAAAAACTACGAATATGGGGCTAAGGTTGGCCTTGACCTGCCGGATGAGCTTCAGGCGGTCCTCCTTGGGTGCCAGCCTCGTGTGTTCATGTCCGAACACGCCGGCCTTGCGCTCGTCAAGCTTGAGCAGAGCCAGAAAACCGAGACGCATCTTCTTCTCGCGGTTCACCCAGTACTGATGGCTGTAGAAATAGATTGCAGGCTCCGGATCCACAACCAGGACCCTGTCCTTGAGCCACTGCTCGAAATAATTCGCCGCCCGAAGATATTTGTCCTCTCCCGGGATATCCCTGCCCAGGTCCATATGGATGAAATTATAAGGATCGAGATCGTGGTAATATTCCTGTTTGCGAGGGGAGATGATATCGTACGGGGGGCAGATGACACGGGAAAGGTTGCGTATCTTTTCCTGGTTGTAGGACACGGCGCAAAACGGTTTTATCGTAGCCATCGGATCAATATCCCTCCGGACAAGGAACCTATCGTATCTATCGCGACGTCAAACGCCTGGCTTGAACGGCCATTGACAAAACTCTGGTGGAATTCATCGCTGAATCCATATAATAACCCGAAAACCGCGCATACGCAAATGATTTTCAGCAGCCCTGCTGAAGGTTTCTCGAAACGAAGCGCCCTCGCAAAAGACAACCCGAGTAACGCGTATATGAGAAAATGGTAAACTATATCCTGGTTTGAGAATAGGTCGGGAATATCCGCGCCGCTCTGGCAGGATGTGTAGAAGATATACCCCATGAAAAAAAGGACCGGCGACCAGTACCGCATCCTAGCGGCAACCATTACATCCTTCTTTTTTTGCTGGGCACTCGTCCGGCTTTGCCTGGGCAGGCTTCGGTGAATCATTAACGGTACCGCCCGCACGGGACGTTTTCTTGTAATCCGTCTGGTAAAACCCGCTGCCTTTGAAGATGATGCCCGTCCCGGCTCCGATCAGGCGCTTGACTTTGCCCTTGCACTTAGGGCACCTGGTGAGCTTATGGTCCGTCATCTTTTGAAAGACCTCGAACGTATACCCGCATTTTGCGCATTCGTAATCGTAATTTGGCATATCTCTCCCTTATCTGAATGTCTTCTTGATTTTATCGGTAAAACTGTCCTTCGAAACGCTTTCGCCCGAAGCGCGGGCGAATTCCTCAATGAGCCTGCGCTGCTCGCTGTTGAGCCTTGTTGGAATCTCCACATTGACCCTGACCAGCTCATCGCCGATCCCGCGGCCGTGCACGTCAGGGATGCCTTTTTCCTTAAGCCGGAAAATCTTTCCGCTCTGCGTTCCGGGCGGGATCTTCATCTCGACGTGTCCGTTCAGTGTAGGCACCTGCACGTCCCCGCCGAGAATAGCCTTGGTGACGCTGACCGTT
This sequence comes from Candidatus Omnitrophota bacterium, assembly GCA_029571225.1. Classification (GTDB taxonomy): domain Bacteria; phylum Omnitrophota; class Gorgyraeia; order Gygaellales; family Profunditerraquicolaceae; genus JAGOOP01. Next base: position 34,240 of record JAKPTF010000013.1, on the reverse strand, counting down.
ACCTCCGTTATGATATCGTTGTCGCGACGTTCGAATACAGGATGACGGCTGATATCGATGATGACATACAAATCGCCCCTGCCGCCTGCACCTGCCTCGCCTTCGCCGCGAACTCGCAGGTTACTGCCCGTATCCACGCCCGGAGGTATCTTCACCTTGATATTTGAGGTCTTTCTGACCCTGCCTTCGCCCCTGCACTCAGGGCAAGGCGTCTGTATGGTCTCTCCCTGGCCGTGGCATCTGGGGCAGGTCTGCGCGAGCTGAAAGAATCCGCTCGATACGACAACCCTGCCTGAACCGTGGCACTGCTGGCAGGCCGATTTTTTTGTCCCGGGCTTGGCGCCCGAACCGGAACATACCGGGCACATCTCGTACCGCGGTACCGTGATGGTCTTTTCCAAGCCGGATGCGGCCTCTTCCAGGGATATGTTCACGGTAATCTCAAGATCCCTTCCCCTGCGCTGCCTTCCAGCGCCCGCGCGGCCTTGCGACCTTCCTCCGCCGAAAATATCAAAGCCCAGGTCGGCGAAAAGGTCCTCAAACATCCCGCCGCCGCCCATACTGCCGAATATCGAGCTGAAATCGGCTCCCCTGAAGATATCCTCCTGGGCGTAACGCTGGTCAATGCCAGCGTGGCCGTACTGATCGTACATCTTGCGCTTTTCAGGATCGGAAAGCACGGCGTACGCCTCTGATATCTCCTTGAACTTCTCTTCAGCCGCCTTTTTCTGGTCATGCGGCACGCGGTCAGGGTGGAACTTCAGCGCCAGTGTCCGGTAAGTCTTTTTTATCTCATCGACACTGGCGCTTTTGCTCACGCCGAGTATTTCGTAATAATCGCGCTTCGTGGTCATTTATTTCTCTTCTTTGAAATCCGCATCAATGATATCGTCGTCCTTGCCCTTGCGGGACCCGGCTCCATCATGGGATTCCTGCTGCCCGGCAGATCCGGAATCAGGGCCCGGGCCTGCCTGGCCGGCGCCGGCTGCGCCCGCCTGTCCCTGCTTTGCCTGCGCCTGCCTGTAAACCTCTTCGGCAAGTTTATGCGACACCTTCTGCAGCTCTTCCATGTTCTTTTTGATGCGCTCTATGTTCTTATCCTTGATCGCGGTCTTGAGGTCGTTAAGCTTCGCCTCGATATCAGCGCGTTCGGAAGCGCTGACTTTGTCGCCGTAATCCTTGAGCGCTTTCTCAGTCGAATACGCAAGCGTATCCGCCTGGTTAATCGTTTCAACCTCTTCCTTCCGCCTGGCATCCTCGGCGGCGAATTTCTCCGCGTCGCGGACCATCCTGTCAATCTCTTCCTTTGAGAGTTTCTTCGGCGCGGTGATCCTGATCGACTGTTCCTTGCCCGTGCCCAGGTCCTTTGCGGCAACGTGCACGAGGCCGTTGGCGTCAATATCAAAGGTAACCTCGATCTGCGGGATGCCTCGCGGCGCAGGCGGTATGCCGACAAGGTCGAAACGCCCCAGTTCCACGTTGTCATCCGCCATCTGGCGCTCTCCCTGAAGCACGCGGATCGTGACTGCGGTTTGATTGTCCGCAGCGGTAGAGAAGATCTGCCCCTTTTTCGTAGGGATTGTAGTGTTGCGCTCGATAAGCTTTGTGCATACGCCCCCGAGCGTCTCGATCCCGAGAGAAAGCGGGGTTACGTCCAGAAGCAGAACATCCTTCATATCGCCTTTGATGATCGCCGCCTGCACGGCCGCGCCCAAAGCCACGCATTCCATTGGGTCTATGCCGCGCTCGATCTTCTTTCCGACGTAATCCTCTACGAATTTCTGCACGATCGGCATTCGGGTCGGGCCGCCCACCATGATTATACGGTCCACCTGCTGCCCTGTTAGCTTCGCGTCGTTAAGCGCCTGCTCCATCGGATGCTTGCAACGCTCGATGATGGGCGCCACCAGCTCCTCGAGCTTTGCCCGGTTTATGGACATGGTCAGATGCTTGGGCCCGGATGCGTCAGCTGTGATAAACGGCAGGTTGATATCGGTCGTCAGGCTCGACGACAGTTCGATCTTCGCCTTTTCCGCGCCCTCTTTGAGGCGCATCATTGCCATCTTATCGTTTCGCAGGTTGATACCGGTCTCCTTCATGAACTGCGACGCGATGTATTCGATAAGCGCGTTGTCCATGTCGGTTCCGCCCAGCTGCGTATCGCCGGACGTGGCCTTGACCTCGAAAACGCCCTGCGCCATTTCCATGATGGTAACGTCGAGCGTACCGCCTCCCAGGTCGAACACCATGATCTTTTGTTCCTGCTGCGCCTTCTCGAGGCCGTACGCAAGGCACGCCGCCGTGGGTTCGTTGACGATGCGGAGGACCTTCAATCCGGCGATCTCGCCCGCGTCCTTTGTCGCCTGGCGCTGGTTATCGTCGAAATATGCGGGACACGTGATAACCGCCTCTTCAACCTTATCTCCCAGGTAGGCTTCGGCGTCCTGCTTTATCTTCTGCAGGACGAAAGCGGATATCTGCTGGGGCGTGTATTCCTTGCCCATCACCTTGAACTTGTAATCCTGCCCCATCCTGCGCTTGGCGGCGAAGATCGTGCCTTCCGGGTTAACTGCCGCCTGCCTGCGCGCAGGCTCGCCGACGAGCCGCTGGCCGTCCTTGGTGAACGCGACGTATGACGGGAAGGCCTTCCCCGACGCTACGCCCGCGCCTTCAGCCGACGGGATGATGACCGGCCTGCCCGCTTCCATAACAGCAGCAGCCGAGTTAGATGTCCCCAGGTCAATTCCGATTACTTTTGCCATATGTGCCTCCTTGTTTCATGCCGCTTCGCCTGCCAGGGCATTGCGGCGTGATATGTTATTTTTCCTTTCCCTGTTCCTGCTGTTTCTTGCGCGAGACCTGCACCTTGGCAGTGCGGAGGACCCGGTCGTGCATCATGTACCCCTTCTGCATCTCGTCGATTATCGTGTGCTCGGGGCAGTCGTCCTTCTCTACGGTCATAAGCGCCTCATGGTACTGCGGGTCAAAACACTTTCCCTGCGCGTCCATACAGGTAACCCCGTGTTTTTTCAGGAGATCATGTATATGCGCAAGGATCATCTCAACGCCTTTCAAAAAGGCTGCATAATTCTCGCTCTTCTGCTGGGAAAGCTCGAGGCTGCGCTCCAGCTCATCCACGATGTTGAGGATATCGCACAGAAGCTCTTCATTGGCGAATTTGGCGAACTCCTGGCGTTCCCGTTCCCAGCGTTTGCGGATGTTCTCAAAATCGGCCTGCATGCGGATGATTTTTTCCGCGTTCTCGCTTGCCTTCTGAGCATCCGCTTTCAACTGTTCATACTCGGCCGCAGTGATCGTAACCGTCCCGGTCTGCTGCCGGCCTTCCGGCTTTTGCTCGTTGTCTTTTTTTTCTTCGTGGTTCTTCTTTTCCATATCAGTAGTTTTCCAGTAATTCGCTCAGGGTCCGCGTCACGAACTCAAGCGTAGATACCGCCTGTTCGTACGACATGCGGCGCGGCCCCAGAACGGCTATTTTGCCCTTTCTGGTATCCCTCTTGCCTTTCTTATAAGGCGACACGACCAGAGAACATTCGTCATTGACGTAAGCGCACTCCATCTCGTTGCCGATGTATATCGTTGGCCGCGAGATATCTGCGTTCAATAGCCTCAGGAGCTGCCGCTTCTCTTCAAGCAGTTTGATGATCAAAAACAGCTTTTGCTTGTCGGCGAATTCAGGCTGCTGGATTATATTGCTTAAACCGGAGAATATGAACCGGTCATCCCAGTCAGGAAACGAAACGATCGCCGTGTAATGCGTCAGCGTCGCAATAATCTCGGTCGTTTTCTCAAGGACGTCCTCAAGCGAATTGATGCGCTTCTTATATTCATTGAGTATCGCCTCTTTCTGAACCTCGGTCAACTGCACCTGGCCCATGAGGAAATCCACATAATACCTGTAGCCTTTGTCCGTAGGCACCCTTCCAGCTGACGTGTGCGGCTGGAACAGGTACCCGTCATCCTCAAGCTCCGCCAGGATGTTGCGCATCGTGGCAGAGCTTAAGTTGAAATATTGAGCTAACTCAAGCGAACTCACAGGGTTACCGCTTTTAATATAAAAACTTATGGTAGCCGCGAGTATCCTGTTTTTCCTGTCCTGGTGATCTACTTGTCTAACCATAGGCTTAATATTTTAGCACATAACCCGGCTGTGTCAACCAAAGATAATCTCTCCTCCCCGCGAGTCAACCTTGACCGTTTCGCCCTGCTTAATGGCCCCCTCAAGCACCTTAAGCGCAAGCGGGTCAACGAGCTTGCGCTGAATCAAGCGCTTTAGCGGCCGCGCACCGTACACGGGATCAAATCCCTCTTTAGCAAGAAGCTCGACTGCCTTCTTAGATACCGAAAGCTCTACATTATTGTTTTCCTTTAGCCGCTTCGATATCTGGTCAAGCTGGATTCTGACGATCTTCTCCATATCCGCTTCAAGCAGATAATTGAAAATGATCGTTTCGTCAACGCGGTTGAGGAACTCCGGCTTGAAATGCCGTTTAAACTCCTCGTCGATCTTGCGTTCGATCACCTCCCTCGGGTTATCACGGTCGATCAGCTGGGTCCCTATGTTCGAGGTCATGACGATCACCGTGTTCTTGAAATTAACCACCCTTCCCTGGCCGTCGGTCAGCCTGCCGTCGTCGAAAATCTGCAGCAGCACGTTGAATACATCGCTATGCGCCTTCTCGATCTCGTCGAACAGAACGACAGAATACGGCCGCCTGCGCACCGCCTCCGTGAGCTGACCGCCTTCCTCGTATCCTACGTATCCCGGCGGAGCTCCGATGAGCCTGGACACCGAATGCTTTTCCATATACTCAGACATATCGATGCGCACCAGCGCCTGCTCGTCGTCAAACAAAAACCACGCCAGCGATTTGGCCAGTTCCGTCTTGCCGACTCCGGTCGGCCCCACAAAAATGAACACGCCCGCCGGCCTGTGAGGATCGGAAAGGCCGGAGCGCGCGCGCCGGATGCATGAGGCAACCTCCGCCACCGCAGCGTCCTGGCCGACCACGCGGTCGCGAAGCCTGTCTTCCATATGAAGCAGCTTCTCGGTCTCTCCCTCAAGCAGTTTTGTCAGCGGAATCCCTGTCCATTTCGCGACTACCGTGGCAATATCGTCTTCATCAACCTCTTCTTTCAAAAGCGAGCCTTCCGTCTGCGCCTTCGCCATTTTCGCGCTCGCGGACTTCAGTTTCTCTTCAAGCTCGCGCACAAGTCCGTATCGAATCTGGGCAACGCGGTTCAGATCCGCCTTTTTCTCGGCATCTTTTTCCTGCTGCCTGGCATCCTCGAGCTGCTCCTTGATCCTGCGCACTTCAAGAATAAGGTCCTTTTCTTTTTTCCACCGGGCTGTCAACTCCGCAGACGTCTTCTTGGTCTGCTCCAGTTCGGCCTCGAGCGCCTTGAGCCGCTCCTTGGAGGCATCGTCCTTCTCTTTCTTGAGCCCCTGGCGTTCTATCTCAAGCTGCAGGATCCTGCGGTCTGCGACATCCAGCGCCTGCGGCTTGGAATCAATCTCCATGCGCAAATGCGACGCCGCTTCGTCAACAAGGTCTATCGCCTTATCCGGGAGGAAACGCTCTGTGATATACCGGTTCGACAACTGCGCAGCCGCAATCAACGCACCGTCCTTAATGCGTACGCCGTGATACAATTCATAGCGTTCTTTCAGGCCGCGCAATATCGCGATCGTGTCTTCAACCGTAGGTTGCTCAACAAAAACGGGCTGAAACCTGCGCTCCAGAGCCGCGTCTTTCTCTATATACTTTCGGTATTCGTCAAGTGTGGTCGCGCCGATGCAGCGCAGTTGCCCTCTGGCAAGCGCAGGCTTGAGCATGTTCGACGCGTCAACCGCCCCTTCAGCCGCTCCGGCGCCTACAAGCGTGTGCATTTCGTCTATAAACAGAATGATCTCGCCGTTCTTTGATTCGACCTCTTTAAGCACAGCCTTTAACCTGTCCTCGAACTCACCGCGGAACTTCGCTCCGGCGATAAGGCTACCCATGTCGAGCACGATGATCTTTTTATTTTTGAGTCCTTCAGGCACGTCCTTCTGTGCAATACGCTGTGCAAGCCCTTCAACGATCGCGGTCTTGCCCACGCCAGCTTCGCCGATCAAGACAGGATTGTTCTTTGTCCTGCGCAATATAACCTGGATGACGCGCCTGATCTCATCATCCCTGCCGATGACGGGGTCGAGCTTGCCCTGGTTGGCAAGCTGCGTCAGGTCCCTGCCGTATTTCTCAAGCGGCTTGTATTTAGCCTCCGGGTTCTCGTCAGTCACGCGCTGGGTGCCGCGTATCCCGGCAAGCGCGGTCAAAACTCCGTCTTTAGAGACGTTGTGTTTCTTTAACTCTGCGATAAGCGCAGAGCGGGGTTCAGAGAATTCAGCAAGCAAAATGTGCTCGACCGACATAAACTCATCGTGAAGGCCCATGGCCTCTCTCTCGGCATCCTTGAACACCTTGTTGAGCCTCTGCGAAAAATACGGTTGCGCGTGGCTGCCCGAAACCTCCGGGAATCCGTTAACCGCTGCCTCAACCGCATTGATTATATTATACGAAGGCACAGCCAGAGCATCAAGGATATGCACTAGCACGCTGTCCTCCTGGCGTAAAAACGCAAGGTCCAGGTGCTCGGGCTCTATCTGCTGATGATTTTTGCTCTGCGCAAATGCAACAGCCGCCTCTAACGCCTCTTTCAACTTCTGTGTCATCTTGTCAAGCTTCATAATCTCTCCTTATATTAGCAGTCATCCGCTGCGAGTGCCAACTCGAAAACAAAAAAAACCTATTCAAACTTTTCCATTTCTATAATCAGCTTGATACCGCGCACATTAACGTGCTTTTCTTCCATAAGATAGTGAACGTATTCGAGCTTCCTGATATCCTTATTGGAATAAAGGCGGCTCTTCTTTCCCACGCGCTTTGGGCATACAACCCCTGCCTTATCAAGCTGCCTTAAAGTCCAGATAGGTATCCCTACAAGCTTACTCACTACGCTTATAACATAAACAGGCTCGTCAGGACTTATGCGTAACTCGTACGTTCCCATATAATTCTCCTTGATTCCAGAAAAAATGTAGCATATTTTAACAATTTTGTCAAGTTTTTATTACAATTTTTGTTAGATATTCTAATAGATAGAAATTGGTTAAATCTTTGGATCATTTAAATGTGCCTGGCCTTTTTATAGTTGCTCGATGTCTTTTTCGCGAAGGAGCTTCTCAGAGGTAACCCTGGGCAGGTTGATATGAACCTTGATGGCCTTTTGCTGATACTGGATATCAATAACCTTGCCGAGCTTGTAGAACTGGCTCACCAGGTCCATGCGGGTATGCGGAATTTTCAGCTTGAGCGTAACTACGGTATCCTTGAAATTATCCTGTATTTTTTCCAGCAGCCCTGAAAGATTCATTTTTGAGATTGCGCTGACAAGTATCGCGTCAGGGTATTCTTTTTCGTATGTCCTTAACAGCGCCTGGTCCTCAACGAGGTCTATCTTATTCAGGACGCTGACCGCCGGCTTTTCATGCACTCCCAGCTCTTCCAGAACCGCGATTACCGAGCGATAATGTTCAAGCGCGCGCGGATGGCTGATATCCAGCACATGCAACAGCAGATCCGCCTCCACCACCTCTTCGAGCGTAGCCTTAAAAGCTTCGATCAGGTTATGCGGGAGTTTGTGAAGGAAACCCACGGTATCGGAAATAACGATATTCTCGCCGTTAGGCAGACGCAACGACTTCGAAAGCGGATCGAGCGTCGTGAACATGCCGTCGTGAACGGTCGTGCCCGCTTCGGTTAGCGCGTTCAACAGCGTTGACTTGCCCGCGTTCGTGTAGCCCACAAGCGCCACTGATGGAACCGCATTCTCCTTGCGTTTCTTGCGCGCCGTGGCCCGGTGCATCTTTACATGACGGAGGTCCTCCTGCAATTTTTCTATCCTGGCTCTGATGCGCCTGCGGTCTATCTCCAGCTTGGTCTCGCCCGGGCCGCTTGTGCCTATACCCCCGCCCTGGCGCGACAGTATCAATCCCTTGCCAAGAAGCCTGGGCATCAGATACTGCAGCTGCGCAAGCTCCACCTGCATTTTTCCGTCTGGGCTTTTTGCATGGCGAGCGAATATGTCCAGGATCAACTGCGTACGGTCTATGGTCTTGCGGCCGATGACGTCCTCAAGATTCCGCTGTTGCGTTCCCGAAAGGTCCCTGCTGAAAATAACCGCGTCCGCCTGTGCGTCCGCAGCCACCATGGAGATCTCTTCGGCCTTACCCTTGCCGACGAAATAATTGGGCGTGGGCCCGTCCACATTGCAGGCAATATGCTCCACTATGACCGCATCGGTGGCACCGATCAACTCCTCCATCTCCTGCGCCAGGTCATCAAGAGTCCAAGCGTCATTTTCATGACGCCACTTTATCGTGACCAGCAGCACCCTTTCCATGGTTTAAAGCCTCTTTTCTATTTTTGCGCACACCGCCGCGGCAGTCTCGCCCGGGAAGACTCGTATCCATTCAATGCGCCTGTCCTTGCGAAACCAGGTCATCTGCCTGCGCGCATAATTGCGCGTATTTTTTTTCATCAATAAAGCGGCGCCATCGCGCGATATCCTGCCGGCCAGATATGCGGCCACTTCACTGACCCCGATCGCGCGCGACGCTGTCCTGCTCAAACGTTTTTTCAAAAGCCGTTTTACTTCAGGAATAAGCCCCCGGCTGAACATCAATTCCACCCGCTCATCGATACGGCGGTAAAGCTCATCCCGCTGCAGATCAAGGCAGAATATGCGAACGTCGAATTCATCCGCAAGCCCGCGACGCGTCTTCTGCAGTTCAGAAATGGGCTTTCCGGTAACCTCATACACCTCAAGCGCGCGGACGATCCGCCGTGCATCGTTGGGGTGTATCTTCAGGGCCGCAGACGGATCAACCAAGGCGAGCCGCCGGTGAAGGGCAGCGCTGCCAATACGCTCGATCCTGGCGTAAAGCCTTCGGCGCACCCTCTCATCCCCTGCCTTCATGTCGAAGATCCCGTCGATCAGAACGGACATGTACAATCCCGTGCCCCCTACAAAAAGCGGGACTCTGCCCCTTTTCAATATAGCCCTCGCTGCGGCCAGGGCCTTGAGGCGATACTGCGACACGTCATATTCCGACGCCACCGGGACAAAATTGACGCAATGATGCGGAATCTTTTTCCGCGCCCGGGCCGGCGCTTTTGACGTCAGTATATCCATGCCCCTGTACACCTGCATGGAATCACAGCAGATGATCTCGGCATTTAACCTTCGCGCAAGTGCAATGGAGACTTCGGTCTTGCCTGATGCCGTAGGACCGACAAGGAATATAAGACGGGGTTTCATGGCTCACGGAATTATCTTGGTCGGATAACCCTGATTGCTCAACCTCCTGGCTATGGCTGCCGCTTCATCGCCGGATGAATAAGGCCCGACCCTGACCTTGAACACATCCTTGCCCTTGAGGGTGCTTTTGATCACTGAGGCCTTATATGAAGCCTCGCGCAATCTGTTCGCGAGCCTCCCGGCATTCCTATTGTTTGAAAACGCGCCGACCTGCACCCACCACAGCCTCTGATTATTTCCGGCAACGGCTTCATGGCTCAGCCCCGGCGCAAGCACAATATCTGGGCCCTCATCATTCACAGCAACCGGAACGGCGTCCAGGGAAGCTGGCATAGCAGGAATCGGCGCTGAAACAGTCGGGCTCGGAAATATAGGTAAAGGTAAAGCCCGTGCCGCGGCGCGCTCGTTTAGCCTCGAAAGCCTGGTTTCGACTTCATTCTTATGGGTAGAACCGGGGTATTTCTTCAAGAAATCCACGGCGTGCGAACGGGCCTTCTCAACATTATCAAGACGGTCGTAAGCTTCGATTAGCACAAAATGCGCCTGTTCCCTGAATCTGGTCTTGGGGAATTCGTCAAGGAGGATTTCGCAGATATCTGACGTTCGCAGATAATTGCCGTCCTTAAGATAACACAACGCAAGGTAATAATAAAGCTCATCAAGGCCTTCCGTCCTGCGGTTCGCCTGCGCCAGAAGCCTCTCGCCTTCCCGGATACCGGCCTTCCAGTCGCTGTTCAGGAAATGGCGCTTGATCGCGTCAAGATCCATTGCAAACGCGCCAGAGGCAAGCATCATGGCCAGGATAAATATACAAACTATTTTCTTCATGCTTTTATTATAGGTTGCTTTCGGAATTAAGCAACGCTTCTTTTTTAGCCCGTGAAATAGCCCTCTGCAGATCGAGTATGACCTTATGCCGGCGCTCTTTCTCGGATCGCGGGACATCATCGCCCATCATCTCCGCCTGCGTATTGGGCCGCGGCGAATACTTGAAGATATATGCAGCGTCAAATTCCGTATCCCTGACGATGTCCCTGGTCAGACAGAAATCCTCTTTTGTCTCTCCGGGAAAACCAACGATTATATCGGTAGTCAATATCCCGCCCTTGACGATCCTGCGGTATTCCCGCGCCAATTTCAGATATTCCTGCCGGGTATAACCGCGGTTCATTGCCCTGAGTATCCTGTCAGAACCTGACTGCACGGGCAGGTGAAGATATTTCCTAACCTTATCGAATTCTGCCATTGCCTCAAACAGTCTTGGGGTCGTATCCCTGGGATGTGATGTTATAAAACCGATTTCCTCAACGCCCTCGATCCTGTTAACATGCTTCAGCAAAGAAACAAAATCAACAGGCTTGCCATTGAGCGGGTCCGGGGACCTATAGGAATTCACGTTCTGGCCTAGAAGCGTGAACCTCGTGATCCCCCCTGCGACAGCTTTATTTATCTCATCGATAATATCCTGCGCGTTCCTATGCCTCACAGGGCCGCGCACATACGGTACAATGCAATACGTGCAGAAATTAGAGCATCCTTCAGAAATCACCGCATAGGCGTGGCCCTTTTCTTCGTAAAACCCCGTATGGTATATGTGTTCCGGCCGGCCCAGCCCGTCTGTTTCCCAAATCTTCAGATCGAAGAGTCCGCAGGCCTGCTTGCTGACGCTCCGGTGTTCGAGAATCTTTTTGACAATGCCTGGTATCTTATCGATATCCGCCGGCCCAACGACAAAATCTACTGAGGGAGCTCGTTCAAATACGCGTTCACGGTAATTCTGCGCCATACAACCTATCAAGCCGATAACCGGCCGGACCGAGCCGGCGCCCCTGTTCTTTCTGCCGGGCTTCGATATCCTGCCGATCTCGCTCCACACCTTGTCCTCGGCATGCTGACGAACCGAGCATGTCATGAAAATCACGATGCCGGCTTTTGTTTCGTCATCGGTGAGCGCAAAACCCGCTTTTTTCATCAGGCCCGCGACCACCTCAGAATCGCGCACGTTCATCTGACATCCGAAAGTCCGCAGGTACACGTGTTTTTTCATATTTTTAGTCAACTCTTGCCCGCAATTTATCAAAAACATCGAGCGCCGCATTGGTATTCTTAGGTACTTGATGAAAACCTCCGTGTCCGGCATCAGGATCTTCAATTACAAGGTCCACGTTACCCCCGTACCTTCGGATCCAATCAACCGTTTCACGCATACCTAATACGCCGTCGCGGCCAGGGTTCGGATCCTTTCCTCCGGCAAAAGTCACCCAATGTGAACCCGCAAGAGGCTTGTCCCCAAAACGCCCCTGCTCGATCTCGCGCGTTGGCGGATAATCGCGGCTTGCTTTGCCCGCATTGGCTATGAAAAGTGAAAAATAATGGTTTTTGGTGCTTCGATCCATCGCGGCGACCGCGTAGATATTTGCCGAGGCACGGCTAAAACCATGCAGCAATGCCTGGCCAGGTTTCGCGTGCAATTTGCGCAAAGCCTGATCAATAACGCGGTATATTTCATTGGGCAAAAGGTAATCGGTGATCGCCTCTCCTGCCCCAAGCCACCACTGAAGAGCGAGTAAACCATACCCCCTCTCTTTCAGAAAATTGTGCCATACATAAAAATCTTCAAATGCATACCCGCTATGGCCATGCAAAGTTACCACCATTGGCGGGAGGTTATCAACACGGCTGTTTTCGGGCAACCATAAAAGATAGAAACTCTTTGCGTCTTGCGTTAGAATGACCTGTGCATCGTTGGCAAGCGCGTATTGGACACGCGCCCTCCTCTCCTGCTTGGCTTTCTCTACAAGCGGATGATTTGGAATTTCCGCAAACACTGCGGTTATTAACAGGAATACGTGTGCAAAGATGAAGAGCGCTGTTTTTCTGATCATAAGATATTCCTTTTTTGCAATGCGTCCGTTTTCACTTACGTTCGGTTCTCTTCCACTTTATTTCTACAACTACTTATTCTACTTCAAGTTAACCTTTATTATACAGCTCCCGTAAAAATTGTAGTATTGGTTTGTAGTAACGTTTCCATCGGTCATCCAAAATTTTTAATAAAAACTTTTTTTGATATAATCTTTGTCATATTTCTGCCTATATTTTCGGTTTGACCTTTTCAATTTCCTTGCCCAGTTCGACATCTATCAGTTTTGACTTCTTAAATGCCAGTATCTGCGACGGATAAACGCTTCTGTACCCTGTCACAAGAAAGCTGATCACGCACACCATGGCAGCATAGGGCGCTATCTGGGGCCCGAATAACTCAATCGCCATAATACTGGCGGCTATAGGCGTATTGGCCGCTCCCGCCAGAAGTCCGACGAACCCTAGACAAGAGAAAAGTATGATGTCGAGCCGCAGCAGTTGAGCAAATACGTTACCTGCGCTGGACCCGATAAAGAAAATCGGCGTCACTATTCCGCCGCTGCCTCCGAAATTAAGCGTTATGCTGGTCGTAACCGATTTGAGGATAAACGCATACCAAGGAAGAGGATGCCCTCTTAAAGAAGACTCTATCGAATTAAAACCGAGGCCAAGATAATCGGGCGAAAAGAGCAGCGCGACAGCAATTAGGGCCGCCCCGCCGATTAAACCTTTCAAGGGTTTCGGGATTCTGATTCTTTCGGATACCTTTTTGCCGGCGTTCAATACCTCGATCAATAAAAAAGAGCATAATCCAAAAAATACTCCCGACAGGAGGATTTCATAAAACAGGACGGCGGAGAAATTAAGGGGCGCGGTAAGGGCGTAATGAAAATACCGTATGCCCAGAGCAGAGGCAACATTATAGCTGACAACTCCAGAGATAAACGAAGGCAACATCACGTCGTAAAGAATGCTCCCGACAAAAAGCACCTCTACCCCAAAGATTGCGCCTGCAATCGGTGTCCCGAACACGGAAGCAAAACCGGCGCTGATACCGCAGATAACCAGTTTCCTGCGGTCGTGAGCGTCAAAGCGGAATAACCTTGCGAATGTCGAAGCTATTCCGGCGCCGATCTGGGCGCATGGGCCTTCTTTACCGGCAGAGCCGCCTAAGGCGATCGTGATAATAGTAGCCGCAAGCTTGACCGGAACAACCTCTGCCTTGATGACGCCATTTTGCTTATGAATGGCTTCTATGACTTTCTCCGTGCCGTGGCCCTCGGCGTCAGGGGCAAAGGACTTGATCAGTAATGCGCTTATAAATAATGCGGCAGGCAGAAGAAAAAAATAATACGCATGCTGACCCGCGGTATCCGATGACCAGCTTAATGCTTTGAGAAATATCGCTGTGGATACCCCTACCATGCACCCCACGATAATCGATAGGAAGACCCATTTAGCGACACTGTATAAAAGAATGCTTTCTTCTTTGATACGTCTTTTCATCAGGCTCTATTTTAACTTTTTATCATTATCAAAGCATCTTGAACCTTTTCATTGCTTTTAATGCATGGGGTTTCCCGATTGCTCTGATAACCCAGCAAGGATGACATATTTTGCGCTTATTCTCCGCGGCCGGCTCATTTTTCCGCAACCACGAGCATTTCGAAATGATCGGGCGTGAGCTTTTCGCTCCTTGAATACGCCCCGAGCCTGGCTCCGAAAATGTCGACTTTCCTGAATCCGAGGCTTTTCAGCAGCCAGGTTATCTAGCTGGGCACGTAGTACCGCTCGTTGCACGATAGCTCCCTTTTGTTGCCGGAATCGTCCTCAAAATCAACGGTGTTATGATCGCGGAAGGTCATCAAATCAAAGGAACACTGATTACACCGGGACTGGCCTTCTTTCTGCTCCGACTTATAGAAGTCATTGACAGAATGAAACAGCGGGAACAATCCGTTTAATGTGGTGAAAATGAACTTACCTTTACTTTTAAGGGCTTTTGCCGCTTCCTTCAGTATTGCGAAGTTCATCTCATCAGTTTCCATAAGAGAGAATCCCCCTTCGCACAGCATGATTGCCAGATCGAACACATTGTTAAACGGAAGATTTCGGGCATCCTGTATCAGAAAGTCAATGGTCAGGCCTGCCTCCCTGGCTTTCTCTCTTGCCCTTGTAATCTGATTCGCGGAGAGGTCAATGCCGGTCACCTTATATCCCCTCTCTGTCAGCTCGATCGCATGACGGCCGGTACCGCAACCGATATCAAGGATCTTAAGGGATTTATCGCGATTGATCTCCCTCTCAATAAAATCACACTCGCCCACCGTTCCCTGCACATAGCTTTCCTTATCGTATTTGTGAGCGTAATTCTCAAATAAAGATTCATACCATTGTTTCATTGAAATCTCCATTCATTACCCGTTGCGGGCATCAACCCATTGAGCGAATGCCTCCACGAACCGCGAAAGCGATTTCCTGGTTGTTTCGTTGGCCAATCTCCCTGCCTGGTCCAGAAGCGACTCAACATTGCCTATGTATGCCTCCCGCGGCATGACAGCAACGTTCAGGCACACGAGCGCCTGGCGCAGATGATGGTTTGCCCCGAATCCCCCAATCGGGCCTACGGAAACGCTAACCACTGCCCCGGGCTTTGAACCCCATACGTTCTTGCCGTAAGGCCTGGAGCCTATATCGAGCGCATTCTTGAGCGCCGCAGGCATCGAACGGTTGTGCTCAGGGGTAACGAACAGAAATCCGTCGTATCCTTTGATCAGCTCACGGAAGCGAGTATAGGAGGCCGGAGAGTCATCGTCAAAATCCTGATTATACAGCGGCAGGTCTCCGATACCGACCATCTCGAGCTTTAGCGATGCCGGCGCAAACCCCATAAGCTCTTCTGCTATCTTGCGGTTAAAAGACCCTTTTCGCAAGCTTCCTACAATAACAGCTATTTTTTTTGCAGCCATACCTCCTCCTTGCATTGTTTACGTAACGGCATTTTTATACTCACACCTCTCGTCTCCGGGCCAACTCTGGCCTGCCGATATCTTCTCGCGCACCGGCACACACATGAATTCCTTGCCTGAAACCGTGCGTTGCCGGCCAAGCCTGTTTTCATATAAACGGCAGGCATACCCGCCGGACTGAAGCTTCTGCAGATTCACGCAAGGGTCCTCGAGCGCCCCGCAGCAGGAGCCGCATCGTCCGCAACGGGCATTCCATTCCTGTTCTTTCTCTTGCCAATATCTGATATACCGGCCCTGATCGCAAACCGCCATCTGCCCTTTTTTATTCATTTTTCCCGCTTTCCTGTTTCTTTGCTTTCTGCTTCTGGAGTATTGCCTGAAGCGCCTTGCGGTCTCGCTCATGCGCCAGAACGAGCAGGACATCGCCGCCCTCGATGACGGTCGAGCCGTTGGGGACGATGAATTTTTCTCCGCGGGATACGAGCACGATCAGCGCGCGCGCAGGCACGCCGAGGGATGCGATTGCCTGGCCGGCTGCTTCGGATTCGTAGGGCACGATCATGTCGGTGAGAGACGCCTCGATGCCTTCGGTGTATTCGAATTCGATAGGATATTTCTTTTTCATGTCCAGCGGCGTATCAACGCGCAGGAGACGCGAAACAGCAGGGATCGAGGTGCCCTGTATTAGCACCGAAGTCAAAACAACAAAGAAAACGATATTAAAGATAGTATGCGCTTGAGGTATCCCGGCAAGTAAAGGAAACGTAGCCAGGACTATGGGCACAGCCCCCCTCAATCCGACCCAGGATATCATCACCTTGTGCGGCAGCTTGAATTTGAACGGTAGCAGGCACAGAAACACTCCTATGGGCCTGGCTATAAACATTAGTATCCCTGCTATCAAGAGGCCGCTTCCGATAACCGGCACGATCTGTGACGGAAAAACAAGCATGCCCAGCGCAAGGAACATGAGGATCTGCATGAGCCAGGCAACCCCTTCATAAAACCTCACCAGAGACCTTTTGTGAACGAAATCCTCTCTGCTCATCAGAAGTCCAAGCAGATATACTGCAAGGAATCCGCTGCCGTTGACCAGCGTCGTTATCGCGTAGGTGATCAACACCAGGCCCATTATAAGTACCGGGTATAGCCCTTCATATTCAAGCCTGATGCGATTCAGGATGAACACGCTTAACCGGGCCATCAAATACCCCATGATCAGCCCCACGCCCATGCTCGATACGAACGAAGGAATCAGGCTCACTATAGATTGGCCTGAACTGGTCAGGATGCCCAGAAAACCGATCGTCAAGAAAACTGCCATCGGGTCGTTGCTTCCCGATTCAAGCTCAAGCAAAGGACGCAGATGGCCCTTCAGGGAAACCTTCTTCGATCTCATAAGATTGAAAACAGCCGCGGCATCGGTTGACGAAACGATCGATCCAAGCAGAAGCCCCTCTATCAACGACATTTTCAGGATCAACGCGGCAGATAGACCTACGACAAAGGCGGTGATAACCACGCCAACGGTTGAAAGGCATAATGCCGGCAGAAAAAGCGGCTTGACCGACTTCCAGGCAGTATCGAATCCGCCGAAAAAAATGATGAATATGAGAGCCAGCGTCCCCAGTGATTTGGCAACGCCGTAGTCATCGAAATATATGCCGCCTATCCCCTCGGAACCGGCAAGCATGCCGATGACCAGGAACAACAGCAACGCGGGTAAAGCCACGCGGTCCGTGAGCTTGCTAGCAAGCACGCCCACCAGAGTGAGTATCGAAACCCACAGGATTATTATATCGATCGTCATCTGATCCCTTCCCCCTGCTGCTGAAAACAAGCTGGGTCTATTGCCAGCGCCTTCCTCACTGCCTTCAGGGCATTTTCCTTTTCTCCCTTAACCTCATACAAGAATGCAAGCTGACGGTACGCGACTGCGCGATAAGGATCAATCCTGACCGCCTCGTTGAGATGAAATATAGCCCTATCAAGATCTTGCATGCTGCCGTAAACCCCTGCGATGCGGATGTGGCCTTCGGCATTACGTTCATCTACCAGGACGGCGTTACGGTAGTATTTTAGTGCGGCAGATAAATCCTGCTCTTTTTCCGCAAGCGAACCGAGATTATTGTACAGAATACCTAACAGCGGCCCTGCGCTGATCCTGCCGGATGACTGCGAAGCCCCTTTTTCCCTGAAACAATCAATGCCTTTCCAGAAAAATCTTTTTGCCTTTTCATAATCCCCTTCTTTAGCGTAAATCACGCCGAGGCTGTTGAGCGCGTACGGATTCCGGGGCACTGCTGAAAGCCAGTAAGAGCAATAGGTCTTCTCGTCCTTCCATAGCAGAGAATAGGAAACGCTTTTGCCTGCATAAAATAATACGAGAGCCGCTATAAGCGCAAGCCATATATGCGCGCGCAGACGGCCCTTCAGGGCTGAGAGCCCCCCAGAAATCAAAGCAATCAGGCCCAGCGAAGGAGCATACCCCCAGTTATCCTGCATGATTAGCCCCATCTGGGGCCTGGAGAACATGAGATAATATAAAGGCGCTGTGCCCAGAAGAAACCATAACAGGCCAAAACCGGCTGCCCTGCGGCGCCGCAGGAAGATGGCGGTCAAACCGATAAGCCCCGCAACGAACAACGCGTACGCGATAATCCTGCCGCCAGATAAAAGCTCAGGCCTTACGCCATATATTAACACGTTTTCCTGCGGACATGCAACAAGGAACGCATACCTGAACATGATAAAAAGAAACGACCCGGCTGAATGCCACGATAAGAGCGCAGGAATGCCAGGCATGCCGGAACCGAAATTCAGCACTCTCATTCGCAGGATGAAATAAACGACGCTGATAAATACTGCTGAAGCGGCCAGCGTTCTGATCCTGGAGGCGTTCTCTCTCGTATAGGCCGCTGCGAGAATGCATGCCAGATACGCGGGGAATATAACCGAAGCTTCATGGCTTAAAAGCGCCATGATGAAAAAAAGATATCCGAGCGGGATAAGCCTGTTGTCAGGCTTTCTGACAGCCGCCAGTAGCGACGCAAGAGCGCATAGCATCCACATGGTCCCCAGTAGATTACTGCGGTCGGCGATATAATTGACAGGGATGACGCCCGCTGGATGGACCGCGAATAAAAGGCCGGCGAGTAACGCTAGCAGCGCGTCGCCAAAAAGCATGTACAGCAGGATACAGGCCATAACTGCATTGCCCGAATGCAGGAGGATCGAGGTGAACCTGTATCCTGAAGGCTCCTGGCCCCAGGCCATACGGTCAAGCATGAACGAAAACTGTGTCAGCGGCCTGTAATAGAATTTCAGGAACGGCTGGGTAAAACACGGCAGAATGAACGCGGGGCTTTTGATCAGCTGATTTTGACGCACCACATGCACATCGTCCATCACAAACCCGTGGCGCATGCTTGGGGCGTAAACTGACATCGTCGCTATAAAGAACAGGACACCGGCAACAGCGATCCTTACCCCTGAAGGCAAAGCTTTTAAGAACCCTCCCGGCCTTTTCGTCATGGGTTGTTAGCCTGCGGTTTTGAAGATCCTGGGGATTATGGCGTCAAGTTCTCTGCTGAACGGTTTCACACACTATTCGATCTACTGCGGAGCACAGCTTTCCCCAAGATCCTGCGTGGGATGGCCGATAAGTACGACATTTTGCGATAGGGCTTACTGCGCAATGCCGCGGTGCGTATAAATCTATCCGCGAAAATTAAAAGAGGAAAGGTTTCAGAAAAAAGGGCGTATCCCGGGAGGACCGCAGCAATCCGGAGCTTCGCGACATATACGCCCAGCGGCACGCTTCCGTAGCCGTCAAAAGCTTAGTTTTGGAAACGCAACCATGCCGCGGTGACGGCAACGCCTCTCATCCGCTTTTCAGCAAGGATCTCGTCAGCTTTGGTTTTTATTTCCCGGTTGAGCTTTTTTGATCAGTCAATACCAGCCAGAGTGCGTGTATGATGCCCGGGAACGCAAATAACAGGGTAAGGACGATATTGATCCAGAATTGCGTCGTCGCACCGACCTGCATGAACGCTGCCACAGGCGGCAGGAGAATCGCCAGAACTATCTTGAGGACCTTCATACACCCTCCTTTGTTAGAATTTATATTTCAGACCCGCGATGATTTGCGTGTCTGTCTTTTTCTTGCCGGCAGGCTCCGTATTATGGTCCAGGATATACTTAAGCTCGAAATCGAGATTATCCATGAGCGGATTGGTGAATACGGTCTCTGAATGCAGCACAATCCCGTCGTCGCTCTTGAATCCGGGATACACGGTCAGATCTTCGGACAGAAACGACTTTTCGAATATCTTTTTCTTGAGGAAGGTGTGCGCGACCGCAGTCGGCGCCTCGTCGTCCTTGGCAGTGTTAACACGGTACCGGGTGATACGGTAGCCGGCACCGGCGTCAACGTCCCAGATGAAATCCTCTCCGGTCAGGATATGATAACCGACGCCCGCACTGGGAGTGACCCGGTAATCAATATCCGAAAAATAATCGTGATCGACAAGCACCTGGTAGAAGCTGTACCACCGGTAGTCCTTTCCGAAATCCAGGGTATACCGGTTTAGAATATCCCATTTCTGGCCGTCCATCTTGTTATCTGATTCGGAATACAGCCAGTTGCCCTTGATCTGATACGCTGAATGCTTGAACTTCTTGATCGCCTGGGCAGAAGCAGAGCCGGTTGATTTATTAGTATTGCCGTTGGTCTTGGTATACCCTGCGAAGATATCCCCGGACCAGCCGTCAAGTATCCCTTCGGCGGCCGCCTCATTGGCGAACGCGCTCAGGCAGATGACGGCAATAGCGCATGCCATTGCAGCTTTTACAGCTTGGAACATATGTTTCATATCAGAGCCCACTTGCGTGAACAATAAAACGATTATTTTGCCGATTTTTTCTTCAACGTATTGATACCCTTGACCACGATAAAGATCGAGAACGCCACAATAAGGAAATCGATGGTCGTATTGATGAACTGGCCGTAATTGAGGGTGACTTCGGGCTTATCGATAGTCGCTGCCTTCAGGACTACCTTGAGGTTCTTGAAATCAGCCCCGCCAAGAAGCAATCCGATAGGAGGCATGATCACGTCGTTCACCAAAGAAGTGACTATCTTGCCGAATGCCGCGCCAATGATAATACCCACGGCCATATCCACAGCATTACCCTTGATCGCGAATTCCTTGAACTCCTGCATTATAGACATCCCCACCTCCCTGTTTGATCCTAAGGGCATTCTGTCAGGGGTTAAAACCTTTATCCCATAGGATATTACATGGTTTCGACTATTTACAGGCTTTATTATAGCAAAAAATTTCTCTATGTATAGTGTTTTTTCAGGCACTTCCTGCCTGGCTTCTGCCTGCCAGCAGGCTGACGATTTTGATGATGCCGAAAAGGATAAATATGGCAGCCGCGGCCCATTTAATTGATTTTTCAGGCAAATGCCTGCGCAAAAGAACCCCTGAGAAAATGCCAAAAGCGTCCGATAGGACCATGCCCAGCGTAGTGCCCATAAGGACATTGAAGATATTGCGGTATTCAACGGCAAGGCTTATGGTCGCCAGCTGGGTCTTATCACCCATTTCGGCAAGAAAAAAAGCGATCCCTACTGTCAGAACAGGGCCGAAACGGGATTCGCGCTTGTCCTCCCCTTCCAGGGTATCCCCGCGCAGCGTCCACAGGCCGAAGATGATGAATGACACCGCGGCAATGAATGATATGATATCAAGAGGTATGACAACGGTGAGCAGCTTGCCCGCTGCGACAGCAATGCTGTGATTGAGGACCGTGGCAAAAAAAACGCCCCACAGCACCTTTTGCCACGGATATCTGGCGGCAAACGCCATTGCCAGAAGCTGTGTCTTATCGCCAATTTCTGCCAGAGCAACGAACAAAAACGACCCGATGAATGCTGCCATTGGAAGTTTATTCCGAAGTTAGCCGCTTGATTGACGGACCGCGTGCAGCTTCTTGGTCCCGAACGAAAAAATAAAATACACCGCGATGAGGGAATATGCCGCAAAAGACAGATATGTGTGCACCCATGCGAGCGCGGCAGCGATCACATAAAAGAGGAACCCGAAGAAAAAAGCGAAAACAACGCTCTTCTTGTAGGCTGCCCTATCAACCTCGTCCTTGAGGAGCCTGCGGTGGCGCAGACCATACATGCGCGCTATGAAAAACGCAAGGCCGAGTAACGACATGACTAGCCCGTAGAAAGAGACCGCGAGCGGATTTCGGGGATAATCGCCGATAAGCGCGGTCGGGAACGGCACGAAACAGACCCATAAAAGCAGGTTGACGTTTATCCAGAAAAATACGATGTTGACGCCCTTGAAAACCTCGAAGAGCCGGTGATGGTTCACCCACACTATGCAGAGCGTCACGAAACTGATGACCCAGCTGACGAACTTGGGCATAAGCCCAGCGATGGATGAGGCGAGCTCCCGGGCGCTCGAGGCGTGTTCCAGATGCGGGACCTTTATCTCCAGGATCAAAAGCGTCACTATGATGGCGAAGATCCCGTCAGAGAAAGTCTCCACCCTGTTTTTGGTCAGTACACCGTATTTGAAGAGCTTATCTTCCACGCTGCCCCTCAAGATAATGCTCTATGAGTTTCTTCACTACGCGGCGGGTATCGTCGTTCATGGCGAGAAACTCGATGCGCGTGTCAAATGTGATAGGATTATTGCTCAAGCGCGATTCCACCACCCTGCCCAGCAGTCGGATCGGCGTCAAACGGGACGGCCACGGGATCTCAAGAACCAGGCAGACGCCACGTTTATATTCTGTATCGGTGCGCAGCAGAAACCCCGCAAGGCTCGAGTTCCTGGTCTGGGCGTAAGAAAGGTTATCAATGAGACCAAGCACATGGTAATTCACCTCGATAGCCACGTCCGAACGGGGATGCTTCCGGCGTTCAACGCTCAGTTTCTCAGGCATATGAAACTCCTATGGAAGAGAGCTGCGGGTTTTCCGCAGAGAATATTCCACGTAACCGCACAACACCTCCTGGACCTTTTCCGGCGGAGGGACGACGAAATAGTTGGATATGACTGCATGCGCGATCTCGTGGCCGAGCATGCCGACCGTCGCGTCGGCAAGCGAAATGTAGATCGTGTTCTTTTCGAAGTGATACAACGAACGTTCCGGGAAATCTATCCCGTACTGCTGCTTAAGAAAACGTTCCAGCGCGGGCTGATCGGCAAACGCCACTACCGAACCCTTGAAACTGTACATATGGATATCGAGGATATCCGATACTTCCTGATACAGGCCGTCAAGAGTTTTCGCAAGGATGTCGCTGACCGCATCAGTCGCACCTGCCCCGCCCGAAGCGTAAAGAAGGTAACTGGAGTCTATCTTTGCGAGCAGAGCGTAGGCATCGGCCCGCGCGTCCCCGAATGCGTCAAAATACGTCCCGGAGGCAATTCGAGTGCCGCCCGGTGCGGCGTACGAGATGCCGCAGCAGGCCGTCATGAGGCAGATGAGCCCTGCGCAGATCTTCATAGAGATCAAACTTTGAAATACACCAATATGTCGTCGATGTCCTTGAGCAACGCGGAGAAACGGTCCTTATCCTCGAACGAAACGCAATAATTCCTGTCCTTCAAAAACGATTTTAGCACGTCGGTTTTTGACTTCAACTCGGTGTGTTTTTGCCGCAGCACAAGTCCCATGTCGTTGAGGCTTCGCGCAAGGCTTTTAAGCTGGTCTTTATCCCGTATGACAAAGGCGCTGGTGAGATCTCCGCCGCGGACGTTGTCGATCTCCCTGCGCAGCCGGTACATGGGGCCGGCAATGCGGTGCGTGGCGATAAGAGCCATCACGAAAAGTATGGAGGAGAATACCACCGATACCACGATGACGGTGATAACAAGCTGCGGCAGGATGAAATCAGACGTCGGCTTCACGAACACCCGCGTGTTTTCGATGGCTACGGTCGTAGAATTGCGCGAGAAATAAAAAATAAGCGCCCCTATCGCCAGAGACGCCAGTATCACGATAGCGCTGAATCTCATTATGAACGACAGCTGGAATTTCTTGTCGATCAGGTAATTCCTGCGATGATATGCCCTGGAATAACTCATTGCGCCTCCTTATCTTCCGTATTTTTAGGTTTGATCCGTAACAAGTCATAATCGTATCTGATTTTCGTGTTCTGGCGCAGGTTCCTCATCCAATTCTGCAGATCGATCTTCTGCTTGACCTGAAACAGGAGTATCTTGATCTGCGGCCTCACCTCATCGAGAGTCTTGCCTGCAAAATCCGTGTCCTTATGCCGCTGGTAATAATCGGCTATTTCGTTATCGGAAACGCGTATGGTCAATGTCGATTCGTTTATCTTCCGGGCGATGATGGATTTCATCAAAGCCTGCTCCCAGTATAATTGCAACCCCTGCAGAAAAATCGGATCCTTGTCAAGGCCGAGGTCTTCTGCCTCTTTCAGGAACAGTTTCCTGTTGATGTACAGCTCCAGGAATTCCTCTCGGGACAGTTCCCTCCCGCTCTGAAACCTGCCGTCCTGATACGCCGCGTCGAATTCCGCTGCAGTAACAGGAATGGAACCGATGCGGATAGCCGGCTTTTCCCTTTTGCCGCAACCGGAGCCGTTCAATAAGACCAGGCACATCAACAGGATAAATACTAAGCGCATACCTCCTCCTTGGTAAGCATCCGTAATATTATACTCCAACAAGCGCAAAAAACCAGAAAAAAACAAATAAGGGACGGTTCTCGCTTTAGAGAACCGTCCCTTTATTTATCTCTTCCAACCCTTACGCCTAAAGCCCGTAATAGGGCGACAGGGGTTTCTTTGTCTTGATATTGTCTGAGATGAAATCATACGCGCCGACATCGAGATTCAGGTCGTCAAACGCAACCATGTTGGTCGGGGTTAGCGGCCGGTAACCGAAGAATGTCGTCGGCGTTACGGGCTCGTTCGAAACAAACCTGTGAACGTTCAAGATTTCGTAATACGCCCGTATGTTCTTCGCCAGCGGGCCGGTCAACTGCGACGACGGATCAAGGCCTGAAGGCGCCGGCGGAGCAGGCGTCGGTTCCGGCGGCGCCGGAGGCACATACACGGAATAATTAAGCGTCAGCCCGGCTGACGGAGAAAACGGCTCATCGGATTCCTTGCCACGCACCGGAGCTGCGGATGCAGACCCTTCAATAAGCTGGATGCACACCTCAAGAGGATTAAGCGGTGGGCCGAATAGAACCGGGTCTGTTGCCGGATCGGGCCAAATCTGGGCAGGGCCAGCGTTAAGAGCGTCTTCGTATATATTCGCCGGGCCGTAATTATCTGAGTCCGCGTCCTCATAAGTAACATACCCTGATGCAGGCACGCGGTCAAACCCCGGACCGCCGGTATCACTGCCGGATCCAGGCCTCACAATGCCTTTGATCGCGCCCCGCAGGTCAGCATCGTCGCCCGGGCCAACGCCGATTGCGCCGTTGGGCGCAGAAAAATACGAATACCCTGTAGCCCAGACATTCGCGCTTTCCTCAAGAGGAAAATCCATAATGAACGGAGAGAAATACAGGCTCCCCTCTTCCTCTGATGACATAAATGTCGCATCCATCAAGAAATCCTCGAATAAGCTTGCAATAACCTCATCAGTTTCGGTCACTTCATCATCATCCGCTCCAAGCAGAAAATCAACAAATGCGCCCACGAGGCCTGCAGCCGAATCAACCGTTTCCTTAGCAATGACCGGGCACCAGCCGCGTCCGGTATATATATTCCCGTTCCTGGATTCCAGGAACACGCCGCCGTGCAGGGAAATAACGGAATTCACCGTCATATCGCCTTCGCTGGTAACATGAACGATACCATTCTTTGCGGCAACCGACGCACCAATGCCGATCTGATCTTCATACGGTTTGCCATCCTCATACAGCGTTATCGGCAGATACATGCCGAGCTCGACATTCCGTTTGGCATTGTTCTGATACAGGTAAATGTTGCCCTGCGCATAGGAATACGCGCTGACGATATCGACATCCATGTTGATCGGGGCTTCAGCGGTCCCTATGTTGCAGGCCGCAAGCATTGCCAGATAATTCCCATAAATCTCACCTGTGCTGGAGATATTACCTGTGGCCTCTCCGCCCAGGCCCAGCGACGCGGCAACGACAATATCCGCGTAGATATCGCCAAGCTCGACATTCCCCATTACCGAGCCGAACATAGAAAAGCTGCTGTACAGGTTCCGGCGGTCTATAGTAATATATTGGGTCAAATCAGGGCCGAATATATATTCATTGATCATGTCCTCAAGATCCTGCAAGGCGTCAGCGCCGCCGGAGGCGACCGACATGGCAGTGCTGTTGGCAACCGTCACATCACCCATGCCTAAAAGGCCGATGACCGCCGCACCGCCATTCGTGTACGCATCAACCGGCCCTGCCGCATTGATCGCGCCTCCCGCAAGACCAAGAATAGCGGATGTAGAATCGCCGCTTGACGCATAGAGCGAACTTGTTTCGTCGACTGTAATATCCCCTCCTGCGATCATCGTCATGGCAGCAGTACCACTCGCCTGCATTACGCCGACATTTCCGTTATCAAGCACATCAATATTACCCTGCGTGTTCATATACACATATGCGCCGCCGTCAGAAGATCCACTATAAGCCTGCGCTGAAACATAGCTGTTGCCCGATATCAAAATATCCCCGAGGATCGCAGCACCGATGTCGATATCAAGCAAGGGGATCGTCAATATATCATCAAGCTCATAATTATACATATACACGCCGGCTTCACCGTCTGCGCCGACATACGCGCTCACCGCGCTCTCATTTTTGATCGTAATGCCGCCGTCTTGCGGGTTCAGATAAACATAGGCATTGCCGGAATTATCGACTTGAGCGGTTACTGTCGAATCATCAAGCGTAATATCATCCGTTGATTCAATATCCACTTCAGCCGTCAACACACCGCTTGTAATTTGCGCCAATATCTCGGATCCCGTAATGTTCACCGGGCCGTTATCGTTGGTGATACCGACATGCGCAGTTCCGTCTTCATCATAAACGCGCGCCCATACATCGCTGTTGGTGATCCTCAAGTCAGAAACGCCTTCGCCCGGATCAGTGCCGGCATTCAAGGCAACATACGCCTCACCTGAACCACTCTTAGCGAACACCGTGCTTTTCTTCTCCGTCTCTCCGCCGGTGCCGATGATTGATAGATCATTTCCTGCAGACATAGAAACAGAGACCGTACCGAAACTTTTCGTTGCCTCGATCAAGCTATCCTCAACGCTGATATTGAAACCGGACAGATAAATATCGCCGTTATTAACTATAAGATTGGAATCGGTGATCGATAAGTCGCCGCTGCCGTTACGATCGGCATCAGCGTTGATATTAAGAGAGCCGTCATTGACCGTAATGTCCCCGTTAAAACTGATATTGAAATTATCATTCCATGTTTGATCGCCGCTATACGTGCCAGAAATAGGAGTATCGCCATTGTTCATGTTATAGATGCCCAAACGCGCATTAATGGCACCATTGAAATCTGCACCCTGCGAATCGACCCTGACGATCCCGCCGCGGGCATTGATAGTTCCTCCCATAGCAACACGCTGATTCGCTTCTACCGCGACCTCGCCCATCAGGTCATCGATCGAATTCGCTTCAATAATACCGTTTGTATTGACAGCTTTTTTGAACAAGCCGTCAAGCGCCTTGGCGGTTAGAAGTACTTTGCCGCCGTTTACCTTAATAGTACCGGAGTTGAGCACCGCATCGTCTTTGCCATCAGCATTTGAAATAGTCGCTTCATCGACCACAACGGATATGAGACCTTTCGGATCGAGCTTAAGCGTAACCGCTTTGCCGCTTGCAAGAGCGACACTGCCGAGCTCAGCTTCTATAATGCCCTGGTTTTCTACTCGGGAGCCGAGCAGTGCGACATATCCGCCGGGCGAGCTCAAATAACCCAGATTGACCACAGAGCCGCCGTTACCCACAAATGAATACCTGCCCGCCATAAAATCTTCGTTTGCCAGATTGAGCGTCGAAGCGACCAGGCCCATGGTATCAACCTTGCACCCCTGGCCAAAAGTCACGCCGTTGGGATTGATCAAAAATATCCTGCCGTTCGCAGTTAACGTGCCGAGTATCATGGACGGATCCACCCCGACCACGCGATTCAATGCAATGCTGGATGAAGACGGCTGGAGAAAATGAACGGCTTCCGGCTGCGCTATAGAGAAACTGTTGTAATTCGCTATCATCTTATCGGTCGCCTGATTGACATTGAGCGTATTTGCCTGCGACCGGTCGAATGTGGCACTGCCTTCAACCACCTGCTCTCCCTGGGGCAAACAGTAACCGCGCACCGGAGCCAGAGCCAATGACAGTATGATAATTATGGAAAGGACTTTCAGACGTTTTACAAACATGATAAAACCCCCTTGGATAAGGTTACGAGATTAAACCGTGGCAGGCTATTACGTATACGGATTTTGAAAGCGTTTTCAGAAGTATCTGTATGGAAGTATAGCACTTGCGCACTCATATTTCAAGGTTTCAAGCCTAGAATTTTGTGGTAAACTCTACCCACGGATGCGCGTGGTCGCCGTCCGAAGGAGTCGGATTTCCGATCGGGTACCCGACCTCCACCCTGAACGTCAGATTATCTTTGATATTGAGCCTCCAGCCAAAGCCCCATCCTTTGATGCACGGCTCTTTTCTCTCGCCTGCCTGAGGATTGTTCACATATCCGATCGCGTAATCGTAGAACACGACAAAACGGTTGGCATCGTACCACTTCACATTGGAATGCGGCACCTTCACATCTCTCGGAATGAAATAAAACGGGATCGAGAGTTCCGGAGACGTGTACCACCCGCTGTCGCCCGCGAATTCGGCAGGGGCATATCCCCTGACGCTTCCCGGGCCGCCTAACTGAAATTGTTCAGAGGCGACAAGCGCGTAGTTGGAGTACTGCGCGTTGTTCTTCCATAAGAATGACATTCCCAGCGGCAAAGCCTGGAGACGGTAAACATTGAACAGGCCCTTTGTGAACTTCCCGCCTGAACCGGCACGGGTCGCCGACTCGTCTTTTGCCTTCATGCCGCCCATGAAATCAGGCAGCCCCTGGTCCGCTTCAACGTTAAAAATGTTCCTGCCCCAATCATCTGTCAGATCGACATCGGTTCCCAATTTTGCCACGCGGACATTGTCCCGTGATATCTGAGAGCCCAGTTGAAAGTTGCGCAATCTCTTATAATCAAAACCGGCAGTCAGACGAAGGTCAAGCAGTTGGTCATGTATAAGCTGATGGTTCATGAACAAGCCATACACCTGCGCTTTCCCCTCCGAATCAAGGTCCTCAAATTCCCTGCTCAATTCCACCTTACTGTTGATGAAATATGCGCCGAGTTCAGTCGGCTCATTAAGAAAAAAGCTGTACCTGCCCTGCTGCAAATGCATCCGGTTAGCTTCAGCTTCCTGGACCTTCAGGAAAAGCTTGTCATCAAAACCGCAGAGATTGTTATGCTCAAATACAAGAGCGTACCTGTTCCGGTCAATATAACGCGACCCGTAGTTATCATATTCAAAGCCGACATGTATGGGCATCCGATCCTTGACGTCTATGATGACGTCGGTTGAACCGGGCGCAGTGCCGGGCACAAGCGTGGCAGAAACCTTGCGGTCAGGATGCTCGTTAATATAAACCATGGCCCTCTGCAGGCCGGAATAATCAAAATACCCGGAACGCGTGAAGTCGAGCTTTTTCTCAAGAAGGCTCGTTTTGAAATACCTGTTGCCCTTGATCTGCATGTTGCCGAGCTTGCCTTCGACAACTCGGATTACCAGCGTGCCTCCCTTTACGTTCTGAGGCGGCAGGTATGCGCGGCTGGTCGCGTATCCCTTCTTGCGGTATTCATCCGTGATAAGATCAGCGGCTTTCTGCATTTCCCTGAAGGACAAATCCCTGTCCTTAAACCGGTCCGTGATAGAGCTGATTACGGCCGGCGGCAATACAACAGCCCCTTCCACCTTTATGTTGCTTATCCTGACCCTGGGGCCAGTATCTTCGGGAACAACATTTGACGCAGCGGCTTCAGGCCCGGTTCCGGGAGCCAGGATCTTCTTTTCAAGCTCTTTCTTCTTCTGAATATCCTTATCCTGCTTTGTAATGCCGCCGGCAGTCTGAGCGGCCGGAAGAGCGCAGAATCCTGCAGGAGCGGACAACAAAACAATCACTACTGCTACCAGGGCAGAAACCGAGCTTTTTGGGATTATCATGGCGCATCCTTTCTTGTCGTGAAAAGGAACAAAAGACTTTGTATGATAAAAACTTATGACCTTTAAGATTATCCTATTATACTACACTTTCTAAAATAATTGTAAATATTTTTTATCCACTTTTAATTGACCTTTTTCTACCCCACATTTTTTTGAAGAAATCAGCTAAAAAAATCTTGACAAATAAGTGCATAAAGGTATACTTATATTAGTGCTGAAAACGCTTTCATTTTAATTTTTGATGGCAGTAACTTAAGGAGAGAGTCATGACAAACAAAATTTCGAAGGTTGTTATATTGTCCCTGGCGTGCCTTATTCTTGCCGGAGGAAACGCGTTTGCCGCGTTCGAGTTAAACACCTACGCCAGAATGTGGATGACCAACGGCAAAGGCGTAGAGCCTGTGGCTTCACAGACGACTTTCGCCTTTAACGAACAGCCGTGGCTGTACATCAGATTTTTCGGCGATGCGGAGCCTGGTGACAAGATTGGCGGCAGCCTTACCTCAACCACATGGACATGGGAAGGCGGAGAATCTCCTGACAAGTCATTCCTTAAGTTTTATATGGGCAATAAGAATGACATTTGGATAGGCTTCAGCGAAGGGTATTGGAAGAAAAACATGCAGATCGCAGGTGATTGGACCATTTCGGCGCTTTCTCTTCTTAATGATAAAACCGGCATAGGATGCGGCGGCAACCTCGAAACATTCGGCGGCACGGTTAACTTCAAGGTTAACGCGGTTCCCGAACCTGTCAGCGCACTTTTGTTCCTGACCGGCGGCGCAGCGATAGCGGCATTTCGAAGAAGAAGAGCATAACTTAAATTATCCTTCCGTTGTACACGGGCCCGGCCTCGTTCACAGGCGGGCCTCTTTCTTTTATAATACGTGGACGCTTTAGCTTAAGCTCTACAAGCCAATAAGTTACAAAACAATTCTTTATTGGTTATTTTAATCTATGGTCTTTATACCTTTTTATTGCAAGCATTCCCCCTCCAATTCCAAACAGCAGCATGCTAACCGGCTCCGGAGCGGCAGTTACTTTTAAATATGGCCTTAACGCAGAATTGGAATACTCGGAAGAATAGAACCTGGCATACAACTCACCCTCAAACTTATCCCTGTTATTCTCCAGGGCAAGGCCGAAGTTTCCGTTCTCCTGCCATTGCTTGACCACTGTCTCAAGCCCGGGCCATTCTCTCCAGCCGACAGTGTTTGCTTCTCCTGCGATATCCAGAACGGTTGCAGACGAAGGCTCATACGCAGGCCTTAAATTCCAAGATACAGTTGCCTCATCCCATGCCGACGTTACCCTATGCGCAATAATTTCGTCCCCTGGCGAATTCGTTCCCTGGTACTGATACAGGCATAACGATGCCGATACGATCGGAAGGCCCGCCAGCGAGCTCAATTCCTTCTGCGAAAACCGCAGATACGCCTCAGCCAGACCCGACCGGTCCTTGACGCTCATATACGTGTTATTGCCGTAATTCGCCTCAGGATTCGCCTCATTCACCCATGCATCCTGCTCAACAGGGATGATAAACGTTTGATCGCACCATCCCTCCGGCGCACTAACCAAAACAAAACCGGCAGCCATACCAATGGCTGCCAGCAATGCCGTGTATCTCATAGCGCCCTCCTTGACAGCGTTTACCCTCAGGCACACCTTGTGCCCTCGCTGACAATAGACGCTCTTTCTTTGAATATCTCACAACAAAACTACGATCTCCTTCAGTTCATCCGGCGTCTCGATCGCCCGCTCCTCTTCAAGTTTCAAGAGGCTCAGGACATACTCAGTCGCGGCCTTCTTATGGCCTGCATGATTATACGCATAACAGCAAGCCACGAATTTCTTAAGTTCCTCATACGGCATCCTGCCCTCAGCCAAGCTCTTTTGTATCATCTCCCAATTCTTATCCATTTCGCTGGCGCTTAATACCGGAGCATCAGCGATAAGCTGCCCTATTGCCGAAGGAGTCATTAACGGCTGGCTTTCAACCGGCAGCGCGCGGAAATCAATACCGCCTGTTTTTGCCGGCGGAGTCTGCTCGGTCTCGAGCCCGCCGTCCTTTACTCCCTCTATTGAACCAGGCATTTCATGCCCATACTTCTGCGCGGCACGTAACCAATCTCTCTCTGCCAAAAATGATATGGCGGGCGCCAGGTCAAACGACATAAGCGTATTCAGTTTCTTATAATTAACCCTTGTTCCTCGTCTCGTACCGCCATCTTTATTTGTGGTATCCGCTTTTTGAGGCGGCAATGATAATTTGGATTCTATACCGTACATATAAAAATTCAAGCACGCGGCGATCCAGTGCAAAGCCGCTGTAATCACGAAAATGGGTCCAAACGGAATCAAGAAGGTCCAAATACTCGCTGCAAAAGCCCACACTATACCCGTCACCAGTTTCAATTTACTGCCCGCATGAACCGGCTTATCATCGACCGTTTCTTCGTTAATCGAATTGTCCTCATTGCCGCCGTCGCGGATCTTTCCATCGGGAGTGCGCTCGATCAGGCCTGACTGAAGGGCCCCGACCGCTTGGCCTGATACGGCCCCGACCGCCGTCCCAACAGCAGCGCCCTCGGACATAGCCTGGATCTTAAGCTCTGAAAAATTAGCCCCGCCTGAGAAATACTGCCGCACGGTCAGGCCGTTGGCAGCAGGAATTGTTTCACTTATATTATATTCACCCTTCTCAAATGACTTCTTATACGCTGTAAAATAAGTATCCTTTGACCACGGCTTCTGTGAGGTCAGGCCGTCCAAGACCTTCGTATCGATCCGCGAAGCATACGCGCCTTCCTTACCTCTATAATGGGCCTTGAACCACTGAGCGAGTATCAAGGAATAATACGCCTGGCGCATGCCTGCGTATTTCTTTGAGGAGTTGACTTCACGGGTTAATTTAGGCAGGATCATAGTGCGGATGATATCAGATGAATACTCGTTCAATTCTTTCAAGCGCGGATCATCAAACGCATATTTGGCGTCGCTTAAATAATCCTGCTCAAGCATGACCTTGAGCGTCGCTTTAAGGATATACGCCCTCGATTCACTCTCACGCACCAGGATCTCTCCGGGAACGATCCATGGCCTGGTAACGGTCGGGATAGTAATATCGTTTTGGCCAAAGAGCTGCTCGGCTTTCGCATACAATTTATTCCAATAATCACGGCCTTCCGTAGTTTGAGGAGACGTAAAACGGGCCATATCCTTTTTCAACTGCAGGTCAGCCTCAAGCAAAACCCTGCCCATATCTGTCCTGGCAAGATGCGGATCGATTATCTGATCAGGAGCGTCGGGCCTGAGGTTTACCCAAAAATAGCTGTTCGGCATTGCAATACCGATCTCAAAATATTGCTTGAGCTTCTTGCCTTGCTCGTTTAATTGCGCGGGCTTGGCCTTGATTTCATCGCCTCTATCAAGATACAGCGAAAAATCCTCCGCGGCCGAATCAAAGCTGATGCTGCGAAGCTGCACCGGCCGGAACCGATCAGGAGCAACATAGCCGTTGATGTACGCAGGGATCGGCATTTGCGCAGCAACCTGGGCAAAACCGGATTGTTCAAATACCAGACAGAAGATCACCGTAACTGCGACTATACGATTGATTATTTTAATCATCGGGAAACTCCTTAATTTGCTGCCAAATAAAACTGCCACGATTAATAATATGTACGCGTGATATTCATCATGCGTACCTACTAAGAACCGTGGCGAACTCTTAATAGCGTACCCGACAATAATCTATGTCTTTTGCCATAGTGTAGCCGATAATCTCACATATTTCAACCCAAAACGCGAACTTCTTTGAAAGCGTTTTCAAAACATGAAGACGCTTTAGCTAACTTATTGCCAATAAAATAATTACAATTTAATTTCATCTTATTCTATGTTAAAAAAATGCCAGGCCTTAATAAGACCTGGCATTAATGATTCGAATCTTTTAAGAAAGGGCCTGCGCCCTTTGGTGCCCTTACCTTGCCGTTTTTCGCCTGCGCGCTGCTGCTGCTCCAAAAACGCCTGTTCCGATAACAAACAATAAGCTGCCGATAGGCTCGGGGACAACCTTGGTAGAAATATCCATCTTGATACCCTGATTGTAATAATGGCAGTCAGGATCGAATCCGATGCCGAAATTCGCATCAGCCAAAGCGGCGTTCAATGCGGTCAGCTGTCCGGCATTGAACGTATAGGTAAAGTTCTCGAACGCCGAAGCGTCGTTATCTACATATTGCGTGAGCAATTGGGCACCTGCGGTGCTTCCAAAGAAATTGCCGCTTGCCTGTCCGTCATAAGCGCTTGATACCCCATACATGGCTGAGTCAAGCAGGTTCACATACAGCACATTCGGTTCATTCTGCCAGTTATTGATCTGCGTGAATGTTATAGAAGCGAAATCAACATAAGTATTCTGGGGCAACTCGTAATTGATCCCCCACGTATATGCGTAGCTGTGATCCAGATCGCCCAAATCAGCAGGAACAGGCGCAAACTGGACCTGATTGTTGCCGAAGAATGTTACAGTCGTTCCGGTCGGTGTTGTTGCAAACGCAGGACCGCACAATTCCAATAAAATCCAAGAAAACATTACTGCCAATATTACTGCTGTTCGTTTAGCCATGTGCACCTCTTTTTTTAATAAAACTTTATAAAAGTATTATACTCATAAGCCCCATATCCTGTCAAGTAATTTTTTACAAAATAGCTAT
>JAKPTF010000008.1 GCA_029571225.1 Candidatus Omnitrophota bacterium | reverse complement strand
CGCCCATCCTTGATCAGAGCCTTGAGTTTTCCGACGATCCGGAGGTCAAGGGGGCCGCGCATGCGCAGGTCAACCGCGCGAATGCCGCTGCGCCGCGCCTCGGCGACGAGCGTCCCGTCGCCGACGAGGGTGCAAAGGGTGCAATTGAACCGCTCCTTGTTCAGATGTCTGAGAAGAGAGAGGATCATCTGCTCGGTGCCGCCGATGCTGGAATTGAGCGCGAGCATGAGGACGTTGAGACGGGTTTTCATCGTCACCCGAGCGAGTTCCGGTAGATCGCGACGATGCCTTCGCGAGTCAGCGCCGGCTGGTTCTCGATAAAATCCTTGTTGTGGCCGTACAGGAGAATTGCGTCATCGGCCATCTTCTCGAAATACCGGTCATCGACGCCAAGTTCACGCAGGGTGCAGTACATGCCGATCCCTTTCAGCCAATTGACGATGCATTCGTAGCCGCACCACGCGGCTTCGCCTGAAGTCATCTTTGACGTGTCAACGTAAAACACCCGTTTTGCGATAGAACCCAGCCGGTCCCCGCAGGCCGGCAGTGATGCCTTGAGCCATGCCGGCATAAGGCAGGCGAGCCCCCTGCCGTGGCTCAGGTCATAATAGCCTGACAGGGAGTGTTCCATGACATGCAGCGGAAAGGCCCCGCCCCGTCCCTCAAACGGCAGGCCGCACAAAGCAACCGTGCTTGCCCATGAAAGATTCGACCGCGCCTCCATGTCGCTCCCGTTTTTCATCGCGCGCGAGAGGTTCTCAATGACAGTGATCATGCCCCCCTCGGAAATCCTGTCTGCAAGCTGGCACTCCGCCGTCGAGGTGATATAGGGATCGAGGACATGCATAAAGATGTCGATGCCGCCGTCACCGGTGAGCTGCGGCGGACAGCTCGCCGTCAATTCTGGATCAACGAGCGAGAGCGCGGGGTACAAACTGGGATGAAAGAGCACTCCTTTTTGATGCGTCTCCCAGTTGGTGAATACGCCTCCGCAGTCGGCCTCCGAGCCGGTCGCGGCGACGGTCGGGATCTCAACAACCGGCAGGGCCTTCCTGTCGACGGGATAGGTATCGCCGTTCTCCTGGAAGATATAGCCCCATATCGGTTTTGCGGTGACCGCGGTCAGCGCGACCGCCTTTGCCGCATCCATGACGCTCCCGCCGCCCAGGCCGATCACCATATCGCATTTGTGCTTGCCCGCAACGGCGCCGGCCTCATCGATCGTTGTGGTGCGCGGGTTGGGCTCGATCTTGTCAAAGAGAACGACCTGAAGCCCCGCGTCGCGCAGATGTCCGATGACCCGGTCTGTGTAGCCGTGCTTCTTCGCGGCGTTCCTGCCGGTCAGGAGCATGGCCTTTGTGCCGATCTTGCGCGCCTCCCTGCCGATGCGCTTGAGCTCGCCGCAGCCGAATATGATCTTCGTCGGCAGTATAAAATCGAATTTGCGCATATATGCCTTTGTGAGTGATCATGCAGAGGCGCCGACCCGAGCGCGCCTGAACGAGCGGGATGGGACCGAACCCTACAATTTAAAACCTTCAGCGAAGGTCACCATCCTGACGGGAAAATTTTTTTTCATCTCTTCGATGTCGCAGATATTGTCATTCTGGAGGATTTTGAGCTGGTCGCGGCTGACCGGAGGCACCGGCAGGATTTTTTCGAGGACGAAGGCTATAGGATAGATCAGCGGGATCGGTATGTGTATCTTGATCCGCCGTACTTCATAATAATCGGCAATCTTGTCGATCATCTGGTCAAAGGTCATCTGTTCGGGACCGGCTATCTGAATCGTTTTGTCCCGCAGCCTGTCGTCTGTCACCGCTTTTTTCAAACAGGTCACCAGGTCGCCGATAAAGACGGGCTGCACCTTGTTCCTGCCGTTCCCGAGCACCGGGACAAACGGGGTCCGCTTGACCAGTTCTCCCAACCGGATCAGCATCTTGCTGTTGCGCAATCCGCCGAGGTTGCCGAAAACAAGCGACGCCTGCAGGATGACATACGGGATACCGCTCTTGCGCACCTCCTCCTCTGCCATCCATTTCGTCCTGCCGTATTCGCTCAGCGCGTCCGAGGCGGCACCGATAGCGGTGAGGAGCACGATCTTCTCCACTCCAATCTTCTTGCACATCGAAACAAGCGCAGCGGTTTTTCGGCAGTGGACCGTCTCGAAGGATTCCTTCTTTGACGCGACGATACTGCCGACGAGGTGTACGACCCTTGTGACTTTTCCCTGGATGTGCGGGATCAGCGCATCGGGTTCGAGGAGATCACCGACGACATATTGCGCGCCGCAAGCGGTGAGATACTGGATCTGCGTTTGGGAGGTTTCTTTTCTGACCAGGCAGATGACCGGCAATCCTTCGTTGCGAAGGCTCGCGACCAGGTGAGACCCGATATACCCTGATGCTCCGGTTACGAAAATCATGCGGCAAATCCTATCGTATGATGCGGGTGTTCTCTGCGGAACAAGAAAAGCGGATCAGTCCAGAAGCAATCTTTTCAACTGCTTCTGTGCGATGTCTTTCTTTGAAGCTTCCTTATCGTTGGTTGCGCGCGGCACATTGAGCCATTGTCCCTCTTTTGTTTCCGAGGACCGCTGGGCCATCAGCCGCCACACATTGATAATTCCGGATAAAAATCTCTTCTTACCCATGCAACATTCTCCAACCTCTTTTGAGTATCTGTATATATATCTCGAATAACGAATTTTGTAAAGAATAAATTATTATGAACCACTCACCCGGTTTATGCTATTATAGATACATGAACCCGGGGATTTTCCAAAACAAAAAAATACTCCTGCATATCTGCTGCGCGCCGGACGCGACGGTCGTTCTCAACGACCTGGCGTCCGCCTGCGATATCACCGCCCATTTTTACAACCCGAACATCTATCCGGAACAAGAATATGTGAAACGCCTGGGAGAGATGCAGAAACTTGCCGC
>JAKPTF010000003.1 GCA_029571225.1 Candidatus Omnitrophota bacterium | reverse complement strand
AGGTAGTATACTCGATTGTGTGTAAATTCGCTTTACTAAAAGTTAAAAAAGGCGTATCTTTCTGTTTGGAAACAATTTCTTAACCAACCTAGGGTGAACGCGGAAACGTCTACCCCAACAGAAAGGATACGCCCATGAATCAAACCTATAACACTTTAAAGCATCGTTGGGGCAGGGTCAAGGATTTTGTTAACCAAATAGATCCTAAAGACTTCTGGATAGATGTCAACTCGTACCTGCGTAAGTTAACCAAAAGCCTTATTGAGGACACCCTGGATGAAGAAATGATCCAATACATGCGGACACAACCGTATCAAAGAGCCGGAGAAAATCGTTTAGACTACCGTAACGGACATTACTGCCGCAATCTTGATACCACCTTCGGCCCTATAGAACGAATCGCAGTCCCTCGATCACGCCGGGGATTATTCAGGCCGTCGGTATTCGCTCGATATCACCGCAGACAACAAACAGTCGATGACCTCGTTTGCAATGTATTCCTGCGGGGTATATCCACCAGAGACGTTGCTGAAACGCTTAAACCAGTTCTTGGCACAACAATCTCCGCTTCTGGTATCTCTCGTATAACTAAAAGACTGGATTCAAGCGTCAAAGAATTCCATCAACGCAAACTTCTTGATGAGTACCAATTCCTATTCCTAGACGGGATTGCCATATCTGTCAAAGGCTCGCTCAAAGCTAAGAAAATCCTTATCCTGGTTGCTTATGGCATTACCGTATTCGGTAAAAAAGAGCTGATCGCGTTTACAATCGCCAATGCCGAATCTAACGCTGCCTGCGAAGGCTTCCTCAACGACCTGTTTAAACGCGGACTCGAAGGCAGAAATCTCAAGATGATCGTTACCGACGGCTCCAAAGGTTTTATTAACGCCATCGAAATCGTCTATCCTCACGCCAAGCACCAAAGATGCTGGGTGCATAAACTGCGAAACGCTACGAAGTATCTTAAAAAGGATGATATTAAACCCTTTAAGCTGGATGCGCGTAATATTTACAACGCTTCTACCCATAGAGAAGCAGTAGCTACCTTCAAAATCCTTCGCAAACACTGGTATACCGTCGCACCTGAAGCAGTTGCATGTCTTGAACGCGATATGGACGAGCTCTTGGCCTTCTTAACCATACCTATTAAAGAACAGTTCCGTGTATTTATTCGTCGTCAGATTCGTACTACTAACATTATCGAACGATCATTCCGTGAAGTCAGACGTAGATCTAGGCCTATGGGATGTTTTACCAATTACGACAGTGTTAGTCGCATTATTTACGCCATCTTTAACCGTTTGAACTCCAAATGGGAAGAAAAACCTTTAAAAGAATTTACACAATTTATTTGACATTACCTTTACAAAATAGCTATCAGCTCCTTCATCTTTGCGGAGGACTCCACGCAGGCGTCTTCTTCCATCTTTAAAACTTCGGAAATCCAGAGGGACGCCTTTTTTAGATTAGCACACGCCTCTTTATTCGCGCAGCATGCAGCTATATAGGCTCGAATATCATCATAGGGCATCTGGCCGTCTGCGACTTTCTTCTGTAAAGCATTCCATTGCCTGTTCAAATCCTGTATATTCACGACAACAGCGCCCGCTACCCCCCCGACCGCAGGCACTACTACAGCAGGAATAGCCCTGAAATCCACACCGCCGACTGTTGCGGGCTGATCCTTACCGCCGTCACTTACCGCAGCATCCAGTTTTTTGATCTGCTGAAGCAAAATCGCGCGCCTGTCAGCGTCCTGATGAGCCTCACCAGCCTGCACTGCTTCTGTTTCCCGACCATCAGCATCCTGATCGTCAAATTTCTCCTCTATCGTCTTCAGGAACTTAATCTTTACCTTGTATTTATTAGCCTGCGTTGTGCGGATACGGTATATGCCAACCGGCGATTTAAGTACGATATCTTCGCTGTCAGTGAGCAGATAAACTTGCCAATTGCCTGTGTTGTTAACCTTAAAATCAGCAGGCCCGTCTCCATTCCTTTGCGTATAGGTCGAGATCAACAGCTTTCGATTCCTCCCATCGGCATATGACACAACGGTCCTTTCATGCCCCAGCGCAGCAGCGCGCAGATCCTGGACTACTTTCTGATAAAGCGATACTATGTTGTTGTCAACCTCCGTATCGATTTCGTTCTTTGCAAGGTGGGCTAATGCACGCAACGCATATGCAACACGCACTGCCTGGTTATGATCCTGCACCTCCACAAGTCGGTTCTCCCAATCTTTGTCTTCAGGAAGATTTTTTCCGCTGTCAAAGAGATCATTTGAGGTGTTATCCGCAGTACTGTCGCCCGACGCCGTTGATGAGCTCGATCTCGCGCCTGCCTCGCTCTTCACCTGGCCCGCGTGATCCACAGCCCTGTATCTGTCTGCCACAGGCATGCCCCCGTCTAACGCGTCAGCGTCTTCATCCGGTATCTCCTCGAGGTCATCGATGCTCACGACAGCAGATATCCTCAAATTCCCTTGATAGACATGTCCGGTAAAGAAATATCCCTTCTGGCCTTCCATAAGGGGCCCTTCATATAGCCCCTCAACCTCGAACACAGGCCGTTCGCTGCCGTAAAGCTCCCGCAACTCCTCGGGAGCGCCTTTTATGTAGTATTTCCTGCCCTGGACGATCCTTCCCTGTGCCCAGATCTGCGCAGGCGGAAGATTCCTGAGATATTCCTGCTTTGCCTCAAGCTCTTCAGTCAACTGCTCGATTAAATGCCGGTTTGTCGCTATCCTTTCGCGTATACCGTTTGCCTCTGCAGGACCGGCGCTTGCTAATTCATTCTCAAGAATAATATTTTCCTTGCGCAGAATGTTCAGAAGCTCGACGATCTCCCGTATCCTTTTCTCCGTAGCACCGCCGTCGCGCTGGAGCTGAGACGTATCGGATTGCGGCCTGATGCGGTCTTTGACAGAACTCAACTTTGAGCTCAACTTCCCTTTCAACCGTTCAGTTATGCTCAGCCCTGCAGCTTTCTCCTTATCCAACAGCTCCTGCAGTTCGTCCAGAACCGTGAGGCTTGCCGTGTCATTCCGCGCCTGAGAAATCACGATACCCTCAAGGATCGAATTGAACGCAACCCGGCCTGACTCGGCCCTGTCCACATAATCTTCCTCCATATAGAATGCGTGCTTGCCATCCGCGGCTGCCTTTTTCAGAGCATCTAACGAAACTATCGCGTAATTACGCACCGGCCAGAGCCCCGACTGAACGAACTCCTCAAACGCCATCAAACTCCGGTCCCTGACCATCTCATTGCGGTCCCGGCGGATCCATTCGAACTCTTCCTGCGTGAGAAAATACGCAAACAAGGCGCGGTATTCGTTATTATTGAGCCATTTATCCTCAACGTTCGTCATTTTAACATCATAGGTGAACTGGCCCGCTTTGCCTAACGGCAACAGCCTGCCTTTCAGGGCCTGCAGGCGCAAATCCTTCATAAGCTCTCTGCGGACCGTTTCTTTCTCATCAGCGCCCGGCTCAACATGGCTTCCGAAAGCGGCAAGAGAGCCTGCTTCAACCCGGCCATGGGCCAGCCTTTGGAAAACCACTTCGTCATTCGGGCCTATGACGAGCGCATACGCTGCCCGGTGCGGCAGGCCGAACATGTGAGCCACCCATTCCTGAGTCTGTGTAACGGTCTGGCCGCTTGCATCAACAATATCCACGAGCGGGCCTGTTAATCTGGTTATAAACGCGAAGTTCTTCTTATTGAGCAGCTTGAGGACACGGTCATCCTTCAAAGCCTTCATAGCGTCACCTATCGTAACATAATCCTGCATAGCTATGCCACGTTCCTTCAATTGCGCATTCAGGTTTCTCAAATATGACTCAAGCTGGGCGTATGCGGCATTGTATTCATTAATGGTCATCGCGGTAAAATTATCCCTTATCATCTGCGACAGCTCAACGATACCGCCGTCCTTGCCTGATACAACAGCCTCTCCGGCATCGACCTTGCTCAAAACCTGCGCAGTTGTTAAATCATTGATGGCGCGGTCAAGGATGAATTTCTGCGCATCGCTTAAGCCTGAGGGCTCGATATTATTACGCACCTCAAGGAGGCGATCCAACCCGATAACAGAAAGGCTGTGCAGCACGGCCGCAATCGCTTTTTTCCATTCCTCTCCGGTCAGAGCGTACTTTGTCCCTCTCCTGTTCTGAATTTCGCTTATTCCGTTTAATACCAGCAGGACATACTGCGAGTCTGCCATGGCATTTTCGGCCTGAACCGCTAACCCGCCGTCTTTTTGTATGCCTGCGCCTGCATCCTGCCGAGCTTGATCATACCGGGAAAAGATATCCCTGACATTCCGGTCAAATATCTTCTCCAAGAAAGGCCCGGTATCCCGGCCTTGATACCGCAAAGACTCGAACTCCCGTTTCTCATCATAGTTTAACGTGTGGACATGATACCTGTTTATCTCCCGGATATAAGGCCTGCGGGCATACGCTTTTCGGTAGAAATAAAAGTCTTGCTGCTTTTCGAGATATTTTTCCATCATCTCGCCTTTCTTCGGTCCATACCGACTGAACCAGTGGTTCTTTACGACGTCTTGCATAGCGGCGAAATAATTCTCGATGCTTTGAATGATCGCATTGTATTTGGCAGAACTAATCTGCCGCTCAGCCCCCTGCCCGGGATACGCATACAAAACCCGGTCATAATTGCCAAATCCCCTATCTTCCTTATGCAATATTAATTTGGGCTGATGTGTGACATACATCGAAAGAGTCGCGGCTGATATATACCTCGGGACGAACGGGTCTTGCACCTGCTCCTGGATCCATCTGACAAGCTCTGACGGCAAAATATCCGGCTCGCTCAAGGCTATCCTTGACTCATATATCATCACTGCGGCAACAATAGCCACGTATGCGCATAAGCCCACAAAAACGATATTCGACAGCTTGGTCCCCGGTATAATTAGAGCATGGACAATGACTGCGCCTACAGCAGCCACGGTCAAGCCCATGAAGACCTTGAGCAATCTGCCCAGCGACTGCTTCTTCTGAGCCAAGTTTATCTGCCTGTTCAAGAACTCAGGCGCGCTGAAATATTCCTTCGACCATGGGCGTATTTCATCCTCACCGCCGTCGCGCTGCTCACCTTGCTGCCCGAGCCGCACCATGACGTCCTTTTCAATCGCTTCAATGCGGGAGCTGCGCAGGCCCAACCGCTCGAGAATGCCGGCGTTCTTCTTCCGGACGTCAATATATTTCCTGATAACGCTGATCTCTTTATCGCCCATCATCAGGCCTTCAAATATGGAATCCTCCTGAAAATGATAGATCACGTCCTGGCCTGACGGCACTCGATGGGACCAGCGATCCCGTTCTGCAACACCCCTCATGCGCTCCTCGCGCGTCTTATAGGTATTTTTTACA
Organism: Candidatus Omnitrophota bacterium; assembly: GCA_029571225.1. GTDB lineage: Bacteria > Omnitrophota > Gorgyraeia > Gygaellales > Profunditerraquicolaceae > JAGOOP01. Next base: position 41,866 of record JAKPTF010000003.1, on the reverse strand, counting down.
AACGCTTCATAAACCAGCTTTGTTACGTCATATACGCTGTAATCGATCTCATCCTTCGATAACGACACCTGCGTGCCGAAAATGGATATTGCTGTCGGAAAAACCTCTGCAACGGCAATAACCGCGCGCTGGCGCACGGATTCCACGATCACCGCTTCGGCATCAGCGACAATATTGCCCATGAACGGCGCGCGTGCGCGCGACCGCACGAACGGCAATGCTTTTTTGTCCCCGATCATTGCCAGCCCCTCGATGGCCGCCATCGGTATCCACGCGAAATGGCCTCCCCCCATGCCGACAGGATAGCCATCTTGAGCGCGTTCCATTAAAAAATAAAGCGCCTGCGCACCGCCGGTCCTGCCGAGCGCCTTGATGATCTGCGCAGGAATTAAAACATCCCAGTACGACGATGCCCATCCTGGTCCACCCATTACGCCAGTGCCATTGGGAAAGAACGCGAACCCGGGATACTCAAAATTGTACGCTTTAAGAAGATAATCCGACGCGCGTTCGTTGCGGGTCTTTGCCAGAGCCTTAATAAGCTTCTCGACAAGACTCACACTCTCTCTGATCTTTTGGTCAAGTGCGCTAGGATCAGTCGCCCCCACAGTACTTTTGCCTAACTTCTGCGATAGCTCTGCAGTTTCCAGCAGCAGATCGCCCAAAGCCGTTACAGCTCGCGGATCGCGCGATCCGGATAATCCGTCGATCGCGTTGTCGCGAAGCACTTTATTATCGCTCTTCAAATCAGCCAGCAGGCTGTCGATGTCTTGAAGCGCGCCGCCGTCCCTGCGCCGCATTCCGCCAAACTCGAAAGACGGGTCCTGCGTGGCCATTATCTTGTTCATCACCGGATCGCTGTAAAGCGCCGCCTGCATGATTCCGGCGAACGCAGCATACCCAAGCGCTAAAAGCATTGAGTTCAACTGCCAATATATGAATCCGAATGTTGCGATCGCGCTGCCGACGCTCCACGCCGCCAGTTTCGGCGCGCTCAAGCCGTAGCCGCCGTCTTTGCGGCTGTCGGCACCTGCCAGGGTCCTGTCATAAGCATTCATCTCCCAAAGCGCTGTCTGTATGAAATATACAGCCTCGTCGTTAAAATCGCCGGTATGCAAGAGCAAATAGTCCCTGCCGTATAACTCAGCCATAAGCCTTGCGCTGGCTATCATTTCCCTTTGGAAAAAGCGCTCATCAAAAATTTTATCCCACCACGCGCGGACAGACGCCTGGTTCATCAGCTCAGATAACAGCTCGAAGTTCTCTTCCAGAAACGCGGAAACCCGGCCAGGATCGTTCTGGCTGTAATATTTCTTAAGTATATTCGCCACCTGAAGCTTGACTGTCAACTCAAACCAAACAAGGTTTGCGAACACCAGATACACGTTCCGCAGTTTCTGCGCCAGCGAATACGGCTTGTGCAATATGGCCTCAAGCGCACTGGCAATCTCGGGATCCGGATCCGCATACCGCATGTCTCGCAGGATTTCAAGAACTCGCCAATACCCATAGACATGATCCTGAGCGCTGAGAATGGCACTGCGATATTGCGGCGGCACGCTCAGAAACGCCTTGATAGCCGGAGAATACGGTTGTTCAGCTATCTGACGCTTGCGCTCGGCGTCTTCCCGCTTCTTATCAAGTTCTTGCCATGCAATACCCCCTGTAATAGTCCCAAAATATGTAGAAACGAGCGCCGCAGCATGCGGGAAATAGAAAACCGAAAAAAAGAACCCCAACATAGATCCCGTAGTCAATACGATTGAGGCGATTTCTAACATCAGCAAACGCTGCATGCGTTTTTTCCAATCAATCGTCTCTTCCTGAGCGTCGCCGCCGTCATTCTTCTGCGGTTGCTCAACGGTATCTGCCCGCAGATCCGCATGTTCAAGCACGTGGATCTTTAACCGAGCGCCGTTGAATCCGAGGTTATACTCCGAGGAATTGCCCAGCACCCTGACCGGCAGGCTCCGCTCAGGGCTTGCCTCTGCCGCAGCAGGCAAAATCGTCATAAGCGGCGCATTCCGGCCCATGGCCTCAACACCCTGCTGAAGCCTGAAAAGGATACCGCCCGAGAAATACTGCCTGATCGTTATGCCATTAAGGCCGTTAACTGTCTCTTGCTTGTTGTATTCGCCTTTCTTGAACGACTGGACATACTGGTTGAAATATATGTCTTTCGACCATGCGGCCGCAGACGTCAGTCCGCTCAGATCACGGCTATCAATCATATCAGTCACTGCCGAACCCTGCTGCCCCTGGCGCTTCGCATACCTCTGTTTGAACCACTGCGATAACACCAATGAATAAAATACCTGGCGCAATCCTGAATACCGTTTTGATGAATTGACTTCTCTGGTCAATTGCGGGATGATTAGTTGACGCACAAGTTCCGAAGAATACTCGTTCAACTCTTTCATGCGCGGGTCGTCAAAGGTATACCCCGGCGCGTCTTTCAGATAATCCTGCTCCAGCATAACCTTCATGGTCGCCTTATACACATAGGCGCCGTCTTTATATTCTTTGATAATGATCTCATTGGGGACGATCCAGGGGCGGGTTACGGCAGGTATAGTCAATCCTTCTGCGCCGAAAAGCTGCTCTGCGCGGGCATATAATTTGTTCCAATATTCCCTTCCATCCTTTGTGTCAGGCGAAGTAAACCGGGCAAGGTCCTTTTTAAGCTGGAGGTCAGCCTCAAGCATTATTTTGCCAAGGTCAGTGCGCGCCAGATACGGATCAATGATCTGATCAGCGGCATCAGGCCGCAGGTTTACCCAGAACATGCTGTCCGGAAGCCGCAGGCCGATCTGGAAATATTCCATGATCTTCGCAGTTGATCTTTTGATATCCGCCTCTTTGACCCTCGCATCATCTCCTCGTTCTACAGCCAGGTCGAATGAATTATTGATTGGATCATACGACAGCCAGCGCATATGCATAGGCCTGAATTTATCAGCCCTGACCAGTCCGTTCAGGTATGCCGGTATATTCATATCCGGCGCAACCTGCGCAAAGCCCGACTGCTCGAACACAAGGCAGAACATTACTGAAAACGCAACAATACGATTGATCATCTTTAACATTAAACAACCTCCATAAAAAAAACCACGATTTTAATACCCTTGCCTTTGTGGCAAAGTTATTAAGAACCGTGGCCAATTCCTAACGTACCATACACTTACCTATAATATAGATAAGTATAGCCAATAAAACGCCAAATTTCAAGTTTTTTAAGGCTAAAATAATAGGGGTCAGAACTATTTAATTCATCCCAAAACGTGGCTTTGGAGGCTCATCTGGCGGTTCCAAAAGCTTCTTGATTGCCTGAAAGATCACCTGAATATCCGTCTCATGCATTTGGTACTTCCGCTCCAGTTCATCGATCTTTTCTGCCAGCTCCTTGTGAGTCAACAGCAGTTCCCTCAACTTCACAAACGCCCGCATTATTGCAATGTTCACCTGCACAGCCCGCTTACTTCTTAAAACACTCGACAACATTGCCACGCCTTCTTGGGTAAATACATATGGTAAGTATCTTAAGCCTCCATAACTTGAGGTTCCAATTTGGAACCTCAAGTTTGCAACCTCCTCTCTTGTAAGTTGATACATAAAATCTTCGGGGAACCTTTCGCAATTTCTACTGACTGCTTTATTCAACTCTTTGGTCTTTACCCCATACAACTCCGCCAGGTCCCGGTCAAGCATGACCTTCTTGCCCCGTATGAACAAGATCTTCGCAGCCACCACCTCCACCGAGATCTCCCGCGCGCTCATAGTGCGCCTCCTTTCCCCCAAATAGACGCCCCGCAGCGCCCAATCTCACACAAATTTCGCTTCAACGCTGCCAATAAACACAAAAACCCGGACCATTCACAGCCAAACAGCCGTGAATAATCCGGGCCTATAAAACCGACACGCCCCCTGCCTACGCCACCGCCTACGCAGCCCTACACCTTCCTTCGCTTCGCAGCCGCAGCGCCCAGCACCCCGCTTCCCACAACAAACAGCACCACACTCACCGGCTCCGGCACCACGCCCACCGGCCTCAATTGCCCGGTTCCGGACGCAAACGCATACGTCTTTCCCTCAAGCCACGGATTCGCCTGCGCCATGTAATAAATATTGCCGCCGCCGTTGAAATTATCGACCATGTATATCTTATTCAGGTCATCGTTGATATAATCGATCCCCGCGATCGTCTCCACATATAATGCCCCGAACTGCGTGCCTGCCTCATCCAGCGACTTCAAATAAAACGTGTCTCCTCCGAAATCCACCGTGCCCCAGGCAAAATTCTGCACATACCCCGCATTCACCCCGCCCATGTCAACCGCGTTAAATACCACATCGTGGCTTGTACCGTTGAATATAAGCAGGGCATTATCCGTCATCCATTCCCCGGCCATGGCGCTGCGATTCTGAAATACGCCGGCGACATGGAACTGGTCCTTATCCCCCGCTGCGATATATCCGGCCACATCCACTTTAAAATCCTGCAAATACCACGCAGAACCTTCGCTGCTCATTTCATTAAAATTATACATCTCCCCATTGATCTGAACCGTCGTGTCCGTTGCCCTGACTGTGCCGTAGTTATGCAGCGTCCCTGACACAATGCGCGTCCCTTCCCCGCTCAATTCAACCACCGCGCCCTGCGAATTGGCTATCGACGCATTCAGCGTCCCGCCTGAATAATACAGCCGGTCAAAGTTATTGACCGTCCCTGCATTCACAGTGCCGCCGCTTAAATGATACTCGCCCGTACTGCCATTCTCAACCGGCGTCGCAGATATCCACACATTGCCGTTGACATTCGCCGTGCCGCCGGACTGCCAGAACTCGCCATGGCCGCGCGTGCCCACAACCAGGTCGTTATTGCTGACATTCAGCAATCCCGTTCCTGAAAGCCGGTATATTCCAATGCTGTTATCCTGCCGCGCAAGATCCAGAGGATGCGTTGTCATCGCGACCGTTCCGCCGCTGTGGTTGAACTCGCCCGTACCGCCCCATTCCCCTAAAGCCATGCCGGCAGCGCCAAACCATCCGCCTGTCATATTATACACGCCATGACCGCTCTCATAAACGCCCAGATACACACCGCTGTTCTGCGCATCGAACGTGCCGCCGTCCTGCTGAAAATACCCGCTCCCTTCCAATCCGATAAAAACCTCAGGCCGGTGATCATCAAGGTTAACCGCCAGATACCCGTTCGAAAAATAATACTCCCCCAGCGATCCGGCACCCGCGCCCAGCACAAGGTCCTGATCGAGCAAATTTGACCCTGACTCATGAACAAACCGGCCCCTTCCGTCAAACCCGATGTACTCATTGCCGCCGATATACGTATCGTAGCCGTCCCAGTCAGGAATGGGCGAACCCGATTCATCAAGGACGATCGCCGTCCTGCTGTGCAGCGTGCCTGAATAAAGACTGTATTCGCCGAAACTACCTGCCACATCGCCGATCACCAGGTCGGAAAAACTACCCTCGCGCACTTCCAGCCGTCCCTCTTCCTCGTTATACACCGCATTATCGCCGATGATCTCGTTCACTCCGCCTGATTGAATAAAATATGCCCCGGGCTGGGGGCCCCAAAGAGGATCGTCATAACCGGCAGATCGACTGGCGATCACTTCATGGCCTGCAGTTAATTCAGGATAATTAAAACCATTCAGCTCATACATCGCGGTGCTTGCGCCGGACATGCCCAGTCCCAAACCCGTTTTAACTGTATTCGTCCCGCCCCAATGCGCCATATAACCGTATCCCTCACTGCCAAGAACCATTTCCTTGCTCACCAGGGTCCCTGCCATAAGATCATATTCGCCGTACGAATCCGGCATGTCAGCAAAACGAAGTTGATTCTGAACCTCGAGCTTTCCATCCTCCTGATATCCATAGCCAAAGGTATCATACCCGAAATACGCGTTATCGCGCACCATCAGGTCAGCGCCTTCGGAATAAATATTGAGCGCCATTCCCTGATCGAGTGTGAGCGAATTGATTTCCTGCGCAGAATTAATTTCAACGGAATAATAACCCATTGACGAACCCGCTATAATCGCGTCATCGCTAACCCCGGGCATGTCGTCAGGGTCCCAATTATCGGTATTTTCCCAATAATTATCCGATCCATCCCCGCCGTCCCAGAAATATGTCGTCTGCGCATATGCGCTCGATGCCATAATAATACCAACAACCACTGCCAAGGCCACAGTCGTAAACCGCATACTAAACTCCTTTTTAATAAGATAATAAGAATCCATCAGTCATAATTAAGCATATTTCGTGCCACATAAGGCAGATCAATCATAAACTATAATATTCTAATATTTTGCAGCACAATAATTTGCAATATTATTTTTGAAGGCTTTGGCAGGATGTCTTGCAGTTGACCGCAGTGGACTTACTTATGTGTATATATATAAACGCCCTGACAAACGTCAGCGATATATCCTGTAACCCATTGTGCTAAAAGATATTGCAGATGTGGTTAATATCAACATTCCTGGCTGTGAGGTTGCAAAATGAAACCTCAAATTTCGCTCAAAACAAGACCCGGACTATATACAACTCTATTTGTCCAGCGAGTTTCCTGTCCCCTCAAGACCTCGAATATATCTTCGGGATTTAGAGTATGTCCTAAAAAGAGCGCCCGGTATTGTCACCTGACGCGACAAACATGATCTTTAATTCCGTCCCGCAGGCCCTGGCGATCCTTGTCAAAAGCGCTAACCCGTATTTCTTATAACCGGCATTCTCATACCGGGAAATTGCCGATTTCGTTGTATGGATCCGCTTCGCCAGATCAGCCTGTGTCAAACGCGCATGATGGCGCGCCCGGGCGATCTGTTCTGCGATAGAGAAATTCTGATACTCCTGATCAAACTTCTGCCGGAATTCATGATCAGTCATTAATGTGTCCAGATATGTCCTATTCTTTTCCATAGTAAATTCCTCCTTTAACGCGGGAAATATAATCGTTTCTATAATTCCTGGCCCTTTCTAAATCTTTCCTGCTCACCTTCTGCGTTTTCTTAACATAACCGTTCGTAATGATGATCTTCTTCCCCTCGTAGAAAAAGTTGAAAAACCGGAACTGCAGAGGTTTAAATTCGTAAATTTTATCCCTGGCATCAATAATTCTATACTTGTTTTCATCGTAAATTTTTCCCTGTTCTGACATATATTTAACCAAAACAGCCATCTTTACTCTCACATCCAAAGCTGCTTCTGCCAGACTCTCCTTTGCCGGCATATCCCCTGATTCTGTAAAATAAAACTCCCCTTGAAACTGCTCCCCCTGACAGAAGACATAGTCTTCTTTCCTTGGAATCCCCACTTCTCACCCCTGCGTTTAAAGGTTAGCATATATGCTAACCTTTGTCAAGCTTATAAGAAGTTTTTTATTCCCATCCTCCTACCGTAATTGACGCTCTATTGTCAACTATCTCACATAAAAAAAACCGGACTCACAGTCCGGCGCCAAAATACCCTTCATCGCACGTTGTCTCAAATCTAATTTTTTGCCGTATTTTACCGCTAATTCTCTATTTGTCCAGCGAGCTTCCTGTGCTATAATGTCGTCATGTTCAACTACATTGTCTGGGCATTAGTCGCGATCCTCTACAGCCCGGTCGTGTACCAGCTCTACCGCAGCCGCTGGGAGATCATCGACTACACCCACGCGTATTTCATTCTGCCAGTATCGCTGTTCCTTGCCTGGCGCAAACGCAAAGAGCTCATGGCGATCATTGCAAAAGCGAAACCCGCCGGCACTGGCTTCTTGTTCCCCGCGTTCCTCCTTGCCGGCATCCTGCTCTTCATCCTCGGCTGGCGCAACGAGTATCTCTCGCTCACCGCAGGCTCCATGATCCCGGTGCTTATCGGACTCATCGGCTTCCTCTACGGCCCCAAAGCAGTGCGCACGCTCGCATTTCCGATCGCCTATTTAGCGCTCATGATCCCGCCGCCTCTGGGCATCCTCGACGCCATCACGCTTCCCATGCGCTACGGCATCTCCGCAGTCGCAGGCGGCATCCTCAAATCGTTCCATTACCCTGTCATGCGCCAGGGCCTTTTGCTCTACATCGGCAACCAAGAGATCTTTATGGGCGCGCCCTGCTCCGGCTTCCGCTCGCTCATCACCATGCTCTCCCTCGGCCTTGCATATATCCATATCCTAAAAGAAACCCGCAAGAACAAGTTCATCATCCTTCTGTCAGTCGTGCCCATGGCGCTTTTCGGCAACCTCCTGCGCGTGCTTTCCCTGTGCCTGGTCACCTACTACTTCGGCCAGGAAACAGGCCAGGGATTCTTCCATGACTTCAGCGGCATCATTGTATTTGTGATCATGATCCTCGGGCTTCTTGGCATCGAGGCGTATCTCAAAATGAAACGGGCCATCCATGAAGAATCTTAAACAGATAATTGTCATCGCAATAATCGGCATCGCCATGCTCATCGCCTTTGCTTTGCCCAAACCGAAATACCAGGGCCTGAACATCCTCAAGCAGATTAACATCCCCGCTGAATTCGGCCAGTGGTCAGGCAAGGATGTTTCCCAGAGCCTCAACATCAACGACGACCGCTACAAGTTCATCAGCGACATATTCGCCCGCACCTATACCAACAAAGAAGGCGCAAGCCTGCTCTTTCTCATCCTCGACGCCGGAAACTTCCACAACCCCAAGGTGTGCTTCGGCTCATCCGGCTATACCATCAAGGAATTGAGCGACGAAACGATTGAGGTAGGCAGCAAAACCTTCCGCACAACAACCCTCTACACCCAGAAACCCGGCGAGGGGTATGTGCTTATGTACTGGCTCTGCATTGACAAACAGATCACGGGCTGGACCGGTCAGAAAGCAAAAGAATTCTGGGCTTCCCTTATAGGAAAGAAAAAAGCCGGACTCATGGTCCGGCTCGATATTCCGTCGTCTGAACAAACCACCTCCGGCGCGATCGCGCTTGGGAAACAGTTCATCTCTGATTTTTCAAAATCCCTATCTCCTCAAGATCTCGAGTTTATTTTCGGGCTATAACTTGCTGATACACCCTTAGCGTCTCCTGCGCGATCTTATCCCAATCATACCTCTGGCTTACCATGTCCCTTTGCCGGGCTTTCCCAGTTTCATCCATCGGCTTTACCATGAATTCCTTGATCTTTTGCGCTATTGCACGCACATCCCCTGGATTAAAATACCTGTCCTCGCTTAACTGCACTTCCCTGTTCGCCGGTATGTCCGAAACAACGCACGACAGCCCGTAACTCATTGCCTCAAGGAGTACAATAGGCAGGCCCTCGTAATACGACGGCAGAACGAACAATCCTGCTTGGCTGTAAACTTCAGCAAGCGGCATGCCGCTTAAAAACCCCGTCAGCACCACATGAGGCGCTTCCGCAGCCATTTCTTTCAACTTCCTGCTATACGCATCCTCATGGTCAGCATCGCCAACGATCACCAACTTCCATACGCCACGGGGTTCCAACCCCCGCCACGCCTCAATAAGTTCCGCAAACCCCTTTTCCGGCACAAACCTGCCCACAGCAAGAATATATTTGCCCTTCTCAAGGCCGTGCTTCCTTAATACTTCATCAGTAGTGACCCGCTCATGCATCATCACCCCATTCGGAATAACGTGCGAATCTCTACTGAACTTCTGCTTAACATCAAGCGCGATCTGCTTTGAAATGCAAATCACCTCATTCGCATTCACGCACCCGCGCTTTTCGCCTTCGCGCAGCACCATCTTCGCCACCCAGTTCCATTTCTTGCGCTCATAATCCGGGCCGTGGTGCGTCATCACAACCTTCATGCCCAGCTCCCGCGCCATAGGCACGAACAACGCAGGCCCGACCGCGTGAATATGTAGAATATCCGGCTTCAAGCCCTGCGCAACACGAACCCCTTTCCTGGTATGAGTAAACGCCTCGAGGAATTTATTCCTTGTGCACGGAATCGGCTTGATCGTCACTCCTTCATACGAATATTCCCTTGATCCCACATACGGCTGCCGCGCAAGCACCGTCACCTCACACCCCAGCTTGACCAGCCTCGGATAAAGATTCCGGCAATGAGCTTCCACCCCGCCCTGCACGTCTGGAAATCCCCGCAATCCTAGCGCAACTATCTTCATCTTTTGATCTTATTCTTAAGAACCCACCAGATTGGCTTAAGAGGATGGTGTCAGATCGCCGGAGCCGCAGAACCGATCATCCAGCAATTCTTCTTACAGTTTTTGACTGCCTGGCGCACTTCCTGAGCCCGCTTGCTATCCCAGATCTCATCCCAACTCTGTTCCTTGAGATTCCCCATCGGCATCTTCTCATCCATACCGTTATATGCCAGAACATCGCCGTAAGGATCAACAAAAAACCCGTCTTTCCCCATCTCACACGGCAGAAACCGCGGGTTGCCCTGGATATAATTGATCAATCCATGATTAAAATACGCCCGGAACCATTCTTTGGGTTTTTTCGACTTCAATAACTCAGCGATCAATGCCCTGAATGCTGCAAATACCTCTTCCTGCTTCTCTACCTTGTTATCCCACTTATGGAAATAATGCGAATTATGCACCGTAGCCGTGGCAAACTCGTAATCCAGATCACGGGCCATCTTATATAAAGTAACCAAATCCTGATAATTCTTATCCTGCACAGTCATGGCAAACCCAATATCCTTCAGCCCCATTTCCTGAAGCTGCTTGAGTGTTGCCTGCGTCCGCTCATACTGCCCCGGCATTCCCCTGATCGCATCATTCGATTCCTGCAAACCCTCAATGCTGATACGAATTCCCAGATCAGGGTACCGCTTGCACAAAGTCACAATCCGGTCAGTAAAAAAACCGTTCGTGCTAATAACAATGCGTTTTGCTTTCTTGCGCAGTTCGGTGATAATATCAGGCAAATCCTGTCTGGCAAATGGTTCTCCACCGGTTACATTTGCAAAAAACATCTGTGGCAACTTACGAATAACCTCAACGCCAATCTCATCTGCTGGCTTTGAGGGAAACTTCCAGACGTCGCACATATTGCAGCGCGCGTTGCAACGGTAGGTTACGATAATAGAGCCGTGGAGTTTCATCTTTCATCCTTTGGAAACGGTCCTTCCTGCTGCATAACTCTTTATACGCAAGGGGTAGGGTTAAGGAGAAGCGTCCCCCATTATGTTACCTGCAAACCCCTTGTTTCAGAATCTTGGAGTCGTCTCTTAAAACAAACCCGTGCGCGGGGATAGATACTTTTTCTAATACAGAATCTGAATCGCCAAAATTAACCACAACGCTTAACCCGCCGTCAAAAACTGTCTCTTGTACAAGATGGTCTTCAGTAATAAATCTGTGTAAAAGCATTTCTTTTGCTGATGTTTGCTCAAATACAGGGCAGACATTTTGATAACTATCCCTGAAACGCATTTTCAGTTTCTGCCAATGGTCCCAGTCACGAATCGCCCATAAAGGCATTGTTCCATACAAAATATTAAACAAGTCCTTTCTCCACCAAAGCTCAGGGATACGATTAGAGGAATCGCCCCAATACCATGTTGCAACTGCACAGTCATGAAACACTAATTCCCATAGAGGTATCCTATAATTAACCCCAACCTGATACTTTAAGAAATTTTCTGTGGGTGGCATATACTCTACTTTAGCCACATTTCTACCTGATTCAGGAAGCCTTCCTTTTCCAATGCTGAGCATACCTTCAAAATAATCGCAGTATGGCACTGCATCAGCTACACCATCCTCGCTTCCTGTAACCAAACCATGCTCAATTGAACTTAAAGCCAGAAGATTCATCTTATTTTCTAAGTCCTCTCTGCGCGTCGTAGGATGCTTGGGACTAAAACATTCTCTCCATGGAGTTGAGGTTGTAGTATCAATAAATCTTGCTGTGTAGGGCTTGGTTTTTAGTTCCTCCGCAATTACCTTTTTTGCTCGCTTAAGTCCCGGTATTGAACATACCACCCCACCCGGATACTCTTTCAACCCGCGCTTTATGACCCATCCTTGTATTGGCGCACCTTGTTCATCCAGCACCAAATCCTCTGGCCAACCTTCGTGACGATGAGTAACATCATGGTAAATTGGCGGCCATACGTCTTGGTAAATGTCATAGTGCGAGCTAAGAAACCCTGCCTTATCTGCTTCCACGATATCTTGACGATTCTCTGCAGTTGAAAACAAACATTTCTTTACACCCAGCCGTTCGAGTTCTTTAATAAAATGCGGTCTATCGCTTCCCCAAAACCACACATTTACAGCACCAAGCAACTTACCTATATTATAATTGCGCAGTTTATCTTTATTACGCAAGGTAACTACAAGCCCTTTTTCTTGCGCCCATTGGCGATACCTTTTCGCCATTGCTACATACGACGGCTGGTCAAAAAACACATACCGCATATTCCTTTCATAGCCAAAAAAATTTTTTTCTACTACCCACCTATTCTCAAATAAATTTGGCCTATCTTGCACAGAGACAAGCTCAAAATCAAAAGGCGTCTCAAATATCTCCATCCACCCCGCGCCACCATCCAGCACACCTACAAAAGGCATTGACCATCCGCCTTTATAGCGCACAGCCCCTGGCACTACTTCCTGCCAGGCGTCGCGGTTAAGTAGCATACCTTCTGCGATAGGCGCTACTACTAAGGCAGAATTAGAAGTAGCGAATGACGGAGGAAACACTAACCCTTCAAACCGCCTATTAGGTGGAGCATTCAGTTTAAAAATTATCTCCGGCTTATCCTGAGCTAGCACAACTTCTACCTGATATTCCTGCAATGACTGCCAATCAAGTAAAGTAAACTGCGCATCTTGTGTATTGTTTTGTTGAATATTTCTTACGCCAAACTCAATGTCTGCTTTCCAAACCCTTGCGCAACGCTTATCCAGCACAGAAATACGACTCTCCTGTGTCTCAAAGGTCATCTTAAGAAAAGTATTTTCTAAAACAAAGGGATTTTGTTCTAAAAAAATTCGCTCTTTGCGATAAAACTTTACATTGGAGAATTGAGAATTACCTACGCCTGAGCCAGTCAGCCGAAACCGTATGAAACTTACTCCATACGGCACTACAAACTCATTGGCAACCTGTTTTACGCCTTTTCCGCTAAACCCTTTCCTGCCATAATGCCATTTGCTCACCTGCTTGTTCTTGTCGTACAGCACAACGCTTGCGCTTGAGGTAAGCTCCGGAGCGGAATTCACTATATCCGAGCTAAAGCCAAACACATCCCCAGGCTGTACCTCAACTAATAAATCATGCGCCAATGACCAATCCTGCTTGCTTTTGCTACTCACAAAGATCTTTCCCGCGTCCTTAAACTCCACGCTGACAGAATCCTTTTCGCGCATCCAGATTTTCTGCCAGTCAGACGGCTTTTCCAGCACAAGCGTCTTTCCGGGCGCAAACTCCGATGCATACGCCACAGCACAGCTTTTTTGCAAAGATTGAACAGGCAGGATCTGGGATAGGGAAAAAGATTTAACGAGGTTTATCTGCAGCTGGCACTTAAGCCAGTAAGCAAACACCCCGACAGCTAAAACGACGACTACGACCCCTATTATTTTGCGCATGAAGTCAAAAAAGTTTTCTAACTCTTGGTTGCCAAGAGCATAATACTTAAATTTCGCAGTTCAGATGTTTCTAATGACCTAAATGGCTCCGATAATGTTGGTTTAACTTGCTCGACATACGAATCTTCCAATACTGTTAATGGTTCAACTTTGACATTGTGCCAATGATTATTTTCTAAAATATTCTTATATTCAAAGCTTCGTATTCTATTAGGAGACCCCGCAAATTGAAAAGCACCCCAGAATTTCCTTCCATATCTGTAAATGTTTAAAGGGTCCCGTGGCCTGATCCAGGCAGTATGCGTTTTTAAATCTACCAGGGAAACCATAACGCATCCGGGCTTTACTATGCCAGATAATTCACTCAACGATTTTTGAATGTCAAAGAAATGTTCAAAAGCTGCCTGCCCGAAAACAATTTCCGGATTTTCTTTTAAGCCGGCAATATAAAAATTACTATCAACAATGTACTCCAGATTTTCGGGATTTCCGGCATGAGCCTTTTCCAATTGTCCTCTAAGATAGCTTTCCTTTACGCCCGGGAATTTTGCAGACAAAACGGATAATAACCGATCATAGAATTCAACCGGAGTATTCCTGGCTAACGGATTCACATCAAAAGCGATATACTTCCTGGCTCCCATGGCCAGAAGTATTAGCCCTATGCCCAGATCAGCCCCTGGACCAAGCTCCAAAACAACTTTCCCCTTTAGAAAATCGCTGTTCTGAGTATAATCTGCCAGCGCATTCACCCATCCTCGTACAACATTAAGATCGTACTCAACCGCTTGAGAAGTCTTGGATATCGGGAAGGCCCTTGTTGTTTTATACCCAAGAAAGCGGTGGCGAAAATAATTTAGGATTATTAAGAAAGCACCTATACTGAAATATTGGGTATTTCTGATATCTTTGGGCTTGACTAAGCGCATTCTAAGTCTGGGGCTTTTATTTATGGGTTCTGGCCTGTTCGTATATTTTCATCAGTCCCGCGTAATGCTTTTGTTCATTCAGCTCTTGTTCTACAAACTGCCACGCATTCTTGCCCATTTGTTTAATCTTATCCGAATCCGCTGCCTGCATTTCAATCTTTTGCTTCAGATCTTCCACATTGCCCGGCTCAAAAAGCAACCCCGTCTCATTGTCGCGGATAAGCTCAGGGATCCCACCTATCCTCGCTCCCACTGCTGGCTTACCAAGCGCAAACCCCTCAATAATCGTACGCGGATTATTTTCGTACCACTCGGATGGTAGAACCACAAACATTGATTTTTTAATCTCTTCGTTTAATTCGTCTTTGTTTTTATACCCCAGAAATCCAACATTCTTAAGTTTCAGGTCTTTAGTTTCTTGTTCCAGCAATCCTCTTAAAGGGCCTTCTCCGATAATTTTTAATTTAATGTCAGGCAAACCCTGCATCGCCTTGAGCAGAGTCACTAATCCTTTTTCTTTAGAAAGGCGGCCGAAGTAAACAATCGAGCGCTCCTGCCAGTCGAATCGCGGCTGGTATTCATCAACCTGCACAAAGTTAGGCAGATATTCGATATGCCCCTTAAAACCCATTTCCCTGGTTTTGGCTTTTAAGAACTGGCTAGGGGAGATGAAAACATCAATTTTGTTATAAATATGCAGCAGGCTGTGATGAAAATACATCTCAAGCGTATTTAAGAAACTTTTTAAGCGGGAATCTTTAACACACTTCTTAAGGACACAATGATAATACTTCTCATTCTTGCAAGCCTCACACGCTCCGCTACCGGCAAACATTGAATACGAAGCACACACCAGCTTGTAATCTCGTAGTGTCATTACTATAGGTATGCGCCATTTCTTCAACGAATGAATAATAGAGGGAGAAACTTGATGATAAATATTGTTAAGGTGGGCAATATCAGGCCTCTCCTGCCTGATTAGCGCTTCTATTCTCCTTCTCGCATGTAACGAATACAGCAGTTTTACCGCGTAGTGAATTGAATGTAAGGCATTTTTATCATCGTAGTCAACATTGTTCACGAAAAACTTATCATACTCCGAAGCAAAATTGCGCGGATGTCGCATTGAAAAAATACTAACCTTATGGCCGTTCTTTTTCAAGATCTCGACTGTTTGTAAAAAAGATTTTTCAGCGCCACTTCTAGGATAGAAATATTTATGGCCTAAGAGAATTTTCATTTATAATAATTTTCCCAAACGAAAATCCCACTCTCGCGGAATAAATCGACCTAAACCGCTTTCAGGATACAGTGTAATCTCTCCAAAAAATATCCCTTTTTCATCAGGATTATATAAGTCCACTCTACAGAATTCTAATCCTTGCGCAATTTGCTCTGCTATTAACTTCATTTCTTCAAATTTAAAAGGTTTATCTATCCTTTCTTTAGATTTCGGGTAAGCGTAAGAAAATGGCATCTCTTGCCAATTAATGTTGAACAAAATTCTCTTATGTGCTCCAAATCTATCCACGTCAACTTGTATATAATAAGCTTTTCCGTAAAAACAAAAAAACTTGTAATCTAGAGGGAATCCCCACTTTAAGTCATCAATAAATTTTTCGATTATTATCTTAGGGGGGATGTCATCATAATGTTTTTCAGAAATCATAGTTGAACTTAGTGAATATTTACTCTTAAGCCATGTAGTAACGTTTACACGAATCTCTTCCCTTTTTATTGCCGTTTTATCTTTAACGAAAATATTCCAACCGGAACCATGAGTTACTTTGATAACGTATTTATTAGGTAGAGAATCAAAAGGAATATCATTAGCATCGGTACCTACCCAATAGAGGTCATTCAAAATATCAGCTCTACCTGTTTTTTCTCTCACATAGTCACGAGCGGCCAACTTATCACACAAAACTTTAGCTAATGGAACATTAACATATAATTTCCGGTAGACTATTTTTTCATTAAAAGATCTGGGATTTTTTAAATTGGGCCAATAACCTAGAAAAAGCAACATCTCAACTTTAGTAAACCAATCCACTTCTAGTAAAGGTCTAAAAAAAAGAAGCAACCTGCGGATTAGCTTTGCTAAAATAAATAAAATACCACCTTGACGATAAAGCCTGCAGCTTCTCCTGAAATAGTTGTTAGCTATGGCGAAAATTCGGAACATTGATTTTTGAAAATAGGCTATAATAAATTCCGCAAAAATGTTTTTCAATAACAGAAAGAATATACTTCGGTTTAATAAAAATTAATATGGGCAGAATCATGAAATCAAAGAAAAGGAGCATTAAAAACTTCGGAAATAAATAGTACCTTGTGGCACATAATTGCTATTTTTAGCTCGTCCTATGGCTATTCTTGAACAAAAATTCCGCAGTCTGAAGAAACGACTGCTCCGCCCCACCTTTAGGATAGAAGTATTTATTGGCTAAAAGAATGTGCATTATTCTCGACCCGCAAGATTTCTTTTTCGTATTGCTGGCCTATAATAGAAATATCATACTTTTTTACAGACTCTAAGGCATTTTGCGCAAATCTTTTTGCTTCTTCGGGATGAAGTAGAAGACGGATTATTGCAGAAGATAATTCCATTGCATCCCCAGGCCTAACTAAAAGGCCGTTAACTCCGGAGGTAATAATTTCAGAAGGACCTGAAGGACAATTTGTTGAAATTACCGGCACACCGCAGGCCATTGCCTCAATAATAACATTGCCAAACCCTTCATAATCCGAAGACAGCACGAAGACATCTGCCTTGCTTAACCAGGCATAGGGATTATGTTGAAATCCTATAAAAAAAACTTTCTCAAGAATGCCTAATTCCTGCGCTTTGTCTTTAAGTTTTTGCTCTAATCTACCCTGTCCCAGTATCACCAACCGAGCGTCAGTGGATTCTGCAACTTTCTTAAAAGCATTTAACAATAAAGCATGATTTTTTTGCGGCTCCAATCTTCCTACAGTAATGATAACCTTGAAATGCCTATCTGGCGCAAAACAAGGGTGTTCAACGTGCCCATTTCTAAGCGCCTCAATGTTAGAAAACTCCAAAGGATTATAGAAAACACTCATTCTTTCTGAACATACCTTCCAATCTCTTCTTAAACACTCTTTAATTCCTTCTGAAGCGCAAACAATTCTTCTTGCCTTTCGGTATAAAAAAGCATAAATAATTTTTCTCATTCTGGACTTTGCTTCAAGGCTTGGGAAAATTTGTTGACTAATTATCAATTTTGACAACTGACAGGTATGAAAAGCCGAAATAATACTAATGGCGTTTGTATATGTAAGAAAGCTAATCATTGCATCGGGTTGTAATTTATTTATTTTGTTTCTCAGCCGCCAGATTAACTTAAAGATATCAAACTTAGATTTCTTTCCTAAATCAATAATTTTTACATCCTCTGGAACCTGTGATAAATACTCGCCTTCTTTCTTAAACAAAACCAGTGTAATCTCAAATTTGCTTCTATCAAAATACTTCATTAAAAGCAAAGCCACTTTCTCTGCCCCACCCCCTACCATACTGGGCAAGATAAATATTAGTTTAGTTTTCATTTTTATAATCTTTCGTTAACCCAATGTTTAATCCTAAATAAAACCACAGAAAGAAATGAAATAAACGATAACTATCAAAATTAAAAGTCGCCATATTAACCAAGAGAATAATTAAACTGACAAAAGATCCTACCCTATAAAAATAATAAGGGCTGCTTTTACCAGCACACAAGATAAGTAAACATTTCCAAAGGACAAATATTACTATTGCTATAAAGATACTCAATCCAACAAAGCCTAAATCCACCAAGAGACCTAAATATGAATTCTCAAAGCTCGTTTTCCTCAATTCAAACTCTGGCGCGAAACGGTCCTTATAACGGCTGGCGTTAAATGGACCGCCGCCAAAAAAAGGCCTCTCTTTCACAATTTGAAAAGCAATAGGGATAGATTTAATCCGGATGTTCCAGGAACTAAAAGATTTGCGTTCTGATTGAAAAATACGGTCTCTAACTTCTTGTCGCAAAGGAGAAATTACACTGAAAATTAATCCCAAGATAAGAAATGCTAGTAAAGAGCGAAGCTTATATCTAAAATTTAAAAAACTGAATAAGAAAAACAAACCTATTAATCCTGCCAACCAACTGCCTCGTGAGAAAGTCAACAAAATTGCTACTATGAGAATGAAACTCGTTAAAATGTAAATTCTCTTCTTGGTTTGTAAATAACAAATATAACTCAACGGCCAAATGGAAGTATATATAATACCATTTAGCAAGGGATGCCCCAAGCAAGAAGTCAAACGTCCTGTCCCTACACGTATTTCCGGTAGAAATAAGCTTCTTCTAAATAATAAAAATTCAACAATGCCGTAGAAAGAGCATAGTGTTGCTATTATAACAATTAACTTTACAATTTTAACTATCTGTTCTGTCTTAAGATTTGTAAGGACTTTGTAGATTAAGAAACCTGTAATATAAGAATAGAAAACCCAGTTTAAAGCACCTAATTTGCTTATAGCAAATAATGTTGAAATTAGAGCTGAAATAATAAAAGCAAGATATAAGTAATCAATGGGATCAGATTGAAATAATACCTGTTTTTTTATAATAAACTTTTCATAAAAGACTTTTGATGCTAGGACAATTCCTAATAAAACTACGGGATTAAGAACATTAAAGATATTAAGAAAAGGAAAGTATGAGAAAGGGATAAAAAACACTGCTATAAGTATAATTGTAATAATTGAGTCATAACTACTGGAGAATGTTTTCACTAAGAGGAGGGAAAAAAACAAAATAACCAAAACAAAGATTTGGCCAATTGTGCTACTTACAAAGACAGCACCCAAAACATATGACAAGAAAATAACAATAAGCAACTTTATAATTATATTATTTCTCAGCACGTTATTAATTGATAGCATACCATTTCTTCTTTATTTTAAGCTGTGCTCTTAAAATAACTAAAGAAAGAACAGTATTTACAATAAGGGTCGTACTAACCGCAATAGCAGCGCCCATAATTCCCCAACGAGGGATGCAAAAAAGCAATAACGGCACAGCCAAGCCAAACCGCGCTACTTCAAGCCAAAAACGCGTGGGCGCTTCATCAATGACATAAAAAATCCCTGCGAAAGGAAAGTAAAAAATTGATACAAACCAACCCACCAGCAATATCTGGGTAATGCGCCCTGCCAATTGATACTGAGCCCCAAAAATAAAAGGTAGCAATATTGGCGCAAGAATAAATAAAATTGCTACCAAAAGATTAATAACCCCTGCTAACCACAGGGATTCGCGGCGAAAGGCAGCAAACTGCTTGGCAGATTCTACTGCCCTGCATGCCTTAGGTAAAAACGTGCTACTTATAGAACCCGTCATAACCGAGATTACCATAATAATCTGCTGCGCCGCAGAATAAATACCAAGTAAACCAAATTCTACAAAGCGCGGAAGAAAAAGCGTATCTAACCGCGGAAATAGCGAGGATAAAATATTCGTACCGAATGCCCATTTGCTCAAACTAAATGTCTTGCTAAGAAACTCCTTGTTAACAAACATAAACGTCTTAAGCTTCTTCACAAAAAGAGTGCCCAAACTTATTACTCCGACACACACTGAAGAAGCAAAATAAACCAATACTACATTGGCTAAACTAAAATGCCGTTGCATAACCACCATAACCAGTAATAAAACAAAGATTAATCCTGTATAAAAACTATACACAAACGCAAAGATGGTGAAATTTTCTTTCTCCTGAAAGATACTGGCTATGGACATTAAAAAGGACTGGAAAACTCCGCTCAACAAACCGAAAATCAAAATCCCTTTTATTTCTGGCTTATGAAATACATGGGTTGCCAAAACCATAGCTAAAGGATACGATATTACCGCCACAAAAACCCCGTAAAGTAATTTCAGGAAGATAGAACTGCGCAGAAACTTGTCTTTTTCCGCGTGCGAGTTGCTTGTCTTGGCAAAACGCACATAGGAAGTGTCAAATGCTTGAGGAAAAATCCAGGTTAGCACTGAAACAATAAAAAAAATGGAGAACCTTCCGAAATCTTCGGGGCCCAGAATTCGGGCTACAATCACTGAATTAAGAAAAGAAAGCCCTCTACTAAAAGCAGTGCCGAATAAAACAATGAGGTAATCCTTAAAAGTCCTGAACATATTTTTGTTACTCTTTTACTTCCTCAAACAGCTGCGGGTTATCAAAGTCCGCTGGAACAACCAGGTGCGCGGGTTTGTTAAACAGGTAGTCGCCTTCCTTGTAAAAGCCCTGGGCAATGAGCTCCGAGCATACCAGCCGCATCCTGCTGCTGAAGAGCCGGTGCAGGGCGCTTCCCATCCAGGCGCAGAAAAGCGACAGCGGCATCCAGAAGAACTGCAGGGCGTCGTAGGGCAGGTTGTTCATGGTCGCCCACCAGAGTGCGACCTTGTAGCGCTGGCGGTCGGTCTGGCCCTTGCGCCGCAGGACTTTGATCTCAATGCCTTTGTCCAGATACTTCTTTTTCAGATCCACGAGATGGCTGCGCGGCACTGCGGCTTCGATGCAGGTGTAGCCGCCGAGACAGCCGCACACATGCGTCCATTTGCTCGATTCGCCAAACCCTGCCTTCTTTTGCATCTTCTCGATCGCAGGGTTGCGGCCTGCGACAAGGATGACATCGCCGATCTTGAGATCGTCCGGGGACATCATCACACCCTGTCGTAGATCGCCTTCGGGATCGAATAGGTGCGGTTGTTCAGGATCACGCCGAGGATATTGGCCTTCTTTGCGATCACCGGCTCAAGGCAGTTCAACACAACCTGCTTGCGGGTCTTGCCTTCGTTGACTACCAGGATCACGCCGTCGGTCTGGGCTGCCAGCAGGATCGAGTCGCGGTGCTTGAGGTCAGGGGCTGCGATCAGGACCAGGTCGTACTTCTCCCCTGCCTGCGCAAGAAGCTGGTGCATTTTGTTGGATTCGACAACAGTCAAGGGATTGAGCTGGGTTTCTCCTGCGGTCATGACCGCGAGGTTCTTTGCTGCTGAATGGATCGACTTCTCGAACGTGACCTTCTCTTCTATTACATCCACAAGGCCCGGGCCTTTTTCAAGATTGAAATATTTCTTGAAAGTCAGGTGCCGGAAATTGGCATCCACGACAAGCACCTTGAGCCCCTTTTCCGCAAGGACTTTGCCCAGGTTAACTACGATATTCGCCGCATCATCCGAGGCCTCGGCTGTGGTGAACATGAGCGTGTGGAGTTTCCGATCCTTTGAAATCAAAAGCACCTGCTCTGCGAGGTTCTCATACGAGAGCTGTTTCTGCTTTGGCTTTCTTGGCACTGCGCCCAGGTAAGGTGTGTTGAGATAGTTTTCTACATCCTGCGGGCTCTTGAATGTCTGGTCCATGTATTCGAACATGAACGCGAGCATTATCCCTAAGAATATGGACATGAAGAACGCAAGAACGAAGATCAACAGCGGCGACGGGCCAACGGGCAAGAGCGGCACGTTCGCCTGTTCGATGACCTTGACGCTCGCAGGGCCGATGGCCTCGATGTTGGGCAATGGTTGGCCGTTGAGCGCTTTCTCCATCTTTCCTATGAATTCCTTAAGCTGGATGACAGTTGCGTGCTTTTCGCCGTATTTAAGCTGGAGTTCCGCGACCTGCTGTTCAAGGTCGAAGATGACATAGGAACGGCTGATTACATTGGCGATTATGGCTGCGCCGACCGGCGAAAAATCGCGCGCTGAAATAGTAAAAAGGTTCGTATCGCGGATCGGTTCGACTCTGACATTTTTAAGCAAATCTTCCATTGCCATGCGCACCTGGAACATGGTGCGCTGCTGTTCGGGAAGGTTTTCAAGCTTTGCCTTGGTCATGCTGGCCTGTATGCCTACGAGCTTCGCTTTCAAGGGAGAAGCGAATTGTTTTTCGTAATCGAAGGGCTTTTGGGCAAGGCCTAAAGCGCGGATGGTCTTTTCCAGGACAGGGGCGGATTTGACGATCTCCGCCTGTGTCAGGGTAACCTCCATGTTCTGGCCCATAAGCAGGTCGCGGTAATAGGTTGCCTCGACCTGTTTTGAAGCTGAGATGAGCATCTTCACTTTTGCCTCGTACACCGGGGTCTTGAGCATGATGCCGATGACAACCGTGATCATGACCGTGAAGAAGCACGTTATGACGACCGCCTTCTGGCGGAATAGGACGCGCATGTAATCGCGGAATGTCGTTTCGACTTGCTGGATCATTGAAGCCTCCTTTTATGATTTAGAATATGCCCTGGGTGACTACGATGATGTCTTCGGGCTCCAGCACAAGGTCTTCGGCAGCGTTGCCTTCCATAACCGCCTTGATGTCAACGCGTATGGTAGAATAGCCGGGCCGGTCTTTGTTGGGCCGCAGGACCTTGACTTTGCTTGAGCCGAATTTGCTGAATCCCCCTGCCATGGTGATGCCGCGCAGGACCGTTACGTTCTCGTTTATGTAATACGTGCCGGGCTTGTTGACCTCGCCGTAAACGAAGAATTTCCGCGAGCGTGATTCTTTAAGCGCGACCGAAACGATTGGGTATTTCATGTAGCCGTCGGCGAGTTTGCTCTCAATGGTGCGCTGGACCTGGCTGAGCGTCTGGCCCTTGACGATGACCGAGCCGATATAGGGAAACGCGATAGAGCCGTCCGGAGAAACGACGACGGTCGAGAGCAGTTTCTCCGGCTGGAGCACGCTGATGTCCAGGACGTCGTCCACGCCGACGACGTATTCGATAGCCGATGTTCCCGGCGCCTGCTCTGCAGCCGGTTCATCAGCGCAAAATGCCTGCGGCGCGAT
This sequence comes from Candidatus Omnitrophota bacterium, assembly GCA_029571225.1. Classification (GTDB taxonomy): domain Bacteria; phylum Omnitrophota; class Gorgyraeia; order Gygaellales; family Profunditerraquicolaceae; genus JAGOOP01. The sequence continues at coordinate 18,509 of JAKPTF010000003.1, read as the reverse complement.
GATGCAGAAAGCGATAAGAGCGGATAAAACTCGTTTCATGATGCCTCCTTTAGTGATGAGAACCGTCCCTATTATTTCGCTCCGATGCCGAATATGACAACGGGTATTGTTTTAAAAAATATCTTCATGTCGAGCCAGAACGACCACTCGTCTATGTAATCGAGGTCCATCTTGACCCATTTGGCAAAATCCACGATCCTGTTGCGTCCGGAAACCTGCCAGAGGCAGGTGATGCCCGGGCGCATGGAGAGCCGGCGTCGCTGCCAGGAGTCATACTGTTTGACCTCGCTTGGAAGCGGCGGCCTGGGGCCCACGACCGACATGGTGCCGGTCAGCACGTTCCAAAATTGCGGCAGCTCGTCTATGCTGAACTTGCGCAGGACCCTGCCTACCGGGGTGATGCGCGGGTCGTTGGACATCTTGAACACCGGGCCGTGCATCTCGTTGTGGGGCATCAGCTCCTGGAGCTTAAGCTCCGCATCCCTGACCATAGTGCGGAATTTATACAATCTGAATATGCGGCCGTTGAGCCCCACCCGTTTCTGTTTGAAGAATACGGGCCCGTCAGACGTCAATTTGATGAGTATCGCCACCGCAACGAACAGCGGCAGGGATAAAAGCAGAATTGCCGCTGATATGAGCACGTCGAATATGCGCTTGCACACGAGGCTGCCGAGGCGCGCCGGCGTACTGGAAAACGTCAGCAGCGGGAACCTGTCAAGTTCGCTGAGCCTGCCGCGGGAAAACTTGAGCTCGAAGTAATCGACCGCGATATGGATGCGCAGGCCCTCTGCCTCGCACAGGTACATGATATCCTCGATCTTGTTGAGCCACGACCGCGGCACGACGAAGATGATCTCGTCGATGACCTGGTTATGGATGATATCGGGTACGTCCTGAAGCGTCCCCAGGACCTTTTTGCCGTACATGGATGTGCCTTTGAGCGACGGATCGTCGTCGATCAGGCCCACGATCTTGAATCCCCAGGAGCTATGCTCGTTGATGATGTTGATGAAATGCTGGGCGCGGCGGCCGGTTCCCACGATAAGCAGATGCTTGTAATTATAGCCGCGGCGCCGGATAGCCCTGAAGGCCAGGATCACGCCGACCTTCTCTGCGTAGATAAGCGCGGCGGCGATGGCGAATATGAGGCCGATGAAGGCGCGGCTGATGTGCGCCTGCTGGGTGATGAAAACGATACTGCTGAAGACGACGAACGACGAAAAATGGGATTTTGCGACGATAACAAGCACTTCCCAGAGGGTCTTTGTCCTGAATGAATCGTAGATGCCGAAGAAATACAGCATGGCCCCCGTAACGAGCAGGATTACGGGCAGGAATACGATATATGACTGCAAAGGATACAGGCCGCTTACGCCGTCGTTGAGATGATGGCGCACAGCGTACGCGATGAAAAACGCCGCGCATACGAGCGTTGAGTCGGTAAGAATGGCGAGTTTCCTGAACAGGGCTATGCGTTCTTTGATCATCAGAATACGGCGGTTATGCCTGCGGAAACAGTGTTCTTCTCGTATTCGCGGCCTGGGTCGTTGGATGTTGTCTTTGAATATGAATAATTGAGGGTTCCTGTGACGTTGTGGCTGATATCATAGGCAAAGCCGGCGGAAACGCCCTTGAGGGTGTCTTTGATATTATAGACCATGTACCTGCCTTTGCCGTAAAAGCCGGACGCGTTGAATCCGAGGCGATCGAACAGGCGCCTGGAGAAGCTGAGCGCGGTCTGCCAGTAGTTGAACAGGTCCTGTGTCGAGGCATTGGTATAGGAACGCTTGTCAAAGGAGACCGAGGCGCGCGTGGCAGGGTCGAAATCGTCAGTGAGGCGCAGGCTGACGCGCGGCTTGATGTAATCCTTGTTATTGAAGGAATTGATGAAGTCGTAACCGAAGCTGGCGTCTGCGTATGTGTGCTCGGTGAAGAACTGCCTGGCGCCCGCGGTCAGGCCGTTGATGGTGGCTGAGGTGCCGGGGTCGAAGTCGCGATAATAGAAATCGTACATTGCCAAAAGCGTCGTATGGGAGCTGACCGTGTAATCGCCTTCGAAGCCGATGCGGTGCTGCACTGAATCGCTCAGGTCAGAACGGGAATAGGTGTCGAAATCGTTGAGGTACCGTGCGATAAGGGTGAATTCCTTTGAAAAATCCCTGCTGTATGCGATGTTGAAGCGATTGCGGTTATAGCTGTACCTGCCGGAGGTGCGGCCGAATTCGTCCTCAAAACTGCTGGGCTCCTCTGCGTGGGTAAAAGTGTCGGTAAGGATCGCGCGTTCGTAGGCAGAGAATTCCTTCTTGGCGTTGATCGTCAGGTCCTCGGAGGTGTTGTCGTAATTGGAGTAATCGGCATATTTGTTATGCGCTATGTTGCCTCGGAGCTCAAGGGATTCTGTTTTGGATTCGTAGAGCGCGGAAAGTCCGATTTTGGCGCGGGTGATGAAGTCGTCCTTCTCGTTCGTGCTCGTGTAGGCGACATTGTCGTCGTAGGTCTCGGTGAGGCTCGTGAGCACTTTGACGTCGAATGCGCCAAGCTGGGTGGCGAAACACAATGCCGGAACAGACAAAATCACCGCTGCCATAAACGCAAAGCTTCTTGCATAATTCATGTTTCAAACCTCAATTGTTACAAAGGGTTATTTAAAAAGTACGTGGAAGTAAGTATAGCACGTTTAGGCAGGAAATTCAAGAAAAATGCAGAACCCGGACCAGACGTGACTGACATGCCTGATCCGGGTCCGTAGCTTGTAAGGGCCCTCTTATCGGGTATTTTTTTACGAAGGGCTGTAATCGATGCTGGAATACGAATTACCCTCTACAGTTTCAATTGACCAGGTACCATCGCCGTTTGGCGTTGCTGACTCAACGGTTTGGCCGCTGGCAAGCGTGTCGCCGGCTTCCCAACCGTCCGAATCTCCGGCTGATTCGCTTGTGTTCTGGCCGCTTGTTCCGCTGTCGCCGGACTCATTTGTCTGGTGTGACTGCCCTGTAATATTTTCGGTAAGCAGATCGTTGCCGAACGAGCCTGGCTGCCCCCCCCCGATCTCTATCACGTTACCGCCGCGCGACACACCCGTCACGACATAGCTGCCGTCAGCATTCGGGGTCAGCGTATGGCCGTTGCCGTCGGAATAAGTCCCGTTGCCGTTCGAAACCCAGCCGTTGCTACCGGTATTGCCGTCACTGACGGACGACGAACCCGATCCCCGGTCATCGGGGATATTCTGGGTCGTCATATTGTTATCGCTGTCTATCGTAACGACATATGTCGGATATCCTTCAGGTGTATTTTTTGACGGCGTATAGGTCAAGACCGTCGAACCATTCTTCTCGTGCGTGACGCTTTTCGTGTATCCCTTTGTAGCCAGCAGGGAATCGCAGTAATCATACACGTTCCGGTCTGAGGCGCGTTCGTCAGCGGTCTCATCCGGGCCGGGCATGGCAGTGTACGTCCCCTGGTCGGTTACCAGATACCAAGTATCATCATCTAGCTTATACGCCTTCTCGATTGTGGCGCCGGTTGATGTTTTATCGCCTGTTACCCATCCCTTATCAGGATTCTGATTGGCGGCCGTGCGGGATATTGTGCCGTCCGTATTGCATTTATACACGTTCCCGTCCATATCAGCATAATACCTGTTATCGGAAGAACCGCTGGATTTACCCGAACCATTTTCCTGCAGTGCATACAGGGTTGTGCCATTGGCCGTCGTAATCACGGAGTTCCATACCACTTTTTTTACCTGCGACGGGGTGCTATCGGTCTTCGATGATCCGGCTGACTTGTAATAATAATTACCGTCGGCATTGAGAACGACTCTCCTGCCGTCTTTAGTGGCGAATTCAGTCCCGACGGGGATGTTGCCGCTGCTGTCGCGGGTGATCGTCCCGATACTGATGAGCACCGTGTTGCCTGCCTGGAACTCGGTCCCTGCGGGATAGGTCTTCTGAACCAGGTTGCCTTTGCCATCTTTGACATATTCCGTGTTCGCATCGTTGCGGTAGGTCGCGGTTTGAGCCGGCGCGCCATCAGTTTTCTGCAAACCTTTGCCCGTAGTCGATGAAACAGCCGCTTCTGTCTGTGTGCCGGGTGACGACAGCGACTTTTTCACCCAGCCGTCGAGTATGGCGTCGTACTGGAATATGCGCGGACCGTATGTCTCGTCTGCGGCGACAAACACGGTCTGGCCGGGACGAGGATGCTCGATCTCAGTTGTGCTTGCAACGACCTCGAGGTTCAAGGTGATCTTCTGGCCGTAGAGAGTCACCTCGACCTCCTGCATGGTCGTATAATCGGGCGTACGGGCTGTTCCATTGTCGCCCTGGACCTTCACTTCCTGCCAGGAGCAGTCCTGGCCGCCTTTAGCTGTGGTCCACTGAAAGACTTTGTTATTATAAACAACAAGTTGATTCGCCTGGCCTGTTTGCGGCAATGCGGTGACGAACGTCGCTGCCTGCCGTATGCCCGAAGGCATGGTGACAATGGCGAACGTATTGCCGAGACTTACCTGGCTCGATGGCATCGACATGATTTTCGAACTGAGGATAATGCCGGCATTGTATGAAATAATGGAGTAATCGCTGAATCTGGGCGAGGAAATGATGTGCGTCGGATCGTATACGAACCGGGAACTCAAACTGCCGAAATCGCTCGCTATTGCCGGCTGGGAGGTGCTGCCTGACGGAGCCTGGGCAGAAAAGGCCTGGGCATTCGATTTCCAGGCTGCCAGAGTATCGGAAAAGCTGGATATGGGAGCAAAACGCGAGCCCTCTTGGTTGTAAGACGCCTGGATCTGGAAGCGGCTACCGCCTGACTCGGACGAATCGCCCATTGAGCGGCCCAAAAATGCCAGGCAGGTATTTACAGGATAGGCGGCCAGAATGACAAGTACCACTGCGAGCGCGAAACGGTGTGTTGCTTTCATAATCCCCCCCGGGTTATGGTTGTTGCCCGGCATCAGTGGCAAAATCAAAAGCCGGGTCGCTTGTTCCTTACTTTAGCAGCCCGGCTGTCGAAAGCCCATATGAAAGCTTAAAACGAATCAGCTTGGCATATGCGCCTTATCGATCCGTGGCTTTGGCCCCTGCATGCCGTACAAGGACCCTTTATCGGTAAGGACAAAATCTGTGCCCCGCTGACCCCGCCTGCGGTACAAATAAAAAACCGCGTTGCGTATTCTTATTTCGGCAACCCGGTTATCGAATAAATCAGGACTTTATTCGCTATCGATCCGTGGCTTTCCTCTCTCCGTCGGGAGATCGGCGTTATCGATAAGAATGCTCAATACAAGTATTGCACAATTTTTAAATTTTTCAAGTTACAAAAACTTAATATTGTTTCTTTTTACACGCGAGCGGGCTTATCTCTAGAATAGATTACGCCGATTGGGATGCGGTCGCCCCATTCCAGGGACCTGGCAAACGCGGCGTTGAGATCTGTTGGCTTATAAGAAGCGTCGAGCTTATACACGCGCTTGGAATACCAATCGTAGGTGTTGACCTTGTTGAAGCTGACGCATGGCTGGAGCACGTCCACCAGGCTGAATCCCTTGTACTTGATCGCAGCAAGAATCAAGCCTGCAAGGTGGTTGGTATCCTGGCTGAAGCCGCGGGCGACAAAACCTGCGCCTGCGGCAAGCGCCAGCGCAAGCGGCTGAAGATGCTGCGCTGACACGCCTTCGGGCTGGACTTTGGTGACCATGCCAGGGTCGGATGTGGGCGAGGCCTGGCCTTTAGTAAGGCCGTAGATCTGGTTGTCGCAGACTATGACGGTGATATCGAGATTGCGGCGGATGTTGTGAATAAGGTGGTTGCCCCCTTCTCCGTAGCAGTCTCCGTCGCCTGTGGTGACGATGATGGTCAGGTTGGGGTTTGCCATTTTTGCGCCTGCGGCAACAGGAAGGCTGCGGCCATGCAGGCCGTTAAAGCAGTTTGCCTTGATGTAATGGGGCATTTTCGCTGCCTGGCCTATGCCGGATACCAGAAGCAGGTCTTTGGGCTGAGTGCCGAGCCTGGCAAGCGCCAGCTTAAGGCTGGTAAGGATACCGAAGTTACCGCATCCAGGGCACCAGGCTATTGGGTCATTTGATGTGAAGTCATTCGCGGTCATTGCCATTTAGTTATCCACTTTAATTCGTGTCTGACACCGATTTTTTAAAGTTCAGGTTTGACGATGTCGATGACGCAGTCCAGGCAGAACGGACGGCCGTCGTATTTCAGGATCGATTTGCTTACCTTGATGCCGGTCTCGCGGCGCAGGAGCTTTGCGAGCTGGCCCTGGGCGTTGTTCTCGATGCTTATGATCATGCGCGCGTCAGAAAGCAGGCGCAGCATTTCGTTCGAGGGGAACGGCCAGACCTGAGAAAGATGAACGAAGCCCACTTTTCTCTTTTCGAGCGCCTGGGTCGTTTCCTGAAGTATGCCCAATGTCGAACCGAATCCCAGAAGGATCACATCTGCATTTTCCACATTAACCGCCGTGGGTTTTTCGATCTCAGATAGCAAACCGTGCAGTTTTTTATGGAGCCGCTTCTGGACCATCTGCTTGCGCATGGCAGCGTCTTCCGTTATGTGGCCCTCTTCCGTGTGCTCATCCGAATCGGCATACATCACCTCGTCGAACCAGGACGGGATCGCGCGCGGGGATATGCCGGTATCGGTGAGCGCGTAACGCTTATAGCCTGAGATCTTGGCGGATTCTTGTTTTGATATGACGTAACGCGCGACAGGGATGCGGCCCGGATCGAGCGCTGCAGTATCGACGATCGAATCCTGCAGGAACTGGTCAGTGAGGATGATAACCGGGATCTGGTATTTATCGGCTATGTTGAACGCCTGCATGGTCAGGTAATAGGCCTGTTCGGGCGATCCCGGCGCATACACGACGCGGGCGAACTCGCCGTGGCCCGCCGATATGACGAAATCGAGGTCAGCCTGCTCGGTGCGGGTGGGAAATCCTGTTGCGGGCCCCGGCCGCTGGGCATCGACGATCACAATGGGCGTCTCGGTCATTCCCGCAAGGCTGACGCCTTCGGCCATGAGGCAAAAACCGCCCCCGGAGGTCGAAGTCATAGCGCGGCTTCCGGCGAATGACGCGCCGATGGCCATGTTGACCGCCGCGATCTCGTCTTCCGCCTGCTCGACGACGATATGGTGCTGGGCGCTGCGGCCGGCGATGATGTTCATGATGTTGGTTGACGGAGACATGGGATACGCGCTGTAAAATCCGCATCCTGCCTGGATGGCGGCAGACGCAATCGCTTCTGAACCGTCGAGCAGCAGCGGCGCGTGCGCCATGGGGTCGTATTTGGCTCCCGGCGCAAGGGTGAACATCTCTTTATGCGGATTTTCCATGCCCAGCTCGAACCCCGCGCGGCTGGTGTTGATATTGTTCTGGATGACCGCTTCGGATTTTCGGGCAAAAACCTCTTTGAGGCTCTGGGTGACGATCGAGAAATCGATGCCCGTGACCCCGGCGATCAAGCCGCAGGCGATCGAATTGATATACAGCCGGTCATTGGCGATGCGCATTGAGATCTCATCGAATCCGACGTCGAACATCGGCTCCTCGAGCGCGGCGAGCTTTGAGGCGGCCCGGTCAAGGAACAGAATCCCGTCTGTGGCAAGGTCTTTCTTATGGATATCGACGCTCGCTTTATCGAGGCAGAGGATCAGATCCTGCTTGTGGCGGGGCGAATGCACCGGGCGTGTGGAAACGCGGATCTCGAAGAAATTGTTGCCGCCGCGGATGCGCGACATGAAATCCTGGTACGCGAAGAGATGATATCCCGCGGCCTTGAACACGCGGCACAGCACGTCGCCGATGGTCTGCGTGCCCTGCCCTGCTTCCCCGGTTATCCTGATCGACACTTCATGCGCCATAGTTATCCACAGGGTTATCCACTTTTAATTGTGCCTGACCCCTTTTTTTAGAGGTGGCTGTTGATGCAGGCGATGAGGGTCTCGGTGGTGATGGGCTTTGCAAGGAATTCGCGGCCACCGATGGATGAGCACTGGCCCGCCTCTGCCTGGTCAGCGACGATCGCGGTCAGGAACACGACCGGGATCTTGTGCGCCTGGACGTAATCCCTGATCTCGTCGAAAACGTCAGTGCCGCTGATATCCGGCATGATGACGTCAAGGAATATCATGTCTGGCTTGAATTCGCGGATGGCCTCAAGCGCGCGCGTGCCGCGGGTCTCGGTCCTCACGTCAAAACCGCCGGCTTCCTCGAGGTTCATCTTCACCATCGTGACGAATGCCTCTTCATCGTCTATAAAAAGAACTTTTTTCTTTGCCTCTGCCATGCTCCCTCCCGGTGCTGTCAGGCGCGGAATGTAAGCGTCGCGATGACCCCGCCCTGTTCGCGGTTCTTCAATGTGATCCTGCCATGATGCATTTCCATGATGTTTTTGATAATGGACAGGCCGAGTCCGGTGCCGCCCTTGTCGTGTTTGGTGGTAAAGAACGGATCAAAGACTTTTTCAAGGATGCTCTCGGGAATGCCGGGGCCGTTGTCTTCGAACTCGAATATCACGACACGGTCGCCGAGCTTGAACGTATCGGCGCCCCGCCTTCCTGCCCCGTCGCCGACGTTGTCCAGGACGCGGCTTTTTATCCTGATGGTAATCTTCCCGTTATCCCCCATGGCATCGATCGCATTCATCAGGATGTTCAGGAATACGTGCTCGATGCGGTTCTTATCGACCTTGATCGCCGGCAGGTCCGGCGCGTAGGCTTTCTCGAGATTGATGTGGTGCAGATCGATCTCATGCTTGATGAACAGGAGCGCATTCTCGATGAGTTCCACCGGCCCCTGGTCGCTCAACTCCATCTGGGACACGCTTGAGAAATCAAGCATGCCTTTGATGATCGAATCCGCGCGCATGACCGCCTCGGACATGAACTCAAGCGTCCGGGTGATCTTCTCATTGTCCTTGCTGAGGTTGCGCTGGAGGTATTCAACGCACTGCAGCAAGATCGCAAGCGGGTTCTTGACCTCGTGGGCCACGCCGCTGGCAAGCCGGCCGACCGTTTCCATTTTCTCCGAATATACCAGCTGCGACTGCGCCAGCTTCAATTGTTCATAGGCGACCTTGAGCGCCTCTTCGGCCTTCCTGCGCTCATCGATCTCCTTCTGCAGGTTCTCGTTGATATCGATGAGCTCTTCGGTGCGTTCCTGGACCTTGTACTCCAGGTCAGAGCGGGCCTTGCGAAGGTCCTCTTCGATGCGCTTGCGCTCTATGGCGTACCGGATGCTTTTGACCAGGACCTGGCCGTCCACCTGGCCCTTGACGATGTAATCCTGCGCCCCGCTGCGCACCGCCGATACGGCAACGGTCTCGTCATCAACGCCGGTCATGACGATGATAGGCACGGATGGAGATAGAAGCGAAATTTTCGTGAAGGTCTCAAGCCCCTGGCTGTCAGGCAGGATCAGATCGAGAAGCACGATATCAACCGGTTTTGCGGCAAGATACCGCAGCCCCTGCGCCGGGTCAGGCTCCCAGGCGATATCCATCCCGCCCTGGACGGTTTCCAGCACGTCCCGGAGATTCTTTGCCATGAGTTTATTGTCCTCGATCATGAGGATCTTGGTGCGTTCGATCATAGTTGAAAAAAAATCGGTGTCAGACACGAATTAAATCTATTGTCGCGAATAATCGCTTTAATTCGTGTCTGACACCGATTTTTTTGAATACCATCCAGATGGTGTATCGTGCCCATTAAGATACGTTGACCCTGCGCATCTTGGTAAAGTAAATACCGAGCCTGTGGCTGTTATTCTCTTCAGGCGTGTTCGACCTGACCTCCCCCACGATCTCCATCGGCCCTGAAAAATTTACAACGTCCGGCTTGACTTTCAGCAGCGTAAAACGCATGGACAGGACCGTGTCTTGCGGAATATCGTAATCTGTCACCATGGCCATGCCGTTCTGGCTGATATCCACCATCCTGGCCTGGATATCGCGGCCGGCCATCATGAACCGCGCAGTAACCGGCTCATTGACACGATAGATAACCGTGCAGTTCATGCGCATCCTTTTTGATGCCCTGCGGTCTTCGCCTTGAAATGCCTGTACCATGCCCCCCCCGTGATCAGAAGCGGTTTAAGCTATAATTATCCTTACTTCAATAGTAGCATTAATCATACCAAGATAATTGGGGATTATACGCGCTATCTATAACTATCGCAATGCCTTAAGGTTAAAATGATAATTATTTTCTGGCTGATATCCGGCTTAACTTTATGCGGCAAAGAAAGTTGCATAATCGCGACACATGTTTTCATGAGAAATCAAGTGTCAGACAAGAAAAACTTGGTAAGCAGGCACAGATCCAGATATCCAAGATCAATGGGTTTGAGGATATAATCATACGCTCCCAGGCGCATCGCGGTTTCGGCCTTTGTCTGGTCCTCGACCGCAGTGATCATGATCACGCCGACTTTCTGATTTACCTCGCGGATCTTTTTCAGTGTTTCCAGGCCGTCCATGCCGGGCATGCGCATGTCCAAGAGTATCATCTCTGGCTTTACCTCGTCGATCATCTTCAACGCCTCATTGCCGTCAACAGCGGTCTGGGGATTATAGCCCTTTTTCTTCAAGAAATCCCGCAGAAGAGACCTGATCTGCGGCTCATCATCGACGACAAGCACGGATTTCCCGAGCGCAGCGACATGCTGCTGGTTGCCGGGAATGAACATTTCGTCGATAATGGACATGATGACCTTAATGTCAAGCGACTTGCGCAAGAACCCCGCAGCCCCGCTCAACCGCGCCTGATTCTCCAGGATCGACTGCTCAAGGCCGGTCAGCATGACAACCTTGGTTGAAAGGTTATTGGCCTTGATCTTTCTTAGTGTGTCAATACCGTCCATGCCTGGCATATTGATGTCGAGGAGCACAAGGTCAGGCGATTCCTTCGCGCTATAATCCACCCCCTCTGCACCGCCGGCCGCAGTGATAACCTGGTACCCTTTTTTTGTCAGCAGATCGTAAAACAGTTCCCTTACCTGAATATCGTTGTCAACAATCAGGATCTTTTTTGCCATAGAGCCCTTTCCCCTCCAGAGTGGTTATTTTACGTATTTCTTTCGCACCAATATCGACAAAATAAGGGCCTCGAGCTTCTCGAGGTCGCACGGTTTATTGATGTAATCCGCAGCGCCGAGTTTGGTCGCTTCGCGAATGATATCCTGGTCCTGGACGCCGGTCAACAGGACCACGTTGATCCCTTCGTCAAAATCCTTGATCTTTTTCAACGCGACAAGCCCGTCCATGCCGGGCATGCGTTCGTCAAGGAGCACCAGCGTTGGTTTTTCGATCTTGATCTCCATAAGCGCCTGGTCGCCGCTGCCTGCCTCCGCCACTGAAAAACCCCTGTTGCGCAGGAAAGTCGTCAGCATCAGCCGCATGTCCTGGCTATCATCGACGACAAGGATCCGGCCGAGAGGCGCGTAGGTATCCGCGGGGGCTTTTTCCTTGACCTCATGGAGCGATTCGATGATGCTCTTGAACATGAAATGGCTGGAAAAATCCTTGCGGACCACGTTGCTGGCGCCGGCCGCGTACGCCTGTTTCTCCTGCTCCGCGCCCGGGACCGAGCTCAAAAGAAAAATAATATGCATCCCCTGGTCTATGAGGCGGATTTTCTTAACTGCCTTCACCCCGTCTTCCGGACGCAAAGACTCGTCCACGATAACCAGCTGCGGCCGCTCATTCTCAAGCCGGACCATCGCCTCATTCAGGTTCGGCGCGCACTCGACCTTATACCCCATGGATGACAGGATCTCATAGATCCTGTCGCGCGAATCGACATCGCCGTCAACAACAAGAACGCTTTTTAGCATACAGGCATCTCCTTGAAGATAACAGGATCCGTATTACGTTTTCTTACCCAGCTTCTCTTTTACCATCGTCAGCAATTCGTTCAGGTCGATGGGTTTGAGAAGTATATCGTCATGGCCGTATCCGAGCTTTTGAAGATCGGCGAGATACTTTTCCTCATCGAACGAACCGGTCAGAACTATGACGGGAAGCGTGATATTGCGCTCCGCCATGGTCTTGAGGATGTCGATGCCCTTAATCCGGGGCATCTTCATGTCCAGGATGGCCATGTTAAGCGACTTATCCTCTCCCAGGAGGGAGATCGCTTTTTCTCCGTCGGAGGTCGAAACAACCTCATACGACATCTTGGTCAGGAATTTCTCAAGGATCCTGACGATTTCGACTTCATCGTCGACAATGAGGATCTTAGCCATTTTCCGTACCTCCGCGCGTTATTGGCAGTTGTATGATGGCGGCAGTGCCCTTGCCGATTTCGCTGACGAAATTAAGCTCTCCGCCGTGGTTCTTGATGATGCCGTAACACACCGAAAGGCCCAGACCCGTGCCCTTTTCCTTGGTCGTGTAGAAGGGCTCAAATATGCGCGACATGACTTCAGCGCTCATGCCCATGCCTGAATCCTTTAACGTGATCTTGACCATATTCGTTGTGCAGGTAGTCGTAACATCGATCGTTCCTCCGGTGGGCATGGCATCCCGCGCGTTCGACAACAGGTTCATGTACACTTCCTGGAGCTGGCGTTCGTCCCCGTAAACCGGCGGCAGTCCCTCGCCGAAATGTTTCCTGATCTCGACGCTCGACAGGGAGAATTGATGTTCGATGATCGAGATGATGGAATCAAGAGACTTATTGACGTCGATCGCCGTGATCTCGTTCTTGCCGCGGCGCGAAAACTTCAAAAGGCGCTGTATGATATCCTTGGCGCGCTGGCATTCGTCCATGATGATGCCAAGGTTGCTCTTGATCTCCGGATTATCGATGTCCTCCATAAGGGACAGCTGGGCGCGGCCGGAAATGATCATAAGCGGGTTATTGACCTCGTGCGCCATGTCCGCGACGAGCTTGCCGAGCTGCGCCAGGCGCTCCTTTTTCTGAAGTTCCTTGCGGGACGTGATGTCTTTGAGGATAAGGACCGATGCGGTAACGGTGCCTGCCGAATCAAAGATCGGGGACGCGGTAACCTCGTAAAACTTGTTTATCTCCTGCAGAAAGATCTCCTCAAACTGTGTGCGGCCGCTCAAAAAAACGGCCTTGATTATCTCCGAATCGACCTTTTGCGTCGGCCCGTACACCACGTCAAACCAGTTCCTACCGATCATGTCTTCGGGCTTCTGGCTGGAAAGCGCGGCAAAGGCGTTGTTGCACCTGACAATACCCATGTCGCGGTCGATGATCGAGATAAGGTCGTTGATGGAATCAAAGGTGATGCGCCATTCCTTTGCCGCATGGAGAATCTTCTCCTCGTTCTGCTTGAGCTGGGTTACGTCGCGCACCGATTCGATCGCGCCTGCAAGCGCGCCGTTATTGTCGTACAACGGCGATGCGATTGCCCAGAGTATTACGGTCGAACCTTCCTTGAGGGTCGTTGAAAGGCTTTCCGCATAAAGACGGTCCCCCTTGCGTTCGAAAAACGAATAGCCTGTTTCGGTTTCCACATCAGATTGAAATATCAGGTCAATAAGCATCGGCCGGGCAATGCCGTAAAAAGGGACCGAATACGCGTAATCGCCTTTACCGATGATATCCCGCTTAAGTATTCCTGTGCACTCTTCCATGGCCTTGTTCCACGCAATGACCTTGCGGTCACGATCGATGACGAATGTGGCGTCGGGAAGGAACTCGATGATATCGGAAAACTGCCGGTACGCCGTGTTGAGCCTCTCCTCTGCCTTACGCCGCTCCTTGATCTCAAGCACGAGGTCAGCATTGACCGACGCGAGTTTCTCCTTGCGCTCCTGCTCAGCGGCGGTCAGCGCCTTTTCTTTCTCGATCAGGGTACTGATATCGACGATCATTTTGTTGAATATTCTTGTCAGCGACCCGATTTCATCACTGCCGGCGCAAAGAATCTGCTGGTTCAAGTTTCCGTGCGCGACCTCGTTCATCCCTTCCGCCAGTTTCCGTATGGGCACAATCACGGTCCTGAATAAAAAGATATTGAGCAATACCACAATGGCAAGGAAGCTCACAATCGCCAGCAGAAGGCTTCTGATGCGAAGATCGCGCAATTCGACAAACGCGCGTTCAAGATCAAGGGTAATGCGCAGGACACCAAGGATGTTTCGCTCAGAGCCATGGCACGCATAGCATTTCTGCTCATTACGTATGGGCACCAGGCGCGAAAAAATTTGCTTGCCGGTACGCTTCTTTTTCACGAAACCCTGTATCTCGGAACCTTTCAAAGCAAGATCAAGATTATCCGCCAGGGACATCTGATTGATCAGGCTGCGGTCTGTCGAACGCATGACAACGCCCCGGTGATCGAGCAGGGATATCGCATCAATGCCCTTCTTATTCTGCGCATAGTTGTCGAACTGGCGCTGGATAACATCCTGGTCTCCGGTCAGCATGGGATACCTGATGCCATTCAGGATCAGATCCGATATGATATCCGCCTCTTCGAGATTCCTTTTCCAGATCAATTCAGTCTGGCGCACGGTCGTCATGATGGTCATTGCCGTGAAAACGACAAAAAGTATCAAGAACACGATCAGCATGATGCGCACCGACATGGAATGCCTTATGTTCATTTTAAGTATTTTTTGATGCAGTCTATCAGCTTCGCGGTTGTGACCGGTTTGGCGAGGAATGGCCGTCCGGCGACGATCCCATCGCCCGCGGACGCTTCCTTGTCCGTGATGATCGCGGTAAGGAATACGACGGGAATATCCTTGAGCGCCGCATTGTCTTTGAGCTTGGCGAGGACGTCCCCGCCGTCTATCTCGGGCATGACGACGTCAAGAAAGATCATGTCGGGCATGAATGCCTTTGCCGTTTCGACCGCATTGCGGCCCTTTGTCTCCTGCATGACCTGGTACTCCCCGGTCCGCTCAAGATTGAGCTTGACCATTTTCCCGAAATCCACTTCATCGTCCACGATCAGTATTTTTTTTACTCCAGCCATATGGCTCCTCCTTAGACGTTACAGCGGGAACAGCAATGTTACCGTCGCCCCGCCTTCCGTGCGGTTCCGTATATCAATGGATCCGTGATGCATCTCCATGATGCTTTTGACAATGGAAAGGCCAAGGCCTGTGCCGTGTTTTACGCGCTTGGTCGTAAAAAAAGGATCAAAAACCTTGGCAAGATTTTCCTGCGGTATGCCGCTGCCCGAATCATGGATCTCGACGCATACGGCCTTGCCCGAAACGGTGTCGGAAACGGAGGTTTCGATCCGTATGACTCCGCCGTCGGGCATTGCGTCTATGGCGTTTATAAGCAGGTTCACAAGCACCTGCTCAATCTTGACCTTATCCGCCTTGACAGGCGGCAGGGATTCGCCGAATTTCTTTTCGACGGTGACATGGGCCCGGTCGCACTGATGCTTGACGAGCATGAGTGAATTTTCTACAAGCTCATTGACGCTGTGCGGTTTGATCTCAAGCTGCGATATGCGGGAAAAATCGAGCAGGCCGTTGATGATCGTGTCGGCACGGGTAAGCGCCCTGGTCATTGATTGGAGGGTCGATGAAACTTCTTCGTTCTTTGTATCGACAAGGCCCTCGAGATACTCCTTGGCCTGGAGGATGATGGCAAGGGGATTGCGCACCTCGTGGGCCACGCCGCTCGCAAGCCTGCCGATAACCTCCATTTTTGCCGCCTGTACAAGCTGGGTCTGGGCCTGGATGCGCTCCTCAATCTCGCGCTCGAGCTCTTTGTTGGCAAGGCTAAGCTCTGCGGTGCGCTCATTGACCCTTTCCTCGAGCTCGACCGTGGCGCGCCGCAACGCCGCTTCGATGCGATGGCGCTCGATCGCGTACTGAACGGCGCGCAGCAGAATATGCATGTCTATCTGGCTTTTGACGAGGTAATCCTGGGCGCCCTCCCTTACTGCCTGGACAGCCATTTCTTCGTCGTCAATGCCCGTAAGGATGATGATGGGCACATTGGGAACCGTTGACCGGATGGAAAAAAAAGTGGGGAAACCTTCTGAATCCGGAAGGGTAAGGTCCGCAACTACTATATCGATGGGATTCGAGGCGGCATACTCGAGGGCAGGTTTCAACGCGGCATGATGGGTAACCTCGAACGTGCACGTCGGGCTCCTGCGCAGCATATCCCGGATTAGCCTGGCTATTTCGGGATTGTCCTCTACGAGCAGAACCTTGATTAGCTGCTTATCCGCCATTGGCTGGAAAGGTTGTGGATATGGTCAGCTGATGATGCTTTCTATTACATGTGGCCGAGCGCTTCGTTGATGAGCGGCAGGATGCCTTCGACTTCGGCCTTTGTCAGGCGCCCGAGCTTGCCGAAACGCCAGTTGCCTTCGGAATCCCGCGTTTCGCGGACAAGCTGCAGCTTCTTTGCCCCGTTGTTATATGAATGCACGCTTACCACGATTTTTACGCCGTCAGATTCAAGCTCCTTTGAAAAAAGCTTCTCATCCAGGTTGCTGTCGAATTTCACGCGTCACCTTCCTTTCGTGCCGGCTTCTCTGTTAGCCATGCTGTATCTGCAGCCGCAATAATGCTGCCGGTAAAGCCCGTGGTCTCTGGCGAAAATATTTGCCTTTTTGAAGCCGTCTTCTTTTTTAAGATTATACATCAGAAACGCTTGCGGCGCTATAGTTTTTCCAATATTATTGATGACCCCGGCGTTTTTGTGCGGGCTGATGGTGAGGGTCGTGGTAAAATGGCTGATCCCGTGATCGCGGGCGCATCCGGCCGCAGCCGCAAGCCTGAAGCGAAAACACTCATGGCAGCGCAGGCCGCCTTCGGGTTCGCGTTCAAGGCCGGCTATGCAACGCTGCCAATCGCCGTTGTCATAAGTGCCTTCGATAAACGCGACGCCGTGTATGCGGCAGACATTTGCTGCAACCTGCTGCCTGCGGTCGTATTCCTCGCGAGGCTCGATGTTCGGGTTATAGAAAAAGCCCGTGACTTCGTAACCGTCCATTTTCAGCTTCTCAATGGACCAGCTCGCGCAAATGCCGCAGCAGATATGTAAAAGCGCCTTTGGCTTATCCACTTATGTAATGGTCAGGCCGTCGGTTGCGGCGATGACTTCGATGCCGAGGGCCTGGGTGAGCCGCCGGGCCTGCGCTGCCGGGTCAGCAGCGAGCATCCGCATGCCGAAATGTGTCAGGACCGCTTGCCGGGGTTTCAATTCTTTTATCAGCTCCTGCGCTTCCTCAAGGCTCAAATGATCAATGGCAGGCCTGCGCTCCGGGAAAACGACGCTCATGATGAGGGTATGGACCTTATAGAATGTTTTGAGCCCTTTGAACGCTTTGGTGTCGGTCATCAATCCGACGCTGCGGCCGTTGAGGTCGAATTTCAATCCGTAAGTCTCGGCAGGGTGTATATGGCGCATTGACGTGCGGAATGTGAAATCCCCGACTCGGTAATCACAGCGCTCTTTGAGCATGACGGTTTTTTCCACGTAACCGCGGGCGTATTTAAAAATGACCGGATCTCCCTTGACCGCGTCCGCTGGGCAGAAGACAATGCCCCGTTTCTTGAACCCGCCTTCTGTCATCGCCTCGATCATGACATTGACGTCGTTGCAGTGGTCGATGTGCCGGTGGGTGAGGATGATGGCGTTCAGCTCCGAGGGCTCGAGCTTCGGCCTGCTTGCGAGGCAGCGCACCAGGCTCCCCGGCCCCGGGTCAATGATGATGTTCGCGCCTTGTGCGCGCAGCCAGATACCGCCTGACCTGCGCAACTGCTTGATCATGACGAAGCGCGCGCCTGCGGTGCCGAGGAACTTGAGAAAATCGCCCTGGATCACTTTTCTTTCAGCCATAGGTTCCGGAGCTCTTTGTTGATGCGGGCGGCGTCCACTGCGCTGATTTCCGGCGTGCGGTCTTCTCTGCGCCTGCGCGCAGCTTCCGACTCTTGCTTTGCCGTCAGGAATTCTTCCACGCCCACTACCGAAACTCCCGCCGCCTTTGCGTGAAACTGCACTCTCCTGTCGTCCGTCACGACGATCATGATCTTCGGATTGACGCTATGCTCTGCCATGTCCAGGATCTGCTCGTCGGCGCTACGGTCCTGCGAAAATACGATATCGCAGTCAAGCGACTGCCGCAAAGGGATGCCCATGGTCGGATAGCCGTCGAACACAAGCGTCACTTTGTTCTTCATGCTGCCGCAGAGCCTTTTGTCCCTGATGCACCGGGCCAGCGCCTGCGCAGGCGACGTATGGCCGCGGGACACGAACGAGGCATGGCGCACGACGTTATACCCGTCTACGATGTAGTGTAAAGACATAATAGAGCCCCCCTGCGGCGGCGAACAAGACCGAGATGAAAAAACCGGTCAGGGACATGGCCAGCGCGGCATCGTGGCCGACGCCCGCTTTCGAGAAAAAACGAACGGTCGCGTCCTCCCGGACCCCGAGGCCCGCGATAGAAACCGGCAGCATGGTTATCGTGCCGATAATCGGCATGTAGATGAAAAAATACCTGATATCGAGACGGATGCCGAGCGCGGC
>JAKPTF010000109.1 GCA_029571225.1 Candidatus Omnitrophota bacterium | reverse complement strand
TTAGGACATTTCTAATTTGGCTTGACAAGCCCCTAGATAGTTATTGATATTGCAATACGTTAATGATATACTAATGCGATATATCGCGTACAATCCCTTGGTATATATCAACACTATGGATTACAAATATTTTGCGACGCTTTTTGCAAGCGTTGTGATTTCATCATGTTGCGTTTATTTGCTCGCTCTTTTATTCCGCCGTTTGAAGTTTTTTTGCAATGCATCCGGCGTGCCGCAGGCAGGAGGGTTGGCCATAGGCGCCGTCGTCTGCATAGGCGGCCTTATTCTTTCATTATCATTTGCTGTCTCATCAGGTTTTTATAAGGCTCTCATCCCGTCAGGACTCCTCACATTGTGCGCCGGTTTATGGGACGATAAGTATGAATTCGCGGCCGCGGGCAAGATTGTCACGCAGCTGGTAGCAGCAGCGATTCTGATTGCTCTCGGGGTCAGGACGCATATCGTATTCCTTAATGATTTAGGCAATATCATCGTCACCGTTATATGGGTGCTTCTCATAACGAACGCGTTCAATCTCCTCGATATCATGGACGGTCTCTGTGCGGCAGTGACCATGAGCGTTGCGTTCGGTTTATTGATCGTATGTATTTTTAACTTCGATACGCAGTTATCTTTTTTGCTTGCTGTCCTCCTGGGCTCGATCGCGGGGTTCCTTCCGTTCAATCTGCCGCCCGCGCGCCTCTATCTTGGAAACAGTGGCAGCCATTTCCTCGGTTTTGTCCTTGCAGCCATATCCATGCAGATGAGCTTTGCCTCAATCTCCAATCAAACCGCCCTGCTGAGCCCCGTTTTTATCATGGGGTTCCCTATTTTCGATACGGTTTTTGTGAGTTTGATGCGTTTATCCAACGGCAGGTCAGCCCTCAAGAAAAGCAGGGACCATCTAGCATTGCGTTTTTTAAAACTCGGTCATTCAAAACTGAACGCCCTTTTTTTTATGACCTTCGGCGCACTATCGTTCGTAGTAAGCGGCGTTGTGTTGAGCCAGGTTTCGAGCCGGGCAGGCGTATTCCTGATCGCGGTGGTTATGTCAGGCGGATTCGTGCTGGCACGGGTTATGAGCAAGGTTTCTATCGATGGGTAAAGGAAAGATATGTGTCCTAGGTGCCGGTCTGGCAGGGTTGAGCGCTGCCTGGCATTTGAGCACAAACGGCATAGACAACGAGGTTTTTGAAAAAGAAACAACGCCCGGCGGTTTGTGCAGGTCTAAAACTATAGGGCATTTTACGTTCGATTGTGACGGGCACTTGCTGAATTTCAGGAGGGAAGGCACCCGGCAGTTTATTACCGAACGGCTGGGCGTCGAACTGGACAGGCACACCCGGTCAGCATGGATCCATTCGCACGGCAGGTATATCCGTTATCCGTTCCAGGCAAATCTATCGGAGCTTCCTCGCCGGATCACGAGGGAGTGCGTCGAAGGTTTTATCAATGCCTCGGAACGCAGTCGCCGTGACCGCCGGGAAAGCGCGAACTTCGAAGCATGGATCATAGATACGTTCGGCAGCGGCATAGCGAAATATTTCATGGTTCCTTACAATACCAAGTTCTGGACAGTACCGCTGCGAAAAATGTGCTGCGGCTGGCTCGACGGTTTTATTCCGGTCCCGTCCGCGAAAGAGGTTTTGCGCGGGGCGCATTCCCGGAATCGCAAGCAGTTCGGGTACAACGCCGTTTTCTGGTATCCCCGCAGAGGCGGCATTTCGGCCGTCCCCGAGGCATTGGCCCGTCGCCTGAACGGACTGCATGCGGGCAAGGAAGTCCTGGCGATTAATCCCCGCAGGAAGGAGATCGTATTTTCCGACAGCGCGACCGTCCGGTATTCGAGCGCCGTTTTTACATTGCCCCTGCCCGAGATCGTCCGTTTGATCAAAGAACTTCCGTCGAGCATACGCCGGGCTGCGGAGAAATTACGCTGGAATTCGATCATCAACGTGAACATCGGTATGGATAGGATGTGCTGGCCGGGCATGCATTGGGTATATTTCCCCGGCAGCGAAACATCATTTTTCAGGGCCGGCTGCTACCATAATTTTTCAGCGTCACTGGCCCCTGAAGGGTCCTCTTCGATTTATTTGGAAATATCCTATTCGCGTGCAAAACCATTGAATGTCCGCGGGGCGTATCGGCGCGCTTTAAAGGATCTGGAGGGTCTGGGGATATATGGCCGTGAGTCTCCGATATCGGTATGCGACGTCAACGACATACAATACGGGTATGTCATCTACGATAAAAACTATGACCGTGCCCGCGGCGCGATCATTGAGTACCTGCAGGCGCATGATATCATTCCTGCCGGACGGTATGGTTCATGGCGTTATTTTTCCATGGAGGATGCCATCTGTGACGGCAAAAGGGCTGCGGACATGATCGCGCGCCTCATACGCGCATCGGACCGTAAACGGTAGGGGATCGTTATGGCTGCTCGAACCAAAAAAGTCCTCATCATTAAACTGGGTTATTCCGAGACGCTGGACGCGATGCTCAGCCTGGAGACAAGCCTCGGTGACGTGCTGCGTTCGACTTTTATCCTGCATTATTTCAGCCGCGACCGCGTGACATGGCTCGTCGACGAAAAAGCGAAGCCGCTGCTTGAATCGAACGGCCTTATCAGGGATATTTTCACCTATGACCCGCACGGTTGTAATGAGCTGAGGCGGCAGGAGTTCGATATAGTGGTTAATTTCGAAAAGATCCCGGATGTATGCTGTTTCGCCCAGGCTTTGCGCACAAAAGAATATTTCGGGTTCCGCCTCAACGGAAGGGGGATCGAGACTCATTCAGACGATGCGGCCGCCTGCAGGCTGATCAGCATCAGCAGGGATATCGAAGATAGAAAAAGGAATCGTGATTGTTGGCAGAAGATACTTGCGGAGGTTATCGGAAAGAAATGGGCGGGCCAGAAATATGTGCTTGGATACAGGCCGGCATCGGACGTCAAATGGGATATAGGCTTCAACTGGGCTACGAGCGCTAAATGGGAGAACAAAATCTGGCCCCGCGCATACTGGAACGAACTCGAAGCGCTTTTGAAGCCGAAATATTCCGTTTCCTGGCAGCAGGGTCTGAACAGCCTATATGAGTACATCGACTGGATCAATTCCTGCGGACTGCTTGTCACATCCGATTCACTGGGCCTCCATATATGTTTTGCATTAGGTAAGCGCGTTATCGCACTGTTCGGCCCGACCTCGCCGTATGAAATGTTTTTTTACGATTGCGGTGAGTTCATTCTGCCGCGTTCCCCGTATGATTGCATCCCGTGCTTTAAACCGCGGTGCTCCCGGTCCAGGCCGTGCATGGAGTATATCAACCCCGAATATGTCAGAGATAGGATCGAAAATGCCTTTAAAAAAAGTGCATGTGCCCCTGCGGTATAATTATATCGCCTGTTTCTTGACGCTCGATTGTTCCCTGTCGTGTTCGTATTGTATCAATTACCACAATAACGGCAATACACATAAAACGCAGATTCTCGCCGGGAGGAAGATGGCCGAGGGGCTGAACAGGCTGGTACTCCCCGAGCGTCTGCCCGTTACCCTGCAGGGGGGCGAGCCGAGCATGCACCCCGATTTCATATGGATCATCAATAATATCGAAGACCGCATCCCGATCGACATACTGACGAATCTCGAATTCGACATCGATGAGCTGATAAAATCCGTGCCGGCGGGGCGGTTGACACGGCAGGCGCCGTACGCAAATATAAGGGTCAGTTACCACCCGCAGTCCATGGATTTACGCGTTTTGTGCGAAAAGGTGAAACGGCTGCAGGATCACGGTTTCTCAGTGGGCGTATTCGGCGTCCTGCATCCGGCATTCGAAGAGGAAATGAAACGTGCCCGCGAAATGTGCCGGACAATGGGTATAGACTTCAGGACCAAAGAGTTTCTCGGAAATTACGGGGGCAGGCTGTACGGGACATATCGTTACGCGGAGGCGGTAAACAACGCGGTCCGCAGGACATGCCGCTGCCGCACATCCGAACTGATAATCGGACCAAACGCCGACGTGTTCAGGTGTCATCATGACCTGTATAAAGGGTTTCCTGCAATAGGGAATCTTCTTTCCTGCGATTTCGAGATAGACGACGATTTCCGGATGTGCAACCAATACGGCGATTGTAATCCTTGCGACGTAAAGGTCAAAACGGACCGGTTCCAGGTTTTCGGGCATACGTCGGTTGAAATAGAAGATGTTTCGCCGGCTATTGGGGGAGGATCGTGCCAATGATACCGAGACGCAGGATTTACGGAGTGAAAGAGGACTTCGGCCTAATTCTGCAATATCTGTTTTCACGCAGGGATGCTGCCGCAGACCCCGTCGCCGATTTTGAACAGGCATTCAGGGATTTTACGCACGCAGGCCATGCCGTAGCCGTCAGCTCAGGCAGGACCGGGCTCAAATTTATCCTGATGTCTCTCGATCTGAAGCGCGGCGATGAGGTGATCCTGCCAGCGTATACGCTCAAGGATATACTTTACATCATTCAGTCTCTTTGCTTGAAAGTCGTGCTGGCAGATATCGACCCTCTGACGTTTAATATAAGCCCCGAATCGGTTTCCGAAAGGATTACGGATAGGACGAGGGTTATCCTGGCTACGCATATGTTTGGAGCACCTTGCGAGGTCGACAGGCTGGTGCGTATCGCGGCCGACAGGCGGATCGCTCTAATCGAGGATTGCGCTCATGCTGCATGTTCTTTCTATCGGGGAAAACATGCCGGCTCATTCGGCCATGCGGCCTTTTTCAGCTTTGAATCGATAAAACCCGTGAATACATACGGCGGAGGCATGGTCATTACCGGCGACCCTGATTTCGCCGCACGGATCCGCCGCTTGAGAGGCAGCCGGGTCAATAAATTCCCGTTTCGCAAGATAGCTGTTGCAGCTGCCGAAAACATCCTTCTGCCCGGACCCGTATCCGCGCCGTTTTTATATCTTCTGTCTTTGCCGTCCTGGCATGAGACGGTGGAGAAGATATACCGGATGAGCCAGCGGTCTGGTTTAAGACAGGGGGGCATGGCACCATTGCAGGCGGAGATCGGCATACGAAAGCTTTCATCGCTGAAGGAAAGGGTCGGCCTGATAAGGGAAAAAGCCTCGTATCTGGTTTCGTTACTGAGTCCCGATATCCAGGTGCAGCACATGCTTGAGCATGCGGAGGCGAATTACTATTTTTTTGTGGTTAAAGTGCCTGACCGGCTCTGCGAGGTGCGCCGTTATTTGCTTTCACGCGGGATCGACGCCGGCGTCGGATCCGAGGTCACTGACGATTGTTCGGCATACCTTCGGGAGAGGGAATGTGTGAACGCACGCGAGGTTTTTTCCCGGGCCCTGCAGCTGCCGCTGCATTACGGCATGGATCGTTCGTCGATCCGGTTTGTCGCCGATGCACTGAACGCTTTCTATCAATAAACTTTGATTTTTTTTGCGTATGGACTTTCATTCGATCCTGAGTTACGTCGATGTTAAACTGAGCCGTATGTTCTGTCGCGCTCCGGCAGATATTATGTTCTCTTTTGTCTGGGTGACTGACCGCTGCAATCTGCGCTGCATGATGTGCGACCAATGGAAGACCGATCCCGGCACGGCCGCCGGCGAGCTTTCCCTTGAGGAATGGAAACGGTGCATTGATTCCCTGCGGTCGATGCGCACCCGGGTCGTTTCTGTCACAGGAGGTGAGCCACTGTTGCGGCATGATATTTATGAAATCATCGGTTATATCAAGAAGTGCGGGATGTCTTGCCATCTATGCACTAACGGCACCCTGCTTGAGGATCATGCGGTCGAAAGGCTCAAGGCATCCGGCGTTGGTTCCGTGTCCGTGTCCCTTGACAGTGTCCGCGCCGGGGTGCACAATCGCCTGCGCGGCTTCGATTGTTTTGATTCGGTTGTCAGGGGCATCCGGCGTTTGCGCCAAAACATTCCCGGCGTCAGGATAGGCATTAATTGTATGATAACGAAAGCTAACATCGACGGAATCGAAGACATGCTTCCTTTTGCTCAAAGCCTTGGCGCCGACCAGATAAAATTCGACGTGATTCATACGCACCTGATGCACCGCAGGAAACACATCGGAAGTTTTCAGGGGCTTCTTTTTGGAAATTCCGATATGGCCGAGCTGCGCGGGGCCGTGAAGAGGCTCGAGGCGGCAGCGGTATCGAGTCCCCTTTTGACAAACTCGTTGACCTTCATTCGTGGAATGGGTTTGATGAATGTGCCGGGAGCGCGCCGGCTGCCGTGCTATGCCGGGTATCATTCCTGCAGTATTAATCCTTACGGTTTTGTATCTGCTTGTTCCAATCAGGACGGTACGCAAAGCGTCCGCGACTCGTCACTGGAGGATATATGGCGGTCGGCCGCGTTTAGGGAGCAAAGGCTGTATGCCATGCGCTGTCGTGAAAGATGCTGGAACTCGACATACGGCGAATTGAACATCCGTTGTTCGCTGCGCCACGCAGCAGGGGAATGGAGGCAGGTCATGCGTGAATTCGATTATTATCGTTCCGGAGTCACAAAAGGATGAAATATAGCGTTTTCCCATGCATTTGTTTTGTGTTGTTAGCCGTGTTCTGTTTCCTTGTTTTTGAGCCGGTATATAACGGAGTGGATGACCGGCTGTATATTGACTATACGAGGAGCATAGTGGAAGACGGCGATTTCAATGTCGCAAACCAGATGTATGCGCCGGGCGCAGCGTGCGAGCTCAGCCCGACATTCAACGTCCCGGATTTTCATAACCACGGAGGCATCGTTATATGGACGCCGTTCTATCTGTACGGCAAACTTGTATTCCGCATGCTCCGGGTAATGGGAGTGCCCGCCGCAATCCGGGTTGATGAAGCGTACGTTACCGGCCTGTCGTGGGTCTTCAGCACGGTTGTTTTCGCTCTCGGCGTGCTGTTGATAAGTTTCCTTGTATTGCGAAGGTTTTTCAACACGGGAATCTCCTGCATATCGCTCGGCGCGCTTTTTTTCGGCACGCCTTTTTTCTACTATGTCCTGTATCAGAACGGGAACGCCAATATCGCCGCCGCGTTCTTCTGCGCGGTCATGGTATGGTTCGCCGTATCCATCATGGAATTCAAACGTTCCCATCTTGCCCTTTTGGGGCTGTTTTTTTCCGTCTGCATCTGTGTGAAGGTTGATTTGTGGTTCACGATCTTTTTTATAGTGCCGTATCTTGTCTTCAAGGCCCTTGAGGAGAAAGGACGTCCGGCAGATCTATATATTTTCTTCGTCTGCTTGATCCCTGCTGTCCTGCTCAAAGGCATGAATGACTATCTTAAATACGGCATGCTTTTTTCGGGAGAGTTCTCGATGTTCAATCCCCATAGATTTTTCTTCTGGGAACAGGTTATTTCGCCGTATCACGGATTTGTCTATACATCACCCATATTAGCCGTCCCCGTTCTGGGGTTGTTTTTTTCTGCGTGGGGCGTTGCCCAGAGAAGGACCTCGGCTGCTGCGCCATTTTCCCGCGATGCGGTCCTTGTCTTTCTCAGCCTATATCTCATCGCCAAAGTATATCTGATCTCATTCCGCTTTGCTTGGGGCGGGGGGACTGTCGGTGCGCGGATCCTTCTTTCTGAGTTCATAGTGCTATCGTTGCTGTGCGCGCGAGCCTTTACCCTCCGCAGCCGCGTCGCGCGGATTGTATTGTATGCTTCGTTCGTTTCGATTGTGTGGAATATGATCGTTGTCGGGGAGTTCATCACTGGTGCCGATATGTCGCTTTTGACAGCCCCTGTTCCATTATCCTCGCGGTTTAAATCTCTTGCGATTGTCGCGCGATACGTACTCTCCGTAAAGGAACCCGTAGACAAACTGATCTTTCTGTCGCCCCTCATACTTATCGCGGTACTGACGTTCGCCTTCGAGCGGAAATTGATCTGCGGACTCAGGCGCCGGTGGAAGGGGGATCCCGAAAGCTTCATCCGTACCGTAGGGTTCCGGTATTTCCGTGCGTTTACCCTCTATTCATTCCTCCTGTATGTTTCATTCAGCGGCCTCAATCTTGCGTTTAACCGATCGAACGTCGAGCGTATGCACCGGACCGGTTTTTTCGAAAACTGTACCGTTGTCGGAAAGAAGGGTTTTACGTTCCGGGAGAACGATCTTTCGCTTGATGAGATGATCTATTACTATGGGATACGGAACATACCTGATGTCATTGAGAGACTCATAAAGATCAAGGAATCGTTGCGGTAACGGCAGTCCGGATAAAATTATCGGGATATGAAAGTACTGTTTATATATAAGAACGAGAATTTTGTCGTGCCTGTGGGATTATGCACGATCGCCGCGGTCGTAAAGCAGGCGGGCCACGAAACTGCCCTCTGTGAAGTCAATGCCCGGGATCCCCTGTCTGCTGTCGCCGAGATGCGGCCGGACGCGGTTGCGTACAGCGCCTCCACTGGCGAGGTAAAACATTATTCGCGTATCAATGCTAGGATCAAGGATGCATTTCCTTACGTGTCCAGCATCATGGGCGGCCCCCATGCGACATTCTATCCGGAGGTCATACGCGATAGTTCATTCGATGCGATATGCCTCGGAGAAGGGGAGCGGGCGATTGTATCCTGGCTGCGGGCGCTTGAGCATAACGATCCGTCCGAACGAATCCCCAACATCGTCACGAAAGGATCGACCGGCACAGCCATTATCGGGAACCTCATCGAAGATCTTGATTCTATACCGTTTCCCGATTACTCTTTATTATATGATAATACGCCGATGGGCGGATACCCGCTTAAGAGTATAATTACGTCACGCGGCTGCCCGTACGATTGCACCTATTGTTTTAATGCCCGCTGGAGGTCGCTTTATAAAGGTAAGGGGCGTTTCGTGCGCCGGCATAGTGTCGCCTATGTCATTGACCAGCTGCGCTATATACGGAGCCGCTGGCCGCTGAGCTTTGTCAAATTTTACGATGATATATTTGCATACCGGCTCGACGATTGGCTGGAGTGTTTCTGCAGGGAATATAAGAAAAAGATCGGGTTGCCGTTCTTTATCCTCACGCGGGCCGACCTGCTTACGGAAGATATGGTCCGGATTCTTAAAGACGCCGGATGCCGCACGATCAGCATGTCCATTGAAGCGGGGGATGAGGGGACGCGCACGGGGCTGCTCGGGCGTAATATGACCGACCGTCAGATCGTCGATGCGCACCGGTTGTGCGACAAACACGGCATCTATACGTTCACGAATTGCATAATCGGTCTGCCGGGGGCTACGTTGCTCGATGAACAGAAGTCTCTTGATCTGGCGCTTCGCAGCCGGGTCACGTGGGCGGAGTTCGTCACGTTCCATCCGTATCCGGGAACAGCGCTCGGCGAAGCGACCATACGCCGTGGGTATTACACGCCTGATTACGGCAGGATGCATACATCATATCAGTACGCGTCGCCGCTGGGCTGCTTTACAAAGAGGCATAAGAACGTCCTGATGAATTACGGGGTCTTGGCGCCGGTGGTCGTCGTTTTCCCATGGTTGCGGTGGTTGTGCCTGAATGTCCTGGTGTATCTTCCACATAACATACTTTTTACGCTTGCATATTATTCGGCAAAAATGTTCGTGCTGCGGAAAAAGATCTATGTGACCAGAACCGATTTTATGAACTCTTTTTTTATTTATTTCCGAAGCCTTAAACAGGAGCTTTTCCGGCATGAGAACAGGGACCGATAAGCAGAAAGTCGGGGCGCAATTCGTATCCCGGCATGACCGGTGGAATATCGACGGCCATAAACTGATGTATCACGTTGATCGGGTTTACCGTTGGCTTAACGGCAAAACGGTCTATCCGGTCTATCTTGAAATGGGCGTATACGGCGGGTGTAATCACCGCTGTGTTTTTTGCGCCTTTGATTATCTAGCGTATAAACCGGAGTTGCTTGAGGTGGGGTTTGCAAAAAAATTCATCCGCGAAGCCGCGCGGCGCGGCGTCAAG
Organism: Candidatus Omnitrophota bacterium; assembly: GCA_029571225.1. Taxonomy (GTDB): domain Bacteria; phylum Omnitrophota; class Gorgyraeia; order Gygaellales; family Profunditerraquicolaceae; genus JAGOOP01. Next base: position 5,146 of record JAKPTF010000109.1, on the reverse strand, counting down.
TCAATCATGTTTGCCGGTGAAGGAGAGCCGCTTTTACACCCTCGTTTTTCGGATATCGTGGCGTCTGCCGGGGATTCCGGTATCGACTTGGCGGTCACTACAAACGGCGTTCTGCTGGAGAAGCGCATGGCCGAACGCATCCTGCCGTATTTAGAGTGGCTGCGGATTAGCCTAAATGCGGGCACGGCGTCCACCTACGCCGGGGTTCATCGTGCCGCAACGGCGGATTTTCAAAAGGTGATTACCAACATTGAAACCGCTGTCAGGATAAAGAAAAAGAACCGCCTGGTGTGTGTTATCGGAGTGCAATTTCTCCTGCTCGCGCAGAATTACCGCGAGGCGCCGGCTCTTGCGCGCCTGATGCGGTCGCTCGGCGTCGATTATTTTTCGCTCAAACCGTATTCCCGGCATCCGCTAAGCGGGGCCGGGCCTGCGCAGGATATTTCCGCGCGCGCAATGGATTTCGTGCGTCAGCGCACGAGCCGTTGCGAGACGGGTACGTTCAAGGTCATCTTACGTCAGGATATGATGCAGCGCCTGTCTGAAGGAAAGACCTATGACCGGTGTCTTGGATTGCCTTTTGCCGCCCATATTACCGCGGCAGGGGATGTATATCCGTGCAGCGTCTTCTTGGGACAAAAAGATTTCATTATGGGCAATATCAACAAGCAATCGTTCAAACAGATATGGGAAGGCAGGAAAAGGCGCGCTGTCATGGAATTGATTTCTGCGCGCGGCGTTAGCGGCTGCAGGGCTGTTTGCAGGCTCGATGCTGTTAACCGGTATCTCTGGGAATTGAAGCATCCTGGACCGCACGTCAATTTTATTTAGGATTGGGGATCGCGAAATCATATGGACACCCGACCTACAGTATCCGTGTGTGTTCCCGCCTACAATGAACAGGCGACGCTGCGCGTTTCTATAGATGGCCTCATCGAGGCATTATCCGGGAAGATCGCCGGCTTTGAAGTGATCATCGTAAACGACGGGAGCTCTGATGCTACGGGGGATATTGCTGATGAACTGGAGAAAAAGTACCGTCAGATCAGGGTCATTCATCATCGAGCGAATAAGGGGATCGGAGCGTCGTATCGCGACGCTCTGTCTTTGGCGAAGTATGAATATTTTACATGGTTCCCCGCTGATCTGGAGAACGGGCCGGCAGAATTACTGAACTGCCTGCCGTATTTGAGGCCCGATACGGTCATCGTCAACCATTACCGCGCCTCCGACCGTCGTTCGCTTTTCCGCCGGCTGGTGTCACGTGCGTTTGTTGCAGCGATCAACGCATTATTCAGGCAGCGGATCACGTATTACAACGGTCTGAATATTATTCCGACAAAGGTGTTGTGTTCGGTCCCGTTGATAGCCGACGGATTTTTATTTAATGCCGAAACGGTTATCCGGAGTGTCCGGGCTGGCTGTTCAGTCGTGGAATTATCTCACGCTCTGCTCCACCGGAAAGGAGGGAAGTCGAAGTTGTTCAGCGCAAAGGCTTTAATACAGATAAACAGGGATATCGGAGCTATTGTTTCTCATTGTATGCGTAATAAGGGTGTTGCGAATGATCAGAATTGTCCTTAATGCGGTTGATTCGATAACGGTTTTTTTTAGGTTTTTAAGGATAAAATCCATCCTTTTGCTTGTCGGAGCGTCGCTGGTGGCTTCGTCTTTTGCTCTTGCTAGCGGATCGCGCTTGTCCATTCCTTGTATGGCGGATTTTGTGGCTGCCTCGTTTGCGATATTCGGGCATATATTCTCGTTCAACGACTGGTGTGATCGGAAGACCGATGCGGGTAATCCAAAACGCAAGAATGCGCCGCTGCTTTCAGGAAGGATCACGGGGCAGGGCCAACTGGGATTGTCCGCCTGCTGCCTCGCAGCGGGTCTCTTGTTCTCTGCGGCGCTCCCGAACAGGGTCATTATTCTCAGTGCTGCATTTGCCATCCTGTCCGTGCTCTACAGCATGTATCCGGTAAGTTTGAAGACCAGGGTTTTCGGTGCGATCCTCTGGCACTTTGTTATGGGATGGCTTGTTTTTCAATTCGGCTACGCGGCCCTGCGGCCCCTTGACGCAAAAAGCCATATGCTGGGGATGTATTTTGGGATTACCTACGCGGCTGTTTTTTTCGGCAGCCTGATCGAAGATCATGATCAGGACAAGCGCTTCGGCATTCTTACTTTTGCGACACGGTTCGGTTCCCGTGCGGCTTTTACCGCCAGCGTTTTATGTTTTGTTCTGGCGTCCCTGTATGGGGTGTATCTTGTCATGCGCGGATACATATTTCCGGCTGCGGGCGCGGCCATCGCAGCCGCCTCTTTGTTTTTTTATGGGTACGTGATTCCTGCAATGGGAAACGTCCGGCTGTGGCGTTTTTTGCCGTCCGCGTACCGGTGGGTATGTTGTTGTATCGGAGGAGCTTTTATTTTTTTTAATCTGCGGTGATCCGCCTAGCGGCCGCAGTATCATGTCACGCATATGAACAGAATCGCACGATGGAAAAAAATCCTTTTCGCCGCCGGCCTTGCCGTTCCGGCGCTGTATTTTATCTTTGTCTGTGATGACGGTTTCCACGGCCCGGACGAGCCTGTTTATTTCGCGTATACGGAGAGTATTGTGAATGACGGGGATCTGAATATCGTCAACAATCTCGGCGATCAGGCACGGGCCTTTGCTGTGAACGGAAAGATCGGGGTTTCTAAAACGGGGAATCTTCCTGATTTCCATAATCACGGCGGGGTCTTGATATGGGCGCCGTGGTATGCTATGGGGAAGGTTTTTTGGTATTTTTTTGGCGGGCTGTTGATGGTGTCCGAAGACGTTAGCATCAGGGTTTTCCTTTCTATCAGCAGCGTTCTGTGCGGGCTGGCGGCAGTGCTTCTGTCATTTCTACTCTGCCGGCGGTTTTTCAGCCTGCAGGCATCATGGCTGGCAACGGCCGTTATTTTCCTTGCTACACCCTTTTGGTATTATATGACAGTAGAACCGGGGAACGCGAATATGCCTGCGGCGCTTTTTGGCGTCATGTTGCTTTTATACGGTATTATAGCCCTGCATGACATTCCGGTCCGATGGTTGTGGTACGGATTATTTTTCGGGGTGTGCATCGTGGTGAAGTTGGATCTCTGGTTTTATCTCTTGTTCATTTCCTCGTATTTCTTCGCGCGTTTACGCATGAAGAGGACTCCGTTGGCGGCTGGAGGCCTCTTTTGCATCGGCATGCTACTGCCGCTTGTCTTGAAAGCGGTCAATGACTATATAAAATACGGCTCGTGGAGGATGGGCGAGTTCGCTCTTATTAATTCGGATCATTATTACCTGATCGGCCAGCTTTTTTCTGCGTACCGGGGTTCATTCTATGCGTCGCCCGTTTTCTATATATGCCTGGCCGCGGCCCTTGCGTTGGGAGTGGGGCAGATGCGTAAAAGAAAAGTTTTTGTCCCAGATAACAAGGATGTAATCCTGCTTCTTTTATCCGGTATGTGGCTTGCCAAGATTGTTATCCTCGGCGCTGCGTTCGGCATCGGGGGCGGGGCGCTGAATGCCCGCCTCCTGCTGACGGAATTCCCTGTATTCGTTCTTCTATACGCCCGGCTTGCTGATACAATGAAAGGCAGGGCATTTGTGATTCTGATGATCCTTACGGCAGGATGCGTCATCTGGAATCTGGTCACGGTTGCCGAGCATATGGTCGGGCTCGACCAATGGTATATCCACATTCCGCCAGCCGCCTTGGCCCGGATATTCTCCATCAGGTATCTGGCTGATCGTTTTAGCTTTTTCCCGTCGCTGGGCATCAAGTTATCCGCTGTGGCGGTCATGGCTGTTTCCGGAACTATTGCCGTTTTTATCAGCCGTCGGTTTCCGAAAAGAAAGAAGGACAGCAATCCTTTCTCTGCGGGCCTTCGCCCGCTGGCGCTGTTTTTTGTGTGCGCATATGCCGTTATCACCGCGTCTAACGTGGTCACTAACCGGAAGAACGTATATGCCATGCAGGCAAAAGGCACTGACAGCCGATTTAATATCGTGAACGCCCCGTATCATGAAACGCCTGAAAATTCCCGCATGGTCAATGAGATGATCCGGTATTACCGCATGAGTAATGATCGCAGTATGGTGGAAAAGCTTCGGATGCAGGCAGAGAAGGTATTTAACGGGTCAGGCGCTAGGGAGCTTTTTCTGACGCCGGTGGTGCCATTTTTGTCCAGCGCCTCATTTTATTGCAACCACGGTTTCTATGCCAAGGCGATTCGATACTATGAACACGCTATCGCGGCGGCTCCGGGATATCCGGACGCGTACATATGCGCTGGTAATTTATACAGCACCATGGGGTATCCCGATAAGGCCGTCCGTATGTACGAATATGCGCTAAAGATCGATCCGACTTCGGTGGATGCGCATATGAACTTAGCGCGTGAGTTCCGCCATCAGGGCTCCTTCGAGGCCGCGCTTGATTCTTACCGCGCGGTGCTTGCCCTGCGCCCGGATTCGGTCGAAGCATTGTCTTATCTTGCGAGCCTGTACACCGATATGCGCCGTTACGATGATGCTGTCGCGGTCCTCCGGTCGATGATCGCGCTTGATCCTCAGGCATACGGCGCTTTTGAGCAGTTGGCCTTTATTTCATCTGCGCAGGGAAATTCGGACGAGGCTATCGGATATTATAAAGAATCTTTGAAGATTAATCCCTCGAATACCGATACACTGGTTACCCTCGCACGCCTGTATGCCGGGAAGGGCAGATGTGCAGATGCCCTGGAATTATTACAGCGCGCAGCGGATCTTGAACCGGGAAATTCTTACGTCCATCTTATGCAGGCGGACCTTTATGAGCGCGTTGGAGATTACGGACGTGCGGTGAGAGGATATCAACGGGTTTTGACCCTGGACCCGGGGAATAGGGATGTATTAAAGAATGTTTGTGCATTGTATATCAGGACCGGTGAAGCCGACCGCGCGCTCGAATACTGCCGCAAGGGCATTGAGTTTGACCCGGGGGACCTGGTATGGTACCTGACGATGGGGCAGATTTACGTGCAGTCTGGAGCGTACCAGGTCCCCCGGGTCAAACTCAATGCCCTTGCGGCAGTATTCGAGCGCGCGGTCGAATACTGCCGCAAGGGCATTGAGTTTGACCCGGGG
>JAKPTF010000113.1 GCA_029571225.1 Candidatus Omnitrophota bacterium | reverse complement strand
GGCTCGACCATGACCGCCACGGTCGCCGTGGACGTGTGGATCCTGCCCTGCGCTTCGGTGGCAGGGACGCGCTGGACGCGGTGGACCCCGCTTTCGAACTTCAGCCTGCGGTACGCATCGCGGCCCCGAACGCCGAAGATGACCTCCTTGAAGCCGCCTTCGTCCGTCGGATGGGCGGACATCAGGTCCACGTCCCAGCCTTTCGACGCGGCATACAGGGAATACATCCGGTATAGGTCCGCGGCGAATAACGCGGCCTCGGCACCGCCGGTGCCCTGGCGGATCTCGACCATCACATCCTTGCCCGCGTCCTTGTCTTCGCCCTTGAGCGCCTCCTGGATCTTCGCTTCCAGCGCGGACCGCTTCTCTTTCAGCTGAGGCAGTTCAACGCGGGCCATTTCAAGGAGCTGTTCGTCGTGCTTCTGGCCAAGCAGTGATTCAAGATCCACGATCTCCCGGGCGAGCTTATTATACTCCCTGAACAAGAAAACCGGTCCCTTGAGGCCGGAAAGCTCTTTTGCCAGCTTGTTGTAATTCTCGGTATCGGCCATAAGGCTGTGGTCTGCCAGCATATGCTCCAGCTCGATATACCGTGCTTCCAGCTTTTGCAGTTTGTCGAACATTATTTGTTCTTGCCGTACTTCTTCATGAATTTGTCGACACGGCCGGCCGAGTCAACGAGCTTCTGCTTGCCCGAGAAGAACGGATGGCACTTGGAGCAGATCTCGACGCGGATATTCGGCTTGGTGGAACGGGTGTGGATCGTCTCGCCGCAGGCGCACACGATCGTCGATTCCTTGTAGTTCGGATGGATCTTGTCTTTCATGGCATTCCCTTTCGTGTTTGATTACGTTCTCTGATTCATGCTTGCCAAGAATTCTTCATTGTTCTTGGTCTTTCCCAATTTCTCGATCAGAAGCTCCATGGCCTCGACGTTGTTCAATTCGTTGAGGACCTTGCGCAGGATCCAGACCTTGTTGAGCTCATCCGGTTTCAACAGGAGCTCTTCGTGCCTTGTGTTGGACCGCTTGATATCGATCGCCGGGTACACCCTGCGCTGGAAGAGGTTCCGGTCAAGCTGCAGCTCCATGTTGCCGGTGCCCTTGAACTCCTCGAAGATGACCTCGTCCATGCGCGAGCCCGTATCCACCAGCGCCGTGGCGATGATGGTCAGCGACCCGCCTTCCTCGATGGCGCGGGCCGCGCCGAAGAACCGCTTGGGCTTCTGAAGGGCGTTGGAATCGATACCGCCGGACAAAACCTTGCCCGAATGCGGCACGACCGAGTTGTACGCGCGCGCAAGACGGGTGATGCTGTCGAGCAGGATCACGACGTCCTTGCCGTGCTCGACGAGGCGGCGCGCCTTCTCGAGCACGATCTCTGAGACCTGGATGTGGCGTTCCGGAGGTTCGTCGAAGGTCGAGGATATGACCTCGCCCTTGACATGGCGCTGCATGTCCGTGACCTCTTCGGGGCGTTCGTCGATCAGAAGCACGATCAGCACGACATCCGGGTTGTTGACCATGATGCCGTTGGCGATCTTCTGCAGAAGCACGGTCTTGCCGCTGTAGGGCTGGGCGACGATCAATCCGCGCTGGCCCTTGCCCATGGGGGTCAGAAGCGACATGACGCGCATGGAGACCTCCTCAGGCGTCGTCTCGACGTTGAACCGCTCGTGCGGGTACACGGGCGTGAGGTTATCAAACAGGACTTTGTCCTTGACCTCGTCCGGATTCTCGAAATTGACCGCCTCGACCTTGAGAAGCGCGAAATACTTCTCGCCTTCCTTCGGCGGCCTGATCTGCCCCGATACGGTATCGCCGGTGCGAAGCTCGAATTTCCTGATCTGCGACGGAGATATGTAAATATCGTCCGGGCAGGGCAGGTAATTGTAATTCGGCGAGCGAAGGAATCCAAAGCCCTCGGGTAAAATCTCAAGCACGCCTTCGCCGAACATGAGCCCTTCTTTTTCAGCCTGCCCCTGCAGGATCTTGAAAATAAGATCCTGTTTTTTCAGGCCGCTGAACCCGTTGACGTTGAGTTCTTTCGCCAGCTTATTCAACTCCGTAATCTTCATATCTTTGAGTTTGCTGATATCTAACTTGTCCACCACATCCTCCTTAGTTCCGTTACCGCTTTGCGTAAATCCTTACGCGTTCCGTTATTATCTATTACAAAATCCGCCATACGGACCTTATCCTGGAGAGGGATCTGCGAACGAATGCGGCTGATGACCGCTGCCCTGCTCAAGCCGCGCTTACCCTGCACCCTCTTTATCTGATGTTCACGCGATGCCGTCACGACGACCAGTTTATCGACGTTGCGGTGAAAGCCGGTCTCGACCAACAAAGGCGCATCGATGACCACCATTCCGTTTTTTATCCCGGCGACCTGCCGCCTGACGATCCGCAAAATCGCCGGATGCATGATGGAGTCCAGCGCCCGCAGTTGCGCGTCATTGCCGAAAACGACCCGGCTCAGCGCCTGCCGGTCGATGACGTCCGAGCGCGGCCGCAGGATCCCCCTGCCGAACCGCCGCAGGACCGCGGAATGGACGTTTGTCCCCGGCGAAAGAAGCTTGTGGCCGATGGCGTCCGCGTCAATAATCCGGGCGCCCCATCCCTTCAGGATCGCCGCGACCGTCGATTTGCCTGTCCCGTATCCGCCGGTCAGGCCGATCACCAGACGTCTAGATCTTTTTACGGGCTTTTTCATAAAGCTGGACATACTTTTTTGCCGATTCTGCCCATGAGAAATCGCGCCTCATCGCTTTCTCCATGAGTTTTTTCCACTTGTCCTGCGTCTGGTACACGGCAAGCGCCTTCTTGACGGTCTTCAAAAGCTCGTCGGCGCTGTATTTGGCAAAGACAAAGCCGGTGCTCGCGTCCACCGTATCGGCGAGCCCTCCTGTCTTGAAGACAAGCGGCAGCGTTCCGTATTTCATGCTGATCATCTGCCCCAGGCCGCAGGGCTCGTACCGCGAAGGCATGAGGAAAATGTCGGAGCCTGCATAGATCTTGTGTGCGAGCGCGTCGTCGAATTTAAGATGGAGCGAGATGACTTTGGGATATTTCTTCACCATCGACTCCATGATGTCGTGGTACTTGGCGTCGCCCGTGCCCAGGATCACCATCTGCAAAGACATCCTGCACATCCGGTCGATCCCTTCGGCAAGGATATCGAATCCTTTCTGCTGGGCAAGGCGGGATACGACGCCGATAAGCGGAATGTCCTTCTTCACCGGAAACCTGCATATCTTCTGCAGATCCTCCTTGCACGCGGCCTTGCCGGCCAAATCCTGGCACGAGAACTTCGACGCGATGAAACCGTCGAGCGCCGGGTCCCAGATGGAGTAATCAAGGCCGTTGACGATGCCGAACAGTGATTCTCTGCGCTGTTCGAGGATGCCCTCCATGCCGAAACCGAATTCCTTCGTTCGGATCTCCTTGCTGTAGGTGTCGCTGACCGTGTTGATCACGTCGGAAAATACGATGCCGCCCTTGAGGCAGTTGATCTGGTCATAATATTCCAGCGCGTCCACGCCGAAGAAGCTCCACGCCAGCCCCAGCTTCGGGAATTCATCCTTGCTGAACAGCCCCTGATAGCCGATATTGTGGATCGTGAAGACCGTGCGCATGGCTTTATAGAACGGATCGTTTGAGTACGTGGTGGATTTCAGATAGACCGGCACCAGCGCCGATTGCCAGTCATGGCAGTGGATGATATCTGCCTGAAAACCGGTTTCTTTCAGAAGATCGAGCGTCCGGCGGCAGAAATACGAAAAACGGTCGATGTTATCGATGTAATCGCCTGTCTTGTCCCCGTACAGGGCGTCGCGGCCAAAATAGAAATCATGATCGATGAAATAGACCTTGATCGCCTTGCCGATCGTCGCTGTTGAGAGGCCGTCCCTGACCCGTTTGATCGAAAGCCCCTGCTTTGCGTGCACGGTCTTATATCCCGGCATAACAACGATGACCTCGTGGCCCGACTTTTCCAGCGCTGCCGGCAGCGCGCCTGCCACATCGGCAAGGCCGCCTGTCTTTGCGAACGGGACCACCTCAGACGCACACATGACAATCTTCATAAAACCTCCTTAAATAATGGGGACGGTTTTCATCTGGTTCCAGTTGCGCCCCTGCGCCACGTCGACTTTCACCGGGACCGAAAGCTCCATGATGTGCTCCATGATGTCGCGCACCGTCTGGCTGAAACGCGAGGCCTCCGCTTGGGGTACGTCGAAAAGCAATTCGTCGTGGATCTGCAGGATCATGCGCGCCTTGGAACCCTGCCTGCGCATCACCTCGTGAATGCGGATCATCGCCAGCTTGATCAGGTCGCTGGCTGAACCCTGGATCGGCGCGTTGATGGCCTGGCGCTCGGCAAACTGCCTGATGGCGATATTCCTGTCCTTGATCTCCGGCAGATATCTGCGCCGGCCGAGGATCGTGGTGACGAATCCATCCTGCTTGGCCTTGACGATCTGATTGTCGATATACGTCTTCACGCCGGGGTAGGTCGCGAAATACGCGTCTATGAACTGCTGGGCCGCATCGATGGGGATCGCCAGGTCCCTGCTCAATCCGTATGCGCTCAAACCGTAGACGATGCCGAAATTGATCCGTTTGGCGTTGCTGCGCATCTCGCCGGTCACATCCTCTTCATCGCACCCGTACACGAGGGCAGCGGTCCTGCGGTGGATGTCGGCGTCCGCCTTAAAGGCGCCGATCAATTCCTCGTCCTGCGACATATGCGCCAGTATCCGCAGCTCTATCTGAGAATAATCGCACGATACGAGTACGCTGTCCGGCGAGAACGCAATGATTGCTTCCCTGATGCTTCGGCCCAGCTCCGTTTTGACGGGGATATTCTGCAGGTTCGGGTTGCTCGAACTCAACCTGCCCGTCTGCGTGCCGGTCTGGTTCAGCGTCGTGTGCAGCCGCTCGGTCCGCGGGTTGACCAGCGCGGGAAGCGCATCGACATACGTCGATTTCAGTTTCATGAGCTGCCGGTATTCAAGGAGCATTCGCGGGAACTCATGGCGCTCTGCCAGCTTTCGCAGAACCTCCTCGTCCGTTGAAGGGCCGGTCTTCGTCCTGCGGCCGACCGGCAGTTTCAACCTCTCAAAAAGCACCTCCCGCAGCTGCTTGGGCGAATTCAGGTTGAACTCGCATCCGCACAGGTCGTATATGGAACGGATGAGTTTCGCGAGTTTCTGTTCAAGGTCTGCGGAAAGCTTCTTCAGTTTCTCGCAATCAAGGCGTATGCCGTTCAATTCGATGGCCGAGAGCACCTCGACCAGCGGCATTTCAAGCGTCTCGAACAGTTCCGTCAGGCTGTTATCGGCCAGCGCCTGACGGAGCATCGGATGCATGCGGCGTATCAGGCCGATCGCCGCAGGGCTGTCAAGAGGCTCCGTACCCGCGCCGCGGGTCTCCTTCAAATATTCCCAGGCGATATCTTCGAGCGAAAAATTGCTGCGCGCCGGATTCAGCAGGTATGCCGCGATCATCGTATCAAACGCGAGGCCGTTGAGCTCTACCCCCTCGGACGCAAGGAGGACCTTCATCTTTTTGAGGTCATGGCCTATTTTAGGCACCGCCGGGTCTGCAAGGACGCTTCTGGCTCCGGGGCCGATCTTTTCGATCCTGAAAACTTTCTCGCAGGACCCAAACGCAAGGGAATCAAGGCCGCTGCCGGCAATGTATAACGCGCCTTGGCCGCAGGCCGCGGGAATATCTTTATCGGAAGCGAATTCAGCCGTGACCGCAGGCACAGCCGGCTGTACCGATGCGGGCAGGTCCTTCAAAAAAGCCTTTAACTCATATTCGGTAAAGATCTTCGCCAGCTTCTTGATATCAGGCGCCCGGATGGCAAGGCTGTCAAGGTCGAATCCGAAGTCCATACGGTCATCGAGAGAGGCAAGTTCTTTATTGAGCGATATCTGGCCGGAATTTTCCTCGATAGCCTGGCGGATTTTCCCCTCCGGGATACCGGCTGCGGCAGCTATGACCTTTTCCGCAGTGCCGTATTCGGACAAAAGCGCAATCGCCTTCTTTTCCGTGATCCCCTTTATCCCCGGGATATTGTCAACCGTATCGCCGACGAACGCGATAAGGTCGGGGATCTGCCGCGGCTCGAGGCCGAACTTCTCCCTGACCCGGGCGGCATCATACACCTTTTCGTCCGCCTGGGGATCGAATACTGAAATATCCTCGTCCACAAGCTGCAGAAGGTCCTTGTCGGAGGAGACGATGACCGTCTTTATCTTTTGCTCCTTCGCTTTATGGGCAAGGGTTGCGATGATATCATCCGCCTCGAAGCCTGCCTGCTCGAACAGCGGTATGCCATAGGCGGCGATGATGTCCTTGATGACCGGGATCTGAGCTGCCAGGCCGTCAGGCATGGACTGGCGCTGCGCCTTGTAGGCGGCATATTTCTTCTGCCTGAACGTTTCCCTGGACACATCGAAGCACACAGCCAGATGGCCGGGATTATGGTCCTTGATCAACTTGCGCAGCATGCGGACAAAACCGAAGACCGCGTTGGTCTGCCTGCCGTCCGACGTCGAGAGGCCCCGGATGGCATAAAATGCCCGGTAGCACAACGCCGTGGCGTCGATTAAAAAGATTTTCGCGTTACCCATTGTTCAACAATGTCTGCATGGGAATCAATAAAAGGATGGCATTGAGGACGTATGGCTCAAAACGGAATACGTTCTAAATTTATGTCGTATTATTCGAGGTATCAACTTTTTGATAACTCTCTGGAATTTGGGCAGGTTACATCCTTAAATATGATAATATCAGACCAGGCGCTTCTGTCAAGAAAAATAATAGGGACGGTTTGCCTCCGGAGAACCGTCCCTATTGTTTTACCATTTTTCCCAGTGGATGTTCGCTTCGTTGAACTTGTTCTGGGGCTTTTCAACGCCTTGCGGGCGGCCGACTGCGATGATATTGAGCGGTATGACCGTATCGGGAAGGCCCAGGACCGAGCGCACGTGGTCAACGCGGTCCTGCAAAGGATACATACCTGACCATACGGCTCCCAACCCCATGCTTTCGGCTGCAAGCAGGATGTTTTCGCTTGCCGCAGAGCAATCCTGGATCCAGAACTCGCGTTCTGCGCCTGACAATGCCTTGGACATATCCCCGCAGACCACGATGCACGCGCCTGCTTTTACGATCATTTTTGTATAGGGAAGTTTCTCCGCAAGCCTGACGAGTGTGGCACCGTCGGTCACTGCCACGAACACCCACGGCTGTTTGTTCACTGCGCTGGGCGCAGCCATGCCGGCCTTCAGCAGCGTGACGAGGTCGTCGCGAGAAACCTTCTCGCCCGTATACTGGCGCACGCTTTTGCGCGAATGGATGACCGAAAGCGCGTCATTGGCATAACACGCATCGATAAAAACCGCGCACGCGATCAAACAGCATGCCGTCAACAGGATTTTATTCTTCATTGCAATGCCCTCCATCGAACAGGTACTTATTTTTCATTATTCTACTTCAAATAGGGCGAGAATACAATGCATTAGTGGACGGCTTCGAGCGGAGACCGGATAATTAGAAAAGGCAAGGGGATAATCTACTTACTCACTGTCCGGCAGTGATTGCCGAAGGAACAGCTTCGATCCCCTTGCCTCCATACGGTGGTACTTCTGACGGTAATACTATAACACCTTTCATTTTATTGTAAATGGCTGGATTCTCCTTGTTATTGACCATTATCCACCATGGCGCAGGCAAAGCGGCCGTCACAGCACCCTCATAAAACTCTCGACTACGTCAGGGCAGAACTGGGTCCCTGATGCCCGCTCGATGATCGAGACTGCTTCATCCCGGGGGAACGCGCGGCGGTACGGGCGGTCAGCGCACAACGCGCAAAACGCATCGACGACTGCAATGATCGCAGCCTCCCGCGGTATTCCTTCGGACTTCAGGCCGTTGGGATATCCGGCCCCGTCCCATCGCTCGTGATGGCTCAGGACAGCCGGGATCAATTGCCGCAGTGCGGGGATCGAATACAGGATATCAGCCGCTATCTGGGGATGCTGCTTCATGAGCACCCATTCCGCATCCGTCAAAGGCTCTCTCTTGCACAACAGATCTGCCTGCAGGCCGAGCTTGCCCAGGTCATGGATCATGGCGGCTTCCCCGATATGTTCCTGCGCGTACACGGGCAGGTCCATGGCCTTTGCGATCCTGACCGCGAGATTCGACATCTCCTCAAGCTGGACCGGAGAATAGCTGTCGCGCATGCAGCTGTTGCGCGCGAAGGCAATCAACTCTTCGACGATGATGCGGTTGACCCGCGTATTGACCCGCTCGATCTTCGACTTGATCGTTTTCAGGTCGTTGGTGTCATAGAACAGATGCTCGGCCCCGCCGAACGCGTCAGGGAACGTGAAGGCCTTGTCCCCCCCCGCCTCCTTCACCCTGTTCAAAATCCGGTCAGCCAGGTCGATGAGCGCCATGCCCCTGACCGCGCTGTCCTCGGGGAACGACGCAATGCCGATGCTGATCTTTATGCGCACGGAAAACTCGTCGTTGCCGAGTGAACGGGAATTGAACTCTTCGATGATCCGCTGCGCCAGATGCCGGCTGTTCTGGCGGTCACTTCCCGGGCATATGATGACGAACTCTTCGCCTCCGTAACGGATCACCGTGTCGTACGTGCGCACGGTCCTGCGCAGCCGTATGGCAACCAGTTTGAGTATGTAATCCCCGAACTGATGGCCGTACACATCGTTGATTGATTTGAAAAAATCAATGTCCAGCATCATAACCGACAAAGGCTGGCCCTGGCGTTTTGCGCGGTCGAATTCAGGTTCGATCGCATTCTGCAGATAACGGAAATTATACAGGCCGGTATGGGGATCCTTTAAAGCCAGCTCCTTCAACTTATCGTTGGATTTGACCAGTTCCGCATTGAGCATCTGCCGCTCCCGCTCTGCCACGGTCCCGAGCGTATCGTCAAAAAGGGTCTCAATGACCGCGCTGACTTCGCCTGACTCGTCTATGATTGGCACGGCGTCGAACATGAGATACCGCTCTTTGCCGTCATGGGTGACCAGCCAGCTCTCTGCGTGCCAACCGTTAGGGGTGAAATCGGACCGGCGGGTCACCGGATAAAACGAGGAAATGTTCTGCAGGTCATTATCGAGGATGATGTCGGCCAGGCACGGCCTGCGGTGCGCGTAGAAACCTTTCCAGTGGTCCGTGGTCCCGACGACATCGCTGGCCTTTATGCCCGTTATGGACTCGCACGCAGCGTTCCAGATGACCACCCGGTGATCCTTGCCGATGACGAATGTCGGCGCGCTCGATCCCTCGATAAGGCGGAAGGTAAACTCCTGCTGTCTCCGGAGCTCCGCTTCGGCCTTACGCTGGGCGGTGATATCGCGCCATACGCTCAAAAACATGTCCTGGTTACGGTAGCGTATAAGCGATGTCGTCACCCACACGGCCCTGGTGCTGCCGTCTTTGGCCCGTATAACCGATTCGGCTTCGTGGACCCCTTGCGTGCCAATAACCTCATTGATGCCCGCCAGGGCCCTGCTGCGCTGGACAGGGTCGAGGTATATAAGGGCGCTCAAATCGCCTGCCCTGTTCACCTCGTCGATAGTATACCCGGTCAGTTCCTTCATCCGGGAATTGAATATTTCGAAATGGCCCGCGGCGTTGCTCAGCGTTATGCCGTCACCGATCTTCTCGATGACCGTCTGCGTAGCCCAGACCTCGCGCAGGATCGCCCGCTGTTCAGTGCGCGTTGCGCTGATATCGCGCACGATCACCCATACCCCCGCGAGTTCCTGACCGGCATCCTCTATCAGGCGCATCTTGATAAGAGCGGGAAAAATGGTACCGTCCTTCCTGACGCATTCCCGTTCGAATTCCATGCCGGCGCCCCGCGCCGGGCCCTGTGCATCGGCCAGCTGCCCGGCGACGGTCTTCCAGTCATACGGACATATCTGATGCAGGGGCATCAGGGTCATTTCGCTCTTGGCATACCCCGTCATCTTCTGAAGCGCCTGGTTGGACTCGACGACTGAACCTTGCATATCCAGCCTGGCAAGACCGTAGGAGATGGAATCGTACAGGCGGCGGTACAGGTCCCGGGGCTGGGCGGACGTGTCCCCTGAGCCGAGGCCCGCAACGGCGTCTTTCATGATAGATATGAAATCAACGATGGAAGTCGTGTGGCGCAGGATGCGCGCCGCGTCTTCCGGGGGGACGGGGCGGGGAGACAGAGGGTCCGCATAATCGCCCGCTACCATGTTGACGGCATATACGTCATTGCCCAGCTGGTGGGCAAACAGTTCCCGTATTGCCGGATGCAGCGGCACGCTGTCGATGAATTGCGTGAAGACCACGTCGTCTTTCGAGCCGGCCGCGATGGTACGGACGATATTCTCCATATCGCGCGAACACACAAGGATCTTGTGCGTGTCGCCGACGGAAATCGGCTGTCCGTGTGAAACGGAATACCTGCAGATCAGGGCGATCGCGGTGGTGTCTTCTGTTATGCGGCGGGAAAACAGTTCCCACAGACCCTGTCCGATCCTGACGTTTTCGCTGCGTAATTGTTCAAGAAGCGCCTGTTCATCCGGTAAAGGCCTGGCCATAGGCTTGCTCCTCTACAGCGACGTACCGTATCTAAGTGACGAGTATATATGAGGAAATGATTATTGCAAAGGGCGGGGTTCTGCTTTGTTCTGACTTTTTTCCACCACCTTGCCCCGGCGGGGCAGATCAGCGACGATCGCCTTGCAGAGGTGGTCAACGGCCAGCTCAAAATCATCGGCAAGCCAGCCCCGGTAATACACGCGGTAGGTCTTTTTCCATCGTCCTTTGTCAGTCTGATACCGCAGGTCAAGGCTGATGCCGTCGTAATCCTCGTTAAATCGATATATGGGCAGGACGAGGATGAACAAAAAAGACCCCTGGGCTTTGCGGTAGAACGTACACCGGCCTGTCATGACGATGTCGGCGGCATCCGGGCCCTCGGCCAGCGCCAGCCCTTCTTTCCCGAGAGCAGACGCCAGCGCGCCGGATATGAACCGGACGCGTGGCGCATCATGACGGTTTGGAGCAGAGAATGAAAAATAGACGGATGAGGGCGGCCGCGAAGTCAGCACATCGATCGGGTCATCGAGCCGGTTGGCGGCGGAATATTTCAACTCAACGCAACCGGTTGCCGTCCACAGGAGGATAACGGCGGCGATGCTTCCCGCCACAATCCAGGCTGCTGGTGCCTTCATAGGCTGTGCCTTCCTCACAGACAAAAAGCTCGCTAGACCAGCGGTTCCATGTCAAGAACCGGGTGCTTGACCTTCTGGAGATATTCGACGAGCTGTTCCGCGGTCGTCGCATGAGTCTCATCCGCGATTTTATCCACCAGGTCCGGGATACCGATCTCCTGAGCGCGTTTCTTCAATCTATCTCCGAGGATCTCTTTAAGCTCAAGGGGCATCCAGACGAGGCGCTTCAACCCGCCCTCCGCCAGGATAAACTTCTTGCTGACGGCGTACAGTTTGCCGATGCCCAGGAACCCGGGCGTCTGCACTCCTCCTCCGACTGATCCGGCCAGGGTGGTGAAATTCATGCCGCTGGGCGTGATCCCGACAAAATCCCGGTGCACGATCATGACGCCGTTGGCCTCGGGCACGACCGCCAGGATGCATTCGAAACAGCCGCAGGACGACTGGGGCGAATCCATGAGCGAATACATGCTCACCTTCTCGATCGTCTTGTTCGAGGTGTCATAGACGAACTCGTTGATCTTGTCCCACTGGCCGAGACGCGCGTCGAGCGTCCTGCCCTTGGGCAGCGGCTGGTTCGGCCCGGTCGGATTTATTTCATAGGCTGCCTTGCCGTCGAGCCACGAATACGCGCCGCACAGGCCGAGGCGCTCGGGCGTGATGATGCAGACGTGATTCGGGGCGAAACTCTGGCACAGCGTGCATGAATAGTAGGTGTCGACCGACTCGTCTGACATACCCTTGAGGCGCTCGTCGCGTTCGTCATAGACCTTCAGGGCGTGAGCCTGCAGCTTCTCGACGTCTTCCTTTTTCGTATACAGCTCGACCTGAACCTTATCGACGATAGCGCTGAACTCGGAATGAAGCATCGCGTGAAGGATCACGCCGATATGCTTGAGTCTGAATCCCTTGTCAAACGCCTCTTTCGAAACACGGATCCAGTTGATATCCCGCTGTCCGATGTGCATGATGCCTTGCGCATAATTGACAAACCGGTGGATTTGCCGCTCCAGGATCGGCTCGAAATCCTTCTGCATCTTGCGGCCGGCGACCTTCACGATGATGGCCAGGGGCATGGATTTCTTGCCTTTTTCAAGCTGGTCGATATCCGGGCCCTGGATCACGACCTTCCCGTCCTCGATCTCGCCGATCGCGGCGCTCGTAAGGAATTCGAACGACAGTCCGCCTTTACCGCCGAATTCGGCGAACAACTGTTCCTTGCGCACGCGTTCCCCTTCGAACGCAGCCGCATATGAGACGGGCACAGGCACCTGGGTGCGTTTTACCTTGATCCCGCGCGTAAGGATGCACTGAGCGACGATCTTTTTGTAATCTTTCTCGGTGACGAGCGCCTCGAACAAAGTCGTGTCGATCTTGGGCAGCTGCGGCACGTCCAGGTCGGTGATGATCGGAAGGCCGAACGCAAGGACACCAAGCCCGGTCGCCACGAGCACCTCATCGACATGGCTTAGAAGCACCACGAACGCAGGCACGCGGTTCCGGACATACTCCGCGATCCCCTGCCATTGCCCGGGCTTGAACCCGCCGTAGATCAACGGCGCCCTGACCGCCCAGTTCACCGCGTAGATGGCGGACAGATAATCTTCCCCAAGGGGCACGATGTAATTCTCAAGGCCCATCTCAACGCCTTTGTTCTCCAGCTGTCTGGCCAGGGTCAACCCCTTTACGTTTCCGACCAGTATGCTCACGATGCTGTTGACCTGGAAATTCTTGATCATCTCAACAGCCGCGTCTTCATCCTTTGCAGGACCGAGGATCACGGCAACACCGGCGATACGGCCATCCACCAGCTGAATGCCAAGCGACCGCAAGAGCTTGTCCGGAAGAAACCCTGCGAACCCTTCCTGAGGATGCTTCTTATCCATGACGTTCAATGCCGCAAGGATCTCTTCGCATAAAAGCGTCGCAACGCCTTTGTTGAGGACCCCTCCGAGCGCGGGGATCGACAGGCCGTTGGCTGCGGGCTTGTTCTTATTGAGCCCTTCTGCCTGTTCCAGCACATCCAGGCAGTCGCCGAGCGTCCTGACCTCTTTGTTCAACAGGGCAAGCGCCAGCGGCAGATAAAAATTCGTTTCGGGAAAAGCCACTGCCGCGGATTTCCCGTTTTTTTTGATCGCGCCTTCCAGGGAGCTGCGTGTAAGGCCGCATACCGCATCCGCACCTTTCGTTCCCAACTGCACCAGCACATCCGCTGACATATTATCCTCCCATTGAACGAGCAAGATGTTCGGCCAGAATCCTGCTCTCATTGATGACGTCATCCCATGATTTATTGACTGCCGCAGCGCCGCTTCTGACGCACACCGAACCGCTCGCATAGATATCCGGCGCGCTCGTGCGCATTTCCTCGTCCACCAGGATGCTGCCGGCCGCATCGAGCTCGACATCTTTCAGGAAATCGGCATTGGCCCTTTTAGGCTCTGGCATGAACACAGGCAGGCACGTTCCGATGATCTTGCCCTCGCGCAGCCTGACCGCCTGGATCCCTCCCTCTCCGATCAGCTCGATCACCTCCGTCGAGAGCGTCTCGACCGCCGCGTCCTGCGCAGGGGCGTCAGGGGATATAACCTTGACCTCCTTTTGCCTGCGCGCAAGGGCGCTGGCGAGAGACAACGCATTGCTGCCCGATCCCATGATGCACACAGGATCTGTGATCAGATGGCTGCGGAACGCCTTGAAATCGGCGAGTGAATCAAGGATATAAACCCCTTCCTTATGGATCCCGTTCACTTCAGGCAGGACGGTCCGCGCGCCGGAACAAACCACCAGACGGTCATACTCAAGCGTCTCTCTGCGGTCGGTCCTGCTTTTATACGACAGCTGCTTGCGCACCTGGGCCACGGAAACAACCTCGCACTCTTTCATGAAGTTGATATTGTTGCGCTGATAGAAATCAGGCGGGACAAGCAGGAGGTCCTTTTCCCTGACGCCTCCGGCCAGATAATCCAGCAACCTGCGCTTGTCGTACGCCGGATACGCACTGCGCGTGATAAGCGTGATCGAGCAATCGCGATGCGCCTGTCGCAGGGATACTGCAACCGTATGGCCGGCGGCCGATGCGCCGATGATCACTACCTTCATAATCCTGCCTCGTCTAATACGCGCGGCACCACCGTATCCCAGCCGATGGGCATGATGTGCACGCCCTGGCACAGAGGCCGTAATTCCCTGATGAGCCTCACCGCGATCGTAACGGATTGGGCGACCTTGTCTTTGGCGCCTTCCATCTCTTTAATGAGAGCATCCGGCACGCAGACGCCGGCCACGTTTTTATTCATGAACTTCGCCATGCCAGCTGATTTCAAAAGCACGATGCCTGCAAGCACCGGAACCTTCAGATGCCTTGTCTTTGACAGGAACGTCTCAAATGTCTTGATATCGTATACGGCCTGGGTCTGAAAGAACTGCGCCCCTGCCTCTATTTTCTTTTCCATTTTCATGATCTGGGGTTCGAGGGGATCTGCGCCCGGGTTGACCACCGCGCCCGTGCAGAACTTCGGCGCCGCTCCTGTCAGTTTATTGTCCTTCATGTCAACGCCGGCCTGGAGTTTACCCACGACCTGCAGCAGTTGCACCGAATCAAGATCGAAAACCGGTTTTGCCTCAGGATGGTCGCCGAGAGTCGGATAATCTCCGGTAAGGATAAGCAGGTTCTCGATGCCGAGCGCGGCGGCGGAAAGGATGTCAGACTGCAGCGCCAGACGGTTCCTGTCGCGGCAGGTAACCTGGAACACGGGATCAAAACCGTGCTGTTTCAAAAGCGAACAGACTGCGAGGGAACCGAGACGCATAACCGAACTCTGCAGGTCAGTGACATTGATCGCGTCAACCCTGCCCCGTATCAGCTCTGCATCCTCCAGGATCTTGTGGGTCTCGATGCCCTTGGGCGGGCCGATCTCCGATGTGACAACGAACTGCCCTGCGCGGATCTTATCCTTAAAAGCCATTGTTTGACCGCCTTGGTTTATGTATGCGGGTGGGACCTTCGTATCAGTTCACTATACTAAAAAAAAACCTGCTTGTCAAAAGCTTATTGCCGCTTCAAAGAAACAACCGTTTCTATATGCTGCGTGTGCGGGAACATATCGACCGGTTCGACAACGGCCAGGGAATACGCCTCCAGCAGGGTTTTCAGATCCTGTACGAGATTCCATGGGTTGCACGACACATAGATCACCTGATCGATCCCGCTTTCGACGATCAGTCTCCTGTCTTTCTTCGTCAGCCCCTGCCGCGGCGGGTCCACGATCAGGCAGGAATATTCGCGCAATCTCCCGTCAGCCGCTGCTTGAGAAAGAAAAACCTGCGCGTCCCGGCAGACAAAATCCGCGTGAAAGATCCCGTGAACCAGGCAATTTTCCCTCGCATCTTCGATATTCTGTTCAATGATATCGATCCCGGTCACCCGGTTCGATGCGGCCGCTACCTGAAGGCTGATGCCTCCGCAGCCGCAGAAAAGGTCCAGGACAGATCCGTTGCGGTTGCCTGCCCGCGTGCGGACGATGTCATAAAGCCGCTCGCAACAGTACGGATTTGTCTGAAAGAAGCTCCTGGGTCCGATCTGATAATCGATGCCGTTGAGGCGCTCGCGGATGCGCGGTTTTCCGTACAGCAGGACCATTTCCCCTGACGCGGCCTCGTCGCTGGCGCCGGTATTGAGGCATGCGTAGACGGACGCGACCCTTCCCGGCAACGAAAGGCTTTTGATGACGGGGTCGAACATTGTCCGCTTCCGTTCGAACTCCGGGCGGGACATCGCGATAACAAGCGTGACCATGACCTCGTCATATGCCTTGGAGTGCCGCATGCCGACATACCGCAGGCAGCCTGTCCGGCGCCTGAGGTCATACGGCTCGATACGGCCTTCCCTGATCCAGGAACGCACCGTATCCAGCACCGCACCGGCCTGCGGATAAAAAACCCTGCACTCTCCGATATCGATCACCGAGCTGAATTTCTGCTGAGGCCTCAGGCCCACGCGGGGTGCCCCGGCCGTGCCGGATACGGCGAATTCCATCTTGTTGCGGAAATGCCATATCTGCGGCGACGCGACGATATCGCGGATTTCCTGCGGATGGAACTGCGCGAGAAGATTCGTTATGTAGGTCTGCTTGTAGGCGAGCTGGTCCGCATACGGCTGGTCCTGCTTCTGGCATCCGCCGCACGCGCCGAAATGCGGGCACACTGCGGGCATTACCATTTCTTGAACACGAAGAACACCGCGGCAACCATGAACATAAAACCCACGATGTAGTTCCACTTAAGGCCTTCCTTGAGGTACAGGACGGAAAATACGCAGAACACGACGAGGGTAATGACCTCCTGGATGGTCTTGAGCTGCGCGGTAGAGTACTGGTAAGAGCCGATGCGGTTCGCGGGCACCTGGAAACAGTATTCAAGCAGGGCGATGCCCCAGCTGGCCACGACCGCCAGCCAGAGCGGCGAGTTCCTGTATTTGAGATGGCCATACCAGGCGAACGTCATGAAAACGTTCGATATTGTCAAGAGGATGATTGTTCGCATGAAAGCACAGGGCCGGGCCCCGGTATCAGATGCCTGCCGCTTCGACGAGGTTGCGCATGAGCATGGTGACGGTCAGGGGGCCGACGCCTCCGGGCACCGGCGTGATAAAGCTGGCACGTTTCTCCGCTTCCTCGAACTCGACGTCGCCGACGATCTTATCGCCCACGCGGTTGATCCCGACGTCTATGACAACGGCCTTCTCCTTGACCCAGTCGCCCTTGATGAGCCCTGCCCTGCCGACCGCAACGATAAGGATGTCGGCCCGGCGAACGTGCTCCTCAAGTTTGCCCGCCTTCGACGTGCCGATATGGCAGACGGTGACCGTGGCAAGCTTGTCGAGCAATGTCAAGGCCAGGGGCTTTCCGACGATCTCGCTGTGTCCGACGATGACAGCCTCCTTGCCTGAATAATGGATCCCGATCGAATTCAGAAGCTCCATGACCGCGGCTGCGGTGCACGGAAGGATCCTTGCCTTGCCGAAGATGATCTTTCCCATATTGACCGGATGCATGCCCTCGACGTCCTTTTCCGGTTTGATATACTGGCTGATCTTCTTGTAATCCATATGGAGCGGCAGTGGCATCTGGACGATAATGCCCGATACGGAGGCGTCGTCGTTGAGCTTCTGGATATATTCGATGAGCCTCTCCTCGCTCGTCTCTTTTTCAAGCGTATGCGCGTCGTATTCGATGCCCAAAAGCTCCGCGTTCTTTTTCTGGGACTTGATGTATACGTCCGAGGCGGGATTAACGCCCACCTGGATGCTCGATAATTTCAGCCGCCTGGATGACGCCAGGACCTTTGATTTGATGATGTTCTTGAGCTGGTCTGCGATGAGCTTACCCTCTAACAATTTTGCCAATGCACACCTCCGTGTCCTGACGGATCGCGCGGATCGACTCGCGGTAACCATCCAGCTCGTGCCTGATGGTCCGGGTACGCGCATCATCCTTGATCATCTTTAGATTGATA
>JAKPTF010000025.1 GCA_029571225.1 Candidatus Omnitrophota bacterium | reverse complement strand
TGAGGCGCTGCATGGTCGGTGGGATGCGATATGTCAGGCAAGCAGCGCGGGCAGTGTGCCGTATAATGAATTACGTGGATATGTTAAGCAGTGTTCGGCGCAGAAAGCGCAGGAAGAACTTGTGGTTGCGCTTGACTATATCGCATCTCTGTTGCGCATGGAGGAAAGTTATGCCGTTTCGACCCCAAAGGAAATCAAAGATATTCTCGCGTCGATTTCGTAGAGGACAGGCTGGCGGCCTAAATTTAGCAATATAAAATTAAATTTCAACTTATTGTTGCGTAATACTTTAGCTAAAGCGTCTACATATATTCTTGACAAAAGAGGGGCGTGTGGTATAATTTAAAAAATTAATTAACAACCTTTAAGCTGGCCCTGCGAGGCCGGCAAGGTGGATAAATGCAGTCTGCAACTGAGAAACAACAGAACGTAAAGCCCTAACCTTAAAACGGTTAGGTTTTTTATTTTACAAAGCCGCCATAAGAGGGTATGCATGAAAGAAAAATCGGTGGTGCTTGACCGGGAAACAGTGAGCCGCAGCCTTGTGCGCATGGCGCATGAGATTATTGAGAAAAACAAGGGCGTTGAAAATCTCTGCCTTGTCGGAATCCGCACGCGCGGGGTTTTTATCGCGAACCGGCTCGCGGAGAATATAAAAAAGATCGAAGGCAAGGACGTGCCGGCGGGCACTCTCGATATCACGCTTTACCGCGACGATCTTACGCTCATCGCATACCAGCCGGTTGTGCACAAGACCGAGATCGATTTCGATATATCAGGCAAGGACGTGGTGCTTGTCGACGATGTTCTTTATTCGGGCAGGACGATCCGCGCAGCGCTTGACGCGCTCATCGATCTGGGCAGGCCAAACACGATCCAGCTCGCCGTTCTCATTGACCGGGGGCACAGGGAACTGCCGATCAGGCCCGATTATGTCGGCAAAAACATCCCCACGGCCAAGGACGAAACGGTTCAGGTCAGGTTGTCCGAGAGCGATGGCAAGGACGAGGTTGTTATAATGGAGAAAAATGAGTGAGCCCGTAACCTGGAACAAAAAAGACCTTTTAGGCCTAGAATACCTGTCCGCACAGGAGATTGCGTTCATTTTAGACACGGCGGATTCTTTTAAGGAAGTCACCACCAGAGAAATAAAGAAAGTTCCCGCCCTGCGCGGTAAAACCGTGGTAAATCTCTTCTACGAGCCCTCGACGCGCACGCGCATTTCCTTCGAGTTAGCCGCAAAGCGCCTTTCCGCCGACGTAATCAATATCGCAGCCGAGACATCAAGCATCAAGAAAGGCGAAACCCTAATAGACACGGGCAGGAACATCGAGGCGCTCAAGGCGGATATCATTGTCATGCGCCACAATTATTCCGGCGCGGCCAACATGCTCGCAAGGCATCTGAACATTAGCGTGGTCAACGCCGGCGACGGATGGCATGAGCATCCGACGCAGGCGCTTCTTGATATCTTCACCCTGAGGGAAAAGCTGGGGAACATCGAGGGCCGCAGCGTGACGATCGTAGGGGATATCGCTCATTCGCGCGTCGCGCGGTCCAACATCTGGGGCTTAACCAAACTCGGCGCGAAAGTAACAGTGTGCGCCCCCAGGATGTTGATACCGGTTGGCATAGAGGCGATGGGCGTTTCAGTCACAAACAATATCGACGAGGCATTGAAGGAGGCGGATGCGGTTAATGTGCTTCGCATGCAGTTTGAACGCGACGAGCAGGGCGCCTTTCCCAAACAGATGGAATATTTCAAAAAGTTCGGCATTACCGAAGAGCGGCTGCGCAGGGCAAAGCCGGAATTGATCGTCATGCATCCGGGGCCGATCAACAGGGGCATTGAAATGTCGAGCGAAGTGGCGGATTGCCCTCAATCGGTGATCCTGGATCAGGTTACTAACGGCATCGCGGTCAGAATGGCTGCGCTTTTTTTGGTATCGCAGGCGCGGGATATAAAAAATGAAGATCCTCATTAAAAGCGGGCGCGTTATCGACCCGGCGAACAATGTCGACGATATCAGGGATATCCTCATCGATAACACGAGGATTGCCAGAGTCGGCAAGGGTTTGAACAACGGCGCGGATAAGACGATTGACGCCGCCGGCAAGATCGTCATGCCGGGGCTGATAGATATGCACGTGCATCTGCGCGAGCCCGGCCGGGAAGACAAAGAAACCATAGCTACAGGAACGCAGGCTGCTTTGCACGGCGGTGTGACCACGGTGCTGGCCATGCCCAATACGATTCCGGCAATCGATTCGGCAGAGAACGCCCGGCTTATAGCGTCGATCATCCGAGACACGGCGCGCATTCAGGTGCTCGTGTGCGGGGCTATCACAAAAGGCCGGCTTGGCGAAGAACTCGTAGATCTTGCTAGGCTGAAAAAAGAGGGTATAGCGGCAATAAGCGACGACGGCTCTTCCGTTGATTCGCCTGACATCCTGTTCAAGGCCATGAAGAAGGCGCGCGAGTTGCGGATTCCCGTGATCTGTCACTGCGAGGATAAAACCATGAGCGCGGGAGGCGTGATGAACCTGGGTGCGAATTCCACGCGCCTTGGCCTGCGGGGCATTTCGAACGAGTCGGAATACAAAAGGGTCCAGCGCGACCTTTCGATCGCGCAAAGAACAAAATGCAGCGTGCATATCGCGCATATCAGCTGCGCCGAGTCTGTGGAGATTGTTGCTAAAGCCAAGAAAAAAGGCGTCAAGGTGACCTGCGAAACTGCGCCGCATTACTTCAGCCTGACCGAAGAGGCGGTGCTCGATTACGATACTAACAAAAAGATGAATCCTCCGCTGCGCACGGCCGGTGACCGGGACGCGGTGCGCCAGGGATTGGCGGACGGAGTCATTGATGTCATTGCGTCGGATCATGCACCGCATACGGTGGCGGAAAAAGAGATCGAATTCGACCGTGCGGAGTTCGGAGTTACGGGGCTTGAAACTGAATTCGGCGTATCCGCGACATATCTTGTGCATACCGGCCTGCTGGATTGGGCCGGACTCTGCCGTAAGATGGCCCTGAACCCTGCAAGGATCCTTGGTATTGATAAAGGCACGCTATCCGCTGGCAGCGACGCCGATATCGTAATAGTGGACCCGGATGCCGAATGGGCCGTCAAGATAGCCGATTTTGCCTCCAAGTCCAGGAATTCCTGTTTTTTGAACGAACGGCTCAAAGGCAAGGTCATCAAAACAATATACCGCGGAACAGTGGCTTATAGCGCGGATTAGGATTATGAAGTTCCTGTTGACCAAAGAGCTCGGCAGGCTTGCCAAGTGGCTGCGTATATGCGGCTTTGACGCGGAGTATGCCGCCGATAATAAACCGGCCAGCGTGATCGTAGCTGCGTTAAAGTCTGACCGGACGATTATTACGCGCAACCATCGCATGCCTCAAGGCAGGGGCGTGGCGATCATGCATGTCAAGGCGGAAGAAGCCCGGGAACAGCTGGTTGAGGTGTGCCGCGCCTTGCATATCAGCCCGGAGCCGGCGGCAATGTTCAGCAGGTGCATTTTGTGTAACGAGGTTCTGCGGATCGTTGATAAGGCGTCTATCAAAGAACGCGTGCCCGAGTATGTGTTTGAAACGCATGACCGGTTCTTCATGTGCGTAAAATGCAGCAGGATCTACTGGCAGGGCACACACTGGCAGAGCGTTGCCGAGGCGCTGCGAAGCGTGGCGGCGAATTAGGAAGAAGTCCCTTATATGGAATTCATAGCCGATTTTCACGTGCATTCGAAATATTCCCGCGCCACCTCGAGGGACATGGATGTCAGGCACCTGGCTGAATGGGCGAAATTAAAAGGCATCACGCTAATGGGCACAGGAGATTTCACGCATCACCTGTGGCTTGAGGAGCTGCGGCGCAACCTGACCGACCTGGGCAACGGCCTGTTCAAGCACGGCGAGGTCCACTTCATCCTTACTGCCGAAGTTTCGAGCATATACAGCAAAAAAGGCAAGACCTACCGCATCCACAACCTGATTTTTGCACCGTCGTTCAAGGCAGTGGAGAAGATCAATGATGCGCTCGGCCGACGCGGCAACCTTGCGTCTGACGGCAGGCCGATCCTCGGCGTGGACGCAGAAGAGGTCGCGCGCATCGTATTCGACATTGACGAGAATTGCATGCTAGTGCCCGCGCATGCCTGGACTCCGTGGTTCTCGCTGTTCGGCTCCATGTCCGGCTTTGACAGGATCGAGGATTGTTTTGAGAAACAGACCGGAAAGATATTTGCCCTGGAAACCGGCCTGTCAAGCGATCCTGCGATGAACTGGCGCCTGTCTGCGCTGGACCGATTCTCGCTAATAAGTAATTCGGACAGCCACAGCCCTGCGAAGATAGGCAGGGAGGCGAATGTGTTCAATTGCGAGCTTGACTACAGGACGATACGCGACGTCCTTAAAACAAAAGACAGCAAAAGATTTTTATACACGATCGAATTCTTCCCGGAAGAAGGCAAGTACCATTATGACGGCCACCGGTTGTGCGGGATCGCGATGTCTCCTGAGGAATCCAGGAAACATAATAACATTTGCCCTAAATGCAAACGGCCGCTTACCATCGGGGTTATGAACAGGGTGTGCCAGCTTGCAGACCGGGCGGAGGGGTTTGTGCCGGAAAACGCGATTCCTTACAAAAGCCTTATCCCTTTGGCGGAAATAATAGCTGAGGCCAAAGGTATCAAATCCGCGTCTGTGGCATCTGAAAAGGAATATTTCAATGCGGTCGCAAAATTCGGCACGGAGTTCAATATTCTGCTTAAGGCATCGCGCGATGAGCTCGCGCGCGGCCTTTCACCCAAAATCGCGGATGGGGTTATGCGCATGCGCCAGGGGAAGGTAAGCGCTGTCGCAGGGTATGACGGAGAGTATGGCAGGATATCCGTATTTGGCAAAGATGATGACGCCGCCCCGCAGGCAGAACAGCAATTAAGCCTTTTCTGAAGCTAAATTTTATTTCTCGAATCAAACAATTTGAGGTATAATAATTTATCTCTTCAAATACATCTCCGGCAAAGAATCCGAGACCAAAATTTATGCGCCTGTAGCGCAATGGATAGCGCAATAGCCTCCGGAGCTATGTGTACAGGTTCGACTCCTGTCAGGCGCATTAAGCTTATCAAGCAAAAAGCATGACTAACGAGGAGTAGGAAGCCGATGCAACGTAAGGTCGTAAGTGTCATAGGTGGGCACAAATGTGATTCTGAAGTGGAGCGAAAAGCCATAGAATTAGGCAAAAAATTATCTAAAGTGGTGGATTATCTGTGTTGTGGAGGGCTTTGTGGAGTGATGTTGGCTGTTTGCAAAGGTTTCAAGCATGGCAAAGGAACCACTATTGGCATATTGCCAGGATACAATAAAAATGAAGCGAATAAATATATTGATCTTGCTCTGCCCACAGGCTTGGGTTTAGCCCGCAACCTGTTGGTTGTTAAAGCAGCGGATGTCGTGGTAGCTTTGCCCGGATCATCGGGAACGCTGTCCGAGATAGCCTACTGTTTACAGTTCGGCATTCCGGTCATCAGCATAGGTTCATGGGATATCAAAGGGGTCATTAAGGTTAAGAATGTTGACGAAGCTGTCAGAAAGGTAAAGGAGCTGTTACGATGAAGGCAGTGCTGATGCTTGAAGATGGCAGGACATTTTCAGGTCACGGCCTGGGAACGTGCACGGAACGCGTAGGCAAGGTGGTTCTGAACACGAGCGTTGTCGGCTACCAGGAAATGGCCACGGACCCTGCGAATAACGGGAAGCTTCTTGTGTTGACTTATCCTTTGATCGGCAATTACGGGATCGCGGAGAAATTCAACGAGTCTAAGCGGGTCTGGGCAGCAGGGCTCGTTATAAAGGAGAGTTCGCGGATATATTCAAACTGGCAGGCGCAATCAAGTCTTGAGGATTTCGCCAAAGAACAGGGATTGTTCATTATACAGGGTATCGATACGCGCACGCTTGCCGTCCATATCAGGCAGAAAGGCGAGATGCTCGGGATCCTGGCAGGCGGCTGCCCTGCGGCAAAGGAATTATCCGCTAAGCTGGACGCATTCCGGTCCCGCACTGCCGAAACCGCGCTGCCTAGCATATCGGTCAGCAAACCGACGTCCGTTCCGGGAGGAAAGCCGCGGGGCAAGAGGATCGCTCTACTCGACATCGGGGTGACCAAAAGCGTTTTATGCCAGCTGCAGGATGCGGGCTTTTCTTTGGCGATCTTGCCGTATAATATGAAACCTTCGGATATCATGTCATTGAAGTTGGGAGGGTTGATCGTATCCGGCGGGCCCGAAGAAGATCCCGGCCTGGAGGTTGTGGTCGATACGCTGCGCGGGATCATCGGAAAGATACCGGTGATGGGCATCGCGGCCGGCCATCAGGCGGTTGCCCGGGCGCTTGGCGCGAAAGTCACGAAACTAAAGCTCGGCCACCGCGGGGCGAATTACCCTGTGCATAATCCCGGCTCCAGCAAAGGCGAGATCACCGTGCAGAATCACGGCTTGGTCGTTGATGCGGAGGCCCTCACGAAGATCAAGCAGATCAAGATAACGGGTTATAACCTCAACGACCATTCTGTCGAGGAGATCGAAAGCAGGGCATTGCGGCTTATGGGAGTGCAATACGAGCCGGTAAGCCCGGGTTTCGGCCAGGTCAACCCCGCGTTCATGCGGTTTAAGAAGATTGTTGAAAGGAGCAATTGATGCCGCGTAGAAAAGATATAAAAAAGGTTCTTATGATTGGCTCGGGCCCCATTATCATCGGCCAGGCATGCGAGTTTGATTATTCGGGCTCCCAGGCGTGCAAGGCGCTGCGGGAGGAAGGCTATTATACCATCCTGGTGAACTCAAATCCGGCCACGATCATGACGGATCCGGGCCTTGCGAACGTGACCTATGTCGAGCCTTTGTCGATCGACATAGTGACGAAGATTATCGCTAAGGAACGGCCGGACGCTATCCTGCCCACCCTCGGCGGCCAGACAGGCCTGAACCTCGCGTTCTTCCTGATGAAGGAAGGCATACTTAAGAAATACGGCGTAGAGTCCATCGGATCGTCGGTGAGCGCTATATCCTGCGCCGAAGACCGGCTTTTGTTCAAGAAGGCGATGCAGGAAATCGGCGTTGATGTGCCCAAAAGCGGCATTGCCAATACGCTTGAGGAAGGGATGAAGATCGGCACGTCGATCGGCTTCCCCCTGATACTGCGGCCCGCGTATTGCCTCGGAGGTTCAGGCGGCGCCATCGCCTATAACAAAGAAGAACTTGAAAAAGCGCTCGCCAAGGGCCTTGAGACCAGCCCCGTGCACCAGGTGCTGGTCGAGCAGTCCGTGCTGGGTTGGAAGGAAATAGAGTTCGAGGTTATGCGCGACTGCGCTGATAACGTCATCATCGTTACGTCCATGGAGAACGTCGATCCCATGGGGGTTCACACCGGCGACAGCATGGTGGTGGCGCCTGCGCAGACACTGACCCGCGAGGAATACGCGAATTTCGTAAACCTCTGCAAGCGGATCATCCGCAAGATCGGCATTACCGGCGGCGGAGCGAACATCCAGTTCGGCCAGAACCCCGAGAACGGCCACATTGTCATCATCGAGGTCAATCCCCGGCTATCCCGGTCCTCTGCCCTGGCATCAAAGGCGACGGGGCTGCCCATCGCGCGCGTCGCTACAAAACTCGCGGTCGGCCTGACTCTGCCGGAGGTCATGAACCAGATCACGGGCAAAACCACGTCCTTTTTCGAGCCGACCGTGGATTACTGCGTCTTCAAAATTTGCAGGTTCACTTTCGAGAAGTTCCCGGGAGCGGAGCGCGTCCTGAATACGTCCATGAAGGCGGTCGGAGAGGCGATGTCCATCGGCAGGAATTTCCGAGAGGCCCTGCAGAAAGGCATCAGATCGACTGAGATATCCCGCTACGGTTTCGGAGCCGATGGCAGGGACAAAATATCCGACGAGGCTCTCAAAAACCCGGATCCCGCGCTTCTCAAGGAGATTTCTGACAGAATTTCCGTTCCCAACGACGAGCGCATTTTCTACATGCGCTATGCCATAAGGGCCGGCATGTCGAACGATGAGATATTCCGGCTTTCGAAAATTGACCGGTGGTTCATAGAGAATATGCGCCAGCTCGTAGAGACGGAGGATGCGATAAAAAAATACCGCTGCGCAGGCCCAGATGAAGGCATTCGGCTTCCCGCGGATTTGCTCGAGCAGGCCAAGAAGGACGGTTTTTCGGACAGGCAGATCGCTTATCTGGTGAATTCCAAGGAGGAGAAGGTGCGGGAGTTTCGCAAGAAACACGGCGCAAAGGCGGTTTACAAGCTGGTGGATACCTGCGCAGGCGAGTTCCACGCAAAGCAGCCTTATTTCTACTCGACGTACGAGACGCAGGAAGAGGGCAGACCTACGGGGAACAGAAAGGTGGTGATCCTGGGCGGCGGGCCGAACAGGATAGGACAGGGCATCGAATTCGATTATTGCTGTTGCCACGCGGCGTATGCGCTTAAGGAAGAAGGCATTGAGAGCGTGATGATCAACTGCAATCCGGAAACCGTGTCCACGGATTACGACACATCTGACCGGCTGTATTTCGAGCCGCTGACGATTGAGGACATAATGAACATCCTCGAGCTCGAAAAGCCCATGGGTGTCATAGTGCAGTTCGGAGGCCAGACGCCGATAAACCTCGCGGTGTCTCTGCGCAAATTCGGGGTAAATATCCTCGGAACGAGCGCCGACAGCATCGATGTTGCCGAGGACCGCAAGCGTTTTAAGGAGATGCTCCATAAGCTCAATCTGCTGCAGCCGGATAACGGAACTGCGTTCACTTTTGCCCAGGCAAAGGAGGTGGCGCAGAAGATCGGGTATCCCGTGCTCGTGAGGCCGTCGTATGTACTCGGCGGCCGCGCCATGGAGATCGTTTACGACGAGAGCCTTCTTGAACGGTTTATCCAGGAGGCGGCGAAGGTATCGGGAGAGCACCCGATCCTGATCGACAAATTCCTGGAAGATGCGATCGAGGTTGACGTGGACCTGATCGGCGACGGCGCCACCTATGTCATCGGCGGCATAATGGAACATATAGAGGAGGCTGGCATCCATTCGGGCGATTCCGCCATGGTCCTTCCGACTTACACTCTTTCCCCGGAGATCCTCTCGAAAGTGCGCGAGGCGACTTATAAGATGGCCAGGGAGCTCAATGTCATAGGCCTCATGAACGTCCAGTACGCGATTAAGGACGAAAAGGTCTATGTGCTGGAGGTCAATCCGCGGGCATCGCGCACTGTTCCGTTCGTTTCCAAGGCGATCGGCGTGCCTCTGGCGAAGATGGCGACCAAGATTATGCTCGGTAAGACCTTGAAGGAGCTCGGGTTCACCGAAGAAATTATTCCGCAGCATGTCGCGGTCAAGGAATCGGTGTTTCCGTTCAACCGCTTCCCCGGAGTTGACGTTATTCTGGGACCCGAGATGAAATCTACCGGAGAGGTCATGGGTATCGACAAGGATTTCGGCAGGGCGTATATCAAAAGCCAGATCGCGGCTGGCCAGAACCTTCCCAAAAAAGGCAATGTATTTGTCTCCGTGAGGGACAGGGACAAGCGCGCGGTCGTCTTCATTGCCAAGAAACTCACCGATCTGGGCTTTCATATTTATTCGACATC
>JAKPTF010000021.1 GCA_029571225.1 Candidatus Omnitrophota bacterium | reverse complement strand
CACAGCCAGTCATTCGGCACGGGTTTCCGCTGCGGGTTCCTCGGACTTCTGCATATGGAGATCGTCCAGGAACGGCTCGAGCGGGAATACGACCTGAACCTGATCCTCACCGTGCCCAACGTGGTATACCGCATCAAGCTGACGAACGGAGAGATCGTTGATTGCGACAATCCCGCAAAATATCCATCGCCTGCGGATATAGCCGAATCCTTCGAACCGTATGTGACACTGCTGATCATCATCCCCATCGAGTCAATCGAAGCGGTCTGCGAGATGGTAAAAGGCCGGCGCGGCGTATTCAACAGCCAGGAGCATCTTGGCAAAGAGCGCGTTAAATTGTCGTTCGACATTCCGCTGTCAGAGATCATAGTAGATTTCTATGACAGGATCAAGTCCCTGACCCGCGGATACGGCTCAATCGATTATGAATTCAAGGAATATTTTCCCACAAAGCTGGTAAAACTTGATATAATGTTCAACGGTCAGGTCTGCGACGCGTTCTCTACACTGCTGCCAAGGGAAAAGGCCTCGGCCAAGGCGCACGCGCTCGTGTCTAAGCTGCGTGAACTGATACCCCGGCAGATGTTCGAGGTGTCGATCCAGGCTGCGGTCGGCGGACAGATCCTCGCTTCGGAAAAGGTCAGGCCGGTCGGCAAGGCAGTCACGAGCCGGTGTTCGGGAGGCGACATCACGCGCAAGCGCAAGCTCTGGGAAGCTCAGAAAAAAGGGAAGAAGCACATGAAGCAGTTCGGGAGAGTCGAAATCCCGCAAGAGGCATTTCTGGAGGTATTAAAAATCTGATATGATCAATTCAAAAACGGCTAAAAGTTCGAATATCAAAGCAACGGTAAGGGAATGGGCCGAATCGATCCTCATCGCGTTTGTCCTGGCCATGATCATCAGGACGTTTCTGGTTCAGGCGTTCAAGATCCCCACAGGATCCATGCGGATGACCCTAATCGAAGGGGACGCGATCCTGGTCAATAAATTCATCTACGGGGCGAAGATCCCGTTCACGGACATCAGACTGCCTGCTTTGCGCCAGCCGGCGCGGGGGGATGTGATCGTGTTCATTTTCCCGCAGGACACAAAAAAAGATTTCATCAAACGAATCGCGGCCCTTCCGGGAGAGACGGTCGAAATCAAAAATGGCGAAATCTTCATCAATGACAAGCCGGTGATCGACAAAAAAATTAACTCCCGGTATTATTACAACCGGGGCGATTACGGGGACCTCGGGAAAAAGATCGTCGTGCCGGAAGATCAGTATTTCGTGCTGGGGGATAATTCCGCATCCAGCCAGGATTCCAGGTACTGGGGATTTGTCCCGAAGAAGAACCTGCTGGGCAAAGCAATGGTCATATACTGGCCTCCCAGCAGGATCAGGCTTATCGAATGAACTTCGCCAATAAGATCTCGACATTCCGCATCATCAGCGTGCCGTTCTTTGTAGCGTGTCTGGTGTATTACGGCCAGTCGCCCGACTCTAGAGAATACCTGCGGTATGCCGCCCTCGGGATCTTCATTCTGGGCGTCTTATCTGACGCGGTTGACGGTTACATCGCGCGAAAGGCAAGACAGCAGTCAAAGGCCGGCCTTATCCTCGACCCGCTGGGAGACAAGCTGCTCTTGATGTCTGCGTTCATATGCCTGTATCTTGTCCCGCTGCCGATACGATTTCCGTTGCCCGTCATACTCATCGTTATAAGCAGGGATATCCTTATACTGCTTGGGGCAGTCGTCATTTTCATTGTCCGCCAGGAAATAAATATCCTGCCGACCAGGTGGGGCAAGCTCACTACGACATTCCAGATGGCCTCGGTTATACTGGTGCTTATGCAATGGCGCTACTCTTACGTGTTTTGGTGGGCTGCGGTCTTCTTCACGGCTATATCCGGCACCGATTACGTGATGCGCGGTTTCAAGTCTCTTTATTCGAACAATGTGGATAATAATCGGAATTATCGTTAATTATCTGATCGGATCGATTCCGACAGCGTATATTTTCGGCAGGGTCCTTAAAGGAATCGATATACGCCAATACGGTTCGGGAAACGTAGGAGCTACTAATGCCCTGCGCGTCCTGGGAAAAGGCGTCGGCATAACGGTGCTGGCGCTTG
>JAKPTF010000027.1 GCA_029571225.1 Candidatus Omnitrophota bacterium | reverse complement strand
TACCAGCGATAAGGTTGAGCGGCAGGAAGACCACGTTGATGATCGTGAGATTTTTCAGCAATACGTTCATGTTGTTGTTGATGATGTTCCCCCGCGCGTCCATCAGGCCGGAGAGGACCGTTGAGTAAATCGCCGCCTGTTTGCTTGCCTGCTGGTTCTCGATGATGACGTCGTCGAGGAAATTCACCTGTTCGGCGGAAAAACCGAACCGTTCGGGCGCGCTGCGGAGCTTCATCAGCACCGTGCAGTTCCCTTCGAGCGCGTTATGATAATAGACAAGGCTTTCGCCGAGCTCGAACATCTGCAGGAGATATTCGTTGCCCATGGAGGTGACGATCTTTGTCTGCAGGTCCTGCGACATCATCTTGATCGCCTTCAGGTGGCCCTGGTAATGGTGCACTGTGTGCAGGAGGAGGCGCAGGACAAAATCTTCGGGAGCGGCTATCTGTTTGAACTCTTTGCCCGATACAGGGATGCCGGTGCGCGGCAGGATGACGGCAACCTTGTTGTTTCCCATGGCGATACCGAGGGACGAAACTTCAAACTGGACCGTTCCCGCGCAGGATACGTTGTCGGGATGTTTCCAGACGATGTAGGTGCCCGGCCGTCCGCTCTCAAGGCGCGGCACTTCGTCGGTGTCATAGACCGCATCGAGATCGGACGGGTCGAGGCCGAACGCTCTGAGCAGATCCTGTTTTTCGGCATCGTCCGGCTGGATATACACGTATATCTGCGCGGATAGAGTGTCGGCCGGTATGAGCTGACCCGATTCAATGCGGTATGTGGTAAGCATGATTTACCCCTCTCAAATGATGCCCCCGCCTTACAGCGATCTGCCGCGCAGCGCCCGGCGCGCGGCAAGTCCCTCCGACGAAGACGCCGCAGGATGAGAAAATTATCTGCCCGCTGCATATGATTTGTCCAGATTTATTTGCGTCCCAAAACGGCAGCAACGCAGTCATCTGCTGTCCTGCGCGACTGCGCCCCCTTGTGCGGCGTACAGACGGTACGAATCTGCGGTCGCTTACGTGCCCCTTGCAGTTGACCGCCCCTTCGCCGTTTTGAAGGGTGTTCCCCCCCAGTGGGTGAATATGCAAAAACACGGTTCTCCGCCATTTCGGATGCGCTCCGGAATGGCGTCGGCGCGGCTAGCCGCTGTGTTGCGCGCGGGTGTGCGTGAAAAAATCTTTATCGTCTCCCGGGCAGGCGGTATAATAAGTTCAATAGCAGATCTCACCGTAGAGAGTATAGATTGCCACCTTTTATTGAAGGAGAAAGATATATGAGGGTAAAGGACGTCATATCATGGTATGTTTTTTCTGCGGCCGCGGTTGTTCTTTTTGCTGTCACGGTTTCCTGTCATGCAGGCGATGATCCCTACGGCCGCGACAGCAGGAACTTGACGGAGGATCAGTTAAATCAAGGGTACGATAACGTTTTCAAGCAAGTGGATGTGATGAGGGCCGAACAGACCGGTAAGGAGCAGCAGGATCAGACGGGGCCCTTCGGCGTCGACAGGGGAGGCAATATCGGATCGGATGGCAACCAGCGGACGGATGACGAGATGTCGAACCAGAAGTCATACACGGAATAGATGCCGGTCCGAGTGAATTCAGTTTTCGGTTTTTCGCTTCAAAAGCAAGTACTCATCTTCTTCTCGCACCGTTTCCCACTTTTTGTTTTCCTGTAGTGTTTGCACATGCCGCACATAGTCTTCTTCCGGCAGGGGCCAGGTATCCCCCCGGCGGTCGAGGAAGATATATGCCGCGTTGTCGGTATTGTCCGGAAAATTTGCCCGCTGCGGATGGGGCGGGGTATGCGCGATGAGGTTGATTTGCGCGGAAACGCTCGCGTTCCGCGGGATGAGGCGGACGATCTCATCGGCGGTCTGGATGCGCGGATCTTTTCTCCAAAACGACGGTTCGCAGTACTTGAAAAATTTCGAGTCGGCGAACTGGATGATCAGGACCAGGGAAGCGAGCGATATCCACAGCATATTCCCGCGCCGGGCCCATTTCGAAGAGATACGATCGATTCCCAGTATTGTTGCGTAAAAGAGGAACGGTGTGATGAGCAGACCGTAATACATCGAAAGGTTATTGAGCGAATCAATATTTGAAGCGTACAAGATGAACCAGCACGGAAAGACCAGGAACAGCAGGCCGCGCCAGTAGGCAAGCGGCAGGAGCGCGAAATTCAAAAAAAGATTGAGCATTCTTTCCGTTTTTGTCCGCGTGAAAATGACCTTGAGATGCTGCAGCGGATTTAAGAAGCCAACCGCCATCTCTTTTTGCGTCGTCCCATATCCGCCCCAGTACCCCGCAAACTTGTAGCTGCTGCCCGCCTGCTCGAGCCGGAAATACGGCATAACATAGAACAGG
>JAKPTF010000012.1 GCA_029571225.1 Candidatus Omnitrophota bacterium | reverse complement strand
GGCGACTGTGATCAACAATTCGGACATGAAGATCGAGAACGGCGGAAAACCGTCTTCATTGCAGGGGTATGCGCGCTTATAGGTTTTCCGCCGTTCTCGATCTTCATGTCCGAATTGTTGATCACAGTCGCCGGCTTTGCTAAAGGTGCGTACGCGCTTACGGGTATGTTAATGTTTTTCATGGCACTGGCATTCGGCGCAATCATCTTTCACGTGTGCGGCATGGTGTTCGGCAAGAGGCCTCACACTTTGCCCCGGATTTATGAGCCCTTGAGCACAAAGGCGGCATATATGATTCTTATGGTGTTTATCGCGGGGCTGGGGATCACGGTCCCGTGGATCATCAGGGAGGGGCTCGTTGCTGCTTCCCATATCTTAGCGGGGATATAATATGGATCTTAGGGAAATGCTCGTTCAATTGAAACAGGATCATAATGTATCGGCGCTGGCCGTTGACGAGCCGCATCGGGACGAGACGTATATCTGGGTTGACAACCGCGATTTCCGCGCGACAGTTGCCTTTGTGCAAAAAAAGCTTCGCGCGCCGTTATCCATGATGTTTTGCCAGGACAGGCGAGCAGCAGGCGGAGGTTTTGCCGTTTTATGCTCCTTTTTATGCGCGCCCCTGAAGAAATGGCTTTTTGTGTGCGCTTCTATCAGCGAGGAGGCTCCTAGGTTTGATTCCCTTTCATCCGTCGTCTATTCAGCCGGATTGTTCGAGCGCGAGATACGGGAGATGTTCGGTATAGAGCCGTGCGGCAACAGCGACGCACGGGGCCTGCGCCTGCATGAGGAAAACTGGCCTGCGGGATTTTTTCCGCTTCGAAAGGATTTCACGCCGCCGTCGGCCGCGGCAGCCCCCGGGAACCATTACGGATTCACACGCGTCGAAGGGGAGGGGGTTTTCGAAGTCCCGGTAGGGCCCGTTCACGCCGGAGTCATCGGGCCCGGGCATTTCCGTTTCAGCTCCGCGGGAGAGCCGGTCATTAACCTCGAGATCAGGCTGGGGTTCACACATCGGGGGGCGGAGAAGCTGTTTGAAGGCAGGCATAGCGATGCAGTCAATCTCGCCGAATGCGTCGCCGGCGACAGCGCAGTGGGCCATGCGCTTGCGTTCTGCCATGCGATGGAAAAGATCTATAAGGCCGAGGTACCCCTGCGGGCGGTTTATATCCGGGCCATATGCCTGGAATTGGAGCGGATGTACAATCATGCCGGCGATATAGGCGGCATAGCCCTGGATGTAGGGTTTACTTTCCCGTCTGCATTTTGCGCTCTGATTAAGGAAAAGATACAGGCATTGAACAGGGATCTGTTCGGCCACAGGTTCCTCAAGGGCGTTGTGTGCTGCGCAGGAGTGGCGAAAGACCTCGATGACAAACGCATACGTTTGCTTAAAAGCTTGCTTGAGGACATAAGCCGCGATTTCGCTGAATTAAAGCGCATTCTTCATGCGAGCGCCTCATTCATCGACCGTGTTGATACGACGGGAGTTCTCAAGCGCAAAACAGTAGAGGACCTGGGCGTTAGCGGGGTTGCTGCGCGGGCAAGCGGTCTGAACACAGACCTGCGCAAAATTTTCAACGGCATATACGAGATCGCCCGGTTCAGGGTCTGCGCTGAGTCTGCGGGAGACACTCACGCTCGGTTGCATGTGCGTATCGCCGAGTTCGAGGAGTCGGTAAGGCTGATAACGGAATTCATTCATAATATGCCGTCCGGCAGCGTCCGGAATGAAGCGATCTCCCCAGGGGCTGGGGTCGCACTGGGATATGCGGAAGGATGGCGCGGCCCAGTCCTCTACTGGATAGCCGCGCGCAACGACGGCTCTATAGACCGATGCAAGGTCGTCGACCCGTCGTTCCTCAACTGGCAGGGGCTGGCGTATTGTGTGCTAGGAGAAATTATTCCGGATTTCCCCGTATGCAATAAGAGCTTTGATCTGTCGTATAGCGGGAGTGACCTGTAGCCATGATTGATATACTCAAGACCCGCCTTGTCAAAGGCGTCGTGACAAAGAGAATAGCCGCATCTAAGACGGCCGTTTATGAACCTGCTGGCGCGCAGCTCAAGGCTCTGATCGCCGAAAAGTTCGGCAGGTCCCTGAATATCCGAGAAGTCGATACTGGTTCGTGCGCAGCGTGCGAGTCGGAGATCATCGCGTGCAATAATCCTATTTACGACCTTTCGCGTTTCGGCGTCAATTTCGTCGCGTCGCCGCGCCACGCCGATTGCCTGCTGGTCACGGGCCCGGTATCAAAGAACATGGCGCAGGCGCTCAGAAGCACCTATGACGCTATGCCCGAGCCTAAGTTCGTGATTACGCTGGGAGATTGCGCCTTTGACGGCGGCCCATTCAAGGGATCTTATTATATCGAGAACGGGGCGAAATCCATTGTGCCTGTTGCCCTGCATATACCCGGCTGTCCGCCTGACCCCGAAACGATCATTAATTCCCTGCTTAACTTCTTGAGAATATAGTGTTATAATGTCAGCCATGAAGAAAAGGCGGGATGCCGCTATTTCATGGTTCGAGAGACAGCCCGTCTGGCGCCTCGCTGCTATGGGAAGCGCCATGGTCGTTCTGCAGTGGATCATGGGTTTCCTGCGGGGAGGCGCGCGTTCCGCCATTCTCTATTTCGATATCGCCGTATCGCTGGCGTTCCTGCTTGCGGCTCTCATCTTCATCGCGCGGCTGAAAACGGTCCTCGCACATGAACGTGAACTCGCCAACACCGATTATCTTACCAAGGCCGCAAACAGCAGATATTTCTCGGAGGCGTTGGGGCGGGAGATCGACCGGTCGCGCAGGTACGGCCATGTGCTGACGCTTGCATATATTGACATAGACGATTTCAAGCAGGTTAACGACCGCTTCGGCCATAACGCGGGAGACGGCCTGCTGGCTGCTATTGCCGGGAAAATCAAAGAGAACATCCGCACCGTGGACGTCCTGGCGCGGCTTGGGGGAGATGAATTTGCGATCCTGTTCCCGGAGACCGACGGGCAGGGGGCGAAGATCGTCATAGACAGAATAAGGC
Organism: Candidatus Omnitrophota bacterium; assembly: GCA_029571225.1. Lineage (GTDB taxonomy): Bacteria > Omnitrophota > Gorgyraeia > Gygaellales > Profunditerraquicolaceae > JAGOOP01. The sequence goes on along the minus strand of JAKPTF010000012.1, from coordinate 3,252 downwards.
AGAATATCGACAGGACGGCGCACGGCAGGGATTGGCCCATTACGATGAGCATCGGCGTTATCACCTGCCCCAAGGTTCCCGTATCGATTGATAAACTGGTGGCGCTTGCGGACGAGGCGATGTATACGGCCAAACAGGCAGGCAAGGACACGGTTACATACCGCGAGTATGCGACGTGAAACGATTATGGGAAAACCATGGATACCGGTTATTGAGGAAGACAGGCTGATCGAATCAAGCGTTCGGTTGGTCACGCCGAAAGGGCTGGGTATCCTTTTGATCAGGAAAAAAGGCAGCGAGATATACGCGATATCGAATAAATGCCCGCATATGGGGTGTCCTTTGCGCACCGGTATCCTGGAAGGGTATATCCTGACATGCCCGTGCCATGACTGGCGATTTGACATCAGGACAGGTTTTTTTCTGGACGCACCGGAGATCTCGCTGGCCGTATATCCGGTGAGGGTCGCTGACGGAATGATATCGATCAGACTGTGAAAGGAGGCGCCATGGCTGAAAAGAAAATCACGGTATATGCGTTGAGCACGTGCCCCTGGTGCAGGAAGGCGAAACAATTTTTTAAGGACCGCAATATCGCTTTTGATGTTTTGGATTTCGACATGTGCGACAAGCAAAAACAGCAGGAAGCCCTGGCGGTTATGAAACAGCACGGAGGGGGGGATTCTTTTCCGTTCGTCATCATAGGCTCAGATGCAGTCGAAGGGTTCGATCCCGAGCGGTATTGCCAGCTGCTGGGGATAAAGCCATGAACGTAAAAGCGCGCAAGGAGGCACTGCGGTATTTTTTCGGGAAAGTCGTGGATCCCATGGGTTATAAGTTCAGCCCCGATGAGGAATTGGTAGATTTTAGCCTTGAACAGGAAGTCCTGCTCGAACAGAAATACGGGGTTCCCTATTGTCCGTGCAAGCGGATCACCGCGAGCCGCTCGGAGAACATGAAAATCGTCTGCCCATGCATTCCGTTCAACCGCGAGCATTTCGACGCCATGAAACGCTGCTGGTGCGGGTTGTTCGTCCACAAGGACGTCACGGACCCTTCGAAGCTCAAACAGTTTCCCGCAGCAGCGCTCAAGAAAGGATAATATGTTCGTAGCAGTTGCCCGGACCGATGAGATCCTGCCGGGAGGAATGAAAGCAGTCGATCGCGCCGGCAAGAAGATCGTCATCTGCAATCTTGACAATACCTTTTACGCTCTCGAGCGGCAATGCAGCCATCAGGGCGCGTCGCTCGATATGGGCACCCTGGACGGCTATATCCTCACGTGCCCTTTGCATTACGCACAATTCGACATACGCACCGGAGAAGTTTTGAACGGAGCAGTGCCACCCGACCACCGCAACCCCACCGGAAATCTTACCGTATATCCTGTCAAGATGGAAGCTGACACGATTATGGTCGATATGTAAAGCCCGCCAAGCGAAGAAAGTCAGAAAAAAGCAGAAGCAAGCCATTTTCAAACTTTATGGTTTAGTATCAGTTATCCGTGCTGTCGCGCGCAGGCTCTATGGAAAGAAAAGGTGCCGGCCGGGGCAGGGCCTTGAGAACTGGCTTGAAGATGAGAGACCTGTAAAATCAGGCAAAACGCAGCCATGATATGGCCTTTGAAAAAAAGTGAGATTTATCGGTTCGCGGCGTCCATTGTTATAAAGGGGGCTGCGATGAATGACCTTACTATCCATGACCTTCCGCGCGCGGAGAGGCCGCGCGAGAAGCTTATGAAATACGGGCCGGACGCGTTGACTGACGTTGAGCTTATTGCGCTCGTGCTGCGCACCGGGTGCAAAGGCGAGAATGCGCTGTCGCTGGCTGGCCGCGTAGTGCGTAAAATGGACCGCGCGTCACTCGCGAAGGCGGCATTTGACGATTTCGTGCGGGTCAAAGGCATAGGGCCGGCGAAGGCATGCGATCTGCTGGCGTGCGTCGAGATAGGGAAACGCATTTTCGAGAATAAGATGGCCGCCATAGGCGAATTGTTATCGCCGCAGGACGTGTTTGACGCGCTTAAAGACGTGCGCGACAGCAAAAAAGAGCATTTTGTCGTTTTTTATCTTGACAGCCGCAATCAACAGATAAAAAGGGAGATCGTATCAGTCGGCACCGTGAACGCGAGCCTTGTCCATCCGCGGGAAGTGTTTGAGCCGGCTGTCAGGCACCTGGCAGTCCAGGTTATACTCGCGCATAACCATCCTTCGGGCGGCCTTGAGCCCTCGCAGGAGGACCTTGCCGTGCATAAACGGCTCACCGAGGCGGGCCGTATCCTCGGCATAGAGGTGCTTGATCATGTAATTGTGACCGGAAAGGGGTTCATCTCATTTCAGGAAAAAAAGTTTTAAAAATATGTTTTTCTTGTAAAATAGGTAGTATAATTAGTATTGCCATTCAAGCGTAAGGAGCCGCCTATGAAACGAGAGTCGAACACAGGTTTTACGCTTCCAGAGATCATGATTGTAGTGGCGATTATCGCGCTGCTGGCAGCGATCGCGGTGCCAAATCTTCTGCGCGCGCGCGTGACTTCTAACGAAGGCGCGGCTATCGCGACGATGAAGGCAATATCTTCGGCCGCGCACGTATACCGGACCTCAAATTCGGGGTATCCTGCGCTTTTATCCGAGCTCTACTTGAATCAAACCCCGCCCTATATCGACAGTGTCCTTGCGAACGGAACGAAGCAGGGTTATGCGTTTTCGTTCACCGGCACGGACGATGACGGATACGGCAATTTCCAGGGATTCACCGTTACCGCCACGCCCGTGACTCCCGGTGTAACCGGATACCGCTATTTCTTTTTAGATGTTTCCGGGGTTATTAGATTCAGCACGACCGGCGAGGCGACAGAGAACGACGATCCCATAGAATAAAGAAAGCGATAAGAAGGAGGGGTAGATGAGACAGGGCGTTAGGTTGATTTTTCAGGCAGGCGTTCTTATTACAATGACGGGTATGCTTTTTGCCGCTAGTCCCGCTGTCCGGGCCGATGAGGCGGCAGAGATGTCTGAGGCGCAGGAGTGGAAAGCGCAGCTTGAAGCCGACAAGGCAGCGGTCAGTTCTCAGAAAGCCGAAATAAAGAGCAATGCGGAATCTTCCAGAGCCGAAGAAAAGGATTTGCTCGACCGGATCAAGACAGCCCTGGAGTCAGGCGACACAGAAACGGCAAAGTCATTGCGGCAGCAGCTTAAGTCCACGCATCAGGAGAACGTGTCCGGGATGAAAACGGATAAGGCCGAGCTGAAG
>JAKPTF010000007.1 GCA_029571225.1 Candidatus Omnitrophota bacterium | reverse complement strand
CGTCGCCTTCACAGACATTAGCGAGGAACTCAAGAGCCTGTTTGTCCGCCTTGACCTTGAACGCGCCCAGTCCGCGCGCCTTATCCTTCAGGGCGAGCTGCATGATCTCGACTATCTGGCTATCCTGCAAAGGCTTTAATTCCAGAACCAAAGAGCGGGATACCAGGGGCGATGCAATATAGAAAAACGGGTTATGGACCGTCGCGCCGATCAGGACCGGGTTGCCCTGTTCTATATCTGGCAGAAGAACGTCCTGCTGGGCCTTGTTGAACCGGTGTATCTCGTCGATGAAAAGGATGGTCCTGGCGCCTTCGTTGGCGCGGCGCAGCCTGGCCTGGGCGATAGTTTTGCGCATCTCCTCTACGCTTGAGGTCGTCGCATTTATGGCGGCATAAAAGGATTTCGTCACGCCTGCGATGCAGACGGCAAGCGAGGTCTTGCCGCACCCCGGCGGGCCGAAAAGGATCACCGAGCTCATGCGGTCAGCCTCTATCGCGCGTCGCAGGAGTTTGCCCGGGCCAAGGATGTGATCCTGGCCGATGAAATCTTCCAGGCGCCTGGGCCGCATGCGCGCGGCCAGAGGAAGGGCTTTGAAATCTTTTTCCGCCTGATCTCCGGAGAAGAGGTCCATAAATAAAATATCCCCGCACTGTGCCGTTGGCGCTTGATGGCTGAACCTTACGGTGTCAGGTGGGTGCCCTCTCTCTGCGCCAAGGCGCAGCAGAATCAAGGCTCCCATAGTGATTGTGTTGGTTCACCAATTATCAAGCATTGCCAACGAACACGGCAGGGATATAAAAGAGCTTAATGCACCCAAAGTATACCACGCCGCGGCCGGCCAGTCAAGGATCAACGGATCGTTGCCTGAAAACTGTCTTTCAGGAACGAAATGACTGCATTGTGCGCCGCATTCACCTCGTCTTCCTGTAGCGTGCGGCTGCCGGAGCGGTAAAAACAAGACACGGTCAGATTCTTATGGCCGTCGGGTATGGGTTTGCCCTTATAAAAGTCGCTGATCGACACGCGCTGTAAAAATTCCCCGCCGTGCTGTTTGATTTGTTCGATAACCTGCGATGTAGCTATGTCGTCCTTGACGACGACGCTGATATCCCGGCTGATGCCGGGGTACCTGCTGACCGGCGCATACCTGCGCTGTTGAATGCCGACGCCGATAATTGCGTGCAGCGAGATTTCGGCTGCGTAGATCTCCCTGTTCTTGACCTCAAGCCGGTCAAGTATATCCCTTGTCATCCTGCGCATGGTGCCAAGCGGGCCCTGCGGTCCGGTAACGTCAACGCGGTATGCGTCAAAAACCTTGAACTCATACGGGCCTGCGCCTGACCTGTCGAAAAGTGTTGTTATGATCCCTTTCAGGTGCAGGAAGCCCGGTTCATCGCAGAGCCGGCGCTTCTGCTGCTCGAGCCATACGGTTTTCTGGCCGCAGATCGCTACGCAAAGATGGTAGTTTTCATGCAGACGGCCCTGCCGCAGTTGATATGTCTTGGCAATTTCAAAGACCGCTACGAAATCCTGCTGCTGCCTAAGATTATACGCGACAGCCGAGGCCACCCCGGGCATCAGAACCGGCCGGAGCAATTCCTGCTCTTCGCTCAACGGATTCGCGATTTTGACCAGGCCCCGCTCGTTGTCCCAGAAGCCGCCAAGGGCTTTTCGGTCAAGCATGCTGTATGTTACGATTTCGTCAAGACCTAGGCCTGTCAGAAGGGACTTCGCTTTTGCGATGCGCTGATACGTGCTGTCATGCGCGACCTGCATTTTGACCGACGGCAGGCTAGCCGCTATTCGGTCAAATCCTTCGATACGGGCGACTTCCTCTATAAGGTCGATTTCTGCAACGACATCCTGCCTGTGCGCAGGCACCTGCACAGTCAAAGCCGACGGCCCTTTCCTTTTCACAGCGAAACCAAGGGTTGACAGGATGGACTTTATCCGCGCCGCTGAGACCGTAATACCAAGAACCCTGCTGACCCGGGGCGCACTCATCGCTACGGTGCGGCCGGCACGCTTTGGCTCAGGGGAACTGGCCGATCCGGCTGACTGCGCAGAGCATAGCTCCCTGATCAGCCCCGCGGCCCGCAAAGACGCGATCTCTACGATCGAAGGGTCAATGCCGCGCTCAAACCTGTATGACGCCTCGCTTTG
>JAKPTF010000111.1 GCA_029571225.1 Candidatus Omnitrophota bacterium | reverse complement strand
CCGTCATTGCTTGAATGCAGGACCTACCGCTGGTGTGCACATGTAGGCCCGAACTTTGATTATGATCTTGGCTACCGCAGCCGCAGAGAATTTGATGGCTGGAAAAAACTATGCCCTGTGGCGACGTTCAGGGATTTTTTAGTAAAGAAGGGTGTTTTTTCAAGGGGATATGTTGACCGATGGCGGCGTATTGTGGAACACATGATAGACGATGCCGTGATGTTCGCCGAGCGAAGTCCCGATGCCCGGACCGTCGATCTCTTACAGAATGTTTATTTCGATTCTCGGAAAAAGCGATGGTAAAACAAAAGACATTAACGTACGGTCAGGCACTACATGATGCATTGTCCTGTACGATGCGCCGCGATAAAAGCGTTATTATATTGGGTTGCGGGGTTACTTCTCCCTCAGGAGTTTTGGGAACAATAATCGGCTTCGACCGCCGTTTTGGGCCGGACCGAGTCATCGAGACCCCCATTGCCGAAAACGGTATGACGGGCGTCGCCATAGGAGCTGCGCTGGCGGGTATGCGTCCGGTTATAATACATCAGCGTATGGATTTTGTGCTTATGTCCATGGATCAGATCGTTAATCATGCCGCGAAATGGAACTATATGTTAGGCGGCAATCGGCCAATGCCTTTGGTCATCCGCTGTATCGTTGGGCAGGGATGGGGCCAGGGGCCGCAGCATTCGCAAAGTTTTCAATCGCTGTTCGCGAATATCCCCGGGCTCAAAGTTGTTATGCCAAGCAATCCGTATGACGCAAAAGGGCTTTTGATCGCCAGTGTATATGACAATAATCCCGTGATATTTATCGAGCATAAAATGTTATATAATATGCAGTCGTTGGTGCCGGAGGGCCATTTTACCGTAAGGCTTGGCAGCGCGCATGTAGTGCGCAGGGGCAGGCATATTTCAGTCATTGCTGTTTCACAGCTTGTGCAGGAGGCGCGGAAAGCTGCCGGGATACTCAAGGAGTCATATGGCATAGATATCGAGATCGTCGATCCCCGTACGATCAAGCCTTTTGACGAACCGACGATTCTGCGTTCGGTGAAGAAGACAGGAAGGGTGCTTATTGCCGACGTCGGCTGGAAAACCTGCGGATTCGGCGCCGAAGTCGCTGCTTTTTGTTCTGAAAATGCGTTTCGTGAGCTTAAGGCGCCTGTCACAAGATTGGGGTTTCCCGATTGTCCTTCCCCGACAGCGCAGTCTCTTGAAGAAGCATATTACATTGACAGCGGCAGGATTGTTGATGCCTGCGTTAAGCTCATGTATCGGCTGTCATAACGGCCGGGGGCGGTGACCAGTATGATTATCGCGGTCTGGATAATAACCTTTATCAGCGAATACCTGGATTCAGGCCTTGGAATGGGCTATGGAACGGCGCTTGCTCCTTTGCTTATCCTGCTCGGCTTTGAGCCCGCGCAGGTCGTTCCTGCGGTCCTCATATCCCAGCTGCTGACCGATATAGCCGCATGCGTTGTCCATCATAACTTCCATAATGTGGATCTGAAAATATATTCGAAGGATTTTAAGATAGCATTAATCATGGGTGTTGTCAGCTCTCTGGGAGTTTTTTTCTCTGTGCTTATCGCATTGCGCATACCCGCGTGGGTACTGACCCTCTACATAGGGGTGCTTGTACTTGGGATGGGGGTCGTTATCCTGCTGACACGCAATAAAAACATACGATTCTCATGGGGCAAGATCCTGGGGATTAGTTTTCTTGCCGCATTCAACAAAGGTATATCGGGCGGCGGCTACGGTCCCCTTGTAATGGGCGGCCAGGTCCTTTCGGGCGTAAAGGCAAACAACGCCGTAGGCATCACTGCGTTTGCCGAGGCAGTAACCTGTCTTGTGGGTTTTATCGTTTATGTCCTGCATGGAAAAAATATAGAATGGCGGCTCATCGGTTTGCTTGTTATTGCGGCGCTGCCGGCGGTCCCTATCGCGGCCTTAACGGTCAAATATATCCCGAGTGAGAAGCTCAGGGAATACGTAGGCGGATTTATTATGCTTTTAGGCGCACTGACCTTATTAAAGATACGGTAATTCCAACGATTGAAGGGTTATGTCACAATTATACGCATATCTTGACGAGCTGGAAGCGAGAAGCATATTCATCATCCGCGAATCGTACTGGAAGTATTCTAATAAGCTTGCCTGTCTCTGGAGCATCGGGAAGGATTCGACGACCATGGTGCACCTCATGCGCAAGGCATTCCTCGGAAAGGTTCCTGTCCCCGTTATCCATATCGATACGGGGCGCAAGTTCCGTCAGATCTATGAATTCAGGGATACCTATGCTGCCATGTGGGGGCTTGATCTTATCGTCGCCCGCAATGAGCCGGCAATGCAACAGGATATATTGCGCAGGGAAGGCAGGTTCAGCTGCTGTAATTCGCTCAAAACTGAAGCGCTCAAACAGATCATCGCCCGGAAGGGTTATGAGGCGCTTTTCGTCGGCATTCGCCGGGACGAGCATGCGATCCGGGCGAAGGAACGGTATTTTTCGCAGCGGGACAGGGATTTTAAATGGGATTATGGGCACCAGGCTCCGGAGTTATGGGGGGAGTATTACAGATCCGGTGCGGATTCGATCGGCCATGTGCGCGTACATCCTTTGCTTCACTGGAGGGAGATAGATATCTGGCGTTATATAAGGCGCGAACTGCTTCCGGTCGTGCCTTTGTATTTTGCAAAAGGGGATTCCAGATACCGCAGCATCGGGTGCGAATGCTGCTGCATGCCGGTCAGATCAAAAGCTCGTTCGCTAAATTCGATCATACGCGAGCTCGAATCGACGAGCATTGCCGAACGTTCGGGCCGCGCGCAGGATAAAGAGAAAGAATATATGATGCAGAAATTGCGTTCGCTGGGGTATATGTGATGAGTTTAAAAAGCTCCGTAGTTGTGACCGGTGGCGTGGATGCCGGCAAATCCACGCTCATAGGGAGATTGCTGGTTGAAACGGGCTCTCTGCGTTCAGGCTGTCTTGAAGATATCTGGGCCGTATCCCGGCGGCTCGGCCGAAAAGTTGAATATGCCTATCTTCTCGACAGTTTCGAAGAAGAACGACAGCAGGAGCTGACGTTAGACACCACACAGGTTTTCTGCAAGGCCGGCAGGAAAGAACAGATACTTTTTATAGACGTGCCTGGCCACAGGGAGCTTATGAGCAATATGCTCAGCGGCGCTTCTTACGCGGACGCGGCTGTGCTTGTCGTTGATATAGGGTCTGCGCTCGACGCGCGGGCTTTGAGCCATGCATGGATTCTGAAGTTCCTGGGGATAGAGTCGATAATCGTCGCGGTTAACAAGATGGACTCGGTTGATTATTCGCAGGAACGGTTTGACAGCGCGAAGGACGAGTTGTCATGTTTGTTCGACCTGCATGGGATATCCCCGCGCGCTATCATACCGATAGCGGCGCGTTGCGCGGATAACCTCGTAAAACGTTCCCGGTCGATGGCGTGGTATAAGGGGCCTGTGCTGTTCGACCTGCTGAAAGCAAGACTTCCAAAAACAACTTCAGCCGGTTTTCGCATGGCAGTTCAGGATACGTATAAGCTTGACGGGTGTGAATTCGCTGTCGGCAGCATACTCGGCGGAGAAGTCAAGCGGAAAGAAGCGGTCGAGATATATCCTGCGGGAAATACCTGCACGGTCCGATCGCTGCGCATGCTCGATGCTGTTCCACGCGCGAAGTATCCCCAGGCTGTAGGAATCGAACTTGACGGAATTGCCGCCGTGCGTGGACAGATCATCTGCAAATCCCCATTGCCTCAGACGGGAAGGGATCTGGCTGTTAAGTTGTTCTGCATTACCGCATTTGACCGGCAGCAGGGTTTTACCCTGCGATGCGCAACCCAGCTTGTCACGGCTCACTGCACCAGGTTAAGCTCTGTCTGGAACGTTGACGGCTCGCGGCAAAAGGGCAATGACGATGGGCTTGCTGCGGGGGATATTGCAGGGGCGCTTGTTTCCTGTTCAGCGCCGCTCGTATTCGATACCCTGCCGGCTAACAACGCCTTATCCCGGTTTGTCATCCATCAGCGCGAAGAGCTCTGTGCATTCGGTCTCATTGAAAGGCTACAGCCATGATTTCATATTATGTCGATCCGGGAGCGGGTTTTGTTTTTGTTCAGCAGTCAGGCCTGATCTGGGGCCTGT
>JAKPTF010000067.1 GCA_029571225.1 Candidatus Omnitrophota bacterium | reverse complement strand
CATTTTGTGCCTGAGGGGACCGTGCTTTACAGTGTGTCGAATTCTCTTGATGTGCCCGGATTATGGAAGATCTGGCAGACCAACCTCTCCAAACAGGCCCCTGAGCAAGCGAAAGCGATCACCGATGCAATCGCCGTTGCTGAAAAGAATATGGGGATGTCCATTGAAGGAGATATCCTGTCGTGGATAGGCGATGAGATCGCTTATACCTTCAACGAGGTTAATGTTGAAGGCATCTTCCCGATTCCAAAGATGGCGTTGATCGTGAAAGTCAAGGATGAGGCCAAGGCGAAGGCCTTTTTAGAGAAGCTGGTTGACCTGATCAACAAGCAGGCTGTCGCGGCTCCCGCGGCCGCGGCGCCAGGGGCCGGAGCTCCGGCGGAAACAGCTCCGGCAGCGCCCCCGTTCCAGTTGAAGCTTGAAAAGACAAATTACGGCGGCGTTGAGGTGAATGCGATGAACGTGCCGCTGATCGGCAAGGGGCTTTCACCCGGCTACGCGTTTGTGAATGGATTCCTCGTTGTCGCGAGCGGGAGCTCAATGCTTGAGAAAATGATCGATGTTAGTCAGAATAAAGGGAATTCGATCATCAGCGATCCGAATTACAAGAAGGTTGCATCGGCGATTGCAGGAGATGTCAACCAGCTTGGATATGTCAATACCGAAAAGATGTTTGATGTCGCAGTCGATATATGTAATTGGGTGGTGGCATTCCAGCAGATGAACGTTCCCGGCACGGCGATTGCGCCGGCGCAGGCCGAGGCAACGAAAAAGATCCTGACCGAAACCGTGATACCGATCTTGAAATCGCTCAAAGCCGTGAAAGTAGTCGGCATCAGCACGGTCTATTCAAAAGACGGCATCGAGCAGAATATTGTGACCAGGATCGAAGATACCAAGTAACGTGCATTAGGCAGCATAATCAAAAACAGCCATCCCGCGCGGGATGGCTGTTTTCTTTATGGAGCCGGCGGAGGCGTATCCTTTTTATTGATTTTATTCCGGGCGGCGGTATAATAACGGGCATATTAATCGGAAAAATTCCTGACACCATCACAATCGGTCTTCAGAGGGAGCTGCGTATATGTTTAAAAGGGTTTTTATCCTATCGTGCGTGCTGTTACTCTCCTCGCCCGTTGTTGCCAAGTTCTTCCTAAGTTCCCAGCAAAAAGGATCTGTGGAGAGATGCCGGTCATTGCTCTCTTCCGGCAAGTATGATGACGCAGTGGCAATGCTCACGAAGATGGTTGCGGGCAGCCCAAAAGATACTGCGTTTTGCGCGATGCTTGCCGAGGCCTATCAGAAGAGCGGGAAGTTGAGCGAGGCCCTTGACGCATATGCGAAGGTTCTCGATATTGACGCATCGCATGAGGACGCGCTCTGCGGGGCGGCTGATATATTGCGCAAGCTAGGCAGGCTGCCGGAGGCGCGTGCGAAATACGAGACGCTGTTGAAGGAAAATACGAATCATGTCGGCGCGCTTGCCGGGATCGGAATGATCCTGTTGGACGACGGTGAGTATGAAAAAGCGCTGGCGCAGTTTGATAAGGCTCTGGCCGCGGACGCGGCATACGGCGAGGCGCTTGCCGGTAAGGCGCTGGCACTGGTAAAAACGGGAAAGACGAAGGAAGCCGCGGATGTGTTTCAGGAAGCGATCGGCAAGGATCCTGACAATGCCGGCTTGCTGGTGCAGTATGCATCGTTCCTGGAGAGCTGCGGCAAGCTCCGCGACGCGAAGGATACATATGAAAAGGCGCTGAAGATGGATGCCGCGTCGATCGAGGCGCAGGTTGGGCTGGGAGAGCTCCTCGCGAAAACAGGCGCGCCGGCCGAGGGCGTGAAGATGCTTGCCGCCGCCGTCGAAGCGCAGCCGAAGAATCTGACGCTGATCATGAAACTCGCGGCGCTCTACCGTGATCAGAAACTTTTTGATGATGCACTCAGGACGTTGAGCAAAGGAAGCGCGGTTGAAACGGACACCCCGCAGCTTTTAATCGAGCTCGGCCGTATCTATCTCGAAAAGGGATCGTATGATGAAGCGCTCTCATATTTCAATAAGGCGACCGAAAAAGACAAAAACAATCTCAACAGTTATATCTGGCGCGGGACGCTTTATTTCAGGCAAGGCGATGTGGAGAAAGGGGCTGAAGAGTTCAAAGCTGCGCAGGCGATCAATCCCAAGAGCGTTGATGTCCTGAAGGCATTGGGCAAGGCCTACATAGACCGGGGGATGTTTTACGAGGGGATCCAGGAGCTGCAGAAGATATTCGAGTTCAGTCCCAAGGAAAAGCTCGTCCATTACGCGGTCGGCCTCGGCTTCCTGCACGGCGGGTTCGGCGATGTGGCGACGGAAGAGTTCAAGGCAGAGATAGAGCTCAATCCGGCCCATGCCCCGTCGCATTTTAACCTGGGTCTGTGTTACTCCAAGGCCGGCAAGGTGGATGACGCGGCGAAGGAATATGCCCGGGCCCTCGAACTCGATCCCACCCTGATTGACGCGCGGTATAATCTTGCGCTTCTCGACGCGAAGACCAACAAGGTAGACCAGGCCATAAAAGGGTTTGAAAAGATCCTCGAGACCAAAAAGGACGACGTGCCCTCGCTCTATAATCTCGGTATTCTGTATGCAAAATCAAAAAAAGTTGATCAGGCGATCGATGTTTTCAAGAAGGTGATTGCGCTGGATCCCCAGAATGTTGATGCCCTTGATAACCTGGCGATGCTCTCCGAAGGCAAAGGGATGTTCGATGACGCGATCGCTCAGTATCAGGCAATTCTGGCGCTGCCGAATCTTGCATCCGCGGATGTCGTGCAGATGAACCTTGGGCAACTGTATGTGAAAAAAGGGGACATCGCGGCCGCGAAGGAAGCGTTCAAAAAAGCGTCCGACGCAAATCCAAAAAACGCACAGGCCTTCTTTCAACTTGGTCTTGCCTGTGAATACAATGATGCGGGAGAACGGTACGGG
>JAKPTF010000047.1 GCA_029571225.1 Candidatus Omnitrophota bacterium | reverse complement strand
CCCAAGCGCCTGCCGCGGATATTCGCTCCCATGGCGCGCAGCGGTTCTATTACGCGCAGCATGGGCCTGCGTGACAGGCCAGAAGCCGCGCGCAACGAAACGGTGAACGGCTGACCCGCGAGAATTCCGAGAAGCAGGCGCAGTGTCGTGCCGGATTCATTGACGAATACCGTATTCGCGCACGGCCGCAGGCCTGACGCTCCCCTGCCCTGTACGATAACGGCCTGTTTCCGAACTGTAATCTTTACACCGAGAGAACGCAGCGACTGCAATGTCGCTGCCGCATCCTCATGGGAGGGAAAATTACGGATGCGCGTTGTGCCCCGGGCTAGGGCTGACAGCATGAGCGCGCGGTGCGCGATGGATTTATCCCCGCGAAGGATTACCGTGCCTTTAAGCGCGCGGATACCCTGAGTTGAAAAAGAAGCCATTTATTTTTGAATGACCGAATCGCCTTCGAGGATCTTATCCTTGAGTTCCGGCGTCACAAAACCTGCGGCGGACATCGTGTCGTGCACCTTCTCGACCTTGATGTCGCCGATGTTCTTGCCGCTGTGCACGACCGAAAAAACGGCTCCGACATTGACGCCGTCCTTGCTGCCAAGGTTGATTACGGCGAAACGGTAATCCTTATTCACGACAAGCACCTTGCCTTCGAGCTTCTTGGCCGGCTCTTTAGGGGGCTCAACCTTCTTCTTCGCAGCAGGTTCCGGGCTCACTACGATCTTGCCTAGTTCAACGTTGGCGGCCTTTTCTTCCAGTGATTTAACCTTTTGCTCCAGCTCTGATTTTTTTGCCTCCGCCGTCTTGAGCTGCAATTCCATTTCCTTCAGGCGCTTATCCGCTTCCTGCAAAGCGCTCTGGGATTCGCTCAATTTCTTCTGAAGCTCTCCGGCAATATTCGACTGTTTCTTCAAGTCAGCGGTCAATGCCTCGAGCTTCGAGACGGCTTCCTGCCTGGCCTGCTGTTCTTCGCTCACTTTCGCATTAAGCTTCCTGATCTCAATGTTCGCGTTGTCGAGGCTCGATGAAAGTCCGGCGATCTTTGTATTCTGCTGCTCAATCTCCGCCTGGGCCTGCCGGTATTTCCCCCTGGTATCGTTCAGTTCTGACTCCAGCTGTGCACTGCGCTCTTTTTCCTGCTTAAGCAGTACATATCCGCCTATGCCCAATGCGAGTGAAACAACCACCAACAATACGACAAGGAGTTTTAAACCCGTGTTATTCCCGGCCATCTGATCCTCCTTATGAGTTATCTTTCCGACCCTTTTATCTGATTACTATAGCAATTAGTTACGCAGAAATCAAGAACTTTCTTTCGACCGCACCGCATCGCTGAACTCCTTAGGCGTTCCGGTCTCGAATTCTATAAATTTACCGCTTGAAGGATGCATGAAACCAAGATACTTCGCATGAAGCGCCATGCGGGGAAACGCCGCCTGCCTGCCATACTTTGCATCACCCATGATGGGATGCCCGATATAAGACAGATGCACCCTGAGCTGATGGGTCCGGCCCGTATAGGGCTCCAGCTCAAGCAGGCTCACCGTATCGGTCCGTTTAATGGTCCGGTAACGGGTCTTGGCATACCTGGCATTGACCCCGGAATGAACGGCCATATGCTCGCGCCTGGTAGGATGCCTTCCGATGGACAACTCTATGACGTTCTCGTCATATTCGACCCTGCCTTTGACCAGCGCGACGTATTTACGTTTGATCGAATGGTCCGCAAATTGCTTCGCGAGAGCGTGGTGCGCGGCATTGTTCCTGGCAATGACAATGAGGCCGGATGTCTCCTTGTCAAGGCGGTGCACGATGCCCGGCCGATGAGGATTGATGTCAGAAAGGGTCCCGAACCGGTTCAGCATCGCATGAACCATGGTATGCGCCGCGTTTCCAGGAGCCGGATGTACGACAAGGCCCGCAGGTTTATTTATCACGGCAATATCTTCGTCCTCATAGACAACGTCCAGGGGTATATCTTCCCCGACGAGGGCCGGATCCGTTTTAGCTGCCTCCGGTTCGAAAACGATCTTACTCCCTGCGGAAACCTTGAAGCTTGCCTTGTGCACCGTCCGGCCGTCCACCGAAACGCGGCCCGATACTATGCAATGCTGTATCGCGGTACGCGAAAGGCCCAGGCCTGTTGACGCGGCGAACTCCATGAGGAACAGGTCTAGCCGCTGTCTAGCCGACGCGCCTTCGACCTCGATGATGTGTCCGGTCATTGTCTGTTTGGGCCTGCAGGCCGCAGCAAAAGCCATCCGAGCATGCATGCACCCACGGTGATCGCGCTGTCCGCGACATTGAAGACAGGCCAGTAAAAATACGGCTCGATGTGAATATCGATAAAATCGATGACGCAGCCGTAAAGGACCCTATCGATCAGATTGCCTACGGCGCCCGCCAGGATCAGGGACAGAGCGAATTTTTCCAAAAGCGTGCTTTTCTTCAAATGCAAAAGTATGAACAGAACCGCGACCACGGATGTCAGGATAAACAGCGGGGTCTGGTTCTTGAACATACCGAACGCCGCGCCGCGGTTATGGACGAGAGTTAAATGGAACAGGCCTTTGATAACGGGGATCGAGCCGCCGGCGGGTAGTATCTGCGAAAAGAAAACTTTTGTCAGCCGGTCGCTCACAAGAATCAGGGCGACGATAAGGACGACCATGAAAGAAAGGGCTATTTCTTCTCTCTTTTCTCCTGGCACTTCACGCAAAGGCGGGCATAGGGGATCGCCTTTAGCCTGGACCTGGCTATCGGCGACTGGCAGTCTTCGCATATGCCGTAACTGCCGTCCTCGATCTTCTTGAGCGCAGTGCCCAGCTCAAACAGGATCTTGCGCTCGCTTGACACCAGGCTCAGCGAAAATTCCCTGTCATACGTATCGGTGGCGACATCCGCCATATGGTATGTGTATCCCGAAATATCGCCGGAGGCGTCCTTCTGGGATTTCTTCATGGTCTCTTCCGAAGCGTGATCGATCGCGTCAAGGACCTCTGCCTTACGCTTCTGCAGGAGTTTCTTGTATACGCCCAGGTCTTTTTTATTAAGTTTCTTTCTCAACGTTCTGGCCTCCTCGGATGGCTGATACGCACTGGTCGCACAGCAACGCATGCGACGGGTTCTTACCTACGGACTCGGTAAAATTCCAGCAACGCTCGCATTTCTGACCGTCTGCTTTCTGCACCTGGAGCTCGATGTCGGGGTTAGAGGCGTCCGCCGGCGCAGAAGGGTCACGTGTGTCTGTCTTGATGACTGCCACCTGGGAAACTTTGAAAATTTCAGGCAGGCTGTCCCGTAATCCATCTAAATAATTATACCGGTTTTGATCTTTTGTCAATATATTTATTTTCGCGTCAAACGAACTGCCGATCAGCCCTTCGGAGCGTTTCTCTTCAAGCGCCTTGGTGGCTAAGGGGATTAATGCCATGACTGATTCAAGGCGGGCAGCGGCCTCCTTGTCATGTGCCTCGGTCGTGCCGCCTTCAAAATCCGGCCAGTCCAGCAGATGCACGCTGGCAACACCAGCGTCTGCCGCGCGCCTGGGCATATACTGCCAGATGTCCTCCGCGGTAAAAGCCAGAATAGGCGCCATGAGCCTCACCAGCGAATCTAGAATTCCGTAAATCGCGGTCTGGGCGCTCCTGCGCCGGCGCGAATCAGAAGCCGCCGTATAGAGCCTCCCCTTGACCATATCGAGATAATACATGGACAGAGTCTCGTTGCAAAAATCATAGATCCCCTTAAACGCCTTATGGAACTCGAAATCGTCATACGCCTGCGTGACCATCCGGGCCATTGATGAGGATTTGGCAAGGACCCACGTATCTATCAGCGACAGGTTGCCTGGATCGACACTATCCGTATCCGGATTGAAATCATACAGATTGCTCATGATGAACCTGGCGGTATTGCGGATCTTGCGGTACGCCTCCGACAAACGTTGAAGTATCTGCGGGGAAATACGAATATCCTCGTTATAATCGCTGGAGGCCACCCACAGCCGCAAAATATCGGCGCCGAAATTCTTTATGATGTCGTCCGGAGCGATAACATTGCCCAGGGACTTGGACATCTTCCGCCCGTCTCCGTCTACGACAAAACCGTGGGTCAGGACCGACTCGAACGGAGGTTTTTCGTCAACGCCCATCGCGACCCACAGCGATGACTGAAACCATCCGCGGTGCTGGTCCGAACCCTCCAGATACAATGAACACGGAGGCTGCATGAGATCGGGACGCTTCTTCAGCACTGCCTGGCTGCTCGCGCCTGAATCGAACCACACGTCGAGGATATCCGTGCCTTTGCGGAATTCAGTGCCGCCGCACTTTACGCACGAGAACCCGGCGGGTATAAAATCCCCTGGCGGCCTGATGAACCAGCTGTCGGTGCCCTCGCTGACGACATATTTCCTTAAGGTATCGACAACCGAAGGTTCGATGAACTCGTATTTGCATTTCGCGCAGACCAGAGACGGTATCGGTACGCCCCAGTACCGCTGGCGGGAAAGGCACCAGTCTGGCCGCGACTGGACCATCGAGGATATCCTTTCTTTGCCCGACGCCGGGACGAACGTGATTCCTGACGCGATCGCTTCCAGCGCCCGTTTGCGCAGGTCCTTATGGTCTATGTCCAGAAACCACTGGTTGGTGGCGCGGAAGATAATCGGGTTCTTGCACCTCCAGCAATGGGGATAGGAATGCCTGATGTTCTCCGCCAATAACAGCGAGCCGTCAGCTTTGAGACGTTCGATGATAAGGGGATTGGCATCATAGACGTTCTTTCCCTCGAATTCTCCGGCAGTCCGGTCAAAACTCCCTTTCTCGTTCACCGGCATAACAACATCCAGTTTATACCTGACCCCGGTAAGATAGTCGTCAGCGCCGTGTCCCGGAGCCGTATGAACGAGCCCCGTGCCTTCTTCAGAAGAGACATAATCGGCAAGAACGACTTTACCCGTGCGCAGATTAAACGGGCCGGCATAAAAAAGCCCCTCCAGATCCCTGCCTTTAACCCTGCGGACGAGCTCATATTTTTCGATACCCATGCGCTCCAGGACCGCAAAACGCACGTCCGCGATGATGAGGTTGCCCCTGGCGGTCTTTATACAGGAATAGTCAAAATCAGGATGCACCGCTACGGCGACGTTGGCGATCAGCGTCCATGGAGTCGTGGTCCAGATGACCAGGAACGTTTCATCCGGGAATCGCGTTGACTTTTCAAGTTTGAATTTAACAAATACGGACGGCGACGTATGGTCCTCATACTCGACCTCCGCTTCGGCAAGCGCGGTTTCGCAGCGGAAGCACCAGTTGACCGGCTTCAGGCCCCGGTATATATATCCTTTCTTCACGAGGTCCGAAAACGCCCCGAGGATACCGTCCTCATATTCGCGGCTCAGGGTCAGATACGGGTCCTCCCAGTCGCCCTGCACGCCGAGGCGCTTGAACTCTTCCTTCTGTATGGAAACGAATTTCATCGCGTAGTCATGCGCCTTTTTGCGGAAACTCACCTGGTCTATCTGGTATTTATTGATCTTAAGCTCTTTGAAAAGGGCGTGCTCCACCGGAAGGCCGTGGCAATCCCATCCTGGCACATACGCGGAATCGTACCCACGCATGGTCTTGTACTTGACGATGAAATCCTTCAGGGTCTTGTTCAGGGCGTGCCCGATGTGGATATGGCCGTTGGCATACGGCGGCCCGTCGTGCAGGACGTATTTCCGCTTTCCCCTGGATCTTTGCCGGATCAGCCGGTAAAGCCCGGCCTCCTGCCATTTCTTGAGAAATTCAGGCTCGCGGCGGGGGAGGTCCCCTTTCATGGGGAAATCTGTCTTGGGCAGGTTGAGAGTATTTTTGTATTCCATGCGTGCACTTCCTTATCTAATATATTTGCCGATTATCGGCGCAAGGTCCTTCTTTAGCTTTGCCGGGATCAGCGCCCTGTCGGTTACGATAGCGTTCTGTAGCGCACTTCCGCAGCCGCAGGTCCGTTCATCAGGCAGGTCTTTGATCATATTCCTGACAATAGCCTTTGAGCGGTCCACGTTCTTCTGCAGGTTGGCGATAATCATCTCAAGGGTAACCTCTTCTGCCGACTGGTACCAGCAGTCGAAATCCGTGACCGCTGCCACCGTCACGTAGCAGATCTCAGCTTCGCGCGCAAGCTTCGCCTCTGACATGTTTGTCATGCCGATGATGTCCATGCCCCAGCTGCGGTAAAGGTTAGATTCGGCGCGCGTGGAGAACGCCGGGCCTTCCATGGTGATGTAGGTGCCTCCGTCATGCACGTTGAAACCGAGCGCGAGGATGCTTTTGTGCACATGGCTGCGAAGGCTGTTGCATACCGGATCGGCAAAACCCACATGGGCGACAATCCCGTTCTCGAAGAACGTCATCTTCCTGGCCTGGTTTGTCCGGTCAACGAACTGGTCGGGAAGGACAAAATCAAGCGGCTTCATCTCGGCTCGAAGGCTGCCGCAGGCGGTCAGGGAAATGATCCGGTCCACACCGAGCTTCTTCATTGCGAAGATATTCGCTCGGTAATTGATCTCGCTAGGGTTGATCCGGTGGCCCCTGCCGTGGCGCGGCAGGAAAACGACCTCTTTGCCCTCGAAGATACCTGACATGAATTTGTCAGACGGGTCTCCGAACGGGGTCTTGACCGCGATCTCCTTAACATCGGTAAAGCCTTCTATCTTGTACAAACCGCTGCCGCCTATGATTCCTGTCTTTCCCATATTATCAATTCCCTCCGGCAAGTTCTTCCGCACGCTGCGCAGCAGCCCTGACCGCCTGGACTAGCGATTGCGTTCTGGCAAGCGTTTCCAGACCCGCCTCGGTAGTGCCGCCTTTCGACGTGACCCGGCGGCGCAGTTCCTGCGGTGACAGGCGCGTCCTGCGCAGGAGAGCAAGGCTGCCCTCTGTCGTAGCGACAGCCAGCGTCTGCGCCTGCTGCTGGCTGAATCCGATTTCGCGCGCCGCCTCTATCAATAAAGGGGTAAAGATGTTGGTTCCGTAAACCGCCCATTCGCCTTCAGGCTTGTCTTCGATCAATCCGAAGAAGAAACCCGGACCGCTCCCGGACACCGCGGTCACTGCGTTCATCTGCGATTCCTCTACCACAAGCGTCCTGCCGAGCCGGTCAAAAAGCTTCTGCGCATACGCCAGGTCGGTTTCCAAAGCATACCTTCCCTTACACAGGCAGATCATTCCCATTCCAATACTCGCTGGCAGGTTCGGCATCACGCGGATCACCGGCACGTCCCCGATGTTCTCCTCGATATAACCGGTGGAAATCCCTGCGGCAATGGATATCACCATCCGATGCACAACCTTGCCGCGCAGCTCCTCGAGCACCGCGTCGAAATCCTGTGGTTTTACTGCGATAATGATTGTCTGCGCGGCGTCAATGATATCCTCGATGCTACCCAGGGCAGTCACGCCGGAAGCTCCGGTAATCTTCGCGGGGTCTTTCTCATAGATAAAAACCCTGTGCCTGTCCTTTAACCCCAGAGCTATGGCGCTTCCCATGTTTCCAAAACCTATAACCCCTATAGCCGTATCCCTTTTCATCTATGCCTCGAATAATAACCTGCCCACGCGCACGATCGTCGCGCCTTCTTCGATCGCGACCTCAAAATCATCCGACATTCCCATTGAAACGACCTGCTGGCCGAGCCGGCTAACGATGCGGAAATAAGGCCGGGCTAACCCGCCACTTAGGCCCCGAGGGGCCATGGTCATGGCTCCGCGCAGGCGCACGTGCGAAAGCCGCGAAATATCGCTAGCGACAGCAGTAAACTCTTCCGGAGAAATCCCGTACTTAGTATCCTCTGGCGACGTTTTGACCTCCAGAAGAATATCCTGGATCTTGCCTGCGTGTGCCGCGTGTCTATCTATTTCCTGCGCCAGGCGAAGGCTGTCAACCGAATGGATGAGGCTGAAGATGCGCACCGCCTCCCTTACTTTATTGGTCTGCAGGTGGCCGATCATATGCCACCTGACCTGCTGCGGGGCCGGTGCCAGACGGCAGACTTCTTCATATTTCTTCGCGGCCTCCTGAACCCTGTTCTCCCCGATATCGAGGACGCCGGTATCCAGGACCTGAAGAATATCCTCTACGGGCCTGCCTTTGGTCACTGCAACGAGTGTCACCCCTGCAGGATCGCGGTTGACGCGGCGGCATGCCGCATCAATCCTCGCCTTCACTCTCTGCACATTCTCGCTGATCATGGCTGTAAACTCTTATATTATACACGCACGGCCCTGCGGGTCAACCTAAAAAGGAGCACTGTGGGGAAGGTTCTGATCCCCGTTATTTTTAGAAATATTCCTGATAGATTTCCCAGGCTTTATGGAAGATCCTGAGGATAGGATGGTCGGGGATTCTGGAAAACGAATCGTCTTTGCTCGGCTGTAATTCTTTCAACTGGTGAGAGATAATGCCAAGCGTGGTCAGATAGGTCAGGTATTTCTGGCCCGAAAGGACATCGTTCTTGTTCGCGAAGGGGATGATCTGCGGATCCGTGATCCGGCCGCATGCGACCCTGATACCAAGAACCGCCTCTAGCATTTCCAGCAGCCCTTCCTGAAATATCGTCCTTCCGGTCACGACAAACGAATCGATGCGAACCAGGGAGACCTCTTTCTCCACAGCCTCTTTGATCTGATTGACCAGCGTCCGCGCCCTGGCAGTGATGGTCTCGCATACCTGGCGCTGTTTCACCGGTTTGTAAATATTGTCTTTTTTGATCAAAACCTCTTTGTCCTCGGAGACACGCGTCTGTTCGCCGACTATCCCGTAGGAAACCTTGATATCCTCCGCCAGTTCCCATGGGATGGTCAGCGACTCGGCGAGCCCGTTAGTCAACTCGTCCCCGCCAGTTGCCAGGACGCGTATATTCTTCAGATACCCGTCCTTGAAAAACAGCAATTCCGTAACATCGCTGCCGATATCGCACAGGACGCGGGTCCCCTTTCGGTTCTCTTCGGGGAACACGATAGCGGCTCCGGCAATACCGGAAAAAAAGAGCCCCTTAACGTCGAAGCCGGCCTGGTTGACTACATGCGTAACGGTCTGGACGGAAGCCAGGTTCGCGCACACCAGATACAGGTCAACTTCGAGCCTGTGGCTGTAAAGCCCGATCGGATTTACAATGGCTGCGTTCGAATCGATGGAATATCCGAACGGTATCGCGTGCACGATTTCCTCTTCCATGCTCGAGCCCAAAATACGGGCTTGCTCATTAACCTTATGGATATCGGATGCCGTAATGAGCTTATTCCCTCGCTGGGCAAGCGGGATCACTGCCTTGCTGTGCCTGGTCGTGATATGCCTTCCGGAAATATTGGTGAAGAGCGCGCGCACGTTTACCCCGGAGGACGCTTTCAAATCCTTCATGACCCTGGTCACCGCATCTACGAGGTCAACGGAATCGACGATAACGCCTTTTGCGATGCCCCGGGCTGGTGCCGTCGCAAAGGACATCCGGGTGATATGCCCCTTTTTCACCTGCGCGACGACCGCGGCAATCTTAGACGAACCGATATCCAGTGCGCATATGGAATTCTCAAGCATGTGCCCTCAAGCCTCCTTGCCTTTAAAACGTATAACCGGGTCCTTGAACCTCAGGTCGATGTATTCTATATTGGATACGCCGTTGCCAACCTGGTTCAGCAGGCTTGCCAGTATATGCAGGGAATCGTCTAGTTTTCCGGCCCCGATACGGACTTCCAGAGGGCCGGAAAGATATAACGATGCGTTTACCGCGTCATGCACTACGACGCGCTCGATATTATAGCGCTGCAGGACCTTATTTTCCTTTACCTGCTGTATGAGGCGCACGGCGAAGATCACTCCGGCGTGGCTCGTCCGCATTCCGGACCTGAAATTCCGGTTCGTCGTATCTATGCCCGAAATAAGCGGCAGCTTCTGTGCGGAAGCGGGATCGACCGCTTCAAAGAAAATCATCCGGTCATCGATGTATAACGGCGGCTGTGTGTTTACGCAGGCAACGGCGTTGCGTTTCATCAGGTCAAGGCACATCTGGTTCGGCAGGAACTTCACAAGGCGCGCAGTCCTGTAGGCGGGATACATGGACTGTATGAATTGAACGTTCTTTTTCAAATCAAGCGTGAATATGTTCTTGCCGATTAGGAATTTGAGGTCGTTGTCACGGTCGTCGCGTATTTTCGTGCCTTCGCGTATTATGATATCCTTGACCTTGAAAAAATCGTGTGTCCTGAACGATTGCACCGATACGGCACCGGCGCACACAAGGACAAGCGCCAGGACAATGCCCGGCACAGCCGCTGAAGGGCGGCTCCGGCTCTGCCGCGGGGACAGTGGTTTATTTCTTCTCATAGATAGACCCGAGCATCCTGATGCACAACTGGTTAAAATCTATTCCCGCGCATCGCGCCGCCTTAGGCAGCAGGCTTGTCTGCGTGAGCCCCGGGATGTTGTTCAATTCAAGGATATACGGAACGCGATCTTCCCCCAGGATGATGTCAACGCGCGAATATCCCGTGCAGCCAAGCGCCCGATGGGCGGCTATGGCAGCCTCCTGAACGAGTGAGGCGGCCGTTGCGTCTAGCAGGGCCGGGGCGATATACTTGGTGAATCCGTTTTGATACTTGGCCTCGTAATCAAAGAACCGCCTCGTCGTTACGATCTCGATGACAGGCAGCGGCTTTCCTTCGAGGATTGCCACGGTCAACTCCCTGCCCCTGATATACTGCTGCACAACTGCCGTGTCGTCCGTTTCCAGCGCCAGCCTGATGGCCGCTCCAAGCCCGTCGGGGGAATCTATGATGGAAAGGCCGATGCTGGACCCCTGGCGGGAAGGTTTGACGACCCACGGCAGGGCAAAAGGCACTTTCACCACCGCACCCCGCTCGAATGCGGATCGGGATACATTCACATATTCGGGCACGCGCAGGCCGGCCCGGAGGAACATTTCCTGCGAAACAACCTTATCCATGGCGCGCCTGCTCGCTTCTACGCCCGATCCTGTATATGGGATTTGAAGGTCTTCCAGAATCTGCTGAATAGTGCCGTCTTCTCCGAACCTGCCGTGAAGCACGACAAAAGCGCAGTCGATCATGCTCGACCGGATCAATGCGGCGTTTGATACGGCGTCATCAGTCGTTATATCAAGAGGCACCACGTCGAGCCCCTGCTGCT
The DNA here is from genome assembly GCA_029571225.1 of Candidatus Omnitrophota bacterium. Lineage (GTDB taxonomy): Bacteria > Omnitrophota > Gorgyraeia > Gygaellales > Profunditerraquicolaceae > JAGOOP01. Next base: position 25,929 of record JAKPTF010000047.1, on the reverse strand, counting down.
TGAGGCTCTCGCACACCGCCGCAGCGGACCTCAGCGATATTTGCCGTTCCTCGGACGGGCCGCCCATAAGCACGCCGACTTTGCCAAAACCGCTCTTTATAGGGTATGTCATTGCCATATCCGTATCTCAGGCTCCAATCTGATGCCGAACTTTTTTTTGACTGCGGATGTGATGCGCCGCATCAGGCGGCGGACATCCGACGCAGCCGCGCGCCCGTCATTGAGTATGAAATTCGCATGGATCCTGGAAACAACCGCCCGGCCGCAGCGGCTACCTTTCAGGCCGCAGGCATCTATAAGCCTGCCTGCAGACTCGCTCCCAGGGTTCTTGAAACAGCATCCTGCGCTGCGCCATCCTGATCCCTGCGTCAGGCGCCGCATCCGCGCATACTGGGCTATTCTGCGGCGTATAACGGACGGCGCGCAGACGGACAATCTCATGCATGCCTGCAGGACAATGACGTTGTCGAGGCCTGAACGGCGATAAGAAAAACCGATGTCCTTGGCCTCAAGTTTCGATATTTTGCCATTATAATCCATAACGACGACAAATTCAACTAAATCCCCTATGGACAGGGTCCCTGAGCCGGCATTGCCGACCACTGCGCCGCCGACAGTTCCGGGAATGCCGTGCAGGAACTCAGCTCCGGATAAGCCCGCGCCTGCGCAGAACGCAATCAACCGTGCAAGCGGCGCGCCGGCTCCGGCTATGACGCGGCCGTTGACCCGCGCAATCCCGCAGAAACATGGAGCGTTCAACTTCACTACGAATCCTTTGACCCCGCGGTCCGCAACGAGTATATTGCTTCCCGCGCCGATCACGCGGATACGCATCCGTCGCGTCCTGCACCAGCGCACCAGATCGGACAAAGCAGAGACGTCCCCGGGCTCTGCCCAGAACTGCGCCGGCCCGCCTATGCCGAACGTAGTATGACGCGAAAGGCGGACCTTTTTTTTATACGGAACCGGACAGTTCTGCTGCAAGCTCATCGCTTATCCTCGTGATATCCCCTGCTCCAAGCATCAGAACGATGTCTCCCGGCTCCAGGATGCGCCTGACATGCTCCGTAAGCCCGCTCTTCGGAATCACCTCGACCTGCTTTCCGGCAGAGTGTTTCCGGATCGCGTCGCGCACGCATTCGGGCGTGACCCCGGGAATGGGCTGCTCGCCGGCAGGGTAAATATCGGTAAGGAACACAAGGTCCGCGGCATCGAAACAGGAAGCAAAATCATCAAGCAGCAGCCGCGTCCGGGAATAGCGGTGCGGCTGGAACACCGCAATAAGCCTTTTGCATTGCAGGTTCCTTACCGCTGCCAGCGTCGCCTTGATCTCGGTCGGATGATGCGCGTAATCGTCAATGACCATAAGTTCCATGCCGTGCCATTTTACGTCGAGCCTGCGGCCCGCGCCCTTATACGTCTCAAGTGCCCGGGTTATGACCGCACGGTCTATCCGAAGCTCATCTCCCAGTGCGATCACGCTCAATGCATTGGATATATTATGCAGCCCGCCTGCCGACAGGCGGAACGTACCGGTTTGCCTGCCGCCGCAAACACAGTCGAACACGGAGGACAATCCTTCAATACGGATATTCCTGGCTGAGACGTCGCACGCAGCTCCGAGACCGAACAGGACCCTCCGCCCTTGATGCGACCGGCACAGGCGCACGAGGTTCTCGTCGTCACCGCAACAGAACAGACACCCTCCTGGCCGCGTCCTTTCCATGAACGCCGCGTATGCGGCAATAACAGCATCAAAGGTCCCGTAATGGTCAAGATGTTCCCGGTCCACATTGGTTATGATGGAATAAAGAGGCGAATAATGAAGGAATGATCCGTCCGATTCATCCGCTTCGGCGCAGAAAAAATCGCCTTCTCCTACCAGGGCATTGGCGTTAATGTTCTTGAGATTGCCGCCGATCGCAACGGTCGGCGACAGCCGCGCCTCAAGCAGCATATGGGACACCAGCGACGTTGTCGTGGTCTTGCCGTGGCTGCCTGTGACGCATATGACCTTCTTATCGCGCATGAGCCGCGCGAGCGCCTCTGCCCGCTGCATGACGGGTATGCCGCGCCTGCGCGCCTCCCTCATCTCGGGGTTATCTTCTTTGACGGCCGACGAATAGACGACATAATCGGCATCCGCGATATTGCCCGCGGCGTGGCCTATGGAGATGCGTGCCCCCAGCCCGGCAAGAAGCTGTGTCATGGCGTTTTCCCTGACGTCAGACCCGCTGACTTTGCCGCCGCGCGCGATCAGCAGCTGCGCGATACCCGACATGCCTATGCCTCCGATGCCTATAAAATGGTAGCGTTCATTCATGATGATGTATTGCCATTGCCTCCTTCACAAGGGATGCCGGTGCGGAAGAATTCATTTTGTCGAACGACCGTTCCATGTCAGCAAGCGATGCGCCGTTCCCTGCCAAGGCTTCAACGGCGCTTCGCAAGTCGCCGTCGGCCATCCGGCCGTCGGCGACAATAATTGCGCACCCTTTGTCGGCAAGCACTTTCGCGTTGAACTCCTGGTGGCCGTATGCATGAGGATACGGGACCAGGACAGCAGGCAGACGGTACGCGGCCAGTTCCGCAATAGTTGTCGCGCCAGCCCGGCATATTGCCAGGTCAGCTGCGCTGTAGGCATACTCCATTTCGCGCAGGAATCCGATAAGCCTGACGGACCGTATGCTCCCGGCGTATTCCCGTTCAAGCGCCTGCCTGTCCGTTTCCCCGCACAGATGGATCACCTGGCACTCATCGCGCCACGGAAGGCCCCTGTACACTCCGGCGAAAACGAAATTGATACTGTGAGACGCCTGGCTGCCTCCCATTACAAGTATTGTGCGTTTATCCGGGTCAAGGCCGAAATGCCTCCGCGCGCTGCGTTTTTCGATCCGCACCAGGCTGCTTCGCACGACATTGCCGGTCCAGACAACCCTGTCCCTGTTAACGCCGAAAAATCCTTTGCTTTGCTCAAACGACACCGCGATCCGGTCGGCGATATGCGCCAGCAACCTGTTCGCCCTGCCGGGCAGAACGTTCTGTTCGTGTATGACGACCGTGATCCTGAACAGCCAGGCGCATATAACTACGGGAATGCTGGCAATACTGCCGAACCCGGCGACAATATCGGGTTTAAACCTGGCCAGCAAAACAATGCTTTCAAAGAAACTTTTTATAAAAAGAAACAGCGAAACGATATTCTTCCGGCACGGCTTCAAAGACAGGGTGCCGGCGCTGATACGGCATACCTGATGCTCCCGGGACAACGCAGGGGTTTCGATGCTCCGAGCCGGCAGGACAAGCATGGTGGCGGTCCCCGGATACGCTGCCCTGAATTCGTCGAGAAAACCTGCCGCCGGGAATATATGACCGCCGCTGGAACCCGTTACCGCCAGTATCCGCATCACGCGCACCTGTCTCTTATGGGTACTCTCCCGCGCGGCCGATGTTCATCAAAAGGCCGACGCTCATCATGTCGAATATGAACGAGGACCCGCCGTAACTGATAAACGGCAGCGGCAAGCCCTTGGTCGGCAGGATCCCGCATGAGACGCCGATGTTCACCATGGCCTTGAGGCTAACCAGAAGCACAAGCCCCAATGCAAGAAAATATCCGAATTTATCCGGCGCGTGCTTGACGATCATCAGCCCCTGTTTGATGAACACTATAAACAGGATGATGACCCCTAACGTTCCTATGAGCCCCAGTTCCTCGCCTATTATAGAAAAAATGAAATCGGTATGGGCCGCGGGCAGGTAAAAAAGCTTCTGCTGGGAATGTCCTAGCCCAACCCCGAAAATGCCGCCTGAACCCAGCGCCACCTGCGACTGAATTATCTGGAATCCGCTGCCTTTCGGGTCAGCCCACGGATTCAGGAAAGCCAGGATTCGCATGCGCCGGTACGGGATGCTGAAGATCAAAAAATAAAGCGCCGGTATAGAACTCAGGATTATCGAACCCAGATAAGCCAGCCGCACCCCCGAAACATACAGCATGACAAACACAACCGCCCCGATCGCCAGGGTAGTCCCCAGATCAGGCTCGATCAATATCAGGCCGGACATAAGGGCTAAAACGGACATCACAGGCAGCAGGCCCCACCGTATCGTGCGTATGAAATTCCCCTTGCGGTCTATGAAATCTGCCACGTAAACAATAAGCGCGATACAGGCATATGACGAAGGCTGGAAACTGACGAATTTTATGCGGAACCAGCGCCTGGCGCCGGACACTTCCCTGCCGATATGCGGTACCAGCACCAGCACCAGAAGCAAAAACGCGACCCACAAAGCGGGACGGGCGTATTTCTTGAGTTTGCGGTAGTCAAAGGCCATCACGGAAAAAGTTGCCAGCAGGCCGATAAAGATGAACAACAGATGGCGCTTCAGGAAAAAAAACCCGTCCCTGTACTGGTTAAGGGCGTAAATCCCTGATGCGCTGTAAATCATCACGATGCCGATACAGATCAGCATCATGCTGGTCATGAAGATATTAACCCGAAGTGCGCGCATTTGCCTCCAGATCCAGAACTGCTTTTTTGAATACCCTTCCCCGCTCCTCGTAATCAACAAACATATCGTATGACGAACACATAGGCGACAGGATCACTGTATCGCCGGGAGAGGCTTTTTCGAAGGCCCTTCTCACCGCGTCCTCCATATCCCCTGCCTTCTCCACATCGATAACTCCTTCGAATACGCTTGCGATCTTATCCGCAGCCTGGCCGATAAGGACGCAGGAACGAAGTTTCCTGCGCGCAAGGTCCAGTATCAACCGGTAATCAAGCCCCTTGTCTTTGCCGCCAGCAATCAACACCGCCTGCTGCGGGATGTTGCGCAGCGCCCACATGGCGGACTCGACCGTAGTCGCCTTCGAATCGTTTATGAACGTAACCCCGTTAATACGCGCAACCTGTTCCATCCGGTGCTCCAGGCCTTTGAAATCAGCAAAAACCTTCATGCAGACCCCGCGTGATATGCCCATTATACCCGCTGCCTTGACCACTGCGGCCTGATTCTGGTTCAACCCTGGTTCTTCGTCGAAATATGAAACCTTCGACCGGGCCCCAGCGGCGAACTCCCCAGACGCCCTGTCACCCCTGTTCAAGAGCAGATGGTCGCCCTCATCCTGATTGAGGAAGATCCGCTTCTTGGCGCCGATATATTCCTGAAGGTCGCCGTAACGGTCAAGATGGTTCGGATTGAGGTTCGTCACAATAGCGATATGGGGCTTGAAAGTCCTGATATGTTCCAGCTGGAACGAACTTACCTCCAGGACGACATGGTCCTGAGGCCTAATCCCTGCCACTTCACCGCTGAACGGATCGCCGATATTGCCGCACACGACCGCGCGCAGGCCGGCCGCTTCCAGCACGAGGCCCATCAGTGTGGTAGTGGTCGTCTTGCCGTTGGAACCGGTTACGGCGATGACCGGCGCCGGGCACAGTGTCCAGGCGACCTCTATCTCACTGTAAACCGGAATGCCGCGCGCGCGCGCCCACTGCACCGGCAGGGCCGTATCCGGGATCCCCGGGGAAAGCACCGCCATATCGCACCCGGCGATCGTATCCTCTGTGTGCACCCCGCACTCAAGAGTGATCTGGCGGCTCGCCAGTTGACGGATCGTATCGGCAAGTTCTCCGCGCTGCTTGGAATCCGTAACCCGGACATGCGCCCCCAGGCTGTGCAGGAGGTTGGCGCATGCCAGACCGCTGCGCGCAAGGCCGATGACCGCGATCTTTTTACCAGAGTACAGATTTATATTCTTCATGGATGAACATTAGCGGATCTTCAGTGTCACCAGCGTCAGCAATGCCAGAAGGCTGGCGATAATCCAGAACCTCACGATGATCTGGTTCTCCGACCAGCCGATGAACTGGAAATGATGATGCAAAGGAGAGCATTTGAACACTCGCCTGCCCGTTAACCTGAACGACGCGACCTGGATTATTACCGATAACGCCTCTATTACAAAGATCCCGCCGACAAGGACAAGCAGCATTTCTTTCTTGATGAGAAGCGCCACGATCCCCAGGGCCCCGCCGAGCGCCAGGGCGCCGACGTCACCCATAAAGACCGCGGCAGGAAAACAATTGAACCAAAGGAACCCGAGTCCTGCGCCGACGATGCTGGCGCAGAACACGGTCAGCTCTCCGCTGCCCTTAATGAAAGGTATGAGCAGGTATTCGCTGATCCTGATGTTACCCGTGACGTAGCACAAAACCGCAAACGCGATTGAGGCGAATACGGTCGTGCCAATAGCCAGTCCGTCCAGGCCGTCGGTCAGATTCACGGCGTTCGACGAACCCGTAATGACCACGACGGCGAAAACTATGTAGAAAATACCGAGATCTACGGACACGTTCTTGAGGAACGGCATGTCGAGTCGCGTGCCGTTGGCCGGGTCGAGATACAGAATGATTCCGACGGCAAGGCCCAGTATTATCTGGCTGGTGAATTTTGCGGACGCGGTCAAACCTCTGGAACAACCTTTCACGACTTTTAGGTAATCGTCCATAAAACCGGTCACTCCCAGCCACAGGGTTCCGAACAACGCCAGAAGTATGAATCTGTTCGTGATTTCAGCCCACAACAGGGTGGATACCGTGATAGCGATCAGGATGAAAATGCCGCCCATGGTGGGCGTTCCCTGTTTTCCCCTGTGCAGATCGTTTAGTCTTTCGCTGACCTTGCGGTCCCTGATATTCTGTCCGATGTGCAGTGCCTTGAGCATCCGGATGATAGCCGGGCCGAACATGAGGCTCAAGGCGAAGGCAGTCAAAGCGGCCATACTCGCTCGGAATGTGATATAACGGAATATGTTCAGGAAGTTGAAGGTATCCTGGAACGGAGAAAGCAGATAATACAGCATAGATCGGCCGTTTCTTTCTATCCGGGCTCGATAACCTGTTCGAGCTTCATGCCCCTGGAACCCTTCAGGAGCACGATGTCGTTCTTGGTTACCGTGACGGTGTTATAGAGGATATCCCGCGCCTGTGCAGCCGTCTCACAGGAGAAAACGCTTGTTCTGTCGAATCCCTGCGAGAGCGCCGCTGCTGCCGCTAGAGCGCTGTGCCTTCCGACCGTGATGAACACGTCGCAGGATCCGGCTGCGAGCCTGCCAGCATCTTGATGAAAACGCTCAGCCCCTGGTCCCAGCTCGAGCATATCTCCCATGATAAGCACGCGCCTGCCGCAGGGAGTTTGCGACCTGCGAAGGGCATCCATCGCCTGCTCCATTGAACGGGGGTTAGCATTATATGAATCGTCGATGAAACGGATGTCCTGCACGGTGCGAAGGGTTAGCCTGCCCTGTGGGAAAACGAAAGTCTTAAGCCTGCGGGCAATGGATGCGTATGATGCCCCAAGCACACGGCTCCCCGCGATCGCAGCGAGCGCATTGTATACATTGCACTCCCCGGGCGTCTTAAGCCGGATTAAAGACTTCCGATGCATGATAAAACGGAATCCATCGCCGTCCGGGCTGACCGCGCGGGCCTTGAAATCGCAGGCAGCACGGATGCCGTATCCGAAACACGCCGGTTTCTGGGAAGGCCTCGCCAGCCTGCTTTTGAGCAATGGATCATCCGCGTTCAACAGCGCGATCCTGAGGCCTGCCCGTCTTCGCAACAGGCTCGTCTTTTCGCGGCAGACTCCGGCCAGATCCCCGAAATATTCCAGGTGGGACGGGCCTATATTCGTGATCAACGCCATGGCAGGCTCGCATATCCATGAAAGATACTCCAGCTCCCCTGGATGGTTCGTGCCAAGCTCTATAACGGCGCACGTATGGGACCGGTTCATACGTAAAAGCGTCGCCGGCACGCCGATATGGTTGTTCTTCGTCCCCTCGTTCTTCAACACAGGGGAATGCTCAGAAAGTATCCAGGCGAGCATGTCCTTGGTCGTAGTCTTGCCGTTCGACCCGGTAATGCCCACGACGGGAATATTGAAACGCATGCGGTGGAACCGCGCGATGGCGCCGTATGACCTGACTGTATCAGCAACTTCTATGACCGTGACCCCGGATCCGGCAGAAACATGGCTGCCCCGATGAACGATGACGCAGCGGCAACCCCGGCGGACCGCCTGGGGAACAAAATCATGGCCGTCGAAATTCTCCCCCCTGATGGCGCAAAAAGCCTCTTCCGGCAGGATCGTGCGCGAATCCGTAGATACCGAGCTCACGTTCCTGCACTTCCCTTGCGCGGCGACCCTGCCGCCGGAGGCGCTGGTCAATTCCTCGATAGTAAACATTCCCGAACAACCTCCCGGTCGTCAAAATGAAGCACCCTGTCCTTGGTGATCTGGCAGGTCTCATGGCCCTTGCCGGCGATCAGCACGATATCTCCGTCCGCACCCATCGAAAGCGCGGCGCGGATGGCAGCGGTCCGGTCAGGGACAACGGTATAATTAGATTTTGAAATGCCGCGGATGATATCGCCAATGATCGCATCCGGGTCTTCGGACCTGGGATTGTCGCTGGTAATCACCGCGTGGTCGGATAATTCTACGGCGACCCTTCCCATCACCGGCCGCTTTGTCCTGTCGCGGTCACCGCCGCAGCCGAAAACCACGATGATCCGCTTATCGGCGATCTGCCGCAGGGTAGTTATCACATTGGAAAGGGCATCGGGAGTGTGCGCATAATCCACAAATATCCTAAGCCCACCCTGTGCGTCGATACGCTCAAGCCTGCCAGGCACGGAAGAAAAAGACTCGAGCGCATCTTTGATAACGTACGGGGATATCCCCGCGTTCAATGCCCACGCGCAGGCTGCCAGGACATTATACACATTGTGCCTGCCAATCAACCTGATACACAAAGGAACCTCATGGCCGTTGCCGCACAGGACAAACCGCGTCTGATCGGCGTCCATGCGTATGTCGCGGCCTCTGACCTGCGCGGATGCATCGAGGCCGTAGGTAACGAGGCGGCCGGGCGTAGCCGCTGCCAGCCTGCGGCCGTACGGATCGTCCTGATTAACCACGGCCAACGCGCCTTCGTCAAGGCCGCTGAACAACTTTGATTTAGCAAGGAAATAATCCTCCATGTCCTTATGATAATCAAGATGGTCCTGGGTGAGATTGGTGAAGATCCCGCAGGAAAAACGAATCCCGTTTGTCCTTTCCTGGTCAAGCGCATGAGAAGACACTTCCATGGCGCAATGGGTGATACCGCCCTTAACCATGTCCCTGAAAAGACGCTGCAACTCGACAGTGCCGGGGGTGGTATTGACCGAAGCAATCACCCTGTCGTTATAGCGGTAGTTGACCGTGCCGATCACCGCCGGGTTGCCGCCGGCCTTGCGCACGATCGCCTCGATAAGGTACGAGATCGTCGTCTTGCCGTTGGTGCCGGTGATGCCTATGACGGATAACGATTTCGACGGGTAACCGTAGAATGCCCCTGCCATTAAGACCAGCGCCTTCCTGCTATCCTCAACCTGGATAAGCACTGCGTCCCCTGCTCCCTGCTCGGACCCGTTCAACAGGGATGCGATCCGTCTAGAGTCCTGGAATACGACCGCCCCGGCGCCGCGGCGCAACGCATCCATGATATAGGCATGGCCGTCTGCCTTGGTGCCCTTGACAGCGACAAAAACTGCTTCACGAAGGTCCTCGCGGGAATTGCAGCTTACCGAGGAGATGTCGCGGTCGGGGACCGCCGACACCTGTTTAGCCGCCGCGTACATGCGCACGACCCCCGTATTACTGACAAGATCAACGAGTTTCATTTAAAGCCAGAGCTCCTGACGTATAATCCTTGGTGCGGAGATATTTCAGGCTGTCCATGGCGACGTTCTTGAAGACTGGCGCGGCGACAACGCCGCCGTAATACATCCCCCGCGGCTCATCTACCGTGACCGCGATCGCCAATTGCGGATCTTCGGCCGGAGCGAACCCTACGAACGACGCCATAAAACGGCTGTGCGAATACTGGCCAGAAGGCTCGATCTTCTGCGCCGTTCCGGTCTTGCCCGCGGCGGTAAAACCGTCAAGCCGGGCGAGCTTTCCCGTTCCGTTCTCGACCACGCCGATCAGAATCTTCTTCATCCTAGCGGCGGTCTCTTCGTTGATCACGCGCCGCAACACATAAGGGGCTGTGTATTTAATCATTTCCCCTGTCTTATCCCTGATCTCTTTGATCACGTACGGCCTCATGAGATTGCCGCCGTTGGCTATTACCGACACTCCCGACGCGAGCTGCAAAGACGTCACGCCGACTTCCTGCCCCATGGGAACGCAGGTGATTGTGGTCTTTGACCACTGGCGAGGCGGCTTCATCGAACCCGGGATCTCCCCGGGAATATCGATGCCCGATCTTTCCCCGTAACCGAAGGCCCTGACATACCTATACAGTGTTTCTGGCCCGAGGAGCTGCGCGACCTTCGCGGTCCCGATATTGCTGGACATTTCGATGACCTCTTTAAACGGAAGCGTGCCGTGCGGCGTATGGTCATGAAGGACACGGCCCGCAACCCTGTATTCGCCGTTCTCGCAGAAAACCGGCGTCATCTCGTGGACCTTCTTCTCCTCCAGCGCCGCAGAGGCAGTAACGATCTTGAAGACCGATCCCGGCTCGAACATGTCGCAAATGGCGCGGTTGCGCATAACGTCCTTATCCAATTTCGTCAGGACGTTCAGGTCGTACGTGGGCCTGTTCGCCATGGCCAAAACCGCGCCCGTCTTTGGGTCCATGACGACTATGCTGGCGCCTCTGGCGCGGTATTTACGGAACACCTCGTCCAGTTCCCGCTCGGCGATATACTGGATGACCTCGTCGATTGTGAGCACGATGTCATAGCCGTCCTTGGGCATAATGGAATTGTCATAGATGTTCAAACTGCGCCTGCGGGCGTCGCGCAGCATCAACGCCCATCCGGGCCGGCCCTTCAGGTATTTGTCATAGGATAGCTCGATTCCCTCGAGGCCCTTATTGTCCATGCCGGCGAATCCCAGCACGTGGCTCAGAAGATAGCCGTTGGGATAACACCGCTTGCTCTCTTTGATGAAGCCGATGCCTTTAAGTTTGAGGGCCTTTATCAGCTCTATTTTATCAGAAGGGACCTTCCGGGCAAGCCACACGAACGACTTATTGCGCCAGAGCCGGTCGCGCAGGGCTGACGCATCCATCTTTAATATCGCAGGCAGACAGGATAACGCCTCTTCCTTCTGGGGCTGAGTCATATCGTTGGGAACCGCGAATACCGACTCAAACGCCAGGTTCACCGCCTGGGGTTTGAAATTCGCGTCGTAGATGGTTCCGCGGCGGGGCTCAAGTTCAACGTACAGGTTATGCTGTTTTTTGGCGATGGAAGCCAGGTAATCCGCGTGGAAGAACTGGACATACAGAAGGCGGGCGATGCACGCGATAAAAAAGATAAGGACTGCAAAAAAAACCGCTTCGGCCCTGCGGCGATAATTGACTATATACACACGAGTTTAAAGTTAATGGCTCCTCCCCGTCAATCGCGGGGAAGAGACCGGACAGCAGTGTCGATCGTTTTTGCCTCTGCCTGGCGCCTGATTCCGAACACCCGGGACACCAGCGTCTGTTTCCTACCGGTATACCCCTGCGCGTACCAAGTCTGACGTGCCGGCGCTGGAACCTTCACAAGACAATAATTATCGGGCATCGTGAAATCGCTCTCTTGAGAAATCCTGCCGGCTATCTTTGTCACAGAGGTATTATGAGTTAGATTATAGCGCAAAGAGGAATTCGCATCAAGCAAATCCTGAAAGAAAGCGTAGTTCTTCTGCCTCTCGTACGCCAGACGCAGGATCTCGTTCTGCTGCCAGACATACACGAGAGACAAAACTGTCACCGAGATCAAGACGGCCAGGAACCTGGATACTTTCATATCTTCTCCGCTGCCCTGAATTTAGAACTTCGGCTCGACGGGTTCGCCCGCACCTGCGCTTCCTGCGGCGTCAGGGGCTTGGGCGTCAGTATCCTTACCGTGCCGGCTGCAGCCGCTTTACGGAACGCCCACTTGACCACCCGGTCCTCGAGCGAATGGAATGCGATGACACAAATCCTGCCTCCCGGCGCCAGAAGCGGAAGCGTCCTTGCCAGGACCTGTTCGAGCGCTTCCAGCTCGCGGTTGACAGCTATGCGCACGGCCTGAAAGGTCCGAGTGGCCGGATGAATCCGGTAATGAAACTTCCTGAAACGCGGCGGTATCGCGTGCATGACTATATCGCTCAATTCGGCTGTCGTCGTAATAGGGTGTTTCTGGCGTTCTTCGACCAACCGGCGCGCAATCCTGTTATGCCAACGTTCCTGGCCAAACGACCATAGGAGGTTGGAAATCTCGTCTTCGTTTAGGTTGTTCACCAGGTCGTACGCCGAAATATAACTGTTGCGGTCAAGGCGCATATCGAGCGGGCCTTCCCGGGTAAAGCTGAAGCCCCTGTCCGGCTGCATCAACTGGAACATCGAAACGCCAAGATCAAGTACTATACCATCTATCGCGGAAACGTTCAAGCGTTTTACGATCTCCTGTATGTCGGAGAAATTCCCGTACACGAATTCGACTATGCCGCTATAGTCCTTCAGCCGCTCCTGCGCCAGGCCCAGCGACTCCTTATCACGGTCAATAGCGATGAGCCTGCCCGTGGGGGCGATCCGCTTGACGATCTCCAGAGCATGGCCGCCCATCCCGACCGTGGCGTCCACGATGACCTTGCCAGGCCGCAGGTCGAGATACGCGAGCACCTCCTCGAGCATTACCGGCGTGTGTATCTGTTCTGTCATGATGACCATTATTGGCTTTCAACCAATTTTTCGGCTATCTCTTCGAACGACTGTTTCCAGGTGCCGAAGAATTCCTTCCACTTCTCCGCGCCCCAGATTTCTATCCTGTTCGAAACGCCAACGATGACAACATCCTTCTTGATCTGCGCGTATTCCTTCTGGAACTGTGGCAAAAGGATCCTTCCCTGGCGGTCTGGAACCACGTCGACCGCTCCTGAAAAATAAAGACGGTTGAAGACGCGGGATTCCTGTTTAGTAAAAGGCATGGACTTGAACTTCGTCTCCTGGCTGCGCCATTCCTCCTCGGAAAACATAAAAAGGCATGTATCCAATCCCCGCGTAACAAAGAACTTCTCGACGAAGTTGGCCTTGGCCGCTTCGCGGAATTTGGACGGAAGGATAAGACGTCCTTTCCGGTCTATTGAGTGAAAAAATTCTCCGTAAAACATACCACTTTACTCCACTTTTCCCCACTTGATAGACTAATTGTATGAAGAAACGGCTATTTTGTCAAGACAAATATTTACATAAAATATTGGCATACAATATATAGTGGTTTATGTTGCCTGAAGGCATGGAAATAGTATAATCAGGGAGTTTATGAAAGGATTTTTTTTGCTTTTAAGATATCGCGCCTGATCTGGCGTATGAGGGCGGAGGCGGAACGAAACGGCCGTTGATCGCGGAGTTTTGCTATGAATTGCGCTTCAAGATATTTGCCGTACAGGTCCTTCGTGAGTCCTAAGATATGCACCTCGATGACTGGGTCGGTCGCGCGTCGATCGAACGTCGGCCGCGTGCCGATAGAACACACACCTTTTGCCGAGGTCGAGTCGAAGAAGACGCGCACCGCATAAACTCCGGCTGGCGGAGTCACCTCGTGATGCGGATCTATGTTTGCCGTAGGGAAACCAAGCTCCCTGCCCTTGCCTGTCCCTTCGACGACATGGCCGTACACGCTCACCGGCGCGCACAACAACCGGGCAGCGGACGCAAGATTACCACCGGCGATGAGCCGGCGGATATGAGAACTGCTGATGGCAGTGCCGTTAACCCTGACCGTCCTTGAAATACTGACCCTGACATGACAACCCGCGCACAGCCGCGCCAATAAAGCGGCGTCCCCGGCGGCATTCCTGCCGAAGCGAAAATTCTCTCCCACATAGACGGCGTATGCTTTTAATCGTTCACAGACGATCTTTTTGACAAATGACTCAGGGCTCATGCGGCTGAAAGCGCCGTTGAACGGCACGACCACGCAGGTATCGACTCCCAGATGGGAAAGCAGGCGAAGCCGATGCTCAAGAGAATACAGGGTTTTCTGTCCGCGGGGATGCGGCCAGAACGTCATAACGACGGAACTACCGCCGATGCGCCTGGCGCGGCGCACGCACGCATTGATGATCAGCCGGTGGGCGAGGTGAACGCCGTCGAATACCCCGATGGCAAGGACCGCGCGGCGGCATGCGCGTAAACTCTTAAGATCGCGGACGACACGCATTAAAAGCCTTCCTTACCGAAGCCAGGACCAGGCGCCTGATGCCGGGCAGAGTCCCGGTAACAGTCGCCCCGCTGGCAGTCCGGTGGCCCCCTCCTCCGAATTCTCTGGCAACCGCATTGACATCCACAAGGCCGTGCGAGCGGAAATTCACGCGCACTTCTCCCCTGGAGGCAACATTCTCCTTGAACAGGATCACTACCTCAGCGCCTTTGAGGCTGCGGCCGAAATTCAATATGTTCTCGCTCAAATCAAAAAATATCTTCTTCTGCTTCTTAAGGATTTCCTTGCTGACCTCGAACCATACGATCCTGCCGTCGTCGGAACGCCGCATGGTCGGCAATATGGAGGCGAGAAGTTTCAGGTCCTCGTACGGTATGCTGGCGTAAATGTTCCGGTACACGGCAGCCACGTCGATACCCGTTGCCACCAGCTCAGCCGCGATCACATGGGTTTGCGACGTCGTGTTCGCATACCTGAACGATCCTGTATCCGTTACGACACCGGCGTACAGGGCAAGCGCCGCGTCCCGGCTAATCGGAATGCGCAGCTTCTTATAAAGCCTCCAGACAAGCTCGCAGGCACAGCACGCATGCGGATCGACCCAGTTGACCGTGCCAAAATACCCGTTGGACACATGATGGTCTATATTAAGGACTGGCTTGTTCACGTCGTTGAGACGGTACACCTCCCCTGTCCTGTGCAGGTCGGAACAATCAAGCGCCACAAAACAATCGAAGCTGATACGCCCGGCGGACCGATTGTACCTGGTAACCGCCCGAGTCCCAGGAAGGAAGTCATAGCCGTAAGGGATATCGTCTTCATTGACGATCAACGGCGTCTTGCCAAGTCTCCTGAGCAGGAACGCAAACGCAAGCTCGGAGCCGATCGCATCCCCCTCCATGTTCGTGTGGCTCGTTATCAGGAACCGCTTGTATTTTTCGATCAACTTGATACAGGATCGCATGCTCATATCATTCCTCTTTTTTGCGTTTCTGGGGTCCGTCAAGGTCCTTTAGCTTCTCAAAGACCTCCTGCATATGCGCGGAGTATTCGGTTGAAAGGTCCTCATGGAAGCTGATCTCAGGCGCAAAACGCAGCTGCACCCGTTCAGCAACGAGCGTCCGGATCAGTCCGAGCGCTGACTCCAGCGCCCCCTTGGTCTGCTTATGCTGCTCTACACTGCCCATGACGCTGTAGCTCACCTTGGCATACCTCATATCCGGGCTCAAATCCACCGCCGTTATCGTGACAAAACCCATACGTGGATCCATCAGTTCGTTCGCGATGATGAGGCTGACTTCCCTCTTAATCGCCTGTTTGACGCGTTCGTGACGAAGCATGCTGTTGTCCCTTTCTATTCATCTCCTCCCGCGCCAGCTGCCTGGCAAGGCGCAGCTCCGAGGATTTGTCCGGCGCCCTGCCGTCGAGCTTTGCGCTCAGAACTGTCTTCAGTATCCGCTGATAATGCGGCCCGGGCTTCAGGCCGCACGCACCGAGGTCATGGCCCGAAACTGAAATTTTGGTTCCGCTGGTAAACTTCAGGAATTCCATGATGCGGCCCAGGACAAGCTTCCGGTCCGTGCGCGACAGCATCAGGATGATCACTTCATAGCTCAAGGGGTCGAGGATATGAAAGGCCTCCGAACGCCGTAAATCCTTTTTAGCCAGCGCGGCGACGGCCTTATTGCAAACCTCGACGCACGAAACGATCCTTTTTTCGTCCGCCTTGCGGAACACAAAGCGCCTGCAGACCGCATGGATGTCCGGCACGGATAACCCTCCGACCAGCCCCATAAAATAAACAAGCCATTTTTCGATCGGCCGCGCGCATGACGCATGGGCCTGGAACCAGGGGATCCTCCGTTCGATCTGCGCAAGGGTCCGCATCATGTCCGGGTCTGGCCGAAGTTTCGGGCTGATGAACGATAATCCCGCAAGGGCCGCGACCCTGCGAATCGCCTTGCGCGGCGAATCCTCCTTCAAAAGCAGGATCACCTCATCCCGCAGGCGCTGCGGCTCGACGCGCTCAAGCATGGATTGCCGCAGGGCGCTGCGCAAAAGGCCCAATGTGTGCCGTTCGAAGATAAAACCAAAACGCTGCTCGAACCTGATGCCGCGCAGTATCCGCGTAGGATCGTCGATAAAGCTGACCGGATGCAAAACCCGAAGAATTCCGTCCTCCAGATCCTTCCTGCCGCCGAAAAAATCTATCAGCCGGCCTGATTCACTGCCAGAGATCTGCAAGGCCATCGCGTTGACCGTGAAATCCCTTCTGAACAGGTCATCGCGCAGGGAGCCAGGCTGCACGACCGGCAGATGCGCGGGCTGCGGATAGGTTTCTTTGCGCGCCGTTGCTATGTCAACCTTCAGGTGATGCGCCAGGTAAACCGTGGCGGTGCCGAACCGGTGATGGGATGTGACCCTCCCCTGCAGGCGGCGGGCATACTCGTGGCTGAATGCGATCCCATCACCCTCCACCACGATATCAAGGTCAAAGTTCCTGCCACCCAGGATCAGGTCGCGCACAAACCCGCCGACGAGATACGCGGTTTCATTGCGCGCGCTGGCCAGAGCGCCTGCCGCGTCGATCAATGACATAAAGTCCTGGGGAAGCCGTGCGAGATACGTTTTCATGGCCGGGGATGATACATCTTATGGACTGCCTTGAGGCGGTCCCTGTTTACATGCGTGTAGATCTGCGTGGTAGATATGTTCGAATGGCCGAGCATTTCCTGGACCGACCGCAGGTCGGCCCCGTGCTCCAGCAGGTGCGTCGCGAACGAATGGCGCAGGATGTGCGGCTTTATCGGCTTCTTGATGCGAGCCTCTCTCGCGTAACGTTTGATCAGTTTCCATAAAGACTGGCGCGATATGCTCCCTCCCAGCCTGCTGACGAACAGATGATCCGACTGTTTGTTCTTGACCAGGCGGGGCCTGACTTTTTCCAGATACCTCGAGACCGCGGCAACGGCCTTTTTCCCCAGAGGAATAACCCGTTCCTTGTTACCCTTGCCGACGCACCGCAGGAAGCCGACGTCAAGATTAAGGTCTCCTGTCTTCAGGTGCACGACCTCGGAAACGCGCATGCCCGTAGCGTACATTATCTCGAGAATTGCCCTGTCGCGCAATCCCTGCGCGCTGCGGACATCCGGCTGCGATAGAAGCGCCTCAACCTCATTGACGGAAAGCGTATCGGGTATCTTCTTCCAGAGTTTCGGCGAATCTATAAGGCCCGTCGGGTCCTCGCGCAGGACCCGCTCGCGTACCAGGAACCGGTAAAACATCCTGATCGCCGCGAGCCGCCGGGCTATAGACGAAGCGCCGATGCCATTGTCCTTCTGGGAAAGCATGAAGTTTACGACGTCGTTCCTGGTAGTAGCCGACAAGGTCTTGCCCTTGCCGCACAGGAACGCCGCATACGCCTCCAGGTCGTCCTGATAGGCAGAAAGCGTGTTCCTGGCCAGGCCGCGCTCGACCGACAGGAAATCAAGGAACGAAAAGATTAATTCTTTCATGTATTTTATGATAAAAACGGGTTGCCCCTGCGCTCTTGCCCGATAGTGGTCGAAGGGCCGTGGCCCGGATACACGACCGTTTCATCCGGCAGGACAAGCAGTTTTTCCCTGATGGACCGCAGAAGCGCCTCCTGGCTGCCTCCCAGGTCCGTGCGCCCGATGCTGCCGGCGAACAACGCGTCCCCGGTGAACACGATGCCCGACTGCGGCTTTTCCAGAAGAAGGCTGATCCCGCCCGGCGAATGGCCCGGCGTATGCAATACCCGCAGGCTCACACCCCCAACCTCTAAAAGTTCTCCGTCTTCAACGTACCTGACGGGATTCTTCACCTTGAAGGATATGCCGAAGATCGCCGAATAATTCTTGCGGCCGTCGTAGAGCATATCCGCGTCGCTGCGATGCACGGCAACCGGCACGCCGAAATCGCCGTCAGCGCCGATATGATCGTAGTGGCCGTGCGTATTGACGACCAGGCCCGCCGTACAGCTATGGCGCGACAGCGCCTTCTTGATCTGGCCGGCGTCAGCGCCCGGGTCTATCACCAGCGCCTCCCTGTTCTTCCCGGCGGCAACGACATAGCAATTCGTCTCTATCGCGCCCACGACAATGGTTTCCAGAATCATCGCAGATCGCCCTTGACCAGAGCGTATTGCAGGGTCCTGCTGATCAAACGCTTAAGGTCTTCAGCTTTTTTGCGCACAGCCCAGCTGTCCGTGCCGTAAAGATCCTTTTCAATATCGTTCTTCAGGCCGTTCATGGACAACAGGTATTTATCCGCCTCTGCCCTGGCATTGCCGGAAAGCAGGCCCTGCATCTCATTAAGGTTCCTGATTGCTTCGCGGACACAGTCCAGCTTCCTGCGCATGCTCGGCGCCTCATCCGCAAGGGCGGCAATAAGCTCTGCATGCCAACCCTCCCAATACATAAAATACCGGCGATACGCATCGTGCGTATCTGCAGCCCTGTCGGCATATACCGCAGGCTCCAGGACCATCGGTTCAGCCGGCCGTGCCTCTTTTTTCGGTTTACGGGTGAACTTGCGCGCGAACGCGTCGCAGCTGCACAAACACGCTGTCATACAGGCAACCACAATGCATGCAACCATCCGGCGCCGCGCGGCCGCTATCATATCCGTCATGCCCCCTCCAACATATGCACGAATTGCTTTTCGTCAATAATAGTAATCCCCATATCCCTTGCCTTTTGCGCTTTTGAACCTGGATGCTCCCCGGCGACGACATAATCGGTCTCTTTACTCACGTTTGAGACTGCGTATCCGCCTGAGGCGCGGACCTGCTCTTCAGCCTGCGCCCTGGTGAACCCGCTCAACTCTCCGGTAAAGACGACCTTCTTACCGGTAAACCCGTTCACGCGGGTTTTGACCCTGGCCTCGGACAGGTTCACCCCGTACTGCTTCAGTTCCCTGATGATCTCCCTGGTCTGCGGCTGCGAAAAAAAATCGACGATGGATCCGGCTATGACAGGGCCGATCTCCGGGATGGATTCCAGGTCCTGCGTACGGGCTGAGGCCAGCGCCCCCAGGGTCCCGAACCTTCTGGCCAGCACCATCGCAGCTTTTTCGCCGACGTGACGGATGCCAAGGCCGTATATGAGCCTGGAAAGAGGCGCGGATTTGCTTTTTTCGATGGCAGACAGAAGATTCCCGGTCTTCTTTTCCTTGAACAGCTCAAGCCGGGAAAGATCCTGCGACGTAAGCCCGAAAACCCCCGCAATGCTTTTGACCATATGCAGGGAAACAATCTGCTCGACCACTGACTCGCCCATCCCTTCGATATTCATCGCCTGCCGCGAGGCAAAATGCAACAACCCCCGTGCAAGCTGGGCAGGGCAGGACGGGTTTATACAGCGGCATGCCACATCCTGTTCCTTCTCTTTGACGACCCTGCCTTTACATACGGGGCAGGTGCGGGGCACCTGCGGCGCCCGGCCGCTTCCGTGTTCGACCACCTTTACGATCTTTGGAATAACGTCCCCTGCCCGCTCGATCAGCACGCGATCTCCTTCGCGGACCCCAAGCCGCTCGATCTCGTCGAAGTTGTGCAGCGTCGCGGCCTTGATGGTCACGCCGCTGCATTCTACAGGCTTCAGTTCAGCCGAAGGCGTGATCACGCCGGTCCTGCCGACGTTCAACCTGATCTTCAGGACCTGCGTCGTAGCCTGACGCGCAGGAAACTTATAGGCCACGGCCCAGCGCGGACTCTTGGCCGTGGAGCCGAGCGCCTGCTGGCGGCGCATATCGTTGACCTTCACCACCATACCGTCTATCTCATACGTCAGCGTATCCCGTCTTTCCTGGATCGAGGCGCAATAGTCTATAACCGCCTTAATATCCCTGCACACCCTGGACAGAGGATTCACCCTGACGCCCCAGCCTCGCAGCCGCTGGAGATAGTCCCACTGGCTTTTGATATCCACGCCTTCATGATAGCCGAGGGAATGGGCGAAAAAATTCAGATTCCGTTGGGCCACAAGCGCTGAATCTAAAAGTTTTAATGAGCCGCTGGCCGCATTGCGGGGATTCGCGAAAAGCACTTCTCCCTGCTTTTGCCTCTGCCTGTTCAACCGTTCGAAATCATCCCGCTCCATATACACTTCTCCGCGGATCTCGATATAGGCAGGCACATCCCTGCCCCTAAGAACCAGTGGTATGGGCCTTATTTTCTTGACGTTCAAGGTGACATCCTCGCCCTTTTCACCGTCGCCGCGCGTTGCGCCGACCTCCAGTTTTCCGTCGCGATAGCCCAAATTCGCGCTCAGGCCGTCGATCTTCGGCTCAACGACATATTCAACTTCCCCTGCGCCCGACACCTTGCGCACGCGGCTCTCCCAGTCGCGAAGTTCGTCGAACGAATACGTATTGTCCAGAGACAGCATCTTCTGCCGGTGTTCGACTGTCTTAAACCCTTCCAGGATCCCGCCGCTAACCCTGACCGTAGGGGAATCGTCGGTCCGATATTGTGGATAGCGGTTCTCAAGCTCTAACAGCCTGCGCAAAAGATCATCGTATTCTTTATCGGATATCTTCGGCTGGCTGAGCACGTAATACAGGTAATCATGCTCCCGCAGCTGGTTGCGCAATTCTTCGATTTGTCTGGCGATCTGCCCACTCATATCAATTGCCCGTCAACAGCCTGTCGCCCAGGAACTGAGGCAGTCCGGCTTCGACGATCTTCTGACGCGCCCTGAATACTTCATATTTGACGCGCCTGATACAGATGCTCCTGGAGGACGAATCAAAAATGCAGTATGCGGCCTGCACGATGCTGTCGCGGGGCTGTCCCACACTGCCCGCATTGACGATGTATTTGTTGCGCGGATCCAGGACGATATCAGGCGTGTCGAGATAATGGAATGTACCGGCGTAATCCTCGATAAAGATAACCGGGACGTGAGTATGGCCTATAAAACACAAAGGGGTCTTAAGAAGGTCGAACGTAGCCGCGCAGCCGTAGACATTTACCAGATAGTTGAAATCCCGGGGCTCATCGAGCGAACCGTGAACAAGCGTCAGCTCCGGCATCTCCCGGACCAGCGGCAATGAGGAAAGGTATGCCCGGGATGCCTCCGAAAGATGTTGGCGGGTCCACTCGATAGCCGCCTGAGCCTCCGGATTGAAATCCTGGGCGCCGAACAGCCCGACTGACGCACAGTCATGATTGCCGGCTACCGTGACGGCATTCACAGAACGCACCTGTTCAATGCATTCGTTGGGATTCGCGCCGTAGCCGACGATATCGCCGGCGCACAGGTACGCGTCGATGCGCTCCGAACGCGCCGCCTTCAGCACCGCCTCCAGCGCCTCGAGGTTACCATGGATATCGGAGAAAATAGCGTAACGCATCAGTAGGTTATGCTGAAATCCCTGAATTCGCCGGTCGCAGGCTCGCCGGCCACATCAACTGACTTGATATATCCGGCAAACCGGTCTTTCAACTGGTCCAGGAACTGCGAGAGGGCCTCCTGCGGCGCTTCCGCGACGATCTCGACGCCGCCGTTACGCAGATTCTTGACCCACCCGCGGACGCCCGTTGCCTGTGCGATCCGTTCGGCAGTATACCGGAAACCGACGCCCTGCACCGTTCCGGTGAATATCGCGTGCACCCGCTGGTCCATGGGGAAGATGTCGGGGCGACAGGACTTGAACCTGTGACCTCTTGGTCCCGAACCAAGCGCTCTACCAAGCTGAGCCACGCCCCGAAAGAAGATGATTGTGGGAATCAGTATAACAAAAATACGAAAACTTGGCAAAAGAAAAACAGCTTAAATCCGGTCTTTCTTCGCAAGCATATCGATCTCTATATTAACTTTGTCCGAAGGCCCCTTGAATCCAAGGGTCGTATTCTTCAGCGTGTGCGGGATTATATACACCGCGAACGTGTCCGACCTGCGGCCGGATATAGTCAGGCTTATGCCGTCAACCGCTATGGAGCCCTTCAAAATGATCCATTTAAAAAATTCCTGAGGTATCGCTATATCAAAAACAAAATTGCCCCTGGCAATTTTTTTCGACCTGATGACTCCTACGCAATCGACATGGCCCAGGACAAAATGACCGGACACCCTGTCCCCGAGCTTAAGGCTACGCTCGAGGTTGACCTTTTCGGACATCCGCAGCGCCCCGATGCCGGTAACCCTGGCAGTCTCTGCCATAACCTCAAAAACAAGACTGGCAGCGCCAACCTCAACGACCGTCAGGCAAACGCCGTTGACAGCGATGCTGTCGCCGATGGAAGTGCCTTCAATGACCTTACGGCAGTCCACAGCCAGTTGATGAACCGCGCCCCGCTTAGCGAAGCTCCTTACTGTTCCCAACTCTTCCACTATCCCTGTAAACATAAATTAGGGCACGACTTATGGAATACAAAGTACGGCATGGGTTTACTTCCTGATATCACCTTTTACGAGAATATCTTCGCCGAAGCGCCGTATTGTCAAATTCTTCAGATGGAAAGCCGAATCTAGCCGCGCGATCCCATGGCCCATGACTGCGCCGATCGCATCCTTGCCTCCGATAATCTGCGGGCTTATGAAGAACATTACCTTGTCAACAAGGCCTTCATCAAACAACGAGCCTATGAGCGTGCCCCCGCCCTCAACAAGAAGGTTGGAAATACCCTGGCGGGCAAGCTTCTTGAGCATATCCTTCAGGTTGATCTGCCCCTTCTTGCCCTTGACCTCGAGAATCCTGGCTTTTTTGCCAAGGATAGAGCGGTTCTCCGTCGTTTGCCCGGGCCCTACCGGCAGCGTGACAAGAATAACGCCTGCCTTGCCGCTGAAGATGTTTGCGTTCTGTGGGGTCGAAAGCTGGCTGTCCACAATGACCTTGACCGGATGCCTGTCGGAATACCACGCGTCGAGTTTGGGGTCGTCCCGCAGAACCGTGTTCACTCCGACCATGATCGCGTCATAAGAGGCGCGCATACGGTGGCTCCACGTGCGGGACCGGTCAGAACTGATCCAGTGTGAATCGCCGGTCCGGGTAGCAATCCTGCCGTCCAGCGACTCGGCGATTTTGACGGTCACCAGCGGCATCCTCTGCGTGACATACTTTATGAAGGCCTCGTTGATCTCTTTAAGCTTCTGCTCGCAGAAACCGACTTCAACCGCGATATTGTGGTTGCGCAGGATCTGGATTCCTTTACCGTTGTTGACGGGATTCGGATCGATCATGCCGATGATGACCCGTTTGATCCCGCTCTGGATAATGCGGTCAACGCAAGGAGGCGTCCTGCCGAAATGGGCGCACGGCTCAAGCGTCACGTACAGCGTAGCGCCTTTCGCATCGTGCCCTGCTTCATCGAGGGCGACCACCTCGGCATGGTCCATGCCGCATTTCGCGTGAAAACCCTGCCCGATAACACGGCCGTTCCTGACGACAACGGCTCCGACCAGCGGATTGGGCGATGTCATACCTTTGGCCTTGAGCGCCAGGCGCATTGCGTATTCCATATAGAAAATATGGTCTTTTTTCATATCAATATCTGTTTCTTTCTTCGCGCAGGGATTCTACCAGATCATACGGAACCTTGAACGCCCCAAGCGCCACTTCGGGCTTAGCCCTGCCGTGATAATCCGACCCTCCGGCCATCAATAGCTTGTGTTCCCGGCAGATCCTGATGTATTTGTTCCTCATGGTACTGGTATGTTCCGGATAATACACCTCAAGGCCCCTTATGCCGCAATGCACCAGCCTCGGGATCAGGTCGTCGCGCCTGAGCGCGTACGGATGCGCAAGCACAGGGATCCCTCCTGCGCCCCTTATCAGCCTGACCGCATCCTGGGGAGAGAACTTGAAGCCAAGCACGTACGCCGGGCCGTTGTTGCCGATGTATTTGGAGAACGCCTCCCAGATGGAACCGATAATGCCTTCGCTCATCATGACGCGCGCGACGTGCAGCCTGCCGACAATACCCTTGCCGCTCAAAGCAAAGATCTTGTCCGCGTCGATCTTCACCCCCATGCCGTTTAATTTTGCCACCATCGCGTGGATGCGTTCTATCCGCGCCTTCTCAAGGAATCTCAGCTTCTCATGCAGCACGGAGTTGCGGTAGTCGAGGAAATAACCGAGGATGTGGATTTCCAATCCCTCGTATTCGGCGGTTAACTCTATGCCGGGTATAACCTCGACTCCGTGCAGGATGCCGGCGTCTATGGCCGCTGGGACTGCCTCGACCGAATCGTGATCGGTCACAGCGATGGCATCCAGCCCGGCCTTGGCCGCTTTCTTGACGAGCTCATCGGGCGCGTCGGTGCCGTCCGAGAACAAGGTATGAAGATGCAGGTCTGCGGATCTCATTTATGAACGTTCCGCTTTCAGTTTATCGAGGATGCCGTTTACGAATTTCCCAGATTGGAGGCCGGAAAACTTTTTTGCCAGATCCACCGCTTCGTTGATGGATACCTTCGGGGGGATATCGTTCCGGTACAGCAGTTCACAGCCGCCCAGCCGCAGCACATTGCGGTCAACCACTGCCATGCGGTCCAGCTCCCAGTTCGTGGCATACATGGATATCTTCGCGTCGATATCGCTGCGGTGCTTAACGACTGTCTCGACAAGATCCGCGGCGAACTGTTTTACCTCGTCGCTAACGTCCTCTTCGACGAGATGCCAGAACGTGGCAAGGACCGTCTTGTGGTCATCGCCGGTGATATCGATCTCATAAAGGATCTGTAACGCGAATTCTCGCGCAAGGCTGCGTTTTCTCATATATCCCCGGGAATCTCATTTCAGCTGGTCCATAAGGTTGACCATTTCGATGGCAGAAACAGCCGCGTCCCTGCCTTTATTCCCGTCCTTCGTGCCGGCGCGCTCGATCGCCTGCTCGATTGTATCGGCGGTTATGATGCCGAATATGACCGGAATCCCGGAATCCTGGCCTGCCCTGGCAATGCCTTTGGCCGCCTCGGAGGCGACAAAATCGAAATGCGGGGTCGCTCCCCTGATGATCGTCCCCAGGCAGATGACCGCGTCGTATTTCTTCGATCCTGCCATTTTCGACGCGATCGCCGGGATCTCAAACGCGCCGGGCACCCAGGCGATTGTCAGATCGTCCTCCTTGGCTCCGTGCCTGACCAGCGTATCCGAACAGCCGGCAACGAGCTGTTTGGTGATGAAATCGTTGAACCTCGATGCGATAATGCCGAATTTCTTCCCCTTGATAACCACACTGCCTTCGATCACTTTTGCCACAGAATCCTCCTTCTCTAATCGTTATGAACTCTTCAGATCAAGATGATGGCCCATCTTCTCTTTCTTTGTCCTCAAATATCCGATATTTGCGGGATTGGGCTCTATCTCCAGTGGCACGCGTTCTACTACCATTAGGCCGTGACCCTCGAGCCCAACGATTTTCCTGGGATTGTTGGTCAACAGCCGTATCTGCCGGATACCGAGATCCGCAAGTATCTGTGCGCCTATGCCGTAATCCCGCAGGTCAGGTTTAAATCCGAGCACCTTGTTGGCCTCCACGGTATCGAGCCCTTTATCCTGCAGATGGTAGGCCTTTATCTTCGCTTCAAGGCCGATACCCCTTCCTTCCTGGCTCATGTACAGTATCACGCCTTTACGCTCCTTTTCGATCATCTGCATGGCTCGGCGCAGCTGCCTGCCGCAATCGCAGCGCATGGAT
>JAKPTF010000044.1 GCA_029571225.1 Candidatus Omnitrophota bacterium | reverse complement strand
GGCCCCTTCCCAGCCTTTTAACCGCCTGGTGGTGTGTTGAGTTGACCGTGAGAGAATGCATGCGGAATTTCTGCCACAGCAATGTCGTGTGATCGATCGAGACGGTGTGGGTCGATGCCGCATGATCAATACCGGAAGGGCATTCATCAGGGATGTGGCTGATGAGCGTTCCTCCCCGCGCAATGTTCAGGACTTGCGCCCCCTTGCAGATGCCGAGAAGCGGTTTTTGCTGCCGGTACGCTTCGCGTGTCAGCAGGATCTCAAAGATGTCCCGTTGTCGTTCGATGACATGGCCGTCCGAGGCGGGCGGGCCTTTCCAAAGCGCGGGATCGACATCGCCGCCTCCGCTGAGGATGAATCCGTCGAGTTTCTGAACTATGGTGCGGAGGTCTCGGCTGTTGTTTGTTTGCGCAAGCACCACGGGAACCCCGCCGTGGTCATATACGCAGCGCACGTAGTCGTCGCATATCTCCAGTTTTTTCTGCGGATGGGTGCCGGATGCCCGGCCCGCCGTAATGCCGATGCATTTTTTCACGCGACCCTCCGTGTCATGTTGTTTAGGCACATTCTATCCCTTTTTGCATAATTGTTACATTACTATTTCACGAAAACGAACAACTGCTTATATGGGGCCGGCGCCCCGCGGCTTTTTACGGAAAAAGAGGTTGTTGTAATGTATCGTTGCGCTTATAATCCTGTGTGACATACTGCAGAGGTGTATGAAATCAACGCTGTTACGCATGCGATTATATTTTGCCTTCCTTCTCGTCGTCTTGACGGGATGTTTCTCTTCCCAGCCGCCGTCCCCGGACAGGAGTAAACCGACCATCAAGATCGGATTCATGCCGCTAATTTACCATCTCACGCTGCCGGTCGTCTGTGAATTGAACAAGAAGGGAAACCTGGCGGATTTTCGTTTGGAGCTGGTCAAATACACCTCATGGACTGATATGGAAGCCGCATTGAGCGCTCATAAGCTTGACGGAGCCATATTTCCTCCCCTGGCACTCATGCATTTCAGGCCGGGGGAATACACGTGTGTTGCGCTGGGGTGCGACAACGGAAGCGCGATCGTGATGGGAAAGTGGAGCGGTATTGAGAAGGCGGACGACCTGAAGGGCCGCGTGTCGGTTATCGCCATCCCGCACGTGTATTCCATACAGCATATAAACCTGTACCGGTTTTGCGTCCAGAACGGCGTGCAGTACGGCCGCGAGGTGAAGGTGGTGGCGATGTCGCCGACGGACATGCTTGTGAGCCTGATGAGGCACGAGACACAGGGTTTTGTATCGGGCGAACCGTACTGCAAGATGGCCGAGTTGAAAAACATCGGCAAGGTTATCGCTTATACGAAGGACATATGGCCGTCGCATCCCGGCGGTGTTCTGATACTGAAAGATCAGTTTATTAAAGGGCGTCCGGACATTGTGCAGGAACTGGTCGACAAGGTCGTCGAGGCGGGGGAGTATATTGAAAGTCATCCAGAACAAGCAGCGCGGATGGCCGCTCCCTATTACGGGGTTGCGGAAGGCGTTATCGCGGGGGTGTTGTCACAACCGTTGGACGGCGTTTCTTTTATGGATCTGGTGCCGAAGAAAAAGGATTTTAACCGTATTTTTGCGTACGGCGTCAAGATGAAGCTCCTGGCTGCAGACACGTCCATTGAGGGGCTTATTGACGATACCTATGTGAGAAACGCGTATCGTAAAATGGAGCGCCGATAAGGCCGCGCGGCGACCGGGGGACGGGTATGAAACGGATCATATATGCTTGTTTGGCAGTGTGCGTTGTGCTGGTGCTGGCGTGCGACAGATGGCGTGCGCGGCCGATCAGGATCGGGATATGTCCGTGGCCGGGCTATGACATGATACTGCTCGCGTATGAAAAAGGTTTTTTCCGTCAGGAGGGCGTTGCCGTGCAGCTGTTGAAGCGCGGCGGCACGATCGAGACAAAAAATGATTTTGTCGAAGGAAGGATCGATATTGCCGCCCTGCCGCTGCTGGAAGCAATCACGCTCATTGAACAGGGGGAAGATATTATTATCCCCCTTGTCCTTGATTATTCAAAAGGCGCGGACGGTGTCGTAATCAAGAAAAGCCTGGCCGGTTTCAACGGCATCAAAAGGCAAAAAATAGGCGTGTCTCTCGGAACGATCAATTATTACATATTGAATAAGGCCCTTGAGAAAAACGGCTTGTCTGAAGCAGATGTCGATATTATCGATATAGATCCCGACGAGATGGTGGAGGCGTTCGCGGAAGGGCGGGTGAGCGCTCTGGCGATATGGGAGCCCTACCTCAGTAAAGCCTCACGTGAGGGGGCGGGGATGATTTCATTTACATCGCGGGACCTGTCCGTCCCGGTTGTTGACGTCGTGGTGGTCAGAAGGACGTTTGCCGCCGGGCGATCAGCTGATTTGCGGAAGATTGTCAGGGCATGGGTCAAGACGATCGCATATTTCAAGAATAATTATCCCGAGGCGGTGCAGGTGCTGTCGGACCTTG
>JAKPTF010000041.1 GCA_029571225.1 Candidatus Omnitrophota bacterium | reverse complement strand
ACCAAGGACCTGGGTTTCTTGATCATGTTTTTGGGCATCGGGCTCTTTCTCGGGTCGCTCATCTACGGCAGGTTCGGGCAGAAGATATCAAGGTATAAAATCATATTTATCTGCCTCATCATCAGTGGTATAATGGTTACCGGTTTTACGGTCGGCGTCGGCCATTATCCTTATTTCGCGTTTGCGGCACTGCTCGCGCTGCTTTTGGGACTGTGCATCGCTCCCATCATGATCGCCTCGAACACGATCATCCATGATTCGAGCGAAAACCGCATGCTGGGCAAAATCTTCAGTTCGCTCGAGATCGTGATGCACCTGGCATTCCTGATCTTCATGTTCATCAGCAGCCTCCTTGCCGACAGGATACAACCGGCCAGTATATTGATCGCCGTAGGGATCGTGGTGTGCATCACCGGGGCCTGCTGCCTTTTCATAAACCCTCGTCAATGGTCAAAATAGCCGAATATAAGTTCTATACAGAGCATAAACCGATCGAAGCGCTCCCTGCGCCTGATTTGGTCCATATCCCCGTCATCCAGCATATTGGCAAGCCCTGTGACGCCATTGATGTCAAACCAGGGATAAAGTCCTTGTCGGCCAAAGAATTGCAGCTGCCGGCGCCGATCCATTCGCGCCAATTCATTCGTCAGTATCAGGCACGGTGCGCTCCATACAGCCGTACCCCCATCCGGTGCTGGGAACATGCAAGGCTATTTCGATTGAGAACGACCGGCTGGACAGCATGGATAGCGGTGTCCGGGCCAGAAGCGCGGAGGAAATCAACAAGCTCAGCCCGAAAGAAATACGCCAGATCGTCCACCATGCCGGCATTGTAGGCATGGGCGGGGCTTCGTTCCCCACGCACATCAAACTGAACCCTCCCCGGAAGGTCCATACCCTGATCGTCAATATCGCGGAATGCGAGCCGTATCTGACCGGGGATTCGCAGTTGACCGTTGAAAAAACCGGCCAGCTGATCGATGGCATCGGCTTGATCGGGCAATGCCTGCCTGACCTTCAAACAGTCATCATTGCGATCGAAGACAACAAACCGGAGGCTATCGAAGCCATCCGGAAAGCGGTCAAGGGCACGCCATATACGCTTTCGATTCTCAAAACACAATACCCGCAGGGCGGAGAAAAACAGCTTATCAAAAAGATCCTGAACGTCGAGGTGCCGCGGGCAAAATTGCCGTTCGATGTCGGCGTCAATGTCCAGAACGTATCAACGGTCCTGGCCGTCTATGACGCCGTATACCTGGGAAAACCGCTGTATGAGCGGGTCGTGACCGTATCCGGCAGATGCCTGTCAAACCCGAAAAACCTTCTCTGCCGCATCGGCACGCCTGTCAAGAACCTCATCCGGCACTGCGGCCCCCTGTCGGCCGAACCGGCAAAGATCATTATTGGCGGGCCCATGATGGGCATCGCGCAATATACCGACGAGGTGCCCGTCATCAAATCGACGACCGGCGTGGTGCTGCTGGATGAACGCGAAGCGCGGCCGCTTGAGGAAAAACCGTGCATCCGCTGCGGTGCATGTGTGCGCGAATGCCCCATGAATCTTGCCCCGTGCCTGATCAATCAGGCGTCCGTACACGGGTCATGGAAGCAGGCCAAAGAGCTCGGCTGTCTTGACTGCATCGAATGCGGGTTGTGTAATTATGTCTGCCCCTCGAGCCGGCAGCTCGTTCAATCGATCAAACGCGCAAAACCGGAGGCTCGATGAAATCCATCGCCGCTTTGGGATCGACGCTGGGAGTTACCTGTCTTGCCGCAACGGTGCTTCTGGCGTCCGTCAACGCCATTACTGCCGGCCGCATCAAAGCACAGGCCCAAGCGGAGCTGCAGGAAAGCTTGAAAGAGGTCATGGCTGACGGCGTGCGATTCGAGCCGGTGGAGGATAGCGGGCAAACGCTTTATTATAAGGTAGTGTCCGGGGACGGCAGGACCATCGGCGCCGCATTCAAGGCGTCCGCAAAAGGCTATTCCAGCGTCATAGACACGATCGTGGGAATGAACAATGACGGCAGTATCAACGCGATCAAGATCGTGTCACAGCAGGAAACCCCGGGGCTAGGCAGCAGGATAACCGAAATCGCCGCAACGGTATCGCTCTGGGATTTCCTGAAAGGCAGGCGCCCGCGGGCGGATGTCAGGCCGTGGTTCCAGGAGCAGTTCAGCGACAAGGCCGTCGGTGAGCTTGACGGGATACAGGCGATCACCGGCGCGACCATTTCATCGCGGACGGTCATCGATTCCGTCAGGCAAAAAGCCGCGCAGATACAGGCGGTCCTTAAACAATGAATAATAAGCTGATCGTTTCGACATCCCCTCACCTTCATACGCCGGAGTCGGTCAACAGTATCATGTGGCTCGTGTGCCTGGCGCTGCTTCCGTCCGGCATCGCAGGCGTTTACATGTTCGGCCCGGCAGCGTTGCGGTCGATCGTCATCGCGGTCGTTTCCGCGGTCGTTGCCGAGCTTGCTATCCAGGCGGCCTTGAAAAAGAAATTTACGGTTTCGGACGGCTCCGCGGTCCTCACGGGCCTTTTGCTCGGATATAACCTTCCCGCCCACTGCCCGTTCTGGATCCCGGCAGTCGGCGCGTTCGTCGCCATCGCCATCGGCAAACAGATATTCGGCGGACTGGGGCAGAAT
>JAKPTF010000038.1 GCA_029571225.1 Candidatus Omnitrophota bacterium | reverse complement strand
CGAGAAGTTTACTGCTGTTCTGGCCGGCGATTTTCGTCATTGCGGGAGTCCGGTGCCTCTTCAAGAGGGTTTATACCTACAGGGACGTATCGGGAAAGCCATTAGGGCCGTACAGCCGCGGCTGGCGCATCGCAGGCGCCGCGCTTATATTCATCGGCGTCTTAGCACTGATTAACAATTATCCGTTCAGATATTTGAAATTCGACCAGTATCGCAATGACCTGGGCGTTTTGCCGTATCAGAACCTCATAGATTATGCCAACAGCAGGGGGGCTTTGACATTCTGGGCTCATCCGGAAACAGCCAACATCGACAGGGACGGCCCTGTGGCAATAGAAACGCAGGAACACAGCGATCATCTGCTCAAGACCGCTGGATACACCGGATTTTGCATATTCTACGAGGGATTCAAAAAAGTCGGCGTTGTAGGGGGGATTTGGGATCAGGCGCTTGTCTCATACTGCGCAGGGGCCCGCAGTTCGCCGGTATGGGCCATAGCCGGCCTGGCGTATGACAGGCGTGGAGAACTGACGCGCCTTTTGGAGGACCAGCGCACCGTGCTTTTGAGCAAGGCTGCCAGTGCGCAAGGGGCCATGGACGCGCTCAAAAACGGCCGTGCATATTGCATGCGCGGCAGGGGCTCATCCGCATTCGTCCTTGACGAATTTAGCGTCACTGACGCATCAGGAGAGCAAAAGACAATGGGACAAAAGGCTCGGGTCAGCGGTTTTGCCCGCATAAGGATAAAAGGCGGCCTTTTGGATGGACAGGACAGGTCATTTACGATACAATTGATCAGGGATGGCGGGATCCTGCGTGTTTTCGAAGTGCAGGCGCCGTTCGATATTACCTATACCGATACAGCAGGGGCAACGTCTGCGCAATCTTACTACAGGGCTCAGATAACATCAAAGGACCTGATTGTCGTCACGAACCCGGTTTTTGTTCAACGGTAACCGTATGGTGATCTCCGTACATCAGCCGCAGTATATCCCGTGGCTGGGATATTTCGAGAAAATGGCTCGCAGCGACATGTTCGTGTTCCTTGACAATGTCCAGTACAAAGTGCGCGAGTTCCAGAACCGCAACCGTATCCGCACTGAAAAGGGTTGGATGTGGCTGACCGTGCCTGTCGTAACCAAGGACGGCTGCAGAATGCGGATGAACGAGGTTCTCATAGATAACACCATGCCATGGCAGCGCAAACATCTCGGAAGCATCAAGGCCTCATACGGGAGCGCGCCGTATTTTGATGACTATTTCCCTTTCTTTGAAGAGATTCTTAGTAAAAAATGGGATAAGCTTTCAGATCTGAACGTATGTATAATCAGGTTTGTCATGGATAAGCTATCCATAGCAACACCAATAGTTTTTGAGTCTGATCTGGGCATATTGACCACAAAGACACAACGGATCATTGACATATGCCTCAAGCTGAATGCCGATACGTATCTGTCAGGCGTGGGGGCCAAAGACTATCTTGATGAATCGCTGTTTCCGCAGAACAAGATTAAATTATTTTATCAGCATTTCGATCATCCCGAATACAGGCAGTGCTTTGAGCCGTTTATGCCGTATATGTCGGTCATCGATCTTTTATTCAACCATGGGCCTGCCTCACGGGGCATATTGATTAAATGAGAGGAGAGGATATGAACATACTCGCCATAGGGCCACATCCTGACGACATTGAGATCGGTTGCGGAGGCACGCTGATTAAATACTCGCAGGCAGGGCATTCGGTGAGTCTCATGATACTGACTGACGGCGGGTACGGCGCAGAACCTGCGGTGCGTAAGGTAGAACAGGAGCAGGCAGCAAAATATATCGGCGCCAAGGGTTTATATTGGGCAGGTTACAGGGACACTGAATTGAGTTGTTCGCGCGAATTAATTAATAAGATTGATGCGGTTATAGCTCAGACAAAGCCTGATGTTGTATTTCTGAATTTCTGGGCGGATGTTCATCAGGACCATCGCGCTGCAGCGCAGGCTGCTGTTTCGGCAACACGGTATATCAAGGAGGTCATGTTCTATGAAGTGCCCAGCACGCAGCATTTCGAACCGGACATTTTCGTGGATATCCAGGATGTGCTTGAGAAGAAACTCCAGCTTCTGACGCTGCACGCGTCCCAGGTGAACCGCACTCGCGTCGAGAATCTGAGTATACTGGAAAGCGCTCAGTCGTGCGCAACGTTTAGAGGGTTCCAGGGAAGAGTCAAATTCGCGGAAGGGTTTAAGTCGGTCCGTATGCTTCGCGAAATACGCTAAAAAAGGACGCCTCTATGATCACGCTTCTGGTCTGGTGCCTGGCTTTTCTAATAACGTACTTTTCCATTCCCGTTATCAGGCGCGTCGCATTCAGGTTCGACGTGCTTGACATCCCCGGAGGAAGGAAGATCCACAAGCAGGTGACCCCGCTTCTGGGAGGCGTAGGCGTTTTCCTGGGATTGATGTCGGGCATATTCTTATTCGTCTGCGACCTGAAGCTTCTGGGGTATGCGGCCCGCCCCGCATTGAACATCGACGCAATCATGCCTATCCTGGTAGGCGGAACCCTGATCCTGACGCTTGGCCTTGTCGAAGACATCTGGGGGTTGAGCGCACAGGCGCGGTTTACCTGCCAGATGCTTGTCGCGCTGGCAATGGTCGCAAGCGGTATTAAGATAAATTTCCTGCCTGATACGTTGTGGGGAAATACCATAGAGGTCCTTCTGACGTGCGTATGGATCGTCGGCCTGACCAATGCGTATAATTACTTGGACGGCCTGGATGGCCTTGCGTCGGGGTCAGCGACCATTAACCTCTTTTTTTTCGCGGTCATACTCTACAGCGTGGGCCAGTATGCCCTTGGCTTAATAGCGGTCATCCTGACCGCAGCCTGCCTCGGGTTCCTGCCGTATAATCTGCATAAAACAAACAAGATATTTCTCGGAGAGGCCGGCTCGACCTTTCTCGGCTTTACCCTGGCCTGTATTGCCATTCAGGGAACGTGGGCAAAGGACGATACGGTGCGGCTTTTTATACCCATTCTGATCCTCGGCGTGCCGATATTCGACA
Source organism: Candidatus Omnitrophota bacterium (assembly GCA_029571225.1). Lineage (GTDB taxonomy): Bacteria > Omnitrophota > Gorgyraeia > Gygaellales > Profunditerraquicolaceae > JAGOOP01. The sequence goes on along the minus strand of JAKPTF010000038.1, from coordinate 3,527 downwards.
TGATCTTCACGACCGTCATGCGCGTCAAGGAGGGGAAAGTGAAGACCATTATCGAATGGCTCCAGTATGGCGGCAAGGACCATTTTCATCATTATCTGGTAGATGTCGGCCTTTCCCCATGGGGCGCAGTCCTGTTCATTTATGCGATTACAGGTGCTCTGGGAATAAGCGCTTTTATGGTCAATAATGATAACGGGCTTGAAGGGCTATTGACCGTATCCCAGGCTGCCATCATTTTTTGTGTCATAGCTGTTCTTATGGTTGTCGGCCGCCACCGCCGCACAGGGTGGAAATAAGGCCAGAAAAGGCTTGACTTCGTAAGAAATTACTATATAATATCTTACAGAATCATTCATATAGAGAAGTTAATTCGATCTTTAGAAAAAAGGAGATTTTGTACCTATCGGGCGCCCTTGACGAAAGGGCGAATGCATGGTATACTTTTTTCTGACAAGTAGGGTTCTAGGAAAACGAAATGGCAAACTCAGGGTAACCTGGGGACGCAAAACCGTGCATCCGCCGCCCTTAAAAGCGGAGGAATGGCAGGCTGCCGAAACTCCTCATAGTTAATCTCAGGTTTAGTTTGCCTGAGATTTTTTTTTGACTGAAGCTAAAGTGCCAGGCACTAATGGGGTTTCGAGCAAAAAGTGCCAGGCAAAAGGCCAAAAAAATGCCCAGGTTGCCAAGAATATATATGAAAGATGCCCTGTACTTCATAACATGCAGGGCAGAGCATAATGAGAACATCTATAAAGATGAAGGGGATTATACGATGTTCCTAGAACTCCTCAAAAAATACCAGGAACAATACGGCATAAAGATATTCTCTTTTTGCCTTATTCCCGATCATTTTCATCTTCTCATAGAGCTTGAGAAAGAACTGCCCAAAGATGCGCAGGATCAGGCCGGCACGCAGGAGATCTCTGATTTCATGCGGGACCTGAACAATAATTATACGAAATATTATAATGGCCGGTATGAGAGAAAAGGGCATCTGTTCCGGGAAAGGTACAAAGCTGCGTTCATCGAAAAGGATCCATACCTCCTGAAGATGACCGCGTACATCCATCTCAACCCTGAAAAATTGAACCTCGCGCAGGATGCCAAGGATTACCCGTATTCAAGCTACCAGTATTACCTTTATAATGACCTCGCGCAGCAAAAGGGCATGGGATTCATGAAAGCCGCTGTTGACGAGGCGCTTCATCTTCTGGGCAACGCGAATTACGCCGAATACGTGCGCGGCGTGTCCGCTGAGGAAGGCGAATACATCCATAAGAAACTCCAGCGCGGCGGGATCCTTGGCTCGGAAGAATTCGTCAAGCGCGTCAAGACAGAGGTCGAGGCATACCAGGCAGCTGGAGAGGGCCAGAAGGTCGAGTTCCATGCAGGCACGCGCGACCGCATTTATTTTGTGTACGGCAGCATATTCATTATCCTGCTCGCGGGCCTTGGCGGTGTATATTTCGTATCGGTCAGGGCCAAGGTGAACAATACCCAGAAGGTGCCTTTGGTATCCTCGCAGACCGACAAGATCGGCGAACTGCGCTCGAGCGAATGGCAGATCAAGATGGTGTCCGGGGCTTCGAAAGAGGAGCACGCGGATACGCTGACCTTCGTTGACGGAAAATTCGTCTCGGCCAAGATGAACGAGCTCGGATACCCCAGCTCCAATTATTCCATCACGGTCGAGGATGACAATAAGATCATCTGGGAAACCATGCAGACCGCATCCGACGGCAGCGTCGCATCATGGCGCGGCGAGATCGAGGCGGGAAAGATGTCAGGCGTTGTCAGCCTGCGGCAGAAGGACAAGGAGCCGCAGGATTTTTCATTTATGAGCCTCAAACACAGGAGACGGTAAAATGAAAAAACTCATTCTTTTCGTTGCCGCATTTCTGTCTTTATCATTAAGCAGCGCGTCGTTGGCCGCTGATGAACACGCGCACGAAAAAAAGAAAGAGCCAGTCATAAAATCCGAGGTCAAGGAGGTCCAGGGAGAGCTGGTTTATCTTGGAAAGAACTTCATCTCGCTTGTGTATGAGCGTGACGCCAACACCGGAGCGGAGAAGGAGATCAGGATTGACCTTGATCCCGGCAATGTCACTTTGGAGCATCTTCGCAGCCTTCAACAGCTCAATACCGGGGATACGATTTATGTGCAGTATATCGATGAGACCAGAGATTACGGCAATACCAAAAAGAATACCATCAGGGCCGCCGTCATCAGGTTCATAAGCCCGGTGTCAGTCAATTCAATATATAAGAAGAAGGATAAACAACCGTCTGAGGAAGAATCTCTTTCTCTGAAAGGGGTGAAGTCAGATGAATAAACCTACAATCATCGACCATACCGTAAGATACTTTCGTACTCAAACAGCGCGCCTGAGCGTGTTCATCTGGTGCGCTGCCTTTGCGGTTTCAGCGCTGCTGTTGTGTTCATCTGACGCATCCGCCTATCAGGTCAAACGCGTCATGCGCGGAACAACATCAATGGGTTCGGGTGATGAAACAATAACCCAGGACCTTGGCCCTGCAGGCGCAAATGTCTTGAACGGCACGAACCTCAATATGGAGAGGAGCCTGCTCCTTTTTAATTACCAGATGAATTCGTCTGATGCGCGTGTTTGCTACGTGATGGGTATGATCGATGACGAAACGACCCTGTCGTTTAACCGCAAATATTCAGGTACCGCAGCCATCATAAACTGGACCATCATTGAATTTTGCGAAGGCGTCACGGTTACCAGCGGTGTAACTATCTTTGCCGACGTCAACGTGAACCCGCAGACAAAGACGATCACGATCCCCGCTGTTCCCGCTCTTAACAAGGCGTTTGTGGTGGTCAGTAACGGCGGCGGCACGCGCAGCATTACCACTGCCGATGAGTCGTATCGCGTTGCCATACGGCTGGTCGATACGACGCATGTGCAATTGCAAAGAGGCCAGGGACGGGATAACGGCCTGGCGAACCTTGAGGTTTATTATCAGGTTGTTTCATTCGCAGCCGACGATGCCGATGTTCTTGTGCAGCACGGAGACCCCGATGTGCTGTTAAACGGCGTGACAAGCGTGGGCGACGGCGAAGTCGCCGCCTCGGATACGGGTACGCAAGTCCAGGTTACCATTCCGACCGCGCTCGAAAGTATGAACGATGCATTCCTTTATTTTACTTATTGGGCAAATAACGCCGTGGCCGGCATTGAGCAGCGGTATGCAGTCGATGGAGATATAACGTCAACGAGCGCTATGACATTCAGGCGCATAAATAATACCAATAGTGTGGGTATCTGGTGGCAGGTCATTCAGTTGCGGAATCCGGCCATGGACGGCGCGGGCAGCGTATATTACGGCCAGTATGCCGTGCGCGGCCGCATTGTGAACTCTACCGTTAACACCGTGGTTACGACCGGTTTAACGGGTGGGGTAACTTTGTATTCTCCTCGATCGTTCCCTTTGATTTCGGTATCAGGCGGAGGCGCAGCAGATGCCAATAGTTTCGATGAAGTATCCTATACCGGTTATCT
>JAKPTF010000036.1 GCA_029571225.1 Candidatus Omnitrophota bacterium | reverse complement strand
CCCAAGGGGCCGGGAGACCTCGTCCGCCGCGTGTATCAAGAGGGCGGCGGCGTGCCCTGCCTGATCGCAATCTATCAGGACGCGACCGGCAAGGCAAAACAAATCGCGCTTGCCTACGCAAAAGGCATCGGCGGGACCAAGGCGGGTGTTCTCGAAACGACGTTTAAGGAAGAGACCGAGACTGACCTCTTCGGTGAGCAGGCGGTCCTCTGCGGCGGCGCGAGTGAGCTGGTGAAGGCCGGGTTTGACACGCTGGTCAAGGCCGGGTATCAGCCGGAGATCGCCTATTTCGAATGCCTCCACGAACTGAAACTTATCGTCGACCTCTTCTACGAAAAAGGGATTGCAGGGATGCGTGCCGCCGTCAGCGACACGGCAAAGTATGGCGATATCACCCGGGGCCGCCGCGTCATCACCGAAGAGACGAGAAAAGAGATGGATAAAATCCTCAAGGAGGTCCAGGAAGGGTCGTTTGCTCGTGAGTGGATCCTTGAGAATCAGGCGAACCGTCCGGTCTATAACGCGCTGTTGAAGAAAGACCGGGAACACCTGATCGAGATCGTCGGCGAAAAACTGCGCGGGATGATGAGCTGGATAAAAATCAAAAAATAATTCGACCGAAATCACCGGCGGGACGAATTTTATTCAGAAAAATATTGACAAAAACGGAATATCCAATATTATATTGAAAAAAACTGCACGATATTGTTGTTTGCGGAGATAAAATCGTTGTGTTTCATTCTCGAAAGGAGGATGTAATGAAGTCAGGGGGTCTCTTTGGCGTCAAATACCTCTTTGTTGGTCTGTTAATTACCAGCCTCGCTGTCTGCGGCGCGCAGTATCTTTATGGCGATGGCACTCCTGTCGAAATTGTTCCCGCCGGAAAAGCGGATGTAAAAGAAGGCGGGCATGAGGAAGCCGCTGCGGCGGCCGTCGAGCCGCAGATTGAAGCCGTCCCCCCTGAGGCGGGCGGTGAATTCACGCAGAACCATCTCGCTCATATGCTTGCCAGAGTCCTGGCGATTGAGGACCGTCTTCCTGCCGCGGCCAGCATTGACGATTATTTCAATCTGCTCACGACGATCGGCGTTGCGCCGATGGATGGGTGGGAAGTTGATGCGCCGGTGACCAAAGATGACCTGGCAGTGGTCCTGGTGAACGCGCTCGGGATATCCGGCGAAGTCGAGGACACGATGGATCCGCAGTGCTACATCGATCTGCTCAAGAGCGAAGGCGTTGATCTTGACCGGGGCGGTATCTTTACCGATGAGGCCCCTGCCACGACGTATCGCGGAAAAGAAGAGGCTGCCGGCGTTGCGGTTGCCGTGCGCGAACCCGCGTACCGTCATGGCCTGTCTTTCCCGACCGTGGTGAATTCGTTCAATGCGTTAAGGTTTGGCGACACTGTTGCAGATCATTTTAATACCTCGTTAAGTCCGATCCATACGAGCACAGGCTATTAAGAGAAGGGAGGGGGAACTTGAGAAGACTATTCATCGTATCATGCTCTGTCATAGCGGTCTTGCTGGTGAACACTTTTGCGTTTGCGGTTAATGACTTGCTGGTCCCCAAGAGCGAAGACGGGAAGAAGCAGTGGACGCACTTTTTTACCCCGTCATTCAGGACCAGGATACAGTATGACGACAACTGCACGGCCTCGAATCCCAAATTTAAGAGCTGGGAGGCCATCAATGCCCCGCGGGTTGCCTTCAAGATGCCGTACGAAAAGTCGTTCATCGGCGTGAACTGGCAGTACACGAATATCGCCTACGCGCAG
>JAKPTF010000009.1 GCA_029571225.1 Candidatus Omnitrophota bacterium | reverse complement strand
GTGGGCGAGGAAGGCACGTCGCTGAAGGATTACGTCGAGTATCTTAAGGGGGAGTTCTTCGACGCGGTATACCTTCAGCAGAACGCGTTCGACCCGGTTGACGAAGCCTGCCCGGCGGAGCGGCAGGAATACGTATTCAGGTTCCTCGAAGAAATCCTTGAGGCGGAATTTGCTTTCGACGGCAAGGAAGCCGCGTTGCGTTTCTTCCAGCAGATGCGCCAGCTGTGCAAGGGGTGGAATTCAAGCGCTTTCAAATCTGAGGAGTTTAACAAGATAGAGGGAGAGATCACCTTGCTGTTTGAGCAAAAACGCGCCCCCGCAAAGGAGGAGCGCCATGCATAGATCATACACAGAGATCATCCAGATTTCCGGGGACGTCATCACCGTCGAGGCAGAGGGCGTCGGATACAATGAGATCGCGCAGATCACGACCCGGCGCGGCGTGTCTCTGGGCCAGGTCATCCGTCTTGACGGCAAGCGGGTGTTTTTGCAGGTGTTTGCCGGCAGCAAAGGGGTTTCGACCGACGACAAGGTAAGGTTTCTGGGGCACCCCATGCGCGTGGCAAGCGGCGACGATCTTCTCGGCAGGATCTTTAACGGCAGCGGAGCGCCGCGCGATAACAGGTCGGCGCTGACCGAGCAGTTGGTCGATATCGGCACGCAATCCGTCAACCCGGTGAAACGCATCATCCCCCGGAACATGATCCGCACCGGCATCCCCATGATAGACGTTTTCAATTCCTTTGTCGAATCGCAGAAACTGCCGATTTTTTCCATTGCGGGGGAGCCCTACAACGAACTGCTCGCCCGCATCGCGGTGCAGGCCGAGGTCGATATTATCATACTCGGGGGCATGGGCCTGAAGAACGACGATTACCTGTTCTTCAGGGATACGCTGGAAGAGCGCGGGGCGCTGTCCCGGTCGATCTTTTTCATCCATACCGCGGCTGACCCGACGGTCGAGTGCCTGCTGGTGCCCGACATGTCCCTGGCCGTGGCCGAGCATTTCGCACTGAACGGAAAGCGAGTCCTGGTGCTCCTGACCGATATGACCAATTTCGCCGACGCCCTCAAGGAAGTGGCGATCACCATGGAGCATGTCCCTTCCAACCGCGGATACCCCGGAGATCTCTACAGCCAGCTCGCGGCACGGTATGAAAAAGCCGTGGATTTCGATACCGCCGGCTCCATCACGATCCTCGCGGTCACGACCATGCCCGGCGACGACGTCACCCACCCGGTGCCTGATAACACCGGCTACATCACCGAAGGCCAGTTTTATCTCAAGCACGGCGTCATCGAGCCGTTTGGTTCCTTGAGCAGGCTCAAACAGCAGGTCAACGGCGCGACGCGGCCCGATCACCGCACGATCATGGACACCATGATCCAGCTTTTCGCGAATTATCGCGAATCGCTTGAAAAACAGGCCATGGGCTTCCAGATGTCGAACTGGGACAAGAAGCTGCTCAAATACGGCAGGATGTTCGAAACGGAGATGATGTCCTTAGAGGTAAACATCAGCCTGGAAAAGGCGCTCGACCGGGGATGGCAGATCCTTGCGGAGTGCTTTACGCCCGCCGAGACAGCCATCAAACAGTCCATGATAGATCAATATTGGCCGAAACAGAAAACGCAATGATCAAGGTCAAATTCACCAAAGGGGAATTGAAGCGGCAGCGGGATTCGCTCAGTCAGTTCAAGCGGTATCTGCCGACCTTACAGTTGAAGAAGCAACAGCTGCAGATGGAGATTCTTCATTGGCATGCGGCCGAACGCGAAAAGGCGCAGGCGCTTCATTCCCGGATGCTCGCGGCGGCGTCCTGGGCGGGATTGCTGGCCGAGGATAACGGCGTCGACCTGAAGCCCCTGCTTGTGCCGTCGGAGATCGTTACGTCAATCAAGAACGTCGCCGGCGTTGACCTGCCCGTGTTTGAGCGGGCAGTGTTCCCCGAAGCCGAATACGACCTGTTCCGCGTCCCGCCGTGGGTCGACAACGGCCTCGATGCGCTCCGGGAACTGGTCTCGATGCGCAGCGAAATGGAAGTGATCGCTCAAGCGGCCGGGCTTTTGAAGAAAGAGCTGCGCGTGACCGCGCAGCGCGTCAACCTGTTCGAAAAAGTGAAGATTCCCGACGCGCAGGAAGCGATCCGCAGGATCAAGATATATATCGGCGATCAGATGGCGAACGCCGTGGGAAGAAGCAAGATCGCCAAGCGCAAGATTGAAGATCTCGAGGCTCTTGAGGCGGCACTATGATCGTTCCGATGAAAAAGGTTAACATTATCTGCCAGCATAAGGACGCGGCCCGGACTGTCCGGCAGCTGAGGTCTTTCGGCGCCGTGCATGTCGAACACGCAAGGCCTCCCCGGGGTGCGGATATCGCTTCATTGCAGGCGGACATCGCCCTCGCAGGCGCGGCCATCGATATCCTGTCGCGCCAGAACAGCGCTGATTCGTGCGGTAAGGCGGAACAGGCGCAGTCCGGAGATTGGAGGATGCGCGCGCGCCATATTATCGACCTGGATAAAAGGCTGGACCAATTGAACGAATATTCCCGCGCCCTTTCTGCGAAGATCGACGAGTGGGAGCCGTGGGGAGATTTCGACCCCGCGCAGATAGAGTCGCTGGCAAGAAGGAACATTTTTGTGCGGCTGTTCCGGATACCCGTCAAAGATCTCGGTTCTCTTGCGCCTGATGAGATCGTTCAGACGGTATCGGTCCACAAAGGCATTGCGGATTGCGTCATCGTCTCAAGGAAGAAAAATGAGCTCGCGTACAAAGAGATCATGCCTCCCAGAAACTCTTTAAGCGCTATGCGCAGCAGGTTGGAAAAAGACGCCGTTCTCGCAACGGAAATCCGGCGGGAGCTGGCGCAGCAGGGCGCGTTCAAAAAAACCATTCAGGAACAAAAGTCATTGCTGGAAAAAGAGTTGTTGTTTCAGCAGGCGGTCTGCGGCATGGGGCAGCACGGCATGCTCGCCTACATATCGGGATATGCGCCGGTTGACAGCATAGAAGGGCTTGAAAACGCGGCGCGCACTCATCAATGGGCATTGTTGATTTCTGATCCCGGACCCGATGATGCGGTGCCGACATTGCTGCGCAATCCCGCATGGGTCGACCGGATCAAGCCGGTGTTCAGCCTGCTGGGGATCGTTCCCGGATACCGGGAGCTTGACGTAAGCCCGGTGTTTCTGGTGTTCTTCAGCATCTTCTTTGGCATCCTGATCGGCGATGCAGGATACGGGCTCGTCTATCTGGCGCTTACCGCATGGTTGCATCACCGCAACAGGCGCAATTCCGCGACGGCGCACGTATTCTCGCTTTTGTATGTATTGAGCATGTGCGCTATTATCTGGGGTGTCATGACAGGGACGTTCTTCGGCCAGGAATGGCTTAAGAATACGGGTGTCAGGGCATTGGTGCCCGGTCTGAACGACGTCCGGCTCATGCAGACCTTTTGTTTTTTTCTCGGCGCGTTCCATCTTTCAATTGCGCATGCGTGGCGGGCTGTCCTGAAGCTGCCGTCGCTTTCGGCGCTTGCGGATGCCGGATGGATCTGCGTGCTCTGGACCGCATTTTTCCTGGCCCGGACCCTGATTCTCGGCGATCCGTTCCCTGCCTGCGGGCTGTGGCTTGCCGCAGCCGGCGTGGGTCTGGTGATCCTGTTCACAAGCCCGCAGCGCAATATGCTTAAGGCCGTAATAAGAGGATTGGGCACCGTCGCCTTGAGCCTGATGAATAATTTCACCGATGTCGTATCATATGTACGTTTATTCGCGGTCGGGCTGGCGGGGGTCGCGATCGCGGAAACGACGAACTCGATGGCGGCAGGGCTGGGCAGCGGGCCCGCCGGAGTTATTTTCGGCGCGCTGATCGCCGGGATCGGCCATGGCCTCAATATCGTCCTGGGGCCGATGTCGGTGCTGGTGCACGGCGTCCGCCTGAACGTGCTCGAATTCTCGAGCCACGCCAACATCTCATGGAGCGGCTTCGCGTATGAACCGCTGAGAGAATAATATGGATGCGGAACAGTCTCTTATCCGCGAGTTCCGCAGCCCCGAAGGGGCGAGGACTGTTCGAGCGGGAAGAGACTGTTCCGCATCCCTTATAATCCCAAGGAGGATCAGATGGAATTAAGCGTATTGACGCAGTTCAGGGATCTGGGGTTGGGCATGGTTCTGGCGCTGGCTGCGTTTGGGTCTGCTGCCGGATCTGGCACTGCGGGCATGGCAGCCATAGGCGCATGGAAGAAAAACTTTGTGCAGAACAAGGCGGCATCGTTCATGCTAGTCGCGTTTGTCGGCGCGCCCTTGACACAGACGATATACGGCATGATTGTCATGAATAGAATGTCGGAGCTGGCGATCAAAGGGCAGTATCTATGGGGTATCGGTGCGTTCGCCGGCGCGGCCATAGGCCTGTCAGCGTACTGGCAGGGCAAATGCGCCGCTGTTGCCTGTGACGCAATGGGCGAAACAAATAAGGGCTTTGGCAATTACCTGGTCGTTCTTGGTATGACCGAAACCGTGGCTTTGTTTGTAATGGCGTTTACGCTCGGAATCCTCGGGAAGATTGCCGGTGCGTAAGGCCGGTTGAAATTCCGGAATTTTTATGGTATAGTTGACTGCCCAATTAAAGGGGCGCTTAGCTCAGCTGGTTAGAGCGAGTGACTTACATTCACTAGGTCAGGGGTTCAAGTCCTCTAGCGCCCACCACTAATCCCGCAGATGCGCGATTAATATTTGTTGCAAGGGTGCGTTTTTTAGCTTACAATAAACATCCTGGAATTTGGGGTCGTAGTGTAGCCTGGTTTAACACGTCGCCCTGTCACGGCGAAGATCGCGAGTTCAAATCTCGTCGACCCCGTGTATCAAAAGCCCCGCAGAAGTGCGGGGCTTTTTGTTGTTAAAACCGTTGATTAAATGGATTTTCTGTGATAAGGTAATACCTATAAAAGCTTGTGTCCGCGTTATATACGCGCATCGTAAAAGGAGCGTTCCATGAAAGACGAAATGGATATATTGCGCGAGGTCAGCAGTATCGCCGCTGGCCACGGAAGCATCGCCCTGTCCGAGATGATGGGCCGGAAGCTGGATCTCGATCTTCCGTCCCTTGAGATGGTGCCTGCGGCGTCGGTCACCAACAAGATACAGGCCGATCTGATAGTGTTGAGCGTCGCGTGCAACATATTGAGCGGCATCAAGGGCGAGATCATATTCGTGCTTGACGAGAAAAGCGCTTTTAAACTTATCGATCTTTGTTATCGCGCACGCCCCGAAGACAAAAAGAGCGGCCTTTTCACCGAGATGGGGCTTTCACTGATCAAAGAGGTCGGTAACATCATTATCTCCTCCTACGTCGGGGCGCTTTCCATGATCCTCAAGACGGTGGTCATACCCTCTACCCCGACGCTGGTTAGCGGCTCGCTTCAGCAGGTATTGTCTATGGCCGTGTCTCCTTTCTCTTCGAGCAGCATGATCCTGCTCGTGGAAGCGGTGTTCATCGAGCCTCAGGAGAAGATCACCGGGAAGTTCTACCTTGTTTTGAACGCTGAAACCATACAGACGATCCAGGATTCGTGCAAAAAGATCCTTGAGGGCCTGCAATAACCTATGCGCGCAGCAGACGACAGCATACTCCTTGTTGTATCCGAGGCCGAATCACAGCAGTTCCTCTCGGCCCTGTTGATGGGCGAGGGCTATCAGGTTACTATATGCAAGAACCAGGCCGAGGGGCTGGCCGTGCTTGACGTTGAGTCGTTCAACCTTGTTATAAGCGATTTTTCGTCGCAAGGGGTTAACGGCATTGAACTGTGCAAATACATACGCACGTCTTTTGCGCTGCGCCATATCAGCGTGATCCTGCTGATGGAAGGCAAGGATCCCATGGCGAAGATCAAGGGGATCTACGCCGGAGCGGACGACTATGTCGAAAAGCCGTTCGACCCTGCAGAATTCCTCGCCCGCGTGAAGGCGTCGTTCGTCCGCATGACGCGCGACCTGGACGCCAATCCGCTGACCAAGCTTCCTGGCAATATCTCACTGATGAAGGAGCTTGAGTCCCGGATTAAATCGAATCAGCTTTTCGCGGTCTGCTATCTCGACTTGAACAAGTTCAAGGAATTCAACGACGTGTACGGCTTTGAGGCGGGCGATAAAATCATCTCCTTTACCGCCCAGACGATCATCAAGACGCTAAAGGGGCATGGAACCCAGACCGATTTTCTCGGGCACATAGGCGGCGATGACTTCATCTTTATCTCCTCAATCGACAACTGGGAGAACCTCTGCAAGACAGTCGTCGAAGAGTTTGAGAAAGGAAAACTGCAGTTTTATAATGAGGAAGACAGGTCCCGCGGATATATCGTAGCCAAGAACCGGCAGGGGGCGGTCACGCAGGTGCCTTTGATCGGCGTGTCGATCGCCGTGATAACCAATGAGATCAGGGCATTCACCCATGTCGCACAGCTCAGTTCCATTGCCGCAGAGCTGAAGCATTATGCCAAGAGCCTCGGAGGCAGCGTGTATGTCAAGGACCGGCGCAAGGATTGAGCGTTGAGTCCTCCGACAATGCGATGCCGCGGCCCGCATGAAACGCACCTGAATCAATGAGGTGCTTTTTTCACATTAAGGAGGGAATTTTATGGAAGATACCCCGGTTACCCCGTCCGTGACGCCTCCGGCGCAGCCCGAAAAGGCTCCGGTTACTATCGATGAATTCAAGAGGATTGAGCTTAAGGTTGCCCGGATCAAGGACGTTGCCGATCATCCTAAAGCGGATAAGCTCTATGTCATCACCGTTGACGCAGGCGACATGACGAGGCAGATCGTAGCCGGCATCAAACGCGGTTATTCCAAAGAAGAGCTTATAGGCAAATATATCGTGCTTGTCAGCAATCTTGCTCCGGCGGTCCTGCGCGGTGTTGAAAGCCAGGGAATGCTCCTTGCCGCGTCCGACGAGGATACGATAGCGGTGTTGTCGCCTGACAAACCCGTCAAGCCGGGCAGCAGGATAAAATAAATGCCCGATATCGACCAGATAGTCCCTGAGAAATATTGTCTTTCATGCAAAGGATGCTGCAGGTTTGAGGGGCCGCGTTCGGCGTGGGCAGTACATCTGTCGGCCGGCGAACAGCAGGCGCTGGGCATTCAGGACACAATGCTGCCGTTATCCGAACCGCACGCAGACGGAACGTGCACGTGCAGTTTTTTTGACCTGAAGGCGAACCGGTGCTCGATCTATTATAAACGGCCCTTCGAATGCCGGCTTTATCCGTTCCTGATAAACCGGCAGGGTTCGGCCGTATTTCTGGCTCTGGATATGCGTTGCCCGTATGCTTCGGAGAATTACCAGACGCAGCGGATGCGCGATCACATCGCGTATCTGGCCGGCGTCTTAAATTCTCCGGCGAACATCCGGCTGCTCAACGAAAATCCCTGGCTTATCCAGCAATATCCGGATGTGCTAAACTTGTCGCCGGTATCAATATGAAATGCAGAGCAGTATCGTGCGCGGATAGAAAGGCCTTTGAGCGCGGATTACGCGCGGCCCCCAGGCGGCTAAGCGCATATTCGTTCGCGCAATTCGTAATCTGGCAGGGTCTCTACCGGGTGGAATGGCTGCGTATTGACAATGCGATCTGCGCCTTTTTCAGGGATTCTCTCGGTTCGTTCATGAACTGCGAGCCCCTGGGAGACAGGATAACCTCCGGGATCGTTGAGGACGCGTTCGCCGCGATGGACCGCTGCAACAGAAACAGGGCCTATTCGCGCATCGAGAACGTCGAGGAAAACCGCATCGGATTCTACAGGGCGCTCGGTTATGAGGCAGTGCCAAAGGGGGGCGAGTACGTCTATGAGCGTGTCCGCCTGGCGCGGCTGGCCGGCGACGCGTATAAATCAAAACGGGCCGCCTGCAATTATTTTTCCAGGACGTATTCTGCCGCGTATGAACGATATACGCCCTCGCGCCGTAAGCAATGCCTTGATCTGTATGACCGATGGGCCGACGAACGGGCTGCTACTTCACGCGACAGGATATATACCGGCATGCTAAAGGACAGCCGTTCGTGCATACAGATTGCCCTGCGCAGACCCGGGGCGCTCGGCCTGGAAGGGCGGGTCGTGACCGTTCAGGGACGAGTCTGTGCGTTCACGTTCGGCTATAAACTGTCCTCTGACACGTTCTGTATCCTGTATGAGATCGCTGACCTATCGTTCAAGGGTATCAGCCAGTATATATTCCGGCAGTTCTGCCAAGAGATGTCTCAATACCGCTATATCAACACGATGGACGATTCCGGGCTCGCGCGCCTGCAGGCTGTCAAGCGGTCGTACCGGCCGGCCATGATCGTGCCTTCGTACATCATACAGAGGCCTCATGCATAGGGATATTGAGGACGTTGAACTGACGATATTCGATACGGAGACAACAGGCCTGGACCCCAGATGCGGGGACAAAATCGTTGAGATTGCGGCACTGCGCGTGCGGGGGACGAACGTGTCCGGCAGGTTTGAGACCCTGGTTAATCCGCAGCGGCCGGTTTCTCCCGGCGCGTTCGCGGTGAACAATATCTCTGCCGATATGGTCCGCGACGCCCCCCTCATCAAAGACGTGCTGCCGCGTTTCTTCGATTTCATCAAAGGGTCCTGCCTGTGTTCGTACAATTTGCCGTTTGACCTTGGTTTTCTAAAAAACGAGATGGCGTCAAGCGGAACCGGGTTTTTCGACGAAATCCCGTTGATAGACATCCTAGCGATGGCCCGCAGGCTTCTTCCCGGCCTGGAGAGCCATTCGCTCTCCTTTGTCGCGTATTCGCTGGGGGTCGAACAGCGGCAGGAACACCGGGCGCTGTCCGACGTGTATATTACCTGGCAGGTATTCGGGAAATTAAAGGCCGCGTTGCGCAGTAAAGGGATCTCGGATCTGGGTCATTGCATCAGCCTGTTCGGCGTGGACCAGAAGGTGCTGCGTGACCTGACCAGGCAGAAGCTGTCAAAGATCCAGGAGGCCGTGGATGACGCTATGCGGCTTAAGATCAGGTATATGTCCAGAGAAGACGGCACGGTCACGGAACGCATAGTCTTGCCCAGGGAGATCCGGCAGGACAGGCGTCATTCCTATATGATCGGATTTTGTTTTCTGAAAAACGAGGAGCGTATTTTCCGGGTTGACAGCATTCTTGAGATGGAGGCGGTTTCTTGAAAAAGATACGAGGCGTCTTCCTGATAGGGTGTTTGTTTCTGTCGCTATGCGGGTGTTTTGCTCAAGACCCTGCCGCGCGCGCACGGCATTACGCCCGGGAGGCGCAGGAGCGTTACGAAGCGGCAGCACGCCTCTATGAACGAATACTTGCGGCCGCGCCCGATTCGTCCCGGATTCGGTTAGCGGCAGGCATGCTGTACTTCAGCCACGGCGACCTTGACCGCGCGATCGGCCATCTGCGCAGGTCTAAAGAGCCCGATGCAGCCAAGTATCAGGCCATAGCGCTGTATCGGTCAGGCGATTATACCTCAGCCCTGGAGATATGCAGCCGCCAGGAGCGCAAGGACGACGAATTTCAGTATTATCACGGCCTGATCTGCGAAAAACTGAACCTGTTTGACCGTGCGCTGGCTGCCTACCGGGGCATAGGCGGTAAGGCTTTCGCCGGAAAAGCGGCCGAACGCATCGCGGCAATTGAAAAGGCCGTCAATACCCGCAGGATAGGGGATATCGATCCCGGCGTCGCGGCGATCCTGGCAGGCAGCCCGGAACCCGCACAGTATCCGCAGGCAGGGGCGCTCATACTTTTAAGCGACGAGAAGGTTCAGATAACGGCCGGCAACACTATGGTGTATCTGCTGCATTATATCGTGCGCATCGTCAACGAACGAGGCAAAGAGCGGTTCGCGGAGGCGCCGATCGAATACGATTCGACCGACGAGAAAGTGATACTTGAGTATGCGCGGACGATCCGTCCGGACGGCACGGTGGTCGACGTCGGCAGCCGCCACATACGCGACGTATCGAAGTATCTGAATTTCCCGCTTTACAGCAACGCGCGCGTTTTCATCATCTCGTTCCCGGAGATAACCGAGGGAGCGGTGATAGAATATAAGGTTGCCGTTCACCGGTCGCAGCTCATAAACAAGAAGGACTTTGTGATCCCTTTGAGTCTGCAGGCGCCCGAACCGGTCATCGACAGCAGGTTTGAGCTCACGATCCCTTCATCCCGGAAAGTCAACATCAGGACCGTCAACGAGCGGTATAATTCGTTCGGCGCCGGTCTCTCACCGGCTGTCATGCGTGACAATGGCCGCATTACATACCGCTGGCAATGCGGGAATATCCCTCAGATCATACCAGAGCCTCAGATGCCTCCTTTTGAGGAGATCAACCCGGCAGTCCTTATATCCTCGTTCGACAGCTGGCAGGAGATCTATGATTGGTGGTGGTCCCTTGCAAAGGATAAAATCAAAACGACTGCGGCAATCAGCCAGAAGGTGGGAGAATTGACTGCGGGGATATCTTCCGACGAGGCGCGCATCGCCTCCATCCATAATTTCTGCGCACAGAAGATCAGGTATGTCGCTGTTGAGTACGGGCAGGCCGGCTATGAGCCCCATCAAGCCGGCGATATATTCCAGAATAAATACGGCGACTGCAAGGACCAGGCGATTTTGCTGGTGGCCATGCTCAGGGAGGCGGGGTTTGAAGCCTGGCCGGTGCTGATCCCTACGAGCGATTCATTCGCGATGGACGGGGAGTTTCCCGCGATGCTGTTCAACCATTGCATCGCCGCGGTCTCCCTGAACGGGAAACTTGCGTTTATGGACCCGACCGCAGAGACCTGTTCGTTCGGGGACCTGCCCGCAGGCGACCAGGATCGGACGGTTCTGGTCATCAAGGAAAACGGGTTTGAGATTGCGCGCACGCCGCTGTATCCGGCCGGCCATAATACGGTCAGCCAGCGGCTGTCCCTGTCGATCGGCCCCGATGAGGGCGTTACAGGCGAACGGGCAGTATCGAGCAAAGGGATCTATGACCAGACGCAGCGGTACTGGCTCCTGTACACCCTTCCGGATACCGTCAAAGATACGATTACGTCTAAGATCCAGGAGATTTCCATCGGCGCGCGCCTTGAAGGATATTCCGTTGACAATCTGAACGACTTGAACAAGCCCCTTATGCTGCGTTATTCGTTCGCCGGGCCAGAGTTTATGATTCCCGCAGGCAGGCTACGGATATTGCCCTCACTGGCCAGCATCGATATGTCATCGGTGTCAAAAAAGGCGCGGGTTTATCCGATCCTCTACCCCGTGCTTGACTCCAGGAATATCGAGACCGCGATATACCTGCCGCCGGGATATGACGCCAGGTACGTCCCGGGGCCGATTGAGGAAGAAAATCAATGGATGAAATTCAGCGCTCGATATGACCTGGAGGCACGGACGCTTTTGTTCCGCCAGTCGATCGAATTGCGCGCCCGCAGTGTCACCCAGGAAGAATATCCCGCTTACAAGGCGTTTATGGAACAGCTGGGCCTGCGACTTAAACAGCGGGTAGTGCTTGAAAGGAAAAAATGATGTCACACCAGCCTGATTTCCGTGAAGAACGCAGGCGCTATATCAGACTGGACTCGGTATTCCCCGTGCAGTTCAGGCTTTATTCTTTTGACGGATCCGCCCCTCTTTCCGAATGGCTCCAGGGATATACCTCCAATATCGGCAAAGGCGGCATACTGCTGCATGTGCACGAGTTGAGCTCCGATCTGCTGCTGCTGGTCAGGACGCAGCAGGCCAGGATCGAGCTTAAGATCGAAATGCCGCTCAACCGGCCTGCCGTTGCTGCCCATGCAACCGTCGCATGGATGCAGGAGAAAACAGGGGAGTCGGGCAAATTCGGAATAGGCCTGTCATATGTGCAGATCGATAGCACGCATCGGTCAAGGCTCGTCAAATATGCGTTTATCAAAAAAATCGCCCTGCCATCGGCCCTGGCCCTGGCTTGCGTGTTCGCCGTGGCACTCGGCTTCGATACGTATCTTAATTACAGGCTGATACAGGGGAATAAGGCCCTCGTCTCGCAGCTAGTGGAGATCCTGCGCGAATCTACGAGCGCAAAACAAAAGATCAAGGAAATCAGCAGGGATAAGGAAGACGCGCAGCGTTCATTGCAGACGCTTCAGGTCAGGATTCAGGCTCTTGAAGAAGAGCGCAGGACCCAGGAGCTGGCAGCTGAGGCGGCAGAGAAGGAAAAGGCGACCATGGAAGAGCAGGCGCAGGGCGAGCTTGCAAAGGCGGAGGAAAGGATCCGGAAACTTAACGACATGATAGCCCGGCTTACAAAAGACAAGACTGGTTTCCAGGACAGGCTGATTGTCCTGCAGGAGAAGGAGAATACGGTTACGCAGGAATTGCTGCGGCTTGACCGGAAGAAGGCCTACCTCGAGAAGGCCAATTTTGACAAAATGTACCGGTGGCTCGTTGTGCATCAAAATCCGCGCACCGGCCTTGTTATGTCGTATGAGGGCGACCGCGCCCTGAAGGACATGGCGTTCATGTACGACCAGGCGCTCGTGGTGCAGACATACGTAAACTTCTCTGATTTTGAACGGGCTGCGAAGGTTCTCGATTTCTTCAGCCGGCGCGCCAAACGCACCAGCGGCCTGTTTGTCAACGCATACTACGTCAATGACGGTTCTCCGGTCGAATATATCGTCCACAGCGGACCGAATATCTGGCTCGGGATTGCGGCAGTGCGGTATTCGCAGAAAACCCAGGATAAGCGTTTCATGCCGCTTGCAGAGGATATAGCGCGGAACATCATGAGGCTTCAGGCCCAGGACGGGGAGGGCGGGATCGTCGGCGGCCCGTCGGTCTCATGGTATTCCACCGAGCATAACCTAGACGCCTACGCGTTCTTCAACATGCTTTATGCCGCAACTAATAACGAATCCTACCTCGCAAGCCGCGATAAAGTGCTCCGGTGGCTCTCGGCACACAGTTACGACAGGCCGGAGATTCCCATCAAACGCGGCAAGGGTGATTCAACGATCGCGACCGATACCTACGCATGGTCCATTGCCGCGCTCGGCCCGAAAAAACTGATTGAGCTGGGCATGAACCCGGACAAGATCCTGGAATTCGCCCAGGAGAATTGCGCCGTTGAGGTCGAATACACGGCCGCGGACGGAAAGAAGTCGCTCGTCAGGGGATTTGATTTCGCGCCAGCCCGGCACATGGCGCGGGGCGGAGTCATATCCACGGAATGGACCGCACAGATGATCATCTCATACCGCATCATGGCCGATTATTACCGCAGCCAAAACGTCGAGACAAAGGCTCTTGCATACGAGAGGACCGCTGACGAGTATCTTGCATCGTTATGCACCATGATTATATCAAGCCCGTCGCCGACGGGGCAGGGGGAAGGGTGCCTGCCGTATGCCAGTGCCGAATCGGTCGACACAGGCCACGGATGGGTGACGCCCAACGGTATGACCACTGGTTCCGTCGCAGGCACCGCGTACACGATATTCGCCTACTATAATTATAATCCTCTCGATCCGGGGGACGGCCGGTGAAACGGCATAGGTTGCAGAGAGTATATGGGATCCTCTTGGAACATTTCGGCCCGCAGCACTGGTGGCCGGGCGATTCGGCTTTCGAGATCATCGTCGGTGCCATCCTGACGCAGAATACGAACTGGCAAAACGTCGCCAGGGCGGTCGAGAACCTGAAGCGGGCAAGCGCCCTGTCAGCCGGGAAGCTGCGCCGCATGAATAACAGCGCGGTGGCCCGTTTGATCAGACCGTCGGGGTATTACCGATTAAAGACAAAACGGCTTAAGAATTTTCTTGATGTCCTGCACAGCTCATACGGGGGCAGCCTTGCGCGGATGCGCAGGGCTCCGCTTGCGGCGCTCCGGCAGCAGCTTTTGTCCGTGAACGGCATCGGCCCGGAAACCGCAGATTCTATCCTATTATACGCGTTCAATAAGCCTGTTTTTGTGGTTGACGCGTACACAAGGCGCATTTTTTCGCGCCATGGTCTGGTTCCGGCAGACGCGTCCTACGGCGACATACAGGCGTATTGCATGCGCAATCTCGCCGGTGGCTCCGGCGTGTTCAACGAGTTCCATGCGCTCATCGTCCGCCTGGGCAAGGAATACTGCCTGAAGACAAAGCCGCGATGCGGATCGTGCCCTCTTAAATATGAAAAATAGCCGCGTCCCTGAAATCCTGTCAATCTGGGTGTGTTCTGTTGGCGTAATTTTGTGCTACTCATGCGGCGCTTTTGCCCAGCCGCCGCGCTACGACATCAAAGCCGCGCTTGACCCGGCCCGGCGTTCGCTTGAGGCAACACAATCGGTTACGTTCACAAATAATTCTTCAAAACCCGTCGAGAACCTGTATTTTCATATCTATCCGCACCGGCGTTATACCAGAGCCGAGGCTCGCATGATGAGCAGGTATGCTGGGTATTTCAAGGTCGATCCGTTTCCCGCGGGCTTTCAATCAGGGGACCTGAGCATCAGGGATATCCGTTGCGGTGGCGCGCGGCTTTCCTATATTATAGAGGGCGCGGACGAAACGATCCTTAACGTCACCCTTCCCTCATCGCTCGAACCCGGCGGATCCGTCACGATCGAAATGTCATATTCGGTCGTCATACCTCATTCGTACGGCAGGTTCGGCTGGCACCGGAACGTCATCACCCTGACACGCTGGTATCCGATCCTGTGCGTCCTTGACGATGCCGGCTGGCATAAATACCCGTTCTACGTTTACCATCAGCCGTTTTTCAGCGATGCCGCGTATTACTCCCTGGCCATGACAGTGCCGCAAAACCATCAGGTCGTCAGCGGCGGCGTAGCGGGGGAGTCCTCGCTAAATGCCGACGGCACCAGGACCGTGGCCTTCCGTTGCGAGATCCCCTTGCGTGACCTGGGAGTGGGGATTTCTCCTGATTTCGCGTCCGTTTCTCTCGAGCAAGACGGATACACCATCAGATCCTATTATATTCACGGCAACCGTGCCGCTGCGCGGGAAGCCGCAGAAAACGCAGCCGCGTTGATGCGTTTCTACTCCGCGAGATTCGGGCCGTATCCGTATAAGGAATTCTCGATCGTTCCGGCGTATCTAGGTTTCGGCGGAGACCAGTCGTCGGGCCTCGTGTTTATAGATACGAGGCTCTACCGGCTGCCGGGGTTCCTGTCGAGGTATTTCGATTTTCTGGTGTCGCATGAGACCGGACATCAATGGTTCTACAACATCGTCGGATCGGATGAATACAAGGAGATGTTCCTGGACGAGGCGATGAATTCCTACTGGATCCTCCGGTACCTCGAGGACCGTTACGGGTATAACGCATATGTCATGGACCTTCCGCCGTGGCTTGCCTGGCTTGTCCCGAACTTTTCTTTCCGTAACGTTACCCTGTCCCGGTATTCGTATCTGGCCAAAGCGGGATATGACAGGCCGGTCCTGGGCGAACTGTCGAGTTTCCGCGAACCTTCATCGATCTTTTCCCTGGCTTACGGCAAGGGCGCTGCGGTTCTGATCATGCTTGAGGCGCAGGTCGGCAGGGACGTGTTCGACCATGCCGTTGCCCGGTATACGAGAGAATTTGCCTTCAGGAATTTCAGCGTGCGGGATCTGCGCCGGGTCTTCGGCGAAGAATCGGGCTCTGACCTGAACGCATTCTTCGATCAGTGGCTTTTGACAGGCAAACAGTGCGATTTCGCGGTAAGATCCGTATCCGCGGGATCTGTCACGATCGAGAACAGGGGGGCGTTGCGCATGCCGGTCGAAACCGTCGTGTCGTACCGGGACGGCACGCGGCAACGCGACACATGGGACGGGCAAGGAGACTGCCACGTGATTGCCACGGATCCGAACAGGGACGCCTGCCGCGTTGATATAGATCCCGATGAAGCCATTCCGCTCGACCGGGACCGGACCAATAACCACTGGCCGCGCCGCACTTCGCTGCGGCTTGCGCCGCTTTACTTCTTTGCGTATGAAATGCCGTTTTTTTACGGCCGTGATTCGTACAATGCCGCTGCAGGCCCTTCTGCCGGCGGCTCTTCGCTCGGTATATCATCCTCAGTCCAGAAGCCGTACGACAGTATCGTGCGGGCGAGTTCCATGTATGATTTCAACGGCAAGGCCTTTGATTCTCGCCTGGGGTACCAGGTAAACGGCGTTGCGGGCAGGCAGAACGCGCTGGGATTCGAAGTCTTCAACTATGATTCCAGCAGGGAGAAAAACGACGTGGCAGGGGGCAGGGTATATTGGCGGCGCGAATTGTGGCCGGCAAATTACGGCATGTTCGACGTCAATGACCATGCGACCCTGTATTTCCTGAGGGACAGGCGCCTCGATTCCGTTGATGGTTTGAACGGCCGCGAAGATATGCGCAATTTGTGCTATCGCAGAAAGAACGAAGCTGTTTTCGGCATAACCGGATCCCTGGGCAGGTACGGTCCCTACGGGGACCCAGGTTTTGGCTGGCGCTTGATACCCACCCAGGAGCTTGCCGGGCATATTCTTGGCGGGGACCAGGCGTTCTGGCGCACGAGCATGGAATTGCAGAGATATTTCTCTGTGTCAGAGCGCCACCAGCATAAGATCGCAGCGCGGCTAAAGGCCGGATGGGGAGAACATTCTGACAAGGGGCTTTTTGAGCTCGGCGGAGCCGACAGCCTGCGAGGTTACGGCCGCACTGACGTGCGGGGCAGCCGCTGTGTTCTTGCCGGCGTCGAATACCGCCTTCCACTGATCAGGGACATGCGGTTGTATCTGATCGACAATATCCTTTGTCTGAACGCGATCCAGGGCGTCGGGTTTTTTGATGCGGGCAGAGCGTGGTTTTCGTCTTATAATGACGCGGATTTCAGGAAAAACGCCGGCGTCGGATTGCGGTTCCATTTCAACATCTGCGGCATCCTTGAACGTGTCGTGGTCAGGATTGACGCGGCACACCCGCTCAATGACCCGAAGCAAAAGGCCCATTACTGGCTCGGCATCAACCAGGCGTTTTAACAATTGCAGACGGAGGGACAATGCCCATATATGAATTTGAATGCAATAAATGCAGGGAAAAATTCGAACTGCTTATCCGTTCCGGCGCGACTCCTTTGGTCTGCCCGAAATGCGGAGGTGAAAAACTCACGCGCCTGATGTCGGCATTTGCGTTTTCCTCTCGGGGTGGGTCCGGATCCGTGAGGGCATTGTCGCCGCAGGGGTGCAGCGGTTGTTCCGGAGGCGATTGTTCTCACTGCTCCCATTAGCCCCCGCAGCCCTTTCCCCGTTTTTGTATCGCGCAATGAAACCGTTTTCAGAAATGCTCCCTCCCGGACTTGAAAAACACATATTCATCAGTTAAAATATAAGTACAATCAGGTTGATTCGCAGCGAAAATCCAACCCCCAGGTGGATGATAGCTTCCTTAAAGCGAAAAGCTTGCCGTTTTAACGGCGGGAAAGCCGCGGGGTCGGGATTATCGAGCAAGAATACCCGGGTTGCCGAAATTAAGGAATGACTTACGGCAAACCGGGTTTTGTTTTACCCATGCACATAGATGGAACATCCTTCCGAAAGGGCGTTTTCGGGGTCGAAAATGCAATGCCGCGCAGATAACGCGGCTGCCGAAGAAGGGAATAGGGGGTCAATATCAGAGGAGGTAAGAAATGAACAGGGCAATTATGATTATCGCAACGGCTTTTATTGCCGCGGGTACGGCTGCGTGTGCGTACGCGCTGGAAATGAAGGTCCTGCCGGTTCCTGGACCGGGCGCCACATGCACGACATCAGACCCTGCGGAACCCGCGATGGGCAAAGCTCAGACGATAAGCGTTTCCGCAAAGGTGTTGTCAACGGTATCGGTCAAGTTGTCGGCTACAAAAATCGACTGGAAAGTCACCAGCGCCGGGACGTATAAGCATCCCTGCATCAACATTTATGTCGGCAGTCAGAACGGCCATGATGTGATCATGAGCGTCGCCGGCGCAGCCGATCTTGCGAGCGGAGGCGGGAAAAAATCAATACCTACTACGGCATAGCCGCTGACTGGAAGACTGCCGTGTATGACGCAAACGCTTTAAGCCAGGTATGTCCGATCGCCCTTGAGCCGCAATATAAAAGGGCGGCTGATTTTAACGGCAGCCACAAACTTGCATCAAGAACGATTAGCACATTGTGGAACAAGATTGTTGTTGACGACCAGCTGCCGACCGGCGACTACGCCGATCAGTTCACCGTGACATTTTCCGAACAGCTGTAATATCCTGTCAGCAAGCGCAATGCATTCGAGGCCCCCGGATTAAAAATCACGGGGGCCTTTGTTTATGTATTGACAAACAAATCGTTTTATGTAAGAATAACAACCAATGCGAGTTAAGATCATTATCAGGCTGAAGATTCTTGCAGCCGCAGGCATCTTTCTTTTCCCGTTCTGTGATTTGCCGTGTTATGCCCAGGTGAATTTCAAGATCAGCCCGCCGGTGTCTGAGATAAGCCTCAGCCGCGGCGGGACCAAGTTGTTTTGGTTCGAACTGATCAACGAGAATCGTGAGCGTTCGCTGAGCTTCACGATCAGTCCCGTTGATGTGGATATGACCAGGGACGGCACGACCGAGTTCCGCGATCCTGCAACGACCCCTTATTCCTGCAGTAAATGGATCTCTGTCGAGCCGAAGACCGTCGTCGTCGAACCGGGGCAGACGAAAAAAATCATCGGCAAGATCACAATACCGGCGCAGGCAACTGCCGGTGGATACTACAGCGCGGTCGCCTGCGAATTGAGCGCTGAGGATGCGCCGCATCAGCCGGGCGGGAATATCCGGTGGCGCATCGCATCCCTCGTCAAGGCCACGGTGACCGGCGGCAGAATCGAGAGAACTGCCCGCATAGACGATTTTTTTTTGCAAACGCTCTTTGAGGACATGGAATCCGTGCCCAGAGGCCTGACCTTCCTGGCTTCGATCCATAATCTCGGCAATATCCATATCGCCGCGACCGGAAAACTGGTCATTCTTACACCGGACCGCAGGAGAAAAGGAGAGGTCGATTTCAACGTCGGTACCGGTACGGTCTTGCCCGGCCACACTCGCGAATTCATCGCCTTATATGACCGTGCCCTTCCCGCAGGCGAGTATATCGCCCGCGCAACGTTCCGGTACGGAGGCATGGCAACGCTTGAAACCGAAATGCCCTTCATAGTGACTAGCTCGAAATCGCAGTCTGCGTTGCCCGAAAAGCCGGCTGTCAGCGTTGCGGCGATAGAGGCGGTGCCCGCATCGTTGAATCTTAAGATTCCGCGCGGAGGTTTTCGCACTGCGGCCTTTGCCGTGCGGAACCAGAGCGCTGCGGAGGTTAGAATAACCGCGGCATTCGACCGGGGGAATCCGATTAAAGAATGGTTTTCTCTTGCGCCGGAGCAGATACAAATCCCCAGCGGCGCAGAATCCAAGATAGTGCTGACCGCGACAGTTCCGTCGGATGCCCCGGAAGAGACGTTGCAGATCTCGATAATCATGGTGCCGACATGCGTGTCCGGGGACGGAGCTGTCGAGTCCCTGGACCCCGTTCAGGTAGGAATAAACATTGAAATCCCTAAAACTTAACCTTATTGCTTTATGCGGTGTTTTGCTGATCCTTCGCGCGCCTGTTTTTGCCGGCGAGCTTGACGCATTTCTCATGGAAGAGGATGAGTTCAAGCGCCCGGTGCCAACGGTCAACAACTCATTTTTTGAGACCGATATCCGCGAAGTGCTAAGGGATATCTCGGCTCAGACCGGCGTCAAGATAGTCCCTGATGAAACCGTGCAGGGCTCCATTTCCATCGAACTGTGGGGGGTCCCGCTGGAAGATGCGCTGCGGCTGGTGCTTTCGTCGGGCAACTATTCCTTCAGGGAGATGCCAGAAGGGTATTACCTGGTTGGCCTGTGCACGCCCAACAGCCCGTCGTTCAATAAGCTCTCGGTCACGGACTTTTTTCAGCCCAGCTATTTAAAGGCAAAAGAGCTTCAAAGCCTTATCTCGGAATTTTACTCGCCCTACATCCATGTCAACGAGGACATTAATACCATTACCATAACTGCCGCGCCTGAAGTAGTCGCCCGCTTGAAAAAAGATCTGGCGACGCTGGATCGGCCGCCGCGGCAGGTCATGATCGAGGCCCTTGTTATTGAGATTTCCGAAATCGACTCTACCGCCCTGGGCATCGCGTGGGGGCCCATGTATTCGACAGGTTTTAATATTAATATGCCGGCGAACGAAGCCACATATTCGAAAGTTTCCGGCACGTCGGCGGCTAAAACGACGACCATATCAGGCACCTTGAGCAATGATGTGATCGCGCGTATCAATACCATGGTCGCCAGAGGCAAGGCCAAGGTCAAGGCCAATCCCCGTGTGGCTACGCTGGAGGGCAAACAGGCGGAGTTGAGCGTAGGCACAGAAGAATACGCGACCATCGAAGTCGGCTCCCAGGGCAACAGATACAGCACGCTGCAGTCCATTTCGTCCGGAGTTATATTGCGGATTACGCCGTACCTTGACGATAAAAAACAGATCACGGTCAAGATCGCTCCGGAAGTCAGCGAAGTGACGGCTCAAAGCGCCGAAGGATTACCCGTCATTACCAAGCGCACCGCATTGACCACGCTGCGGGTTGACGACGGCCAGACGATCGCGATCGGCGGCCTCATTCAGGAGCAGAAAAGCGAATCGACGAACAAGTGGCCCATTCTCGGCCATATCCCCTTGATCGGCCCGGCACTGTTCCAACACAAGGTAACCAGCGTCCAAAATAAGGAAGTCATTATCCTTATCACTCCGCGCATCCTGCAGGATTCCGCGTTTGACCGTTTGCAGAAGATGGCGGTGAGCCTCGACCGTGACCCGAAAAAAACGGATGCCCTGCCGCCGCAGGACCCTGTGCAGAAATATTATTACGATATCGGCAGGCTGATCGAGTCGCATAAAAAATTCCCGGAGTTCATAACGGGAACGCGCAGGGGAGAATCCAAGGAGGTTGTCGTCGAGTTCACGGTTTTCTCCGACGGCATGATATCCGGCGTGACGGTCGTCGCCGGTTCCGGAAACTCATTCCTTGACGAGAATGCCGTCAGGTCCATCGAAGATCTTTCCCCGCTGCCCCCGTTCCCCGCAGAACTGAAGCAGACAAGCGTGACGTTCACCGCCGCGATCCGGTACGAATCCTGACGCGTTCCGCATCCACGAATATGATAAGAAGAGACCGCCTCATTAAAACGCTTCGTTCCCTGATCAGGATCAACTCCGAGAACCCGTCGGGAAACGAACAGAGGATTGCGCTGTGGGTCCGCGATTATCTTAGAGAGGCGGATATTCCCGCGCGGATGCATTCATTCCGGAAGGGCCGCCCGAACGTCATTGCCAGCATAAAAGGCGTTCCGGCAGGCCGGGGACGGAAGTCATTGCTTATCACTCCGCATCTTGACACGGTGCCCGCGGGTCAGGGTTGGCGCCATGATCCTTTCGGGGCCGAGGTCCGGGGGGACAGGATATACGGTTTGGGCGCGACCGATTGCAAAGGCAATCTCGCGGTTGCTCTTGAGGCGATGCACAGCCTGCGAGAGGACCGCGTGCCTTTGTATTATGACCTTGTGTTCGCTGCCACGGCAGACGAGGAAAGCGGTTCTGTATGCGGCCTTCTGCCGCTTGTGCGCACAGGCCTGCTCAAGGTCGATGCGGCTGTAGTCCTTGACGCGGACGATTTCGATGTCATCATCACCCAGAAAGGGCTGATTCATGTTACCGTCACTATCGAGGGTAAAAAAGCCCATGGCGCATATCCGTGGCGAGGTATCAACGCCATAGACCGCTCGATTGTCATGCTGACGGAGATGCGGGCCTTCATGGACCGGTTGTCCCGCGCCTATGCCGGGAAAGACAGGTATTTGCGCCCTCCGACCATGAACATCGGGACCATCCGGGGCGGCGACAAGGTGAATGTCGTCGCTGGCAGATGCGTTTTTGAGCTCGATTTCAGATTCCTTCCCGGCATGGACCCGCGGTGCATCGTATCCGCATTGAAACGGATCGCTGCCCGGCACAGCCGTTCGTTCAAGGTGCATATCGACGATATGCAGAAGCCATATCGTCTGCCCGCGAACCATGCCCTTGTTGCCGGCCTGGCAAAAGCCATGAAGGCCTGCGGCCTGCGTGCCCGCATCGCCGGTTCTGAAGGCGCGACCGTGATCACGTTCTTCCAAGACAAAGGCGTACCCGCTGTCGCGACGGGGTTCGGATGCGGGGGAACTGCGCATATGGCCGATGAATATGTACAGATCAGCGGATTATGCAGGGGCGCCGCTGTGCTGGAACGGTTCCTCGCCGATTATAAATTTAGTTAACCAAAACGTATATCCGCTATATAATATACAGCATAAGACGAAGGAATATATGGACCGGATAAAATTCAACAAAAACCCTAAACTCAAGAACCCTCTGTTCGTCGTCGCCTGGCCGGGCATGGGAGAGGTTGCGTACAAGGCGGCGGGTTACCTGGCGGAGAAGCTTAAGGCCGAAGTGTTCGCCCGCATCCCCGCGCAGGAATTTTTTTATCTGATGGAAAGCCATGTCCGCGACGGCATCATCAGTCTTCCCGAATGGCCCGGCAATCGATTCTATTTCCATAAAGGCAAGGGCGGGTCGCAGGACGTTATCATTTTCATCGCGGACGCGCAGCCCGATCTTGCAAGGGCGGATGAATATTGCAGATTGATCATTACGGTCGCCAAAAGGTATAAGGCCGACCGGGTCATCAGCTTTGCCGCCATGCCTCAGGCCATCGATCATAACCAGCCGCCGAATGTCTGGTTTACCGCTACTTCGGAAACGATCAAGAAGGAGTTGGTTAAATATAACGTGCAGACGCTCAATGACGGACATATCAGCGGGTTGAACGGCCTGTTTCTCGGCATGGCAAAACGCGCAGGGCTCGACGGGTTCTGCCTGCTCGGAGAGATTCCGCTGTACACGATCCAGATCGAGAATCCGAAGGCGTCGTGCGCGGTCCTGGAGGCGCTCGGTCGCATCACGGGCCTCACCGCGGATCTGTCCGATCTGCGAGCGCAGGCGGCGCAGCTGGAGATCCAGATCAACAACCTCCTGGAATACCTGAAGCTCGGCCCGGCGCCCGGCCCTATCGGCGAGGACGAGATAGACAAGATCCGCAAATCGCTCAGCCAGTTGACGAAACTGCCGTTATCCGTCCAGCAGAAGATCGAAGAGCTTTTTTCGCGCGCCAAAACGGACATCTCCAGGGCGCATGAACTGAAGACGGAACTGGACAAATGGAACGTTTACAAGGATTACGAAGACCGGTTCCTGGACCTGTTCAAGAAGAACAAGGAAAGCAATAACTAAGTGGCGGCCATTCACGCGATTATCTTTGACCTCGGCAAGGTGCTGGTTGATTTCGACCATATGACCGCCGGCCGCAAAATCGCGCTTCTCACAGGCAAGTCCCCCGAACAGATCTACGAGCTTTTTTTTAATTCCCCCCTAATCCGTTCGTTCGAACAGGGCGATATTTCCCCCGAGGTTTTTTTCGCGGATGTGCAGCAGCGTATTGACCTCGACATCCCCTTCGATCAGTTCGTTGCGATATGGAACAATATTTTTTACATGACCGAGTCCAATGCCGCCGTGTATGATCTTTTAGCGGTCCTGCGGCCGAAGTACACACTGGCGATGCTTTCAAATATAAACGCGCTTCATTACGCCTATCTGAAAGAGCGCCTTCCGGTATTCGACAGGTTCCACCATCTTTTTGCCTCATGCGAGATGGGCCTTGTAAAACCTGATGAGAGGATCTACCGGACTGTCCTTGACAGGCTCGGTGTCCCTGCCTGTGAAACGTTCTATACGGACGATCGGCCCGACATGGTCGCCGCCGCCAGGGCGCTGGGCATCGAGGGATTCGTCTTTGCAGGCATCGGGCAGTTAAAACGCGATCTTGCCGGCTGCGGCGTCGAAACAGGAGCTTAGATGAAGACACCTCGCTATCAGAGGCGGTTTTACCGTAGCTGGATAACCGGCAGGCTGCTGAAAAGAAGGGTTATTATCGAGGAAACGGATATTCTTATCTATTCGGACCAGCCGGTCGAACGGGACTATTGCATGGAACGCATACGGTCATACCGGAACCAGATCAAGGCATACATAGCCAGAGATGAGAGATTCCTGAACAGTCTGGAGCCTGTTACGGTCGAGAGCCGCGCTGCTCCTATCGTCAGGGATATGGCCGCCGCGGGCCGTAAGGCGGATGTGGGCCCGATGGCAGCGGTCGCCGGCGCGATCGCCCAGAGGCTGGGCGAGGACCTGATTGGCCGGGGCTGCCGCGATATCATCATTGAGAACGGCGGGGACATATATCTGAACACCCGTACCGCGGTGACCGTCGGCCTGTTTGCCGGCTCCTCGGTCTTGAGCGGCCGGCTTAAATTGAGGCTTGAGCCGGAATTCATGCCGTGCGGCGTTTGTACGTCATCCGGCACCGTAGGCCATTCGCTGTCGTTCGGCAAAGCGGATGCGGCGGTCATCATAGCCGGGAACGCGGCGCTCGCGGATGCGGTGGCGACCGCAGCGGGCAACCGCATTGCCGGCGCAAAAGACCTGGAGCGCGCCGTGCGGTTTGCGCGGTCGGTCCGCGGCGTGCGGGGCGCGCTTTTCGTCATCAAGGATACCATGGCATCCTGGGGAGCGGTAACGTTGGATAATCCTGCTGCGTAAAATAATCCTGGAGTCCCGTTTTCCGACGAGAGAAAAGGCTTGACAAATGCCGCAGGTATGATAAAAAAGATACTGTACCTGTAAAAAAATGAAAAATTTTTCAGGAGGGACGCATAACCGTTGGAAGAACAGGCATGCAATGAAGGCTCTGGGCGTGTTCAGGGCCTTTTATTTTTTGCCCGAGGTATCATAGAATGAAAGTTGGCCTGACATACGACCTGAAGACCGACTACGCGTTCAAACCGAACGATCCGCTCGATGCGAATGCCGAATTCGACCACCCCGAGACCATCGATGTTATCGCCGATGCCTTTGCCCAAAGCGGTTATGAGGTCGAAAGGATCGGCAATGTTTCCTCTCTGTTATCCAGGCTCAATGACCTGAAGGTCGATATCGTTTTCAATATCTCCGAGGGCCTGTCCGGAAGGAACCGCGAATCTCAGGTCCCGATCCTCCTGGAGATGGCTGGCATCCCGTGCGTCGGATCCGACGCTCTCACCCTAGCGGTTTCCCTGGATAAGATCATCGCTAAAAAAATCTTCGTTTCCGAAGGCATCCCCACCCCGAAATTCGTAGAGATAGGATCTCCAGACCGGATAGACACAATCCCGTCTTCAATGAAGTTCCCTTTGTTTGTGAAACCTCGCTGCGAAGGGTCCTCAAAAGGCTTATCAAATGCGTCGCGCGTTACCACGGCGGCTGAGCTGAAAAGGCAGGTCGAGCTGATCGTGACGAAATACCGCCAGCCGGCCCTTGTCGAGGAGTTTATCAGGGGCACGGAGTTCACCGTCGCGATCCTCGGCACGGATGAGCCCGAAGTCCTGCCGGTCGTCCAGATCAAGATCGACGGCGCGCTCGACCTTAAGGATAAATTTTACACGTTCGGCCATATCAACCGGCCGGACGCGGTGGAATACATCGTTCCCGCGCCGGTCAAGCCCGAACTTTTAAAACGCATCATTGACGTGTCCGCCGCGGCATACAGGGCGATCGAATGCCGGGATTTCGGCAGGGTTGATATTCGCGTCGACGAGAAAGGGATGCCGTATGTGCTGGAGATAAACCCCCTTCCGTCGTTATCGACCGAGGACGTGTTTTCCGTCATTTCCCGGTATCAAGGCATCCCGTATCCGCGGATGATCACCCGGATCCTGGAGTGCGCGATCAAAAGGTACGGCCTGAAATGAACGTGGCCCTGACATATAACCTGAAAAAAGAAGACGCGACAAAGCCCGAGGACTATTTCTCGGAATGCGATTCGGCAAAGACCATCGACGCCATCGCCGCGGCGCTCGGCCGCCGCGGCCATACCGTGCATTCGGTGGATGCTGACCAGCCAGCCCTGGTGTCTTATTTTACAAAGAACAGGGTTGACATGGTGTTCAATATCGCCGAAGGTCACCGGAGCCGCTTCAGGGAATCAGAGGTCCCGGCTCTTCTGGAGTGCCTTGATATTCCGTACACCGGATCGAACGCGTTCGCTCTGGCTCTTGCCTTGAACAAGGCCATGACCAAGAGGATATTAAGAGCGGAGAATATCCCGACCCCGGCGTTCCAGGTTTTTGAAACAGGGGACGAGGCATTAGATCCTCAGCTCCGGTTTCCCCTCATAGTGAAACCGAATCTGGAAGGGTCTGCGAAGGGAATCAGGCGCGAGAACTTCATAACAGGGCCGCAGGAATTACGCTCAAGGGTGAAGGAGCTCATCCGGCTCTACAGGCAGGAAGTCCTAGTCGAAGAGTTCATCGAGGGGAAGGAGCTTACGGTCGGCATCCTCGAGAACGGCAAGGCGACGGTCCTGCCGGTGCTGGAGATAGATTTTTCGACCGCGAGGGACAGCGGAGAATTTTTTTATTCCTGGCGCATGAAGGAATTTCAGGGCGACCGCGCCCAGGGGTTGACGCCGACTTTTTATTGCCCGGCGCGCCTTGACAGTTCGACGGAACGGCTCGTGAAGGATACGGCGCTGCGTACGCATCGCGCCATTGGATGTTATGATATATCGCGGACGGACATCAGGCTTGACGCGCATAATGTCCCCTATGTCTTGGAGATTAATCCGCTTCCCGGCCTGGACCCGAAGGAATCTAACTTCCCGAAAATGGCTTATGCCGCGGGAATGCAATACGACGACCTGATCGAGTCTGTATTGTTGAGCGCCTTCCAAAGGAGGAAGATAAATCATGGCTAATACGCTTGCGACCGAGCAGCAAAAGACGCTTAGCGAATCTCTGGCAACGGCCCGTTCCGCGAAACGCATCAGGGATTATCAGCAGATCAGCCTTTACAGGGACGTCAACCCTCTGGACTGGGAAGACTGGCGTTGGCAGATGCGGAACCGTATCACCAAGCTCGACCAGATCAGCCAGGTCGTCTCGCTGACCCAGGCAGAAGAGGATGGGTTGAAAAGCGCCCGCGGCCGCATGGCAATGGCCGTTACTCCGTACTGGGCAACGCTGCTGGATCCCGAAGATCCGATGTGCCCAATCAGGCGCCAGGCAATTCCGACCGCCGACGAATTCAAGGTCAGCCCCTATGAGATGGCGGATCCCTGCGGGGAGGACAGCCATTCCCCGGCTCCGCACCTGGTTCACCGGTATCCGGACAGGGTTTTGCTTCTTGCCACCGAATCGTGCGCCATGTACTGCCGCCATTGCACGAGGCGCCGCATGGTGGGGCAGGAGGAAAAACACGATAATTCCGTCAACCGCTGGGACAAGGCGATCGAATACATCCAGTCGAACAAGAAGATAAGGGATGTCCTGATATCGGGCGGCGATCCGCTGACGCTCGAAGACGACGTCCTGGACATGCTCCTGGGGAGGCTGCGCGCCATTTCCCATCTGGAGTTCCTGAGGATTGGAACCCGCGTTCCCGTGACGCTGCCGCAACGCATCACCGAAGGGCTCGTTGCGATGCTCAAGAAACATGCGCCCATCTGGATGAGCCTTCATTTCAACCATCCCAAGGAGATCACGCGCCGCACGCGCAATGCCTGCGACATGTTGGTTGACGCGGGGATCCCGCTTGGGAGCCAGACGGTCCTTTTAAAAGGCATCAATGACCGGCCTTCGACCATGCGCAGGCTAATGCATGAGTTGCTAAAAATGAGGGTCCGGCCTTATTATATTTATCAATGCGACCCGGCACGCGGCACCCAGCATTTCCGCACCCCTGTCAGCGTGGGCATCAATATTATGGAAAAAATGCGCGGCCACACTACGGGTTACGGCGTGCCGACGTATGTAATCGACGCTCCGGGCGGAGGCGGCAAGATCCCGGTCGCTCCCAATTATATATTATCGCAGGCAAAGGGCAAATATGTCCTGCGTAATTACGAAAATAAAGTTTTTACCTACCTCGAATAACCAGCCCCTGACTAAAAACATTGGGACGGTTCTAGAAAAGAGGCCGTCCCCATGTTTTTCTTGACCTTGCCCGGCTTGTCTTTTATAATGAATATACGCCTAACCGGCTCTCGATCTTCATGATTGAGCCCTGATAAAATCCCGTTTTTCCCCACAAAAGGAGCATTATCATGGAAGCCACCAATAAAAGGAGCATAGTTTTCCTTGGGCACGCCCAGTCAGGCAAAACCAGCCTGACCGAAGCGATCCTCTTTCGCTGCAAGGCAACTACCCGCAAAGGCACGACCGCGGAAGGCAATACCGTCAGCGATTATAATTGGGACGAGATCGAGCGCAAATCATCGATTAATGCCGGCTTCATGTTTTGCGATTACCAGGATATCAGGATACAGATGGTGGATACGCCCGGTTTTGCCGATTTTCACGGAGAGGTGATCGCGGCCCTGCGGGCAGTCGATAACGCGGTGGTAGTGATTGACGCCAGCTCCGGGGTCGAAGTCGGCACCGAACGCGTCTGGCAGATGCTTGAAGAGATCGGCATGCCCCGCCTTATTTTCGTCAATAAAGCGGATAAGGAAGGCATTGATAAAGATAAAATAGTCGCCGAGATACGTTCGGCACTCTCCCGCAGCGCCGTTATTCTCGATACGACCTCGCTTGAGTCGTTGATGGAAGAAGTGGCCGAGAGCGACGATTCTTTGCTTGAGAAGTATCTCGCCAATGGGAAGCTCACGATCGATGAGATCAAGGCGGGGCTTCATCAGGCGGTGAACAATGCCAAGGTGTTCCCTATCATATTCGGCTCGGCCCTGACCGACGACGGTATTGACGAATTGCTAAAGGCGATCAAAGAGGACCTTTCCTCTCCGGCGGAGCATCCGCATATGCTGATCGAGGAAGGCACAGTGGAACCTTTCGAAAACAAACCATTCAGCGCATTTGTTTTCAAAAGCATATTTGATCCGTACGTCGGCCAGTTAAGCATCGCCCGGGTTTTTTCCGGGAAACTCCAGGCAAACACGACTTTCTATAACGTAACGCAGAAGAATACAGAACGGTTCGGCCATCTCTATCTGCTTCAGGGCAAGGAGCAGCGCGCGGTCGAGAGCGCCGGGCCCGGGGATATCGTCGCCATCCCTAAACTTAAGAACACCTGGACCAACGATACCCTGGCGGAACAGGCCCATCCCGTGCTGTTCAAGCCCATGGAATTCCCCGAGGCCATGATGTCCGCATCCGTGAAGCCCAAGACGCGCCAGGACGAAGAAAAGATCTCTCAGGCGCTCGCAAAGCTCGTCGCCGAAGACCCGACGTTCCACGAAAAGGTCGATCCGGAAACAAAGGAAATGATAATTTCCGGCATGGGCGACCTGCACCTGCATGTCATGATCGGCAGGCTCAAGAAGCGGTTCAACGTGGACGTGGAGCTGGGGAAACCGAAGGTCCCGTATAAGGAGTCCATCACGAAGACTGCTAAGGTCCAGGGCAAATTCAAGCGCCAATCAGGAGGGCGCGGGCAGTACGGCGACGCCTGGATTGAGCTCAGGCCGCTAGAGCACGGCAAGGGATTTGAATTCGTGGACAAGATCGTCGGAGGAGCCATCCCTCGCAATTTCATCCCTTCGGTGGAAAAGGGCATCCGCGCCGCGATGGCGCAAGGCGTGATCGCGGGTTTCCCTGTCGTGGATGTCCAGGCGATATTGTTCGACGGTTCATACCACGACGTTGATTCGTCCGACGCGGCCTTCCAGCGTGCAGGCGGCATTGCGCTGCGCAAGGCGGTGCTTGCGGCGGGCCCGGTTTTGCTTGAGCCGATCATGGAGATCGAGGTTTATATACCCGAGGAATACATGGGAGCGGTATCCGGCGACCTGAACTCGCGCCGCGGCAGGACCATTGGTATGGAGCAGAAGGGCAGGGTGCAGGCTCTCAAAGCGAGCGTGCCGCTTTCGGAGATGTTCACCTACGCCAGCGATCTTCGGTCCATGACGCAGGGCAAGGGCAGCTATACCATGAAGTTTTCGCATTACGAGACCGTGCCCAATAAGATCGCCGCTCCGATCATCCAGGCATTCCAGGAGCATCATAAAGAGGAAGAGGAGTAAACGTGAAGATAGGCATCGTAGGAATCAATGCGTTGACGCAGGGCAAGGCCAATCTCCCTGATCCAAGGATCAGGCAATTGAAGGCCATGTTCAATTCCGCCAAAGAAGTGTATATCCAGATTGATATCGTGTCCGACGAAGGCAAGCTTTTTGAATGCGACGGCATCATATGCCCAGCTGACAGGAAACTGGATCTGGTGGTGGCGGATATGGAATTCGTCGAAACGCGGCTGTCGCGCAATCCGCTCGACGCGGAAAGGGCGGTTCTTCTAAGATTCAAGGATCAGCTCGACCGTGAGGAGCTCGTGTGCGACGTGGCCCTGACCGCGGAAGAGCGCGAGCTGGTTTCTGGATATTCGCTTCTGTCGATGCGGCCTGTATACCTGGCGCAGGCAGCGGACCTGGAAAACAAGGATAAGCTGTTGTCAGAGGCATATGCGCATTTCGGGTACATCAGTTTTTTTACCGCCGGAGACAAGGATTCGCACGCCTGGTCCCTGAAAAAGGGTTCCACCGCCTGGGACGCCGCGGGCGCGATCCATACGGACATACAGAAAGGTTTTATCCGCGCGGAGGTCGTGTCTTTTAAGGACCTGATCGCAGACGGTAGCCTTTCGAAGGCGAAATCAAACAACCATGTCCGGCTTGAAATGAAGGACTACCCCGTTCAGGACGGGGATTATCTCGTCATCCGGACCAATAAATGACCGCAGAACGCATTCATACCTGAAAGGGAGATCCGATGATTACAATCAAACGCGCGCTGGTAAGTGTATCCGATAAAACCGGGATTGTTGAGCTCTGCCGGGAATTGGCCGAATTCGGGGTAGAAATATTATCCACGGGCGGCACCGCCAGGGCGCTCAAGGAACAGGGCATCATGGTTACCGAGGTGTCGGATTATACGGGTTTTCCCGAAATGCTAGACGGGCGCGTCAAGACCCTGCATCCGAAGATACACGCAGGGCTGCTCGCCTTGCGGCAGAACAAACAGCATATGGCGACCCTCAAGGAGCATCGGATCGGGATGATCGATATGGTCGTCGTGAACCTCTATCCGTTCGAGAAGACGGTTGCCAACCCAGCAGTGACGCGGGAGCAGGCGATCGAGAACATCGATATAGGTGGGCCGTCAATGCTGCGTTCCGCGGCGAAAAACCATCAGTCGGTCGTGGTCCTCTGTAATCCCAATCAGTATCACGGCGTCATAGAGGAATTGAAGCGGAACAAAGGCTCAATCTCCGAGGAGACCGCGCGTATTCTGGGCCAGGAGGTTTTCAGGACCACAAGCCATTATGACCAGGCGATATACCGGTATCTGAGCGGCCAGCACGGAACCGCTTCTCACGGGGAAAAATTCGGATCCGAGATGTCCATGCAGTTTATCAAGGTGCAGGATCTCCGTTACGGAGAGAACCCTCATCAGGCAGCGGCGTTCTACCGCGATGCCAGGGACATTGCCGGAGTGGCGGCGTTGAAGCAGCTCTGGGGCAAAGAACTGTCTTTCAACAATATCCTTGACGTTAACGCCGCGGTCAACATTGTCAGGGAATTCGAAAAACCGGCCACCGTGTTCGTGAAGCACAACAACCCGTGCGGCGTAGCTCAGAACGACGATATCATGAAGGCCTTCACTCAGGCCTGGAGCTGCGACAAACTGTCGGCGTTCGGCGGAATCGTCAGCATAAACCGGCCCGTTGACGGGAAACTGGCAGCCGCCATCGCTAAATGCGGTTTTCTTGAATGTATAGTTACGCCGTCATTCGCGCCGGAGGCGCTGGCACTGTTAAAGGAAAAAAAGAACGTCAGGCTTCTGGAATTGGCGCAGTTGACGCGCAAAGTCGAGCAGCTGGATTACAAACGGGTCTCGGGCGGCCTGCTGGTCCAGGATGACGACAGCCTTACGCTTGACGAGTCAAAACTCAAGGTTGTGACTAAAAAGAAACCTTCCGCAAAAGACATGGCTTCGCTACTTTTTGCCTGGAAGGTCGCCAAGCATGTCAAATCGAACGCCATCATTCTGGTCCGCGGCACGCGCACCGTCGGCATCGGAGCGGGCCAGATGTCGCGGGTCGATTCGGTTTTCATCACCCAGCGCAAGGCCGGAAGGCTCGCGAAGAACTCATGCCTTGCCTCCGACGCGTTTTTCCCGAAAGAGGACGCGATCGAACAGGCAGCGAAGATAGGGGTCAAGGCGATCATACAGCCCGGCGGTTCGATCGCCGACGAGGATATCATCAAGGCCTGTGATAAGCACAGGATCGCCATGGTATTCACCGGGATCCGCCATTTCCGCCATTGAGCCCTGAAGACCCTGCTGGTTCCTATGCCCTACCAGGATACGCTCACATACCTCGGATCGTTCATCAATTACGAGCGAAAACCGCGATTCCGCTATAAAGACTCCTTTAAGTTGGCGCGTATCGAGAGTTTCCTGTCGCGCATCGGAGATCCTCACGCGAAGACCAGGTTTATCCACGTCGCCGGGACCAAGGGCAAGGGTTCCGTGTGCGCGTTCTGCGCCTCGATACTGCGCCATATGGGTTATCGCGTCGGTCTGTATACCTCGCCACACCTCTCCGACGTACGCGAGCGGCTGCGGGTCTTGGAGCCTGCGGGCAGGGCTGTCCGCAGGGCAGGTAACGCTGATTTTGAAGGAATGATAAGCCGGCAAGAGCTCTCGCGGCTCGCCGACAGGCTGCGGCCCGAGATAACCGCGTACGGCCGGCAGAATCCTTACGGCCCTCTGTCTTTCTTTGAGGTATATACGGCGTTCGCATTTCAGTATTTTAAGGATCGGGCTGTTGATTTCGCGGTCCTGGAAACAGGGCTAGGAGGCAGGCTTGATGCGACCAACGCCGTCAAGCCGCATATCGTAGGAATCACGTCGATCAGCTTCGACCACATGGACAAACTGGGCGAGACGCTTTGTGAGATCGCCCACGAGAAGGCAGGCATCATCAAGGCAGGGACTGCGACAGGGCTGGTCGTCAGCGCTCCGCAGGAGCACGTTGTCGAGCAGGTCCTGCGTTCGAAGTGCGAGGCAAACGGATGCCGCCTGGTTCAGGTAGGCATTGACATACGGTATCAGCTTGAAACTGTGCGCAACGAAACGCAGATCTTCAATATCTCGGGCATGTCCGGCTCATGGGAACACATCCGTCTGCCTTTGCTCGGAGAACATCAGTTGATCAATGCGGCTGTTGCCGTGGGGCTCGTTGCCGGGGCCGCGCAGGATTCGGCTCCGGGGCGCATGCACGCGGCAGTTCAACGCGGATTGCACCGGGCGCGCTGGCCGGGACGCTTCGAGATCGTCCGCCGCCGCCCGTGCGTGATCCTTGACGGAGCGCATAATGAAGCATCGGCTGCGGCGCTTGCCAAGACAATACGGGATTTTATCCCAGGGAAAAAGATCATCCTTGTCCTGGGCATCTCAAAAGATAAAGACGCGACAAATATATGCAGGCATCTCGCTCCCCTTGCGCAACGGTGCATCGTCACCCGGGCAGATAACCCCCGCGCGCGCAGTACGTCGGATATCGCGGAGCGTGTCAGGCAACAGGGATCGTCCGTGGAGATCATCGAGATCCGGAGCGTGCCGTCGGCGGTCGTGAAGGCCTTTGCCTGCGCCGGCGCGGACGACACGATAGTTATTGCCGGGTCATTATTCATTGTCGGAGAGGCCAGGAAGCTTTTGTTCTCAGGCAGGTTCTGTTCAAAATGAAACATCATGACGAAGAAACTATAGCGGCTATTGCCACTGCTCCCGGAGAAGCCGGGATCGGCATCGTGCGCATGAGCGGCAATCGGGCGATCGAGATCGCGGAGTCGGTATTCCGTGCCGCGGACAAAACAAGGCTTGAGAACCAACCAACTCATACGATCCGGTACGGCTGGATCGTCCAGCCGAAGCCGGCGTCACAGGCTGATCCGGGTCCGCAAGGGAGAATCGTCGACGAAGTCCTCGTGACTGTGATGCGCGCTCCACGCACGTTCACGCGCGAAGACGTTGTCGAGATAAATTGCCACGGAGGCATCGTGGCCATGCGCAGGGTGCTTGAACTGCTGCTTGAGGCGGGTTGCCGCATCGCCGAACCGGGCGAATTCACCCGCAGGGCTTTTTTGAACGGGCGGATAGACCTTGCTCAGGCAGAAGCGGTTCTTGATGTCATCAGCGCCAAGACCGATGCTGCCCTGGCCGCCGGGGTCGGGCAGCTGCGGGGCATGCTATCCCGCCGCATATCCGTTATGCGGAAGCGTTTGTTAGAAATGCTTGCGGTGTTAGAAGCGAACATTGATTTCCCGGATGAGGATCTCGAACCGGCTGACACGGCCCGTCTGAAAAAAGAGGCGGATTCCCTGGATGCCGAGCTGGGCAGTATACTGGCGCGGGCCAGGCACGGCAGTATCATGCGCGAAGGCGTCCGGACGGTTATCTGTGGCAGGCCGAACGTAGGCAAATCCTCGCTTTTGAACGCCCTGCTCCAAAAGGAGCGTTCCATTGTCACCCCTGTGGCCGGGACGACCCGCGACGTGATCGAGGATTTTATAGATATCAAGGGTATCCCGATCCGCATTATGGATACCGCCGGGCTGCTTGAACCCAGGGACCTCGTCGAGCGCAAGGCCGTTGCCAGGGCCAGGGAATGCATGCGCCAGGCGGACCTTATCCTGCTCGTGCTCGACGGAACCAGGCCCCTGGACAGCGGTACGCGGGGCCTGTTCCGTCTTGCCGGCAAGGCAAAGACGATCGCTGTGATCAACAAGATTGACCTTGCGCGGCGCCTCCGGTGCGATGACATAGCCGCCCTGTTTTCTTCCGTGGTCGAGGTAAGCGCCCGCAGGATGAAGAACATCGATAAGCTCGAAGACGAGATCGCTTCATTCGTTCTCGGAGGAAACGCGGATTTCAGGGAACCGCTTCTGGTCAGCAATATGCGCCATATAAGGGCGCTCAGGGATGCGCAGAAAAGTATTGCCCGGTTGCGGATTTCGCTGGATAATGGCGTGTCGGCAGAATTGACTGCCCAGCATATCAAGGAAGCTCTGGGCTCGTTCGACGGGCTATTAGGCAGGAGGTTCTCCGAAGACCTGCTTGATTCTATATTCAGCCGTTTCTGTATCGGAAAATAGGAGCATATCATGGACACCAGAAAGATCGAAAAGGCCGTCAGGGATATCCTAAAGGCGATCGGTGCCGACCCTGACCAGAAGGACCTGCGCGCTACCCCGCGCCGGGTGGCGGAGATGTACGAGGAGATATTCGAGGGGATCGGCAGGGACCCGGCGCGGGAGCTCGAGGTGGTCCTGGACCAGAAACACGAGGAGATCGTCCTGTTGAAGGGCATCCCTTTGTACAGCGTTTGCGAGCACCATCTACTGCCGTTCATCGGCAAGGCGAACATTGCCTATATCCCCAGGAACGGCAGGGTCACGGGATTGAGCAAGCTGGCGCGCGTCGTTGACATACTCTCCCGCCGCCCGCAGGTCCAGGAACGGCTGACTACCCAGATCGCGGATATCATCATGTCAAAGCTTGCCCCTCGGGGATGCATGGTCGTCATTGAGGCCGAGCATTTATGCATGTCAATGCGGGGCGTGAAAAAACCAGGGACCATGACCGTTACCTCGGCGGTGCGCGGGGTGTTCCAGAAGAACGAGAAGACGAGGGCCGAAACGCTGGCTCTCATGAAATAGGCGTAGCCGACAAAAAAAGCGCTCAAAACCGCCAAATTATAGTATAATTGACCTATGAGGCAGAAAGACAAGTCGGATATCATCTACGCCCTGGCTGATTACAAGCAGCTCGTCGTGGCGTATAAGAGCAAATACGCGCAGATGGTCCGCCAGGTCACGTTCTGGAAGACCTGCGTCATCTGGCTAGGGCTTATCGTGTTTCTTCTGGGCGTCGCGGCTTCGGTAGGATATCTGGATTATGCCCGCAGGATGGCTGGAAGCAGGAACGATATAGAAATACTAGAAACGCAGGTGCAGAACCTGTCACATAAGCTCGAAGCGGCTGAACGCCAGCTGCAGCAGGCGCGCCGGGATCTGGAGCAGCGGGAAGCGGCAGTCATCCAGCTTGAAAAGAACGTTTCAACCACGTCGAAAAAATTATTGGAGAAGCTTCTTAAAGATTAAGGCAGGGAGGGGAACATGTCAATGAATGCGGGGCCTGGCCAGGAGCGGCGCGCGTTCAAGCGACTCCGGGTGAATCTTGCAATCGTGTTCCGCGTCGATAAAACCTCGAAGACGCGCATGCAGATTGAAAACCAGGAGATTAGGGCTACCATGATTGACCTGAGCGAAGGGGGGCTTTCGATTCTCACCAACCACGACATCCCAGAAGGCTCGCTTTTGACCATGAAGTTCACGCTGTTTAAGGTTGACAGCGAAGACGTGAGTTTTTACGGCCCGATGGATATCATCGGAGAGGTCAAGTACCATCACGCCCTGTCCAACAACGAATACCGCCTGGGGATCGTGTTCAAGAAAGTCGATACGCAGGACCGGGGAGAGATCGCAAATTTTATCGGGAACTCCGCATAGCCTTTGCGCTGGAGATCCTTTGACAGCCAGGCGGCCGCGGCATGCATATGGCGAACATACCTGCAGGCAGACGCATGTACAACCGGTATGAAACAAATTCGACCGCATGGGTGCGGCGAGTTCTGGAGCAGCCGGTCGAGGTCCTCATGGAGAATCTTTCCGCGCGGGGCGCCGCCATTATTGGGTATGAGCCATTCGGCGTCAACGACACGCTGACCCTCCTTTTTGACCTGCCTTTTTCCCCGAAGCGGCGGATACGCAAACAGGCACATGTCGCCTGGTGCGCTCAAGTCCGGGAAGGCGTGTGGGAAACGGGGCTGGATTTCGGCCTCGACAACATGCTGCTTTTTCCGGCCGCATGATATATCTTGATGCAAGGAGGACGCGTGAGGGTGCGTGATGCAATCTACATGATTATAGCAACTGGGGTTTTTCTTTGCGGATGCGAAACCGCTGGGGCGTTCGGCACGGGCAGGATGACCGGCTCCGACGTCGCATACATCGCGCACGCCGGTACGCTCGGCAGGAAGGCGGCGCCCGTCAATGTTGACAGCATCAATCCGGATGAACCGTCTTCGGCTTATGAGGAGCCTGAGGGTATGGTTTCAAAACCGGCTCCGCGGGCTGCAGCCGTTGACGCGTGGCTCGAAGAAAACCTTTGGTGAGGAAGGTTTACTGCAGGCTGTTTTTATCGCTTTCCCTGATCTCTACCCGGCGGATCTTTCCGCTGATGGTCTTGGGCAATTCCTTTACAAACTCAATAATCCTGGGATATTTATAGGGCGCGGTAACCTTCTTGACGTGTTCCTGTAACTCCGTCACGAGCGCGTCAGACGCGGAATAATTTTTGGTGAGGACAACCGTCGCTTTCACGATCTGTCCCCGGTCAGGGTCCGGCACTGCGGTGATCGCGCATTCAAGCACAGCCGGATGTTCCAGGAGCGCCGATTCGACCTCGAACGGGCCGATACGGTAGCCGGAACTCTTGATGACGTCGTCAGCCCTGCCGACGAACCAGAAATAACCGTCTTCATCGCGCCAGGCCATATCCCCGGTATAGTAAAGCCCGTCGCGCCAGACGCTTCTGGTCAGCGCCGCGTCGCGGTAATACCCGTCGAACATTCCGGCGGGTTTTTTCTTTCCCGTCCTGATGACAATCTGTC
Organism: Candidatus Omnitrophota bacterium; assembly: GCA_029571225.1. Classification (GTDB taxonomy): domain Bacteria; phylum Omnitrophota; class Gorgyraeia; order Gygaellales; family Profunditerraquicolaceae; genus JAGOOP01. Next base: position 60,806 of record JAKPTF010000009.1, on the reverse strand, counting down.
CCTCTTCTCCGGCCTGGCAGGAATCGCCTTTGTCGTTGATGAGGTCGATATCGTACGTGGGGGATGGTTTTCCCATAGAGCCCGGGCGCGGCTCGATCCACGGATACGTGGCGATCTGGACGACCGTTTCGGTCTGGCCGTATCCTTCCATGAGCCTCAGCCCGGTCATCTTGAGCCACTGATTATACACTTCGGGGTTCAACGGCTCGCCGGCCACGGCGCAATACTCGAGCTTGCTGAAATCGTATTTTGTCAGATCCTCCTTGATGAGGTATCTGAATATGGTCGGAGGCGCGCAGAAGGATGTGACGCCGTGGCGCGAGATCACCTCGAGCAGGTTCCTGGGCACGAACTTATCGTAGTCGTACACGAATACCGCAGTGCCGGCAAGCCACTGGCCGTAGATCTTGCCCCAGGCGGCCTTTGCCCAGCCCGTGTCCGCAACGGTCAGATGCAGGCCGTTGTCCCTGACGTTCTGCCAGAATTTCGCGGTGATGATGTGGCCGAGCGGATAGGTGAAGTTGTGCTGGACCATCTTGGGCATGCCGGTGGTTCCGGAGGTGAAATACAGAAGCATGATGTCAGAATTCTTTGCCGCCTTTGCGCCGGTCAGCCGATCGAAACGTGCGGGCTGCCGCGCCTCCCGTTCATCATAGTTGATCCAGTCCCTGTATGCGCCGCCGACGACCATACGGTGGGCCAGAGTCCGGGATTCTTTGCGGGCAAGGTCAACCTGGTCGAGGATTTCCGGCTCATTGACGCAGATGATCATTTTGATATCGGCGGCATTATTGCGGTATATGATGTCCTTTGTCTTGAGCAGGTGCGTCGCGGGGATGGCGATCGCTCCCAGTTTATGAAGCGCCAGGAGGCAGAACCAGTATTCATAACGGCGTTTTAGCATGAGCATTACCGGGTCGCCTTTGGAAATGCCCAACTCCGCCAGTAGGTTCGCCGTCCGGTTCACGCGTTCCTCGAGCTGGCCGAAAGTGAAAGACGCCTCTTTGCCTTTATCGTTGCACCAGACCAGCGCGGTCTTGCCCGGTTCGGTGCGGGCGAACTCCGCTGCGACGTCGTATGCAAAATTGAAATTATGAGGGACCTTTATTTTGAAGCCCTTCACGAACTCCTCATATGAATCGAACTTGCTTTTGGCGAATTTTTCTAGCATATGATATCCTTTGTCGCGCGGCTCCTGTTTATAGTATGAATGCCAGAAACCGCGCAGGTTTTCCGTGCAATGCGATCATGGCATGCTTCATGCCGGAATTGAAATAAAGGGAATCCCCCTGGTGCAGCTCCAGCTCATGGCCGTCAAGGACGATCTTCATGTCACCCTCGAGCATATACGTGAATTCCTGCCCGGGGTGGGCGTTATAATGGACCTCGGCCCCGGCCGGCTTAGGATCGACCGTGACGAGAAAGACTTCGGCTTTCTTATTTGCGAAGTTGAAAGCCAGGTCCTGGTATTTGTAATCTTTGCGCCTGTCCGCCGACGGCCCGGTCTGGTTCCTGACCAGGCAATAACCGTGGAGGCGCGGCTCTCCTCCGGTCAAGAGCGTCGTCAGCTCGACATGGAACTTCTGCGACAGTTCATAGAGCAGGCTGACCGGGATATCGGCCGATCCCGCTTCATACTTCTGATACAGGTCCGGCTCAATCCTGAACTCCGCCGCAAGCTGTTCGACCGGGATACCGGATATCTGGCGCAACTCCTTGATTCGTTCCGCAATGGCTTTTAGCTTTTCTGACATGCTCGTCTCCTTATGTTACGGGTTACAAAGTCATTATAACCCGCGGATAATCTTTGCTCAAGTATTTTATGTTCGGCTGCCAGCGCATGTCCGGTGATGCCGCTATTCCCCGGGACCATTCAGGCTTCGGTATTGTATGGCCTCGGCGATATGCCCCGGGCCTATCAATTCTGCGCCCGCCAGATCGGCGATCGTCCGCGACACCTTCAGGATTTTTGTGTATCCCCGCGCCGACAGCCCTAATTCTGACATTGCCATTTTCAACAGGCTCCTGGCATCATCCGAGAGGACGCAGAACCGCTTCACCTGCCTGGGGCTCATCGCGGCGTTATAGAAAATGCCCTCGGGCCGCAGCCGGTCGCGCTGGACGGCGCGCGCCGCCTCGACCCGGCGCTTTATATCAACGGAGGATTCTGCCGGAGCCGGCTCATTCAGATCCCTGTATTTTACCGCCGGAACCGAGATATGTATATCGATACGGTCGAGAAGCGGCCCAGATATTTTGCCGATATACGACTGGATCTTTGTGGTGTTGCACGTGCATTTCCCGCGGGGGTCTGAAAAATACCCGCAGGGGCACGGATTACAGGAGCACACTAGCATGAAACGCGCCGGGAATACGAATGAACGCGCGGCACGCGCTATGCGGATAAACCCGTCCTCAAGCGGCTGGCGCAGGACCTCGAGGCAGTCCCGCTTGAATTCGGGCAGTTCGTCAAGGAAAAGGACTCCCTGATGGGCAAGGCTGATTTCCCCGGGACCCGGCACGGGTCCTCCGCCGACAAGCGCCGCGTACGATATCGTGTGATGGGGAAGGCGAAAAGGATGGATTGCCATTATCCCGTCCCGGGCCGGCAATATCCCTGCCACTGAATGGATTGTGGTGATCTCCAGGGCTTCCTCGAACGTCACGTCGGGCATGATCGTGGGGATGCGCTGAGCCAGCATGGTTTTTCCGCTTCCCGGGGGCCCGATCATCAGGAGGTTGTGGCCTCCGGCGACGGCAACCTCAAGGCTGCGTTTTGCCGCGCACTGGCCGGTTACGTCTGAAAAGTCAACCGTGTATTTTGCGTGCTCAGAAAAAAGATGGGACCTGTCAATCGTAAACGGCGATCTCTCGCCCAGGCCGTTCAGTAAATCGACTGCCTGGCGTAGGGTCTCAACCGGCCACGCCTTTATCTCGGAAACGAGCGCGGCTTCTTTTGCATTATGACTGGGCAGTACTATATTGGCTCCCCCTGCTTTGGCTATTGCCATGCTGACAGGCAGGATTCCCCGGGTCGGGCGCAGGGTGCCGTCCAGCGACAGCTCGCCAAGGAAATAATGGTCCCCCAGAAGCTCGGCGCTGCATTGGCCGCTTGCCGCAAGGACGCCCAGAGCGATTGCCAGGTCATAGCCTGAGCCTTCTTTCTTTATATGAGAAGGCGCCAGGCTGACGGTGATACGCGAGCCGGGCCATTCAAAGCCCGAATTCTTTATGGCAGTCTTTACCCTGACCTTGCTTTCCCTGATGGCTGTATCGGCTGATCCGACAAGGTTGACAGCCGGCAAGCCTCCGCTTGATACATCCACTTCTACTTCAATGGGATATGCGTCTATTCCAAGAATGCCGTAACTCAATATCTTAACGATCACGGAATACCTCCTTTTTAAGGCCGTTGCCTGTCAGTACAATAGACGCGTGACTGCGGGAAATCTCACTTTTTCCCCTGAAACAGCAACAGGAAATACCTTGCATTTTAAAGGCACGCATCATATAATAAAACTTTAAGACGAGGTGGTATATGATTAAAAAAATCATGCCGCCTGTCACGGTTATTTTGCTGATCCTGACAGGCATAACCGGATTCAGCGTGTACAAATATGCCGTTTCCATGCAGGAAAAGGCCGGTTTGCAAACGGAACTTGAACAGGTCAGGCAGGAGATATCCCGCATTGAACAGGTGCGCGATAATCTCAAAAATGATCTTGTCCTTGCCCGCGAATATGAACAGAGGCTGGTTCTTGAAAATACTGGGTTAAAGAGCCAGATAAAGGACGATCAGGTAAAATTCTCGATGCTGGAGGCTGCCATCGCAGAAGCCCAGGGCCAGGTTGACGCCCTGGCAGAGCAGATCTCTGTCGCGCGGCAGGAAAATGCGGCTCTTGTCGTCCAGCTCGACGGCATGAAGGCCCAACTGCTCAATGCCTCCCGGGAAAAGGAGAGCATGCAGGCGACACTGAGCTCCGTTGACGCATTAAAGCGGGCGATCAAAGATTTGAGGCGCAAAACACGCCTTGCGCGCAAGGCGTCGTCGATAACCGTCGTGGTTGATGAGAAAAAACAAGTCCGCCAGATCATCCTGGGGAATAAAGGATATATCATAAGGGACGGGAAGATGGTAAAGCCTGAAAGGGTGAAGATCGAAGTGCAGCCGTCTGCTGGAGAAGGCCAATGAAGGATTTTCTATCTCAATTCGTGCATAATAAAATCCTGCTGACGGTGTTTTCCAGCTGGGTGATCGCTCAATCGCTCAAGGTCATCATCGGGTATTTCATCCAGAAAAAGATAGATTTCCGCTGGTTTGTCGGCACCGGAGGAATGCCGTCGAGCCATACCGCAGGCGCGTCATGCCTGGCAACGGCAATCGGCCTTTCATACGGCTTTGACAGCGTGCATTTCGCCCTTGCCGCGTCGTTCGCGCTCGTAGTCATGTTCGACGCCCAGGGGGTGCGCCGCGCAACAGGCAGCCAGGCGCGCATCCTGAACAAAATCATGGAAGATATATACTGGCAGGGGAAGATCAGGGAAGGCCGGTTGAGGGAACTCATTGGGCACACGCCGATAGAGGTCATTGCGGGATTCATGCTGGGCGTGATCATCGCGTGTGTCGCCCATTGACGCCGCGGGTGCGAGGAGGGTCTTGTGGACAGGAAACGGATTTTGATTATAGGGATCGCGGTATTTGCGGTCGGGCTGCTGGCCGGGCTGAAGACGCTCAAGCAGTCCTGCCCGCTGGCATTACGTTCAAGGGCGATTGTATCAGCGGAATCGGCCCAGGCCAGGGATCTTGAAGCCAGAGGGGATCTCATAGCTGCGCGCCGGGAATACCAGCGCCTGATTAATGAAATGCCGAATTCCCGCGAGGTTCTGCTGTGGCAGCAGAAAGTCGAGGCCTTGAACATCGCACTTTTGTTTTCTCCCACATTGACGCCCGGCAGCATCGAGTATGAGATCAAACCGGGCGATTCCCTTGAGAAGATCGCCCGCGACCACAGAACGACGGTTGAATTGATCAAGAAAAGCAACGGCCTGACAGGCGATAGCATCTTTCCTGGCAAAAAACTGAAGGTCTGGACCGTGCCGTTCAACATAGTAGTGGATAAATCGCAGAACACCCTTTTGCTCAAGACGGACGACACGGTGTTTAAAAGTTATACGGTCGCTACCGGAACAAACAATTCGACCCCGGTAGGCACGTTCAGGATCATAGAGAAGATTACGGATCCGCCGTGGTATAAACCGGGCGCGGTTATTCCGGCCGGCAGCCCCGAAAATATCCTTGGCACGCGCTGGCTCGGGCTGACGAAGCAGGGATACGGCATCCACGGCACGACCGACCCGAAGAGCCTCGGCACCCAGGCCACTGCGGGATGTATCCGCATGGCCAACAGGGACGTAGAGGAACTGTACAGTATCGTCCCTCTGGGGGTCGAGGTTACCATAGTAGATTGAGAGGAGCGGCCATGGCAGGATTCGATTTCGAAAAACCTCTTATCGAGCTCGATAAGCTGATCCAGGAACATAAAAAATACTCCGCGGAAAAGAAGGTCGATCTGTCCGCTGAGATCAGGAACCTGGAGGAGAAGCGCGCGGCGCAGGAAAAGGAGATTTACTCCAACCTCACGCCGTGGCAGCGTGTGCTCATCGCCCGACATCCACAGCGCCCGTACACAAGCGATTATATCGGGGCCCTCATGACGGATTTTGTCGAATTGCACGGCGACCGGGCATTTTCCGACGATAAGGCGCTCATCGGAGGGCTCGCCCGGCTCGACGGCGTCAAGGTCATGGTCATGGGCCACCAGAAAGGGCGGGATATTAAGGAGAATCTCAAGCGCAATTTCGGCTGCGCTCATCCCGAAGGATACCGCAAGGCGCTGCGGCTTATGCAGATGGCCGAGAAGTTCGATATTCCCATCGTGATCTTCATAGATACGCCGGGCGCGTATCCGGGCATCGGGGCCGAAGAACGCGGCCAGGCCCAGGCGATCGCGTTGAACCTGCGCGAAATGACAACGATCGGCGTCCCGATCGTTGCCACGGTCATCGGCGAGGGAGGCTCGGGAGGGGCTCTGGGTATCGGCGTGGCTGACCGGGTATGCGTATTGGAGAACGCGTATTATTCGGTCATCTCGCCGGAAGGCTGCGCAGCTATACTCTGGAAGAGCTCCGCAAAAGCCCCTGAGGCGGCAGAGGTCCTGAAGCTCAACGCCCATCAATTGCTTAAACTGGGCATCATCGACGAGGTGGTCCCCGAGCCTCTGGGCGGAGCCCATCGCGACTATCAGCAGATGTTCAGGAACCTGAAAGAGACTGTGGCGCGCAACCTTTCTCAATTGATGGCGCTTAACAAAGAAGACCTTTTGAAAATGCGATACCGGAAGTACCGGAGCATCGGAAGTTTTTCTTAACACTCACCCGTCTCACCATTGCCCCCTTGAAAAAACCTGTGATATTGAAGATCGGCACTGTCAGACTATCCTCACGCTGGATACTTGCTCCCATGGCCGGCATCAGCGATCTGCCTTTCCGGATGCTCAACCGCTCATTCGGGTGCGAATGTGCGTTCGTAGAGATGATTAACGCCCGGTGCCTCGGCTATAAAAGCGTCAAGACCGGGCAGATGCTTGCAAGCGGGCCGGAGGACAGGCCTTTGGGCGTGCAGCTGCTCGGATGCGAACCGGACTTTATCCGCAGGGGCATGGATATCCTGTCCGCGCATGTTTTTGATATCCTAGATTTCAATGCCGCTTGCCCCGAGCGCAAGGTCACGCGCCGCGGCGAAGGAGCAAGCCTTTTAAAGGATCCCGTCAAACTGCAGAAACTTGTAGCGCTCGTGGTCAAACTCTCAAAAGTCCCGGTTACGGTCAAGATTCGCACTGGCTGGGACAGCCAGTCGATCAATGCATCCGAAGTTGCACAACGCATTCAGGACGCCGGCGCGTGCGCGGTGTTCGTGCATGGCAGGACCAAACAGCAGGGATACGGCGGGGCCGTTGACCATTGCGCCATTGCCTCGGTAAAAAAGTCCGTTTCGATACCCGTGATCGCAAGCGGCGATATCTTCACGCCGCGGCGTGCCCGCGCAATGATCGACGACACCGGGTGCGATGCCGTGCTTGTAGCCCGCGGCGCCCTGGGCAATCCCTGGATATTCCGGGAGATGGAGGAATATTTCGAGCACGGCAGCCTGCCTCCTCGGCCGGCCGTCGGCGACATCTCGGACGTCATGCATGAACATCTTCGTTTATGCGTCGGCTTCCACGGCGAAAGGACCGGGGTGGTATCGTTCCGCAAGTTCTTCATCTGGTACACCTGGGGCCATCACAGCGTGCGCCATCTGCGCCAGCACGCGACAAGCGCCAGGACGGTCGAGCAGATGCAGAAGGTCATAGAGGAATTCAGGAGCACTGCCAGGCCCGATTCCAAGTCAAAGGACGGTCAGCAGATCGGCATGCGCCTGGCAGATGCCCTTGCTAGGGATGCAGCATGATCAGCTATTCCTATTATAATATCAAATATAAGGCCCATCCGGTTGAGCAATGGATTGTCGTGACAGGGGAGATGCGCAATGAGAGCGCCAAAAATTTCCACACCGCGGTTTTCCGTATCAAGCTGTATGCCGGCCAGGAATGCCTTGGCGGCGGTGTCCTGAAAGTGCACGGTTTCAACGCTAAGACAACCAAACCGTTCGAGGTCCTTGTTGAAGGCGTGCATAAAGACATTATGGCCAAGATCCAGCACTGCGAATTTTCCCTGGAAGCGGTTTACTGACATTTTCTCAGTCGCCACCGTCCTCAGCTCCCCCGTAATAACCCTTGACAGAATATTATTAATATGCTATATATTTAATGGTAATAATAGTTAATATAATTAATTATCAAGAGAGCGGGCCATGGAGAGCGCATCCCTGACCGATTATGCCAGAAATCTTATAGAGGTCATGCCGGAGGTGATCCGGGGACTCTGGAAGCGTGAGATCAATGAGCTGACCAGAGGCACGTTGACGCCTCCGCAGATCTTTACACTAATATACCTGAATAAGATGACGGAGCTGCGTATGACCGATGTCGCATGTTATTTAAGCGTGACGACCGCAGCGGCAACGGGCATCGTGGACAGGCTCGTCAAGGCCGATTACGTGTCGCGCATGTATGATCCGGCGGATAGAAGGATCATCAGGGTGCGGCTCACCGATAAGGGGCTGGAGCTTGTTAAGAAGCTCCTTGTGCACAAGGTCGCTCGCATCAAGGAAGTTTTCAGTAAGCTTTCGGCGAAGGACAGGGAAGATTATCTGCGGGTATTGACCCGCCTCAAGGATATCCTGGCGCAGGAATCGTCAGCGGCAGCCGGGGGCGGATAATGAAAAAAATAACCTTTGTTCTTGCAATCATCCTTTCGGCCGTGCCGTTTGTATGCAGCGCGCAGGAGCTATCTTTAACGCTGGATGACGCGGTATCGCTTGCGCTGCGAGATAACCGCAACGTAATGCTGAAGGCCGAAGAGGCGAAGAAAGCGAAAGCCGCGATTTTGGAAGCGCGCGCGTCTCTTTTCCCGGCGCTCAATGTTTCCGGCGGCTGGTCTGATACGCGGGGGCTCTATTCCAAAGATGTTTCCGCGTTTGCTGGTCAGGCCCAGGTAAAACAAACCCTGTATGCGGGCGGGAAGATCATCAATGCGATCAAAGCAGGCGAGTACGCATATACCGCATCCGAGGCCGCGCTCGATAAGGCTAAACAGGACCTCGTCTTGAGCGTGAAGCAGGCGTTTTATGCGCTGATGCTGGGCAATGAACTCGTCTCGCTCAACAAAGGCATACTCGACAATACGAAGGAACATATAGACGCTGCCCGGGCAAGATATAAAGCCGGCCAGGCTTCAGAGTCGGATATCCTGAGGATCGAGTCTTCGTTAAGCGGCGTTACCCGGGCCTATACGGCAGCGCAGTCGCAGGCGGAGGCAGCCGCGGCCATGCTTCGGAATCTTCTCTATCTCGATAATGAGATAAAAATAACGCCCGCTGCGAAATTCATCTACGAGCCCCGGGAGCTGGCGTACGACACGGCTTTCCTGAAGGCGATGGAGTCGCGGCCTGAGATAAGACAGATAGAAGCGCAGCGGTCCGCGGCGCTCAAGAATATGGAAGCCGCAAAGGCGGGAACTCGCCCGACAATTTACGCCTCATGGGATTATTATGCGCGTTCCACGGCGCTCAGCGGCACGGCTAAAAACCCGAATGATTATAATATTATAGGCATTACCGTATCATGGCCGGTTTTTGACGGATGGCTTACCAGGGCAAAAATCGAGAAAGCGGTCATCGACCTGAAAGAGGCTGAGATTTTGCGTGAGAAGGCCGGCAAGGATATCGCCCTTGACGTAAAGACAGCGTATCTGGACCTGAAGGATTCCATAGCTAAGATGAAATCAGCCGCGGATGAAGCGGCGGTATATAAGGATGCGTCGGAGGTTGTTAGGAAAAAGTTCGAAAGCGGCATCGCAAGCTTGCTGGACCTGCGCGATGCGCTGTTAAGCTATTCGGTCTCGCTTTTTAACCAGAGCCAGGCGATCTATGATTATAAGATCGCCCAGGCCCGTTTTGATCACGCGACAGGAGGTATATAATGAAGAAGTCCCGTCTGTACAGGCTCGGGCTGATCGTTATTGCAGCTGCGGTCATGCTTGTGTGCGGCTGTCAGAAGAAACAGGCCTCTATCCCAGGGCGTGCCGGGGACGACGCGGTTCCGGTCAAGGTCGTTACGGTGAAAGCGCAGGACGTTGAGGAATATCTTGATTATGTGGCCAACGTGAAAGCCCAGGAAGAGACGCTTGTTTATCCCAGGGTGACCGGTAAGATCATTGAGAAGGTCAAACAGGAAGGCGATGCTGTTGAAAAAGGACAGGCCATTGCCTTTATCGACAGGGACGAAATCGGACTGACGTTCGAAAAAGCCGCAGTCGAAAGCCCCATATCCGGTATCGTGGGCAGGGTTCTTGTGGACATCGGCACGAATGTATCCCCGCAGTCTGCCGTGGCACTCGTCGTCAATATGGACAGGGTCAAGGTGTTTCTTGATGTGCCTGAAAAATATCTGCCCAGCCTTTCCCTCAACATGCCAGCTGCCGTGAGGGTCGAGGCGTATCCGGACGAGATGTTCCGCGGGGTTATCACGCGCATTAGCCCGATCGTGGATACCGCCACGCGCACATGCCAGATCGAGATCGCCATCGATAACAGGGAACATAAACTGCGCTCGGGCATGTATGCCAAGGTAAAGATCGTCATCCGCACATACAAGGACGCGCTCGTCGTTTTAAAAGAGGCGATCATGGGCAAAGAGCCGCAGCGCTACGTCTTTGTGGTCATAGATCAGAAGGCGGCTGTGCGGGAGATACAAACAGGCGCGCGTCAGGGCCCCTACGTGCAGGTCACGCAAGGCCTTGCTGCCGGGGACAGAGTGGTTATTATGGGCCAGCAGCGCTTGCGTGAAGGCGTATCTGTCATTGTTGAAGAGAACGGTCAGAACTAAAAGGATATGAAATGAGCCTTGCGGAATTCGGCGTTAGAAGGCCAATAACAAATCTAATGATCTTTCTGTCGCTGATCATCGTGTCCTTGTACGCCATGTCGCGGCTGGGCGTGGATATGATGCCGACGATCGAAACCCCGGCTATATCGGTCATCACCGCGTATCCGGGCGCGAGCCCCGAGGACGTAGAGATCAAAGTTACCGAACCGCTGGAAAACCAGCTGGCTATCACCCCCGGCCTCGACAAGATCACTTCCTCCTCCTCCGAAGGCATATCCATGGTCACGCTTATTTTCAAATGGGGCACGAATGTCGACGAGGCATCGAACGACGTTCGGGACCGCATCGATCAGGCAAAGCCGTCTCTGCCCGATATCCCTGACGAAATATCGACCCCGTTCCTGTGGAAATTCAATACGGCGAATATGCCTATTGCCGTGTACGGCTTCAAGGCCGGACGGAGTTATGCGCAGCTTTACGATCTGGTTGACCGCAGGATATGCGACCCATTGAAGCAGCTTGCCGGCGTCGGCACGGTGCAGCTTAACGGAGGCCTTGAACGCCAGATCAATATCTGGCTGGACCGCGACAAACTCGAGGGGTACGGCTTTTCCCCGGGGGACATACAGGCGGCGCTGGAACGGGAGAATGTTACCCTGCCCGTAGGAAATCTAAAAACCGGCATGACGGATTATCTGCTTCGGTTGCCGGGCGAGTTCGCGACACCCGAAGAGATTAATTCCGTGATACTGGGAACGCGCCAGGGCAAGGTGATATACCTGCGGGATGTCGCCCGTATCGAGGACGCCTTCAAGGAGGTTACGTCGATCGTGCGCATCGACCGGAAGCAGGGTTTGACCATGATGGTGCAGAAGCAGACCGGGACCAATACGGTTGAGGTCGCAAGGCGCGTCCAGAAGAAGTTCGACGAATTGATGAAGACCATGCCGACGGACGTGGAGGCGAACCTCGTTTTCGACACATCCGAGGATATCATCCTGTCTTTAAAAACACTGGGCAATTCGTTGTGGCTCGCCATTGCCCTGGTAATCCTCGTCGTATGGTTCTTCCTGCGGCAATTCTTGCCGAGCATGATCATAGCATTGACGATTCCGTTTTCACTTCTGATCACGTTCCTGTACCTGTTTTTGAGCGGCAGGACCATTAACGTTATAAGCCTTTCTTCCATGGCCATAGCATCTGGCATGGTCGTGGATAACGCCATTGTCGTAGTGGATAACGTGTTCCGTAAACTGGAACGAGGCCAGCGGCCGGTCGAAGCGGCAATATTCGGCACATCGGAAATGTTTTTGTCCATCGCGGCGTCAACGTTGACCACGATAGTTGTTTTTCTGCCCATGTTCTTTATTAGCGGGGTGGTGGGCGTCATGTTTTCGGAACTGGCGGCTATCATCACGGCGACGTTGATCGCCTCATTATTCACGGCCGCGACGTTCAGCCCCATGCTCTGTTCCAAATGGCTTAAATCTTCCACCCAGTCAACGGCACGGAGAAAAAACAAAATTCTGGCGGCCGTTTATAACGCGATCGAGAAGATTATTGTCAGCCTCGAAAATATATATGAAAAAGCGCTCGCCGTGTGCCTGAACCACAAGAAATCGGTGGTGGGTATCTTTGCGGGAGTTTTTTTCGCGACGCTCATATTGACGAGATTTGTCGGCAACGAGTTTATCCCGCAGGAAGACACCGGCGACCTCCAGATCTCTATAAAGCTGCCGATCGGCACACGGATGGAGGAGTCTGACAAGGTGGCCAGGAAGATAGAAGACATATTTGATACGGTCAAAGAAAGAAAATTCAGCTATGTGCGCAGCGGCCAGGTCCAGGGCATAGGAAGGGTCACGGGCCAGGCATCAGGCTCGCATGTGATCTACGCGGGGCTGAAACTGGTCCCCAAGACGGAGCGCGCGCGATCGGACAAGGCGGTGGGCCAGGATATCCGCTCGCAGATACGTAAAATCCCGGGAGTCGATAAGGCGGACGTTTCGACGGGCAGCATGGTAAGCCGGATGATCCTGGGCGGCGGAGGCAAGCCCATCCAGATAGAAATCATCGGTAATTCCTTCGAAGATACCAACATGCTGGCCGAGAAGGTCAAGAAGATAGTCGAGGCCGTTCCGGGCGCAGTGGATGTGGCGATCTCGCGCGATGCCAACAGGCCTGAGATCAGGATCGCTGTGGACCGCGAACGGGCCGCAAGCCTGGGGTTGAACATGGCGTCCGTCGCACGCAGCGTCAAGACATATATCGAAGGGTCGAGCGCGACAAAATACCGGGAAAAAGGCCGCACGTACGATATTTATGTCCGGCTCGCCGAATCATCCCGGACAAGGCTGGAGGATGTGGAGAACCTGATGCTTACATCACCGGTTACCGGCAAACAGATAAAACTTTCCAGTTTCGCACGCGTATACGAAACAACCGGACCCTTGTCCGTAGACCGCAAAAACCGCGAGCGCATCGTTAAGGTTGAAGCGAATACGCTCAACCGCTCGAGCGGCAAAATCATGGAGGATATACGGAAGGAAATGGCGAAGCTTGCCGTACCTTCAGATATCATCATCAATTACGGCGGGGAAGCTGAAGAGCAGAAAAAGGCCTTTGCCGACCTTATCATCCTTCTGTCATTGGGCATCATCCTTGTATACATGGTCATCGCGGCTCAGTTTGAGTCGCTGCTGGACCCTTTCATTATCATGTTCTCCATCCCGTTCACGTTCACCGGCGTCATCTGGGCGTTTGTGGTAACGGGAATGACGTTGAACGTGCTGTCATTCCTGGGTATGGTAATGCTCATGGGCATCGTCGTTAACAACGCCATTGTGCTGATAAGCTACATCAATATCCTGCGCGCGCGGGGCAACTCGCTGTATGACGCGGTCACCAAAGGCGGCAAGGATCGCCTGCGGCCTGTTTTAATGACCACCATCACGACGCTGGTAGGCCTGCTTCCCATGGCGATATCCCGGGGGGAGGGATCGGAAACCTGGCAGCCGATCGGCATCAGCATGGTCGGAGGCCTTACCGTGTCCACATTTATCACCATGCTTTTTGTACCGACACTGTATGCGGTTTTCCATCGCAAGGAGGCGGGCAAAGTGAAGGTGCGGATATGCGATAAACCCGGGGAGGCGGCGGCATGACTAACAAAATGGTGATGATCGCTTATAACGAGGCTATCGACGCAGAGGTTATGGAAGCGCTTGAAGCATCGTGTGCGCTTGATTCTTACACAAAGATCCCTGCGGTATTCGGCAAGGGCAAAACTTCCGGGACTCATCTCGGAGACGATATATGGCCCGGACGCAATAATCTGCTGATGGTATGTTGTACCGATTCGGAGGCAAAGAAGTTGATGGAGCATGTGCAAAAACTGCACGCGACGCTGGGCAAAGAAGGTATCAAGGCGTTTGTCCTGGCCGTAGAGGCAGAAACAGAGTGACCCGCAATGTCATATCCCGCCAAGCATAACCTTTTCAGCGATCCTGCCGATTGTTCAATCAATGAATCATTCAGCCGGCTCATTTCCGCGCCCGGGGTCAAATTAGAAAGGATCGTTTCACTGGGACAGGCAACCCCCGCAGGCCAGTGGCTCCAGCAGGACAATGACGAGTGGGTGGCGCTATTGTCCGGCAAAGCCCGTTTGAAGTTTCCGGACGAAAAGTCCGATACGGAGCTTATTCCCGGGGACTACATCATCATCCCCGCAGGGTGCCGCCACAGGGTCGAATGGACCGATCCTGCAGAGAGGACCGTGTGGCTCGCGCTCCATTTCCCGCCGCGCAGACAGCCGGGGATCAAGGAGGTGAAAGTGATCCGAACGCGAAGGAGGTCCCGCAGCGCGAGCGCCAGAATGATCCGGGACACGCTTTATGTGCGTGTCCCTCAACGCATATCCGATCAGGATCTGCGCTCGATAGTCAGAGAATTCACAGCGCGGATCGAAAAGAAGCTCCTTAAAAAACAGCTTAACGGCGACGATTCGCTTGCCCGCCGCGCCGCAGAGCTGAACCGCAAATATTTTGCTGGTAAACTGGCGTACGATTCTATAGAATATGTTACTGACCAGAACGCCCAGTTCGGCTGCTGCGACTACGGCCGCGGGAGGATCCGCATAGCGCACCACGTGGCGTTCATGCCTGCCTGGGTGCGGGATTACGTGATAGTGCATGAGCTGGCGCATCTCGTCCATCACGGCCACGGGGCGGATTTCTGGGGCCTCGTTGCCCGATATCCGCATATGGAACGCGCGAAAGGGTATCTGATCGCGAAAGGATATGAGATTAATGACGAAAAAAACCGGGAATAAAACAAAATTCACAGAGCTCAAAAAAATATACGACATGCTGCACGGCCCGCGCGGTTGCATGTGGGACAAAGAACAGACGCATGCCTCCCTTCTGAAGGACCTGCAGGAAGAGGTAGATGAGTTCGTCGAAGCGGTCAAACAGGAGGATTATCCTCATATGCGAGAGGAGATCGGCGATATTCTCTTACATGTGATGTTCCAGGCCAAGATCGCGGCAAAGTCAAAAAAATTTGATATCGAGGATGTCATCGACGGCCTTATCAGGAAGATCAAACGCCGCCACCCGCACGTTTTCGGTAACGAACGCGTGGGCTCCACCAGAGAGATCATCGCGAACTGGCACAGGATCAAGGCGCAGGAGAAGAAATCCGGAGGTGCAAAAAGAAGGCGGGGAGTTTGATGAGGACAAAGGAACAACGCCTCAAGGATGAGATCAGGCGCATAGGCGGGAAATTATACGGCCGGTCGCTCGTCGTGGCAAAGTCCGGCAATTTGAGCTGCCGCCTTGACCGCGACACCATGCTGATCACTGCCAGCGGCACGTGCCTCGGGGCGCTCAAGGAGCGCGATATTGTCCGGGTGGATATCCGGCGCGGCCCCAGCGCATCAGGCATTCGCCCATCCTCGGAATACCCGCTTCACAGCATGATCTACCGGAATTTTGCCTGTTCGCGCGTCATCCATTGCCATCCGCCATTGACCAACGCGTATTTTGCCGTCTACCCGCGACTCGCTGACCTGATCTTCGAAACGCGCCATACGATCGGCGACGTGCCCGTGGTCAAACAGTTTACGGTGACGGTGACAAGGCCCGCGCCCGTCATCGCCGCGCTTGGCAAAAACAGGATCGTGGTTCTCAAGAACCACGGGGTGGTTTCCATCGACGACGATTTCTCCGAATGTTTTTACCGGATCGAGGCGCTGGAATCCGCGGTCCAGGTCGCCGCCGCTGCCCGCCTTTTCAACAACGACATCCTGGACGATATTGATACATGCCTGAAGAAAAAACTGAAAAAGTCCCTTTAAAAAACAATATCCTTGACCGTGATGCCGCCCAGCTTGCATCTCTCATTGCGTCGTGGGGAATGCCTGCATTTCACGCCAGGCAGATATTCACCTGGATCTATCAGCGCGGGGTTATGGATTTTGGCGCCATGTCCGATCTGCCTGCCGGCCTTCGGCAGAGGTTAAATAAGGAATTTTGTGCGGGGGCCGTCCGGCTTGAGGAAACCCGCATGTCTGCCGACGGGACGGAAAAATTCCTGTTAAGGCTGGCGGACGGCGGTATGATCGAAACAGTGAGCATTCCCGCGTCAGGCAGGGTCACCGGCTGCATCTCCAGCCAGGTCGGCTGCAAATTCGCCTGCCGCTTCTGCGTGAGCGGCACGTTCGGTTTCCGGAGAAATCTCTCTGCGGGCGAGATGATAGAAGAGGCCCTGTATTTAAGGCACCGTTCGGCGGCGAAATCGTTGACCCACGCGGTCTTCATGGGCAGCGGTGAGCCGCTTGATAATTACGATAATGTCCTTCGCGCGGTCCGCATGTTGAACGCTAAAGACGGATTGAACATAGGCGCGCGCAGGATCACCATATCCACCAACGGGCTGATACCGCAGATACGGCGTCTCGCCGGCGAAGGCCTTCAGATAGAGTTATCTGTTTCTCTCCACGCGGCGGATGACAGAACGAGGTCTTTGCTAATGCCGGTAAACAAACGGTATCCCTTGAAAGACCTGGTCCCTGCCTGCCGTGAATACCGGCAGAAGACTGGCAGACAGGTGACGTTCGAATACGTGCTCATCCGGGGGATAAATTCTTCATTGGCAGACGCGCGAAAATTAGGTAAAATATTGCGTGGGTTTGATTGCAAAGTTAACCTGATTCCGCTCAATGCCCAGACGGATCCGGGGCTTGTGCCACCGGAGAGGAGCGAGACGGCGGCTTTCAGGCAAGAGGTGGCAAAAAGCGGCGTTCCCGTGACAATCAGGCAGCAGCGGGGGGAAGATATAGAGGCTGCCTGCGGCCAGCTGCGTTCCAGTTACGAGCGCCGCGTCCATGCAGGAAGGCATCATCATGAAAGACATTAGGCCTTACCGCCCGGTATCCTTGATCCGTATCCTTGTCGCGTGCGCTGCCGCCCTGTGCATTGCCGGGTGCATGAGAAGCGATATCGCCAATATCAACTCGCGGGGCAAATATGTCGTGTGTTTCGGCGACTCCCTGACGCAGGGTTTTGGAGCCGGGCCGCGGTCGTCCTATCCGGCATATCTGTCCCAGATGATGTCCGTCCCGGTGGTCAATTCCGGGATCGAAGGCGATACTTCGGAAGGCGCCTTGAAACGGATCTATCCAGATGTGCTTGACAGGGACCCTCTGCTTGTTGTCGTCGAGTTCGGGGCTAACGATTTTCTTACCAAGATTCCCCTTGCAGATACCAGGCGGAACATAGAATCGATCATACTGCAATGCCAGAAACAGGGGGCGATCGTGGCCCTGATTGACATCAGCAACGCGCATCTAATGAGCGAATACGGGCCGATGCTGCGGCAGTTGAGCCGCATCCACAAGACGATTTACATCCCGAACCTGCTCAACGGGATCTTCGATAACGCCAGCATGAAAAGCGATTACTTCCATCCTAATGCGAACGGCTACCGGATTATCGCGCAGCGCGTATACCGCGCGATCCTGCCATACCTGAACCAGAACGCCATGCTGAACAGATTTCGGGAATAGGAGAATGGATCCGGAATTTCTCCATTTCCCCGGACAACGTCAACCGTTCAATTTGGTGCCGAGGGAGGGAGTTGAACCCTCATAGGTGTAACCCTATCGGTTTTTGAGACCGACGCGTCTGCCATTTCGCCACCTCGGCAAATCCGCGATGTATATCAATAATACAGTCTAAAATCTTATTTGTCAATTCCATAAATCTGGGGTATAATACCATGACTTACAAGGAGGTATATATGGCACGGGCATATAGAATGATATGTTGGGCCTTTATTTTAACACTTTGCGGATGCGCTACGACCATGTCGTCGCGTGGAGGCGCGTCTTCGCAGGCAGTACCGGCGTCAGTGGTGCAGGAATACCAGGCAAAGATCAATTCGCTTGAAATGGAGCGCAACAGGCTCAAGGATGAGAATTATATACTTCGCAAGCAGTTAGAGGCCGCAAGCAAGCGCGAGGTCCGCATGCCCAGCGCGACAGAGATTCAAACCGCGCTCAAAAAAGCCGGGTTCTTCAAGGGCGTTGTTGACGGCAAGATCGGGCCGGAGACAAAAGAAGCGATACGGAAATTCCAGGAAGCCAATGGTATGACGCCTGACGGCGTTGTTGGAAGCAAGACGTGGTCTCTGCTTTCCAAATACGTCAACGGTTAAAATACCTAACAAATCGCGGGGCTGTAGCTCAGCTGGGAGAGCACTTGCATGGCATGCAAGGGGTCAGGAGTTCAATCCTCCTCAGCTCCACCATATAGGGCAGGCCGCCACATTTCCCGACGGGAGATTTTTGGTGAACCTGCCTTTTTTTTGTGCTACAATAAGGTCCTATGCTTCTGGGCATACAGGTATCCACAGCCGGCGGGATCTGCGAGTCCATACCACGCGCGCAGGCGCTTGGCTGTACGGCAATGCAGATATTCGCCAGGGACCCCAGGCAGTGGCGCAAAGCCAGTCTGAAAAAATCCGACATAGACGAATTCAGGCTGCGCCGGCAATCGAGCGGCATCAAGAAGGTATTTATCCATATTCCGTATCTCATAAATCTGGCTTCTCCCGAACACGGTCTGTTCCGTGGCTCGATATCCGCCTGCGCCCAGGACATGCGCGAAGCGCGGGCGCTGGGAGCAGAATGTATGGTTATCCATATGGGCAGCCATAAGTTTTCGGGCGAGAAACGCGGCCTGAAGAAGCTAGCGACAGCCCTGAACAGGATACTTGAATTGACCGCGGGCTCTGGAGTCAGGATATTGCTGGAAAACACTGCCGGCAGCGGCTCCTGGCTCGGTTATACGTTCGATCACCATGCGGCGGTCCTGGACCGCGTCGAACAAAAAGACCGCGTGGGCGTGTGCCTTGATACGTGCCATGCGTATGCGGCAGGATATGACCTCGCCTCAAAGGCAGGGTATGACCGGCTTATGGATGAAATAGACCGCATGGTCGGCGTGAAACGGCTCGAGCTTATTCATCTTAATGATACCCGCGACGCGCTGGGGAGCCATCGAGACCGCCACGAGCATATCGGAAAAGGGAAAATCGGGATAGCGGGGTTCAGCCGGATCGTCGGGGACAGACGGCTGGAACATGCCGCATGTGTGCTGGAAACGCCAAAGGATAGCGCGACCGCAGATGAGCGGAATCTGCTCATAGTGCGGCGGCTGATGCATCGCGCCGCGCGCAAAGGATGAGTGCCATGGGATTCAAAATACTCGTTGTCGATGATGAGCCGGATATCGTCCAGGTCATATCAAACCGCCTGACCCGCGAAGGGTTTGAAGTCGCCACCGCCGGCGACGGGGAAGAGGCGATGGCGAAGTTTTCCTCGTTCGATCCGGATCTGGTTTTGCTGGATCTGATCATGCCAAAGCTCAACGGTTTTGAAGTGCTCAAGCAGATCAGGGAAAAATACAAGGACCGGTGGCGCCCGGTAATCATCATCAGCGCCAAGACCGAGCTCGACACCCTGCGCAAGAGCTACGACATGGAAGCCGATCATTACCTTTCAAAACCATGCGGCATGGACGTCATCCTGCGGGGCATCGAGACCATGCGTTCACTCATCCCCCTGAGGCTTAAACAATAACATCGATGGAATACGTTTTTAAGGATATCGAAGAAAAGTGGCAGCGGGTCTGGAAGGACCGCAAAAGCTTCGAGGCCCGCGCTCTTGCCGGAAGGCCGAAGTATTACTGCCTTGAGATGTTCCCTTACCCGTCTGGCAAGATCCACATGGGCCACGTGCGCAATTATACCATCGGCGATGTGTTCAGCAGGTATAAAGCGGCGCGCGGTTTCCAGGTTTTGCATCCCATGGGCTTCGACGCGTTCGGCCAGCCTGCCGAGAACGCGGCTATCAAAAATAAGACCAAGCCGGACGTGTGGACCCATCAGTGTATCAAAGAAATGGAGCGAGAGCTCCAGCGCATGGGTTTTTCCTATGACTGGGGCCGCGAGATTTCGACCTGCGACGCTGACTATTACCGATGGAATCAGTGGATATTTCTTAAGATGTTCGAAAAAGGGCTTGCGTATAAAAAAGCCTCCGCGGTTAACTGGTGTCCGTCGTGCGCCACCACGCTTGCCAACGAGGAAGTTATTGACGGGGGATGCTGGCGGTGCCACAGCCCTGTCGCACAGAAGGAACTCGAGCAGTGGTATCTGCGAATCACCGACTATAAAGAGCGGCTGCTTGAGGACCTGAAACAATTGACGCATTGGCCCGAGCGCGTCATCGCCATGCAGACCAACTGGATCGGTAAATCCCAGGGTGTTGAGATATTTTTCAAAGTTCGGGGTTCAGCCACGCAGCTGCCGGTGTTTACGACCCGCGTGGACACGATATTCGGAGCGACCTATGTGGTCCTGGCTCCGGAGCATCCGCTTGTCGAAGAGCTTATTAAGGGAAAACCCCAGGAAAAAGAGGCGCGCGAGTTCATCGCCAAGGCCGCCAGAGAGAGCACGGTCGCGCGTGCGTCTTCCGACATAAAAAAAGAAGGCGTGTTCACCGGGGCCTGGGCGGTCAACCCTGTCAATGACGAAGCGATCCCGATCTGGATCGCAGACTACGTTCTTATGGGTTACGGCACCGGAGCCATCATGGCAGTGCCCACGCATGACCAGCGGGATTTTCTTTTTGCAAAAGAGCACGGTCTGCCCATGCGTGTTGTGATCCAGCCTGCGGGAACTTCGCTTTCCGTCGAAACCATGTCTGAGGCATACGAGGGGCCAGGCGTTGAGGTCAATTCCGGGGAATTTAACGGAATCCCTAATGAAGAAGCCAAAATCAGGATCGCCGGGTGGATGGAAAAAAAAGGCATTGGCAGGATCGAGACGCACTGGCGATTACGCGACTGGCTTATTTCCCGCCAGAGGTACTGGGGCACGCCCATCCCGATCATCTATTGCCAGAAGTGTGGAATGGTCCCTGTTCCATATGAGGACCTGCCTGTCGAGCTTCCCGCTGACGCGCCTTTTACCGGGGAGGGAGGAAGCCCTCTGGGAAAAGTCGCCTCGTTTGTAAACTGCACGTGCCCGAAATGCCAGGGGCCTGCCCGCAGGGAAACAGATACCATGGCAACATTCTTCGATTCCTCGTGGTATTTCCTGAGGTATTGCTCTCCCCGGGAAACAAAAGCGCCGTTCGATGTTAAAGAAGCGAAATACTGGATGCAGGTCGATCAATACATAGGCGGCATAGAGCACGCGATCCTTCATTTGCTGTATTCGCGCTTCTTCACAAAATTTTTTAAAGACCTTGGCATGGTTGATTACGACGAACCGTTCATGCGGCTTCTGACGCAGGGCATGGTCCTGAAGGACGGCGAGGTTATGTCCAAATCGCGCGGCAATATCGTCGATCCTGATTCCATGATCCAGCGCTATGGCGCCGATTCACTGCGGCTGTTTATCCTTTTTGCCGCCCCTCCGGAAGCTGAGCTGGAATGGGATGACCGCGGCATGGAAGGCGCGCTGAGGTTCCTGAACCGCGTCTGGCGCATCCAGGATAACCTTAAAAGCGAGGCGTCGCAGGATGTGCTTAAGACACTCCATAAGACGATCAAAAAAGTCACCGAGGATTATGAGAGTTTTAAATTCAATACTGCCATTGCGAGCATGATGGAGCTGGTGAACGCAATCTACCAGGGAGCGGCGGACAGGAACGTATTCTCAACGCTTGTCATTCTTCTTGCGCCGATCGCGCCGCATTTCTGCGAAGAGCTCTGGCAGATCCTGGGCAATAAAGAACCGGTCGCGGCAGCATCCTGGCCGGCGTATGACCAGAAGCTTTTGATCGAAGACACGATAGTTATTCCCGTACAGATAAACGGCAAGGTCAGGTCGCAGATCACGATCCCCGCCCAGGCGTCTTCCGAGGAGGTCAGGGCGATCGTTGACAAAGACGAAAAATCCCGGCAATGGATCCAGGGTAAACCGATCAAGAAATTCATCTTTGTCCCCGGCAAGATCGTCAATATCGTGGTATGAGAATATCCGTTATCCTCGAGCATCCCTACAACGCAAGTCCCGGCTGGATCCGGAAACAATCAATATAAAGCCGTCTGATGCGCGGCGACGCCCGGACAAATATGAAATCGCTTTCACAAACAGGTTGAAATGCCCTTGATAACAGCCGCCCCTGGGGTATATTTAGATTGAAGGTATGTCTGCAAAAAGAGAAAGAGGGATCATGGTAGAGCGATAAACGCAGTTGTGCCCGAAATGCGACACGTACCATGCGGCGATATATAAAACCTGCACGAAGTGCGGTTCTGCGTTACGGGCTGCAGACGAGATACTCGGCCGCAAAGACCTTATCGCTACCCTGACCGGTTTTATTATTATCCTTTTTGTTTCCCTTTGCCTGAACGTAGCCATGCGTGCGTTCGGCCAGAATTAAGCAATAAACGATCGCCGGGTTATTAAGAAAAGCCACGGTTCTTAATGGAACACATTAAGGATGGTGGTTTTTTTATGGGCGATAAAGAAACAAAATTCTGTCCTCATTGCCGCGCTCGGTACAAAACAATCCTGAATACCTGCGTGTACTGCAGCGGACGCCTGCGTACAGTGTCAGGCCCGGTCGGAACTACTGAAATACTTTTTGTTGTCGTCAACCTCACCGCAATTTTTCTCTTCTGTTTTGTCGTGCTGAAATGATCCTGTGAGAAAATCCGAAATTTTGCGTCTATTGAGGGTGCAAGCATCCCGATAGCGCAGAATGGAGGTCGATATGCTGCCATTGACCCGACAGGAACGCCGCGTGGCCGTTTTTTTGTTTATCGTCATACTCGCAGGCGCAGCCATGAACTATGCGCAGAAACGGTCGCGCCAGCTGCGGCCTGTTTTTTGTTTCGATCAGTCATACGGAAAAATCAACATCAATACCGCTGATGCAGAAATGCTCCGGGAGATCCCGGGTGTCGGAAGAGCGATCGCACAAAGGATTATCGATCACCGGATGCTTAACGGACCGTTTATGGATATTGAGGAGCTGCGCAGGGTCAAGGGGCTGAACGGCTCCAGGTTCGAGCGTCTTAAAGACGCGGTGTGCCTCGAATGACGATGAGAAACCCATTTGCCTGGATAACATTGTGTTTCAGCCTGGGCATTGTATGCACTTCCAGGATGCGCATAACGTTTCCTGCGGCCTGGGGCATTGCGCTTGCCTGTTGTTTTCTCTGCGCAGCGTCCGCGCGGGCAGAAGATAAGGGGCTTATGGCGCACGCCGGATCCTTTTTTTTCTTCTGCGCCGTATTTTTCTGCGGAACAGCGTGCCTGATCAATGCCGACACGCTTGCCGGCGACAATCTAAGCCACATATTGCCACGAATCCTGAACAGATCGTGCGTTGTTTCCGGCAGCGTTGCAAGCGAGCCTTTACGTGAAGGAGGCCGCACCATGTTCGACATAAAGGCGCAACGCGTTACTGCCAATACCTGCTGGTGGAACTGCAGCGGCGCTTTGCGGGTTACTGTCAACGGCGCGGTCAGTCCTGAATACGGAGATTTGGTCGAGGCATCAGGGAACATGGTGCTGCCTCAGGGGTATTGCAACGGCAGGGGCGCAAGCGTACGCGAACGCTTGCGTCAGAAGGGAATCTTAGCCGTTCTGCGTGTCCCGCATGCGCGCCGCGTTCGTATCATTAAGGCCGCGCGTTATCCGGGCCCAGTCTGTGCTTGCATGGCCGCGAAACGGAGTTTCCTGCGCATCATCCGCGGACGACTGCCACCTGTCGCTGCCGCCATCATGGAGGCTATGGTTCTCGGAGATAAAAGCGGCGTCCCCCGGTCCGTTTATAAAGATATGATACGGTCTGGCACGGTGCATATACTCGTAGTCAGCGGTTTCAACGTCGGAATCGTCTCGGGAGCGTGCGCCCTTCTTTTAAAGGTCATGCGGTTAAACCGCACGATACGATTGGCGGTCATTGTTCCGGCGATGGTGTTTTACTGCGTCATGACCGGCGCATCCCCTCCGGTCGTCAGGGCAACGGTCATGGGGATTTTTCTTTTCTCCAGCTGGTACGTGCGCAGGGACCCGTCAATACCGCAGGCATTGAGCCTGTCAGCGTTCAGTATTCTCGTATTTTCACCGCGGCAGCTCTATAATGCGAGCTTCCAGCTGTCATTCGCCGCCGTGGCGGGTATAAGTTTGTTATCCCCGGCAATAGGCAAAGTTGTCCGTCTTGACCGGATCTCCCTGCGGCCCCTGCGCTGGGTAGCGGCCATGGGAGTTGTTTCCCTGTCAGCCTGGCTTGGAACAGCCGGATTTATAGCGTATTATTTCAGGATTATATCTCCGGTAACGGTGATCGCCAATATACTGATACCGGCTATAGCGTCGTTGATCACGCTGTGCGGCGCGGGGCTCGTTATTTTTGGTTTTCTATGTCCTTATGCAGCAATCAGTTTCGCGTCTGTTTCCGAGTTCTTGATTCTGTTGATGCTGCGTTTCAACACCCTGCTCATCAATATCCCAGGAGCGTATTGGAGCTTTCCTTAATACATTTGACAAAATATCGTCAGCATGTTAGAGTAGATATACTATGAAATCGCTAATTATCGCATTGCTCATTGCCTTTGTTTTTAGCTGCGTGCCGGCTCACGCCTATTGGATCTGGACCCCGAAAACGGGGAAATTCGTCAATCCTAAAACAGAAGTCAAACCGACCCCCGGGGACCAGCTTGAATTCGCTGTCGGGCTGTTCGAGAGCAAAAGTTACGAAGAAGCCAAAAAGGAATTTCGCAAGCTCATCAAGAATTACCCCAAGGCTGTCGAAGCTGCCGAGTCCCAGTATTATCTCGGGATGATCGAGGAGGCACAGGGCAATCCCTACGAAGCGTTCCTTGCATACCAGAAGGTCGTGGAGAAATATCCGTTCTCCGAGCGCATCGGAGAGATCATCGAGCGTGAATTCAAGATTGGCGAACAGTTCATGGCGGGCGCAAAACGCAAGGCGTTCGGAATGGCCCTGCCGGTGGATAATCCTGCTATAGAAATATTTACCAAGGTCGTCGAAAACTCAACATACGGGCCGCTTGCACCCAAAGCGCAGTATAAGCTTGGCCTTGTGCTCAAGAGCATGGAGCGTTATTACGAGGCAGAGGAAGCGTTCAACAAAGTGATCACGGCATATCCCGAAAGCGAGTGGGTGGAACCGGCGAAGTTTCAGCTTGCTTCGACACGGGCAAGCGTATCCCGTTCAGCTGCCTATGACCAGGGCGCGACCCGCGAGGCGAAAGAGAAATTCGAGGAATTTGTGATCCAGCATCCTGATGCGATCCTGGCTCCGGAGGCGGAGAGGAATATCAGGGCTTTGAACGCAAAAGAAGCGGAGAGCCTTTATAGCGCGGCTCTGTTTTATGAAAAACAGAAGGCCTGGAATGCCGCGCGGCTCTATTACCGCAACATCATCGCCAACTATCCCGATTCCTCCTGGGCGGCGAAAGCCGCCGGGCGGCTCGAGACTATGGAAAAGAGGGGGCATTGACCGCCATTAAAAAAATGGAGAGATTTGTGCGGATATCCGTCCTGGTGTTGCTGCTGTTTTCTGCCGGATGCGGATATACTACCCGCTCCATGCTCGCCGCCAAATATCGGACGGTATATATACCGCCGTTCTACAGCGCGATAGACATAACCCGAGAGGTAGACACGGGGAACAAGTATAAAATATACCGTCCCGGGCTGGAGACGGATATAACCAAAACGCTGACGAACAAATTCCTTTTCGACGGCAACGTCCGGCCGTCCGATATGGACAGGGCCGATCTTGAGCTTAAGGGCGAGCTCGTAGAGTTCAGGCGGGATCCGCTGCGATACCGGGAGAACGACGAAGTAGACGAATACCGGCTCAACCTTGTGGTCAATATCAGCCTCTGGGACAAAAAAGAGAACAAGATGCTCTGGGAAGAGAAAGGCTTCACCGGAGATACCTCGTATTTCCCCGCGCAGAAATCGGAAGATGCAGCTATCAGGTCAGCCCTCGACGACCTTGCGCGCAGGATAGTCGCCCGCGTCGTGGAAGAATGGTAAAAAGAGACAGCATATATCTGGTCACAGGCCAGGATGCCCCCGCCAAAGACAAGGTGCTCCAGGAGATCAAATCGAAGTACCTATCCGCCTCCACCGCCCAATTCGACCTGGATACTCTATATGCGAAAGATATCTGCCTTAAAGAGCTCCAGGAGCATTTACTGTATCACACCGCCTCATCGGTACGCCGCGTGGTAGTGATAAAACAGGCAGAAGCGCTCAAGAAGGACTGCAAGGAATTTCTGGAGAAATACGTACGTGCTTCGTCCGCCGGGGTGATTCTGGTGCTGGAAATGGCGGAGTTCGACAGAAAAGACCGTTTTTCGAACGCCATTGCAGCGTGTTCCACTGTAAGGCAGTTCAGGCAGGATGCTTATTCTTCCGCGTTCGGCCTTGCCGATGAGATCCGCGCAGGCAGGGCGGCAAGCAGCCTCAAGCTCCTGCATCAGCTGCTCAAGAAAGGGCAGAAGCCTGAAATGATACTCGGGGCATTGCGCGCCGGATTGTCAAGGAATCAGACTGACATCGTTGCGTTGCGAAGGCTCAATAAATTACTGCTGGAATGTGACCTGGCCGTGAAGACAAGCGGCCTGAAACCCTCCGTTGCCCTTGAACGGCTGATCGTGAGCTTATGCAGTTTTAAGCAGGCGTTTCGCGAGGCGTGATTTGTTGCGGTTGGCCGTGTTCGAATGGATGACGCGTTTTTTCGCAGCCTTATCGAGAAGCGAACATACTTTCTGGAAAAGTTTTTTTGCTTCAGCGGCATTCTTTTCGGCCAACATACCAAGGTATTGTTTTACGGCCTTTTTAAGCTCGCGCCGTATCTTCTGATTGCGAGAATGCCTTTTTGCGTCAACGCGCATCCGTTTTACGGCAGCACGACGATTTGCCATACTGTAACTCCTTCTTAATAAAATAGTTTAATGTCAGGTTTTAAAGAATAACATAATTTTACCCACATGTCAATAGATAAAAACATAAAAGATTCGAAACCCGGCATAGCGCGCTCTGCCGGCGTGATCGCCGCAGCTACCCTGGCGTCGCGGGTGCTCGGGTTTGTCCGCGATATCATAATCGCTCAGCTTTTCGGCGTATACCTGTACGCCCAGGCTTTCGTGATCGCGTTCAAGATCCCAAACCTGTTCAGGGACCTGGCAGGTGAAGGCGCTGCGAACGCGGCATTCGTGCCGGTAATGAGCGAATACCTGGTAAGGGGCCGCAAAGACGAGTTCTGGGAACTTGCCAATGTGCTGATGAACGTTCTTTTGGTGGTGCTTTCTGCCATAACGATCGCGGGGATCGCGGCATCTCCCTGCCTGGTGAGGCTGATCGCGCCCGGCTTCACGGCAGACCCTGCAAAACTTGCCGCAACCGTAACCCTCAACAGATTGGTCTTTCCCTATATCCTGCTGATCGGGCTTACCGCATACAGCACCGCTCTTTTGAACTCCCTGCGCCATTTCACGCTGCCGGCCTTTGGCCCGTGTTTGCTCAACGTTTCCATTATCGTGTGCGCGATCGCGTGGGGAGAAGGTATCAAGGGTCTTGCATCAGGTGTTCTGATCGGCGGGGTTCTGCAGCTTGGGGTCCAGCTGCCTATGCTTTATAAAAAGGGTTTCCGTTTCCGCTTTGCCGGCAGGTTCGGTCATCCTGCTATCAGGCGCATCGGCGCGCTGATGGCGCCGCGGCTGTTTAGCTCGGCAATATACCAGCTCAATAATTTTGCCGATTCCATCTTCGGATCCCTATCCTGGATCGTGGGCGACGGCGGAGTTGCTGCGCTCTATTTTGCATACCGGCTGATCCAGTTCCCGCTTGGGGTGTTCGGCAATTCCCTGTCGCAGGCTATCCTGCCAGCGCTGTCTTCCCGGGCAGCGGAAGGAGAGCTGTTGCAGATGAAAGAGACGCTTTTTTTCGGTCTCAGGTCAGTCCTGTTCGTCATGATACCTGCGTCCTTCGGTTTCATGGTGCTGTCGAGGACAATCACCTCGTCTTTGTTCGAAGGAGGCAGGTTTAATTCGTATTCGACGGGGATTACATCCGGAGCGCTTTTTTTTTACAGCATCGGACTGTTCGCATACGGCGCAAACAGGATCCTGCAGTGCGGGTATTTCGCTATCAAGGATACGGTTACCCCTGCCAGGGTCGCAGCCGCAGCGCTCGTGCTCAACGTGTGCCTGAACGCGATATTTATGTTCCCGCTCAAGCTCTCGGGTCTTGCGCTTGCCACATCCGTTTCAGGCATCAGCAGTTTTATGATGATGTTTATGATCCTGCGCAGGAAACTGGGAGGATTCGGAGTCCGCGGCCTTCTTGAATTCTCGGCGCGGGTGCTATGCGCCAGCATTGTCATGGCAGAGGTATGTTATATCGCCTCGTCCTATCATTCCGCGCTCCAGAGCCGCCTGCTTTCGCGCATTTTCGACCTGGCGTTTCCAATTGTCTCTGGCATCGCCGCGTACGTTGCCATGTGCCGGATGCTGCGGATCGAGCAGGTCAACGGCTTTTTAAAAATTTTCAGGATCCGTCCTTGAATATGATAAATCATGGGTTGAAAAAGAAAGTGGACTCTCTGCCAGAGGCTCCGGGCGTATATATCTTTAAGGACGCCGGCGGCAATATTATATATATAGGGAAGGCGAAGATCCTCAAAAAACGGGTACAGTCGTATTTTCACCGCTTCCTCTCAGGAAAAACGCAGGCGCTTGTCAGCCGCATCACCGACCTTGAGTATATCCTTACCCCGACCGAATTCCAGGCCCAACTTCTGGAGGCCTCTCTCATCAAGGAAAAGCAGCCCGTGTATAACATCAGCCTCAAGGACGACAAATCCTTCCCTTTGATAAGGATATCCGGCGATGAGTTTCCGGTGATCACTATATGCCGGGACAGGGATACCGGCAAGCGCAGGAAGGATGCTGCGGTCTATTACGGGCCGTACGCCAACTCCAGGATGCTGCGCCAGGCGCTCAAGGCGATACGCAAGATCTTCGGCTTCCGCACGTGCGCGACAATGCCCCGCAAACCGTGCCTTTATTACCGCCTTAGGCTTTGCCCTGCGCCGTGCGCCGGGCGTATCAGCAGGCGCGAGTACGCCGGCATCATACAGGACATCAGGCTGTTCCTTGATTCAAAATACGAGGAACTCGTGGATAAGCTTTCATTCGAAATGCGCAGGGCTTCAGAGGAGCGCAGGTTCGAGGATGCTGCAGCGCTGCGCGACAGGGTCTTCGCGCTGTGCGCCATCGGCAAGGACAAGGTCCGTTTTACCAGCGCCGACGAGTTGGAAGACCTCAAAAACCTGGCCCGCCTCAAGGATATGCCTTTGCGCATCGAGGGGTTTGATATCTCGAACATTTCCGGTCAGGAGGCAACGGGTTCCATGGTCAGTTTTTACAAAGGGGCTCCCGATAAAAAGAATTACCGCAGGTTCAGGATCAAAACGGTTTCAGGCATCGACGATTATGCCATGATCAGGGAGGTTGTCCGGCGCAGATACTCGCGCCTTGCGGCTGAAAAGAAAGAACTGCCCGATCTAATCCTGATAGACGGAGGCAGACAGCACCTTACTGCAGCGCTGGAAACCCTGGAGGGTGTCGGGGTGTCGTGCCCGGTTTTAAGTATTGCCAAAGAGGGCGAAAACCTTTATATTAAGGGCATGGAGAAACCTGTCAGGCTTGCGTACGATACGCCTGCCTTGAACCTGATCCGCCGCGTGCGGGACGAGGCGCACCGGTTCGCAAGGGAATACCATCATCTCCTTCATAAAAAGAAGACCTTTGGATTATGACCTCTTTTGCCAGGAAAGTTTACCGGATCGTAAGCGCTATCCCGGTAGGAGAAACCCGGTCGTACCGGTGGGTCGCGCGCAAAGCAGGCAGGCCGGGGGCATGCCGCGCTGTAGGCCAGATCCTTAAGAATAACCCGTGGCCCATTATCATCCCGTGCCACCGGGTCATTGCCAGCGATGGGACGCCCGGCGGATATGTATTCGGGCTTAAGAGAAAGCGCGCTTTGCTGGACCTTGAAAGGGCTGTGAGGGAATGTCTGTTGACCAGAAAATAAGGACGTTTTTGTATTACACCAGCGTTTCGGTTTTTCTTATCGGCCTGCCGTTTATTCTGGCATTTTCTTTGAGCTATAAGTTCGACCGTCGCAGTTTCAAATTCACCAGGACCGGAATAATATCCGTCAAAAGCCAGCCTCCGGGAGCAACCGTGACCCTGGACGGGCAACAGCTGCCGGATAAAACGCCTATGTCTATTTCCGACCTCCTGCCGGGCATGCATACGGTGGCCCTGGAACTGGACGGGTATTATCCTTATGAACGCCGGATCGAGGTGGAAGGCGGCAAAGTCGCCCGCATGGAAAAGGTCATTCTGTTTCCCCTGCGGTCCGATACGCAGCAGGTCAATAAAGAGAAAATATCCTTTTTCTGGCTCGATGAGCAAAGCTCCGCTTTATACTTCATCACCCGGGACGAGAATACGCTGTTCAGGTCGGACATGGACGGAGGGCGTTTCGAGCAGGTTTGTACGTTCGTCCCGATCGCGCCGGCGCCCAGAAAATGGGTGTTTTCCCCGGACAGGTCGAGGCTGGCGTATTTCAATCAGCACCGGGTAGGGATCACGGAATTGCCGCAAGGCAAAAAAAGACCCGCGGCTGCAGAGACGGTCATCCTTGACTTTCCATCGGACGTCATCAACGACATGTTCTGGTACGCGGACAGTTATCATATTATACTCATGTGCAGGAAGCGCATCCTCATCTGCGAGGCGCGCAGCGGAGCGGTCCCCGTAGGCCTGGTGAACCTGGCTAAACGGAACTCCACAGGTTTCTATGACTCACGCACGGACAGCCTGTATTTCATGGATTCGCAGCAGGCCCTCGACGGAAATGTCTACGACAACCTGTACCGTCTGGAAATGCGAAATCGCGTCTATCCCTTTACCCTGCCTGATTTCATCAACCTGAAGGGGCTGGAGCAGCGGATGAACTTG
Source organism: Candidatus Omnitrophota bacterium (assembly GCA_029571225.1). GTDB lineage: Bacteria > Omnitrophota > Gorgyraeia > Gygaellales > Profunditerraquicolaceae > JAGOOP01. The sequence continues at coordinate 29,665 of JAKPTF010000009.1, read as the reverse complement.
CTTGACTGGCGGCCTGAAGATAAGAAAGATGGCAAGAAACCATAGTCGGCGGCTCCTGCGTTCCCTCGAGATAATGCCGGGAGCCATTTCCTGGAGCATCATCGGCTTTTTCGTCCTCCTTGCCGTCTGGAGGCCCGTTTACTGCGCGGTCATGATCATTGTTTTTGATTTTTACTGGATCATCAGGACGATCTATCTGACCACGCTTCTGCTGCTGGCAAACCGCCGGCTGGCAAAACAGCGCAGGCGGGCATGGCTTCGCTCCTGCCAGAAGATTCCGGGATGGGAGCAATTGCGCCATTTAATTATTTTCCCCGTTTATAAAGAAGGGCTCGATATCCTGCGGCCCTCGCTCGAAGCGTTGCGGCAGACGCATTATCCGCAGGATAAAATGGTCGTGGTTCTTGCTTTTGAGGGGCGTCATCAGCCGTCCGCCGAAACGGCACGGGTCCTGGAACGGGAGTATAAAGACGCGTTTGGCAGCCTGCTGGTCACGTTCCATCCGGACAATCTGCCCGGGGAAAAGCGGATCAAAGGCGCCAACGCCACGTGGGCTGCAAAGCGTTCCAGGGAATATTTCGAGGCCCGTGGCATAGCCCAGGAACGCGTCATTGTGTCGTGTTTTGACGCGGACACCTGCGTTGATCGGGAATATTTCGGCTGCCTCACCTATCATTTCCTGACAGTGGAACGGCCGCACCAGGCAAGTTACCAGCCGGTGCCTGTATATAACAACAATATCTGGTACGCGCCGGCGTTCGCCCGCATCATAGAAACGAGCGCCTCGTTCTGCCAGATGATTGAAAGCATGCGCCTTGAGAAATTCGTCACGTTTTCCAGCCACAGCATGTCATTCAAAACGCTAGTGGATATCGGCTACTGGCCCGTTGACATGATCTCCGACGATTCGGTGGTTTACTGGAAGGCCTTTTTGCATTTCAACGGCGATTACCGCGTCGTTCCGCTCTATACGACCGTTTCAATGGACGCGGCATACAGCAGCAATTTTTTCAAGACGATCTGGGTGCAATACAGGCAGAAACGCCGTTGGGCCTGGGGCGTGGAGAACTTCCCGTTTTTGGTCAGAGGGTTGGCGAAAAACAGGCAGATTCCGCTACCGGTGAAAATGCGCAGGTCATTCCAGCTGCTTGAAAGCCATGTGACATGGGCGATATGGGCGTTTGTCATCGGGATCATCGGCCCTCTGCCCGTGTTCCTGGGCGGCAGGTTCTTCGCACAGTCAGCGATCGGCTATAATCTTCCGCGCATAACCGGCCTCCTGTTCAATTTCACAATGTACGCCAGCATTGTGTGGATAGTCCTGTCCTGGACCATTCTCCCTCCGCGGCCCAGGGACGTCCCGTGGGTCAAGAACCTGGCCATGGCGGCTGAATGGGTTATCGTCCCTGCAGTCATCTTGCTTCTGGGGTCCACGCCCGCGCTTGACGCTCAGACGCGGCTGATGCTCGGCAGGTATATGGAATTTTCTGCTACTGAAAAATCGCGGAAAGTGGTATAATCATTAAAGAAAAAACAAAGGGGCGTTGCCATGGCGATGGATATATCTGATTTTCTGCAGATGCTTGTTGAGAAGGACGGTTCGGACCTTTTCTTCAGGGCCGGCTCGACCGTCAGGATGCGCCTGAACGGGCAGGTCCTTGCCGTTACCGACAGCCAGGTGTCAATCGACGATATCGAAATGGCGCTTCAGAAACTTTTGTCCGAGGAAGCGCGCGAGATGTTCCGCAAAGCCAAAGATATCGATTTTGCTTATTACGAGCCGGGATTGAGGCGGCGGTTCCGTATCAGCATTTTCATGCAGCGAAACTGGCCCTCGATCGTGTGCAGGAACATTCCCCCGGTCAGCAAGACCTTGGAGGAACTCAAGGTCCCTGCCGAGATCCTGAAGAAACTCGCAATGGAGCGCCGCGGCATCGTGCTTCTGACCGGCACCATGGGGTCTGGCAAATCAACGACAATAGCCAGCATGGTCGAATATATCAATAACAACGCCTACAAACATATATTCACGCTAGAAGAGCCGATCGAGTTCACGTTCACGGACAAAAAATCTCTGATAAACCAGCGCGAGATCGGCAAGGATGTCGTGTCGTATCCCGTCGCGTTGCGGGCGTTCACGCTCCAGAGCCCTGACGTGATCTATATCGGCAATATCCGCGACTACGAGACAATGCTGGCGGCATTGACCGTGGCCGAGACCGGGGTCCTGGTCCTGAGCACCCTGCACACGGTCAACGCCTCCCAGACCGTAGAGCGCATGATTAATTTCTTCCCGCCGCACCAGCATCAGCAGATACGCACTCAGCTCTCGTTTCTTCTCAAGGGTATAGTGTCCCTGCGGCTGATTCCGGTCAAGGACGGAACAGCCCGCGTGCCAGCGGCCGAGGTCATGACCCTTACCCCGACGATGGGCAGGTTGATCCGCGAAGGGAAGATCGGAGAAATCCCCAGGTTCCTCGAAGAGAGCGAGCTGTTCGGCATGATGTCGTTCAATCAATCGCTCTCCAGGCTCGTCAAGGACGGCCTGATATCGGAGAGCGAGGCGATGGAATTCGCCGACAGCAAGGACGAATTGATCCTGGCCATCAAAGGCATCAAGAAATAGGAGACCACGATAATGCTTGCAGATATTAAGGAAAAGCTTGCCGCTGCCGGAACCAGTATTCAGAATCTCAGAGGTTATCTTTGACATTGATGCCAAGAAGCTCGAGATAGACCGCCTTTCCGGTTCCATGTCCCTGCCTGATTTCTGGAACGACGAGCAGAATGCGACTGCCGTCGTTAAAAAACTCAAGACCTTAAAATCGGTCGTCGAACCCTGGGAACATTCCTTCAGGAGGCACAGCGAACTGGCAGAGCTAGCCAGTTTGGCAGGCCCGGGCGACAACGAGTTGATCTCGGACATCGAGAAAAACATCGCCGAATTGCAGGCGGAGCTGGCACAGGTCGAGTTCAAGACGCTGCTGAGCGGCCCGGTGGACGCCAACGACGCGATCTTGAGCATTAACGCTGGCGCGGGCGGCACAGAGGCATGCGATTGGGTCGGCATGCTGCTGCGGATGTACACGCGCTGGGCCGAGGATAAGGGTTACTCGGTCAGGACGCTTGATATCCTCCCCGGGGAGGAAGCGGGCGTTAAGAACGTCACCATCCTGATTGAGGGGGAATTTGCCTTCGGGTATCTCCGGGCCGAACGGGGCGTCCACCGTCTTGTTAGAATATCGCCTTTCGATTCCAACAAACGCAGGCATACGTCCTTCGCTTCCGTCGATGTAATCCCCGACATCGGCGAGGGCGGGGATATCGTCATAGACGATAAGGATTTGAGCATTGAGACATTCAGGGCTCAGGGCGCCGGCGGCCAGCACATGCAGAAATCCGATACGGCGGTCCGCATCACGCACGTGCCCAGCGGATTGTCCGCCCAGTGCCAGAATGAGCGTTCGCAGCATCAAAACAAACAGACCGCGATGAAGGTCCTGAAGGCAAAACTCTACGAATTGCGGGAAAAGAAACGCGAGGAAGAGCTCGCAAAACATTCCACGGAGAAAAAACGCATCGAATGGGGCTCGCAGATCCGCTCATATGTCCTTCAGCCCTACACACTCATCAAGGACCACCGCACCGAGCACGAAACGGGCAACGTCAACGCTGTGCTGGACGGCAAGATTGACGATTTCATCGAAGCGTTCCTCCGGTTAAACGCGCAGAACCAGGCCGCGCGCCATTAAGGGGTCAACCATATGCTGGGATTTATCAGAAAAACCGCATTGCGCAGGGCGCAGAACAGGATCAGGCGTTCGTGCCCCGGCGTGAGCATTGTCCTGAACAAAGAGATGCCCGTATCCTCGATCAATGCAATTCCGTCGCTGGCACGGATCGTCGCAAAGGTCAACGCCCTTGAGCCGGCCATGGAGAAGCTCTCCGACGCAGAGCTTGCGACTAAAACTAGCGAGTTCAAAGAGCGGCTCGCAAAAGGAGCGGCCCGGATCGAGCCCCGGATCGCGGAATTGCAGGAACAACTTTTATCGGTCACGATCCAGGAAGAAAAAGACCGCCTCAAAGACAGAATCAAACTTACCCGCAACACTATTTACGACGATATCCTGCCCGAAGCCTTCGCCGCAGTGCGCGAGGCATCCCGCAGGGCCATCGGCCTGCGCCACTTCGACGTCCAGATCGCCGGAGGAGTCATCCTTCATGAAGGCAAAATCGCGGAAATGGCGACAGGAGAGGGGAAAACGCTGGTTGCCACGCTTCCCGCATACCTAAACGCTCTTGTGGGCAAAGGGGTGCATGTGGTGACCGTCAACGATTATCTGGCAAAGCGAGACAGCGAATGGATGGGGCCGATTTATCAATTCCTCGGTTTATCGGTCGGCGTGATCCAGCACGACATGTCAGATCCCGAGCGCCAGCACGCCTACGGATGCGATATCACATACGGAACGAACAACGAGTTCGGCTTCGATTATCTCCGCGATAACATGAAATACGCCCTGCGCGACCTTGTGCAGAGGGATTTTTATTACGCGATCGTGGACGAGGTCGACTCGATCCTCATCGACGAAGCGCGCACGCCGCTCATCATCTCGGGCGCCTCGGAGGAATCGACGGATAAATACGCATCCGCCCGCCGCATCGCAGATCAGTTGCGCGGCAGGCGCATTACCGAGAACGACCAGATCGAGGCAAAACACCGCGGAGAGGACGTCGGCAAAGGGTACGACTATATCGCGGACGAAAAAGCCCACACGATTTCCTTAACCGAAGAGGGGGAGGCCAAGGCGGCCCGGCTCTGGAACGCGCCCGACCTGCATTCGCTTGAAACCATGGAGCTGAAGCATCATACCCAGCAGGCGCTGCGGGCGAAGGAATTCTATAAGCGCGACCGTGACTATATCGTCAAGGACGGCCAGGTGGTCATCGTGGACGAGTTTACAGGCCGCCTCATGCCGGGCAGGCGCTGGTCGGACGGCCTGCACCAGGCGATAGAATCCAAGGAAGGCATGAAGATCGAGCAAGAGAACCAGACGCTTGCCACGATTACGTTCCAGAATTATTTCCGCATGTACGAAAAACTGGCGGGCATGACCGGTACGGCGTTCACCGAGGCCAATGAGTTTAAGTCCATCTACAAGCTCGACGTCGTCGTGATGCCGACGAACAGGCCGCTTATCCGCATCAATGAGCCGGATCGGGTCTTCAAGACAGAAAAGGAAAAGTTCAAGGCCGTCGTTGACGAGATCGCGCTCCTCAACGGCAAGGGCAGGCCGGTGCTCGTCGGCACGATCTCGATCGATAAATCAGAGCTTTTGAGCGAACTTTTGAAGCGCCGCGGCATACCGCATCAAGTATTGAACGCCAAATTCCATGAAATGGAGGCGCAGATAGTCGCCCAGGCCGGCCGTTTTCAGGGAGTGACCATAGCCACGAACATGGCGGGCCGAGGGACCGACATACTGCTCGGAGGCAACGCGGTATTCAAGGCAAAGAACCTCATCGCCCAGAAGATCCCGCCGGACGATCCTTCATACGCCGAAGAATACCGCAAGCTTCTTGAAAGGTTCAAACAGGAGACGCAGGCGGAGCATGATAAGGTCGTTGCCCTCGGCGGTCTCCATGTGCTGGGGACCGAGCGTCATGAAGCCAGGCGCATTGATAATCAGCTGCGCGGCCGCTGCGGCCGCCAGGGAGACCCGGGGTCGTCGCGTTTTTATGTTTCGCTTGAGGATGACCTCATGCGACTGTTCGGTTCAGACAGGCTCGCAGGCATAATGACCACCCTCGGTCTGGAGGAAGGCCAGGTGATCGACCATCCCTGGGTGAGTAAGTCCATCGAGGTCGCCCAGCGCCGCGTTGAACAGCATAATTTCGAGATCCGCAAACAACTTCTTGAGTATGATAATGTCATGAATAAACAGCGCGAGGTTATCTATACCCAGCGCCGTGCCGTGCTCGAAGGCACGTCTTTGAAAGAAGAGGTCCTCGGGATAGTCGAGCGCGCCATTGACGGATACCTGCAGGCTGCGACGGAACCCGGCGAAAAGGAATTCAGCGATATCAAGGCTCAGGAGCTTTGCGAGCTTCTGTACACGAAGTTCGGGCTTGACATAAAGCCGCATGAAATGAAGGAGAAATCGGCTTCAGAAATAAAGGAAAAATTGATGGCCGGCGTCACGGCCAATTATGAGGCAAAGGAAACGGCAGCGGGCGCGGATACGATCAGGTATATGGAGCGCATGGTATTCCTTCAGGTCATAGATTCAAAATGGAAAGACCACCTCTACGCCATGGACAAGCTGCGTGAAGGCATCGGCCTGCGCGCGTACGGCCATCGCGATCCCCTTATCGAATACAAGAACGAGGCATTCAGCAATTTCAGCCAGATGATCGCCGGTATCGAAGATGAGGCCGCAGAGATCATCCTGAAGCTTCAGCCCGAACGCAGGCCCCAGCACGTCAAGACCGTATTCGACGCAGCCTCCCAGCAGATGGTGCATCCCCAGGCGCAGAAGTTTGATGCTGTGCCTGACGGGCCCGAAGCTTCCGGCGATTCGCAGCCGCAACGGCGGCAAAATACCGTTACTGCGGCGTCCCATAAGCACGTCGGCCGCAACGATCCCTGCCCCTGCGGGTCGGGAAAGAAATATAAGAAATGCTGCGGACGGTAAATATGGGATTATGCCGTTTTCTTTCCGCATCAAGGAAAGAACTGTTTCTTTCCTGCATTGCCGCAATCCTGCTGGTGCTGTCTTTCCCTGCCTGGAATTTGCGATACCTCGCCTGGGCGGCATTCGTGCCTTTGTTCGCAGCAGTCGAAAATAAGGGCGGGATTCAGGCGTTCTTCCTTGCATACCTGAGCGGTTTCGTCTTCTGGCTCGGAACCGTATACTGGCTCGTCCATGTGACAGTTGCCGGGATGTTAGCCCTGGTCCTGTATCTATCATTTTATTGGGGCATCTTCGGTCTGTCTGTTTCATGGTACAGGCAGGTGTCAGGCCGGCCCGGCCTTCTTTTTATTCCCTCTTCCTGGGTTGTTCTTGAATACTGCCGCAGCCATGCCATGACGGGTTTTCCATGGGCGCTGACGGCATATACCCAGTCCGATTCTTTAAGTATCATCCAGATATCCGATGTGACCGGCGCGTGGGGGGTGTCATTCCTCGTTGTGATGGTCAACACTGCGGCGTATGCAATTCTGCGGCACTGGCAGCGCGCCGGCAGGGTATACAGGCCCGCTGTCATTATGGCTGGCTGCGCGTTCATGGCCGCCTGGATATACGGAGCGGTGCGGCTGCGCGACTTCTCTTTGGACATACCGCACGCAGAGAGCGTCAAAGTCTCGGTTATCCAGGGCAATATACCGCAGGAGCTTAAATGGGACGCCAACGCCAGGGAATATATCATGCGAACGTACACCGGCCTGTCCCTGCGCGCATCCGTGGATTCTGTTGATCTTCTGGTATGGCCCGAGGCTGCGGTGCCTGTACCACTGTCGGACGGATCGGATTATCAGCTGGGCTTACAGGCCCTTGCGGAATCGTGGGGAACGGCCCTTTTGACCGGAGCGGTAACGCGCCGCGAAACCGGATATTATAACAGCGCGGTTCTGTTTCAGCCGGGCGTCGCGCCTGCGCAGTACGACAAGATACATCTTGTCCCGTTCGGAGAATATATACCGCTGTCCCGGGTATTCGGCTTTCTGCAGACCATTGTGCCTCTCGGGGAGGTGCAGCGGGGCAGCGAATATCGACTGTTCCGGCTAGGGCAGGGTCCCGGGACCGCCGGAGCGGCGTTTTCCTGCCTGATATGTTATGAAGATATGTTCCCGGAACTATCAAGGCGCATGGTTCAGGGCGGCGCGGAATTTCTCGTAACGGTCACCAACGACGCATGGTATCAGCGTACGGCCGCGCCGTTTCAGCATTTTCAGGCTTCGGTGTTCAGGTCAGTGGAGAACAAAGTCTGGATGGTGCGCAGCGCAAATACCGGCGTTTCAGGTTTTGTCCGGCCTGACGGAATGGTTTTGGGCCTTGTAGCCGATACATCTGGAAGGAAGATCTTTGTGCCCGGATTTTCCACGGGCACGGTAACCCGCTCCGGCGGCAAAAGGACGCTATATACAATATACGGGGACTGGTTCGTTATATCGGCGCTTATTATCGCGGTTCTTTGTTCACTGGGTGCCCGTGCGCTTCCAGGTGCACGACGACGTCGGTGACTCCGGGGATGTTCTTTTTGATAGCCTGTTCAATCTCCTCGCTGATTGCGTGAGCGCGGTCCATGTGCATGTTTCCGGCGACCGTAACGACCATATCGACGTGGATATCGTCCTCGCGGCCGCGAGTCCGGATCTTCTGGCAGCCTTTCACCCCGGGGATGTTCATTGTTATTTCAACGAGCCTGTTTTGATCAATCTTGGCCGCGCTGTCGCACAGGACCAGAGAGCTTTCCCTGATGATGCCCCAGCCCGCATGAGCGATGAAAAGGGAAATAAATACGGTGATGAGGGGGTCAATGACGGGAAAACCGAGCTTTGCGCCTGCGAGCGCCCCGATGACTGACAGCGAGGTAAGTATATCCGCTTTGGTATGGAGGGAATCGGAGACGAGGATGTCGCTTTTTAAAGCCTTGCCTTTGCCGTATTCATACCTCATGACAAATATGTTCACGATGATGGTGGCGATCATGACCGCGAAACTGGCCGCATCGACCCTGGGGATGCCCGGATTATTTATACGCGTGATGCCTTCCCTGAATAGATTAAATGCCAGGAGGAACAGCATTCCCGCTATTCCCAGGGCGAACAACGTTTCGTATTTGCGGTGGCCGTAGGGGTGGTCCCTGTCCACGGGCTGGCTGGCGAAATGTATGCCGATAAGGCTCAGGATGTTGCTGGCGCCGTCGGACAATGAATGGAATCCGTCTGCGGTCATGCTTGTAAAGCCCGTCAGGACTCCGTATATGATCTTGGCAGCGGCGACAAGCCAGTTCAAGGCGAGGATCCATGCGAGTACCCTGCGGATTCCGCGGTAATGCGCCTGTACTATCTGTGTGTCGGCAGTCATAGCCATATTATACTTGCGCCCTGTGGTTTTGACAATGAGTATCTGCTGATTTGTCAAGCCAAAATAGAAATGTCCTAGTTCTACCAAATTAGAAATGTCCTAATTTGTTCTTAAACTGCCCGGCAATTTGAACCCGATCCTCCAATAGCTGTTCCTGGGAGGAATATAGCTTCTGCGCCCCCTAAAATGAGCCGGGGATCTGATTGGTTTGGGCCGGACAAGAGGCCCGTTAATCGACTTATACTCCAGCCGGTTGGCTCCATGCTTAATAGCCATACGGCCGTTAAGATACTCATAAACCACCACATTCTCGGCACGCGTCCTGGTTAACACCTGATACCACCGTTTATTATGCACGATCGTCCGGTCATTGCGCAAAGGGCGCTGCGTCTGGATCGACATAATCTCGTCTAGAAGCATCCTTTTGTCCGGCTGGCGGTGAAGATTACCGGATCTTTTAGCCGCAACTTCAAACTTGCTATTAAAGCTGTCCAAATACCGTTCAAGAACTTCATTCGCTTCCTGGCAGGTTGAAGCCTGAGCCAATCGCAGTTCTTTAGTCAACCGGTCCTGCAAGGTCTCAAAAATACGCTCGATCCTCCCCTTTGCCTGGGGACTATTGGCGTAGATCAATTCAATCCCCAGTTGATGACAACACCGTCCGAATTGAGTCAGCTCTTCCTTATCCCGAAACGGCCAGTCTTTATAATACTCGACCTTGTTGACCTTATACGTCGAGTGACGGTCTAAATAAATGCTCTTTGGTATCCCGTATCGGTTGATATAACTCTTAAGACTATCTATAGCCGGCACAGTCCCTTCATAACCGTAGAACTTTCCGTAAAACCGCCCGGTGGCATCGTCAATATAACCCATGAGAACCAGCTTAGGCCCGCGATCTTCCAGCCACGCATGGTGGCTGCCGTCCATTTGCACCATTTCACCTACATGTGCTTTGCGTTCTCTCCAACTAAGGCTTTTTCTCACCCTGCGCTTCTTCACTTGCCAAAGAGCTTCTTCTATCAACCATAAACGCAATGTCTCATCATTGATCTTCAACCCATCGCGTTCTAATAACTTCTCCGACGCTAACATCGGCCCGAACCCCTTATAACGGGCCCGGTAGATCCTTAAAACCTTCTGCTTTAACTCTTCTTCAATCCCTCGATTCCCGCGCCGTCCCCGCAACCGGTGCACGACACCGGATTCACCGCTTACTTTTACCCTATGCACGATTCGCCTGATTTGCCTGTCGCTTAATCGTAGAATCTCAGACGCTTCCTGCTGATTGATCTCATGGTCCAGAATCTTGCAGATAATCTGGTATCTCTGTATTTCTTGCCTCGTCATCATAAAAATGTCCTTTCCTGTGTCCATAACGCCTCCTTGGCTACGTTATGGATATTGTACCACTAGGACATTTCTATTTTGGCTAATTAGGACATTATCATATTGGTGTTACAGAGTATCTGCTGATTGCTTTAGCGGAATTTCTATGCTAAAATACAAACCCTATTACCGAAGGAGGTGCGGCCATGGTTGAGTTCCTGTCGGTCAAGATCAGGAAGCCGGATAACGTTAATGTTATCATTGGCCAGAGCCATTTTATCAAGACAGTCGAGGACCTGTATGAGGCCCTGGTGTCCGGCGTGCCGGGGATCAAGTTCGGTCTGGCGTTCATCGAATCTTCAGGCGCCTGCAAGGTAAGGGTCGAGGGGTCGGATCCCGGGCTGAAAGAGCTTGCGGCAACGAACGCGCTGAATATCGGGGCAGGCCACTGTTTTATAATCTTGCTCAAGGATGCGTATCCGATCAACGTGCTTAACTCGATCAAGGCAGTGCCTGAAGTCTGCTCGATTTATTGCGCTTCAGCCAATCCGATAGAGGTCATCGTGGCGGATACACAATCGGGCAGAGGTATCATGGGGGTTATTGACGGCGCAAAACCCGATGGCATTGAGCAGGATAAGGATATCGAGTGGCGAAAAGGATTCCTGCGCACCATAGGGTATAAGCTTGGCGCGTGATTCCGGCAGGAAATAGCTTGAAATTCTACGAAGATTTGTTATAATAAGAGATTGAAGCATAATGACGCTAAAACAGTTACAGCGGAAATTGATTTATACGACCGGATTCGGCTTCTTTGTCATATGCTCATTGATATTGCGATATTTGCCACTGCCGCTCTTATATGGTTTTGCAAGAGCGCTTGCTATTGTCGCCTATACGCTTGGCGTGCCGTTCAGGAAGGTCGCGGACGCTAATCTTAAGGCGTCGTACGGCAAAGAGCTATCGAAAGCTCAACGCAGAAGGATCGTCCGGGACTGTTTTTCCTCAATCGTCAAATCGGCGATTGAAGTGGTCTCGGTCGTGGGCAAGAGCACGGCTTTCATCAAGTCACGTTACCGGCTGGTTGACAAGAAGCATCTTGACCGGGCGCTTGCAAAGGGCAAGGGCGTCATACTGGTCAGCGCTCATTTCGGAAATTTTCCGATGATGGTAGTTCGGCTCGCCTGCGAAGGCTATAAGGCCGGCGCGATCATGCGGCCGCTTAAAGACGAAAGGTTCGAACGATACCTGTCCGGGGAACGCGACAGGTTCAGGATAAATACGATCAAGAGCCTGCCGCGTAAGGAATGCGTTTTAACGACGATCCGCTGCCTCCGGAACAACGAAGTGATTTTCCTGCCCCTGGACCAGAATTTCGGCACCGGAGGCGTATTCGTGGATTATTTCGGCAGGAAAGCCGCCACGGCAACCGGCCCGGTGATCCTTGCTCAGCGCACCGGAGCGGCGCTTATCCCGTGTTTTATCATCAGGCAGAAGGATAACCGCCACGTGATCGTCTTTGAACCAGAGGTGCCCCTGGAACAGGGTTCCACTGAGGAAGAGAGCATTTTGATCAATGTCCAGCGCCTGACGTCGGTCATTGAATCGTATGTACGGCAATACCCGGCTGAATGGAGCTGGATACACCGCCGGTGGAAAGCGCAGCCGCGGATTTCAGGTTGAACGTTCTTATAACAATGAAAAGGAGGTGGACACATGGCGGACGAAGCGAAACAGGAACAGAAGACGGACATGAAGAAGGTCTTTTCGACCATCTTCAAGGTCGTTTTGGGGTTGGTATTCCTGGGCCTGGGCGCATATTTTGTTTACCGGGGCTGGGTCTATCTTTGGTATGTAATTAAAGGCACCGTAGGATTGTTCTTTATCTTAGCCGGCATCATCACGCTGGCAATAGCGAAGGAATAGTTTCATAACAAGCATAGCGCCAGGGGGTCAATAGGCATATGCCTATTGACCCCTGTTTTTATCCTTGGCAGGCGGAGGGAGTTCATGCAGGCGATATTGAAAAAAGAGGTCGGTCAGGATGCTATCGCGGCAAAGATCGCAGCCGCATCCATTTTCATGTCATTAACGGTGTTATCCGGCTTTATCCGCATTCCGGTGCCGATGAGCCCTGTTCCAGTAACCATGCAGACTTTTTTTGTTCTTTTGTCCGGGGCGTGGCTCGGGGGACCGCTTGCAAGCGCGTCACAGATCGGGTATCTGGCGCTGGGAATACTCGGTGCTCCGGTGTTCAGCAGCTTTGGAAGCGGGTTTTTGTATCTGGCCGGCCCGACCGGAGGGTATATGGCGGGCTTTGTGCTCGCGGCCTTTATAACCGGCAGGTTTGCGCGTTGCGCAGGCCGGTCATTTGCCGGATTGCTTGCCCTTTTTATCATCTGCGACGGTATCATACTTTTTTGCGGCGCGTTGTGGTTAAAGGTGTTGACCGGCTATGATGCGGCCCGGATCATACAGGTAGGAATTTTGCCTTTTATCCCAGGGGATCTGCTGAAAGCAGCTGGTGCTGCTGCGGCATATAAGGCTTTTGGGCCAGGGAATAAATTTTAAGGAGGTGTGTATGGCAGCAAAGAACTTTTGGGCGTTATTCATGATTTCCCTTGCCGTGATCGCGGCAGTTGCGCCTGTCGCGGGGGCGCAGGCAGCGCCGGCTCGAGGCGATGCCGCAGCCGTAGACCTTGAGCCCCAGTGGCTGTGGGGCGAGGTCGTCTCGGTCAACGCTCAGTCAAAGACAATTCAGGTGAAGTACCTGGATTACGATACCGATATAGAGAAGGAACTGGTGCTCACGGTCGACGGCCAGACAAAGTATGAGAACGCCAAAGGTCTTGACGATATCAAGCCTCAGGATACGATCAGCGTCGATTATATGGTATCCGCTGACGGAGTGAACCTTGCAGTTGCGATAAGCCTCGAGAAGCTCGAGGATATGGACGACTCCCTGGAGGATATTGAACTGCCGGAACGCGAGCGCGTAGGGGCGGATCCGCAGAAAACGGCGTCGTCCGGAGCCGGAGAGGAATCCCTGGATGCTGGCAAATCCGGGTTAGGTAAATAAGGAGTTGTTTCGTATAATCATAAGGGCAGGAAGACCATTCCTGCCCTTTTCTTTCCAGAATAATGAAAATAACCGGTATAAGGCTTATTATCTTTGATCTTGACGGGACGCTGATAAACGCGTACCCGGCGATCATAGACAGCTTTAATTTTACCATGGCTGCTGTCGGACTGCCTGCCAGGGACAGTATAACCATCCGCAGGGCTGTGGGCTGGGGAGATAGGAATCTTCTCAAACCTTTTGTCCCGCCTAAAAAGCTGGCCGCGGCCCTGTCCATATACCGCCGCCATCATGCAAAAGCGCTGGTTAAATACAGCCGTTTGTTCCCGGGCGTAAAATCCCTTCTCTTGGGCTTGAAGAAACGTTCCTTTCTGCTTGCCGTGGCAAGCAACAGGCCGACGCGGTTTTCACGCATTCTGCTGAGGCATTTAGGTATTGTGGAATATTTCGATCTTGTGCTCTGCGGGGACAAGGTGACGTACATGAAGCCGCATCCTCAAATCCTGCGAACCATCATGGCCCGGCTAGGCGTGCCCAGGGATCAAACCCTATATGTAGGAGACATGGATGTGGATGCGCAAACAGGCAGGCGGGCAGGGGTCAGGACAATAATGGTGCCAACAGGATCAAGCACCCTGCCAGAGCTTGAAAAAGAGCACCCTTATGCCATAATCCCCTGCGTTAAGGCACTGGCGTCCTTATTCGCTTGACAGCCAGTTAAACGGGTTTATAATAATACAAACGGAGGTGGCCATGAAGAGATTTTTATTTATAACTACTTTGATTTCATTATGTTTTACGTGTGCGTCCGCTCAACCCGGACCTAAGGCGAAACTGGTACTGTTTATATCAGAACAGAACATCAATACTCCCCGTTCGGCCTGGTGGGCAAGCGAAGTCGATCTTTCGGCCACCGAAGCCGAGATCGCCAGGCAGCTTTTGAGTGCAGGATACGAGATCATTGAGCCCGGCGCCATGGACGACGTCATCAACAAGGAAAAAGCATTCCGGCTGGTCGATCTTTCGGAAAAAAACTCAATCAAGATGGCGTCATTGGCGAATGCGGATTATGTCGTCCTGGGCAAGGCGGTTGCTTCTGCGGGAGGCACCGTGCCCTATTCGAACATGAGGTCGTGTTTTGCGAATCTCACCGCAAAGGTTATCGATGTGAAGACCCGCAGAGTGATAGCGTATCTTGACGCGTCGGGCAATTCCGCCCACATGGACGTGATCAGCGGCGGCAGGGAAGCCCTGGTCAGCGCTGGCGGCCAGATCGCGGCAAAGATCGTGGAAAAACTCAATAGCATGCTTCAGCAGCGGTCGCAATAACATAAGGATATCAAGGAGGCTTCTCATATGAGAAAATTCTTCAACTATGCCCTGACAGGCTTGTTTTTGGTATGGGCCGGAGGTTGCGCGACGCTCGATCAGATTACCCAACCGACAGCGCAGGTTGATAATAACGCCGGCTCACTGCCCATGCCGCCGTATTCCGGGCCGAAGGCGCGAATCGCGGTAGCCGCGTTCGACGTGAAGGCTGCAAAAGCAAGCGGCGAGGTCGGGTCCGGCCTGCGCGAGATGCTGGTTACCGCGCTGGTCAATTCGAACCGCTTCCGCGTAGTAGAACGCCAGGTCCTTGACAGTGTCATGCAGGAGCAGGAGCTTGCCGCTTCGGGCGCGGCGCAGCCCGGCGGGGTACAGCGCGGCCAGATAAAGACGGCGGATATCATCGTGACCGCTGCGGTGACAGAATTCGAACCGCAGGCATCAGGAGGCGCTGCAGGGATCGGCGGAGGGGGCGGCGTCGGCAGCGGAGTTCTGGGTGCGCTGCTTGGAGGCTCTATGAACAAGGCGCATATGGCACTTGATCTGCGCGTGATCGATACATCGACATCGGAGGTGCTTGCAGCAACGCGCGTGCAGGGCCAGGCGTCGGATGTGTCCGGCGGGTTGATGGCTGGTTTCTTCGGAGGATGGGCGCTGGGCGGCGGGTTGACGATGTACGCAAATACGCCCATGGAAAAGGCGATTCGCATATGCATCATCGAAGCGGTCAGGTATGTTTCGCAGACCATACCGGCCGATTATTACAAATATTAAAGAAAGGGAACAGTGTCATGGGAAAGCGTAAACGCAGAGGCAAATTGAACTGGCGCTCCAAGAAAGCGAACCACGGAAGAAAGCCGGCATTAGGGTAATACACGTGCCGTTTGCCGCCTTTGCCGCGGCGGTAAAACCCGCCATTTGCACGAAGAGTCATTCATACGTATTATTGCCATACATGACGGTGTAACCTATGAAAGCAATTGCCCTGATGTCAGGCGGTCTGGACAGCATGCTTGCTGCCAGGATCGTCAAGGATCTTGGGATCGATGTCATAGGTTTATGTTGCGTGATGCCCTTTTCGCTGCGGGACAAAGCTGAAGGCCCGCAGGAAGGCAGCCGTATGGACCGCTTTGCCCGGCAGACAGGCATCCCGTTGCACCGGGCCGACATCACCGAAGACTTCCTGGAAATGCTGGTGAAGCCGAAATTCGGGTATGGCTCCCACCTGAACCCATGCATTGACTGCAAGATACTCATGTTCAAAAAGGCCCATCAATTGATGCAAGAATTGGGCGCGTCGTTTTTGATCAGCGGCGAGGTCGTGGGCCAGCGTCCTTTTTCCCAGCAGCGCAGGACCCTGCAGCAGATTGATGCCGAGGCAGGGACAACGGGGCTGGTCCTGCGGCCGTTGTCGGCGCAGCTTCTCGAAGAAACGGTCGCGGAAAAACAGGGATGGGTAGCTCGCCAGCGCCTGTATTCGTTCAGCGGCAGAAGCCGCCAGCCCCAGACGGACCTGGCGGTGATGCTGGGCATAATCGAGTTCCAGCAGCCCGCGGGCGGATGCCTGTTGACCGACCCGCGCTTCACGGACCGGCTGTCCGATCTTATGAAGCGGGAAAGGCTCAACGCCGATAATGTCGCGTTATTGAAAGTCGGCAGGCATTACCGTGTCGGCGCGGAAGGCCGTTTGATCGTAGGCAGGCACGAGAAAGATAACCAAGAGATCGGGCGTTTGGCGCATGCCGGTGATCTAATATTTGAGCCGCCGTCAGCCATCCCCGGCCCGACCGCGCTGGGCAGGGGCATCGTTTCCGACGAGGATATCAAGCTGTGCTGCAGGGTCATGGCCCGGTATTGCGACCGCGGAGCGGCGCCGGAGATAGAGATCGTATGGCGCGCGGCCGGCTCATCAGAACGGTCGGGCCGCGTTGCGAAGCCTTTATCAGATGATGAATTAGCCAGAATGCGGATATAGCATTAACGGCGGGGGGGCTGACATGAAAAAGGAAGCTTTGCTGTACAATAAACTCAAGGGCGCCGGCGTTCAATGCATCCTGTGCAGCCATCGCTGTAAGATCCCTGACCAGAAGCTTGGCATATGCGGCGTTAGGCAGAATTCAGGCGGCGTATTGTATTCGCTTGTCTACGGAGAGATCATAGCCTCCAACGTGGACCCTATTGAGAAAAAACCGCTGTATCATTTTCTACCCGGCACACAGAGTTTTTCGATCGCTGCTCCCGGCTGTAATTTCCGGTGCGTGTTCTGCCAGAACTGGCAAATCTCGCAGATGAAGGCAGGACGCGAGGTTTCCTTTGAGGACCATTTTTGCCCGGCTACCGACACGGTTAACGCGGCAGTCGCACAGAAATGCGCGAGCATTTCCTATACATATTCCGAGCCGACCGTTTTTTTCGAATACTGCCTCGATGTGTCGAAGCTGGCAAGGGAAAAAGGCCTGAAGAACGTCTGGGTGACCAACGGCTTCATGACTCCGGAGGCGCTGGAGGTGATACTCCCGTATATGGACGCGGCCAATATAGATCTGAAGTTCTTCAGGGAGCGTTCATATAGGAACATATGCGGCGGCAGCCTTAAGCCCGTCCAGGAAACGATTGCTTTTTTGCGCAGGCATAATGTCTGGGTAGAAGTAACGACGCTTGTGGTGCCAAAGAAGAACGATTCGGCTGCCGAGTTGAGGCAGATCGCATCATTTCTCGCCGGCGTGGATCCGGATATGCCCTGGCATGTCTCCAGGTTTTTCCCGAACTATCAATATGACAAAGAGCAGCCCACGTCCGAAGGCGTGCTGCAATCAGCCTCAGAGATCGGCCGGAAATGCGGCCTGCGGTATGTATACGTTGACAACGTTTTTGGCTGGGGCAGCTCTACCGCCTGCCCGAAATGCAAGGAATTGTTGATCAGGCGCGAAGGTTTTTTCATCAGGGAGAACCGCATAGAGAACGGAGCGTGTTCTTTCTGCAAGACGAAGATCCCCGGGGTGTTCGCCCCGCAGCCGCAGGAATAACGTATGCGCGATCCCTCAAATATAGCCATCGGAATATTTGCGTGCGCATACGCGCTTTTCGTGATTTTACCGACGCGGCGCACGTGGATCGCCGCGGGAGGCGCCGCGCTTCTGGTTTTGCTTGGCGTCCTTTCCCCGCAGGAGGCGTTGCGCGCCATCAACTGGAACGTCATGGGTATTTTCGTCGGCACGCTCGTCATCGCCGACAGTTTTATGGCAAGCAGAGTTCCTGCGTATATCGCCGAACGCATCGTCAATAATTCGAAAAACGCCTGCTGGTCTATCCTCTGGATATGCTTGCTTGCAAGCTTTATCTCCGCGTTCGTCGAGAATGTGGCGACGGTCTTAATCATCGCTCCGATCGCACTGGCTTTGAGCCGCAAGCTGTCCATAAATCCCACCAATATGCTTATTGCCATCGCGATTTCGTCAAACCTGCAGGGAACCGCGACATTGATCGGCGATCCGCCGAGCATGCTCCTCGCGGGCTTTGCGAAGATGAACTTTATGGATTTTTTCTTTTATCGCGGCAAACCGAGCATTTTCTTTGCGGTCCAGCTGGGCGCTTTGGCATCTTTTGCGGTGCTTTACCTTATTTTCAGAAAACATCGTGCCAGGACGGAGGTTGTTGGGGTTGAGAAGGTCCGGTCCTGGGTGCCGGCCGCTATCCTCGTATTGCTGATCGTCGCCCTTGCGGGCTCGTCGTTTTTCGACATCGGGTTCACCTCGCTTTCCGGGCAGATCTGCATGGTATTCGCTCTCGCGACGATTATATGGGAGAAGATGACCAATAAAAAATCGATCCGCAAGGGGGTTCAGGCGCTTGACTGGGACACGACGTTTTTTCTGATGGGTATATTTGTGATCGTCGGCAGTATTACCATTACGGGCTGGATCTCGAGGATCGCCGACGGTTTGAGCGGCATTATGGGCGCGAATATATTCTTCGGCTATACGCTGCTGGTTTTGATCTCTGTTATTCTATCGGCATTTGTGGATAATGTCCCGTTCTTGGCAGCCATGCTTCCGGTCGCCCTGACGATCTCGGACAAGCTTCAAATCGCTCCTTCTTTGATGTTGTTCGGGCTGCTCATCGGCGCCAGCCTCGGAGGCAATATCACGCCCATCGGCGCGTCAGCTAACATAGTTGCCTGCGGCCTGCTGAAAAAAGAAGGCCATCCGGTGAGGTTCGGCCATTTCGTCAAGATCGGCCTGCCGTTCACTATGGCCGCCGTTGCGGCGGCGTATTTGTTCGTCTGGGCTGTATGGAGATAATATACTATGGAAACCCTTAAACCCAAGATCTCGATCATCGGTTGCGGCAACGTAGGCATGCGATACGCATATGCTGCCATAATCCAGGGGCTGGCGCGCCAGATCGTTATCGTGGACCTCGACCGTAAGCGTCTTGAAGGAGAAGTCATGGATCTTTCGCACGGCGCTCCGTATATATCGCCTGTTGACGTCCGGGCGGGCGAATACGCCGATATAAAGGATTCCGACCTTGTTGTTATCACGGCTGGCAGAAAACAGCTGCCCGGCCAGACAAGGATCGATCTGGTCAGGGATAATGTCGCCATCTACAAGGCAATGATCCCGGAGATCGTCAAGCACGCGCCAGACGCTATTCTGCTTGTCGTCACCAATCCCGTGGATATCCTCGCGTATGCGGCGTATAAGATATCCGGCAAGCCTTCCGGCCAGGTCATGTCTTCGGGCACGGTGCTCGACAGCGCGCGGTTCAGGTTTCTCCTGAGCAAGCACTGCAGGGTTGATCCGCGCAACATCCACGCGTATATACTCGGAGAGCACGGCGATACCGAATTCGCGGTGTGGAGCAAGGCAATGATCGGTGGCGTGCTGTTAAAGGAATACTGCACGGTATGCGCCAGCCGCTCATCATGCGACAGACAGTTTGCGTTCGGGCAGATCTATAACGAAGTGCGCAACTCCGCGTATCAGATCATCGAGCGCAAGGGCGAAACGTCGTATGGCATAGGCCTGGCGCTTGTGCGCATAACCCGGGCTATTCTGAATGACGAGAACGCGATTCTTCCAGTATCAAATCTTGTGAGCGGGTATCTGGGAATCAGCGACGTATATTTAAGCCTGCCTGCTATCGTTAACAGGGCGGGCGTCAGGCAGGTGTTGAACCTCGAGCTCGATGAGGCGGAGCAGGCAGCGTTCAGGAATTCTGCCGGCGCGCTTAAAAAAGTAATACGGGAAGCAGGATTGTAGGAACCGAAGCGACACAAGGAGGTCCCATGCAGAAATACCGGTGCACGATCTGCAACTATATTTATGATCCGGCAATCGGAGATCCCGACGGCGGAATTGCTGCCGGAACGCCGTTCGAGAAAATACCGGATTCCTGGGTATGCCCGGTATGCGGGGCGGCAAAAGCGGATTTCGAGAAAGTTTAAGGGAGGCAGCCGTGAGTTCTATTGAGATAAAGCCGCAGGTTTACTGGGTCGGCGCCGTTGACTGGGCGGTGCGCGCATTCCACGGGCACACGTACACCACGCAGCGCGGCACGACCTACAATTCCTATCTGATCAGGGACGAGAAGATCGCGCTTGTGGATACGGTGTACCGGCCGTTCGCCCGGGAGATGATCGAGCATATCAGTACGGTAGTGGACCCGGCAAAGATCGATTACGTGATCGCCAATCACGTTGAGATCGATCATTCCGGCGGCCTTCCCATGCTCATGAAGCTCTGTCCGAAGGCGAAAGTGGTCGGCACTCAGAAATGCCGCGACGGCCTGTTCAAGCATTATTACGAGAACTGGGATTTTCAGATCGTCA
This sequence comes from Candidatus Omnitrophota bacterium, assembly GCA_029571225.1. Lineage (GTDB taxonomy): Bacteria > Omnitrophota > Gorgyraeia > Gygaellales > Profunditerraquicolaceae > JAGOOP01. The sequence continues at coordinate 9,006 of JAKPTF010000009.1, read as the reverse complement.
AGACCGGCGATTCAATAAAGCTCGGCAAGCGGACGCTGAAATTCATCGAGGCGCCCATGATACACTGGCCGGACAGCATGTTCACGTATTGCCCCGAGGAGCAGCTTTTGATGCCCAATGACGCGTTCGGCCAGCATCTGGCATCGTCCGAGCGTTTCGCCGACCAGGTCGACCAGTGCGCGTTATGGGAAGAGGCAAAAAAGTATTACGCAAATATCCTCTGGCCGCTCGGCACCGTGATCAGCCGCAAGATCGAGGAGGTCGTAAAGATGAATCTGGAGGTTTCCGTAATAGCGCCGAGCCACGGCCTGATCTGGCGCAGGAATCCCATGCAGATCGTGCAGCAGTACGCCGCCTGGGCGAAACAGGAAACGTCTGCCGCTGCGGTCATCGTTTACGAGACGATGTGGAAGGCAACGGAGAAGATGGCGCGCAGGATAGCCGAAGGCATCTCTGACGCCGGCGTGCCGGTGAAGGTTTATAACATCGCTGAAGCTGATCGGACCGAGGTTATTGCGGACATGCTCCAGGCAAAAGGTTTTCTCTTCGGCTCTTCAACCCATGACAACGACATGCTTCCTGCCATTGCCGGGTTCCTTGAGCTTGTAAAGGGATTCAAACCCAGGAACAGGCTCGTATCCGCGTTCGGCTCGTACGGCTGGGCAGGCGGAGCGGTCAAGGAGATTGAGGAAGCCGTCAAGGAGGCCGGCATGGAGGTATCCCTGCCGCCGCTCTCGTTCAGATTCGTGCCTGACCAGATGGAGTTGCAGAAATGCTTCTTGTTCGGAAGGAGCTTCGGAGAATTGCTCAAATAGGAGGTGAACATGCCGGAAATGAAGGATTTATTCCAGAGCGCTGACTGGAAAAAGGAAAAGCATGTGCCGGTCATCGAATGCCCTGGCCAGGTAAAAAAAGGCGAGCCGTTCCAGATCAGGATATCAGTCGGCAAGGAGATCCCCCACCCGAATACGACCGAACATCACATAAGCTGGATCGACGTATATTTCCTTCCGGAGGGCGAAAAGTTTCCCTGTCAGGTCGCACGGTTCGAACTCTGCGCGCACGGCGCATCGACGCAGGGGCCCAATACAAGCACGATGTTCACCATCCCCGAAGCCGTATGCGTTTTCAAGACAGAGAAGAAAGGAACCATTGCCGCCGGCGCGTATTGCAATATCCACGGCCTGTGGCAGGGTTCGAAGGATATCGTTGTCGCGTAGGCGAAAGGCCCTGTGATGAAACGTCTCTCCGACGAGGTTATGGATTTTTTCAAGGATCAGGCCTTTGTGATCGTTACGACGCTCGATGCGGACGGCACGCCGCATGATTCCTGCAAGGACATCGTGCGCTTAAGCCGCGACGGCCGCATCTACCTGCTCGACCTGTATATGCGCAGGACCTATCAAAACCTGCGGAAGAATCCCAGCATGTGCATAGCGCAGGTAGATGAGCATAAGTTCGCCGGCTATTGCCTCAAGGGCACCGGCAGGGTCGTCAAGGTGGACCGGCTCAGGGCCCAGGTGCACAAGGTCTGGCAGAAAAAAATATCCTCCCGCATCGTCACGCGCATTATCAGGAACCTGAAAGAGAAAAAAGGCCATCCGGCGCAACCCGAGTCGCTGCTTCCGCGGCCCGAATATATGATAGTCATGGATGTGGCCGAGGTCATCGACCTGACCCCTGCTCATATCAAAGGGGGAGTATCTCCCAGAACAGGAGCATGATATGGCGCATACGGTCCTCGTGTACAGTACGGCTACCTGCCCGTATTGCATACGGCTGAAACAGTTCCTCGCAGAAAACAACATCGCATACGAGAATTTCGACGTCGGCGCTGACCGGGCAAAGGCTGACGAGATGGTGAAAAAATCAGGCCAGCTCGGCGTGCCGGTCATAGAGATCGACGGCCGGATCATAGTAGGTTTTGACAGGCCCAAAATCCAGCAGGCGCTGGGATTATCGTAATATGCGGTGCACGCGGGCATGGGTATGTGTCCGATGCGAGTTCCGCAGCCCTGAAAGGGCGAGGACTGTTCGAGCAGCGGACACATACCCATGCCCGCGTGCAACGATCTATGACGAAAATCTATGACCTGATTATTATCGGGGCAGGACCGGCAGGGATCACCGCTGCAGTTTACGCAGCGCGCAAGCGTATGGACTTCTGCGTCATTTCAAAGGACATCGGCGGCCAGGCAGCGTGGAGCGGGAATGTGGAGAATTACACCGGCTATCAGTTCGTCACCGGGCCTGAGCTTGCGGCGAAATTTGAGGAGCATCTGCGCAGGTATCAGATCGACCTGAAAGAAGAGCAAGAGGTTGTATCTCTGAAGCGGAGGGATAAGGGCGTGATGGCGGTCAGGACCGATAAGGCGCAATACGAGGCCCGGTCGGTCATCATCGCTTCAGGCAAGCGGTCGAAAGAACTGGGCGTTCCCGGAGAGAAAGAGTTCAAGAACAGGGGCGTGACGTATTGCGCCACGTGCGACGGCCCGCTGTTCGGCGGCAAGGACGTGGCAATTGTGGGCGGAGGGAATTCCGCCCTTGATGCGGCTTTGCAGATGACGCGCATTGCCCGCCGCGTATACCTGATTAACAGCTTTCCGCAGATCACCGGCGACGCTGTCATGCGCGACAAGATAATGGCTGCGCCGAATGTCATTGTCATGAACGATGCCCGGGTCTTGGCGATCACAGGCGACAGCTTTGTCAACGGCCTGGCGATCGGTCATGGAGGGCAGGAAAATAAAATAGAAGTGCAGGGCGTTTTTATCGAGATCGGCCTGGTGCCTAACTCCGGTTTCGCCGAAGAGATCGTGGCCAATGATTTCGGCGAGGTCAAAGTCGATTGCAAAAATCGGACTAATATCCCCGGGATTTTTGCCGCAGGAGACGTTACCAACGTGCCGGAAAAACAGATCATCATCGCTGCAGGAGAAGGAGCCAAGGCCTGTCTGAGCGCCTTCCGGTATCTCGCCCAGCAGAAATGAGGAAATTGCTCAAGATCAAAGGGTATTATTTCATTACCGGCGGCCCGTTAAGCAGGCGCGGCGACGCGGCGGATGTGCGCGACGCGGTCAAAGCAGGCGCGCGGGTCATCCAGTACCGAGATAAGAACGCTTCGTCGGAACGGATGTACGGCACAGCAAAAAAGTTGAAGCGGTTGTGTAAAAATGCGCTGTTTATCGTAAACGACCGCATCGATATCGCCATGGCCGTAGGCGCGGACGGCGTGCACCTGGGTCAGCAAGACATTCCGCTTGCCGTTGCGCGCAGGCTGCTCGGAGAAAAGAAGGTCATCGGCGTGAGCGTACGGACGGCTGAGCAGGCGCGCAGAGCGGTCGCAGGCAAGGCCGATTATCTCGCAGTCGGGCCGGTTTTCCCGACTTCGACGAAAAAGGACGCCGGCTCTCCGCTCGGCGTGGACCTTATACGGCGCCTCAAGGCGCGGTTCGATATACCCGTGGTTGCCATCGGAGGTATCACCCTTGATAACGCGCCTGACGTGATCGCTGCGGGCGCCGATGCTTTGTGCGCGATCTCGCCGGTCGTCACGGGCCGCGCGGTCAGCGCAGAGGTTAAGAAATTCCAGGCGCTTTTTGGAGTCAAACGATGAACGTATACCTTGACCTGTTCCTGACTTTTTCGCGCACTTCCCTGTTCACCCTGGGAGGAGGGTTGGCGATGCTGCCGTTTGTAGAGCGCGAGGTGACTGAAAAGCGCCAATGGCTCTCCAAAGACGAGTTTCTTGATGTCTTCGGTATGTCGCAGTCCATGCCCGGGGTCATGATCCTCAATGTGGCGACGACCGTCGGCTATAAGATAGCTCGAACCAGAGGGGCGATGGCCGCGGCGGCGGGCACGGTATTTGCGCCGTTCATCAGCATCTTATTGGTCGCGTGGTTTTTTATCGGGATCAAGGACAGCCCTGTTACGGTCAAGATCTTTTCGGGCATACGGCCGGCCGTGATGGCGCTTGTCACAGTTCCTGTCATCACTCTCTCCCGCGCGGCAAAGATAAGAGGCGCAGTTTTTCTGGTTCCTGCCGCTGTCGCGTTTATCATAGGTATCGGTCGCGTACATCCCGGGTATGTGATCCTCGCAGGAGTTGCCATTGCGTTCATCCGGGTCTTGGGGGCCCGAACGCCATGATGCCGTATGCGTCTCTGGCGTTCAGTTTCATGAAGATAGGGCTTCTGGGTTTCGGCGGCGGGTATGCCATGATCGCCCTGATCCAGCGGGAGGTCTTAAAATTCGGGATATCCGGCCTTGAGTTCATCGATATCCTCGCTTTGTCACAGATCACGCCCGGCCCGATCGGCATCAACACCGCGACCTATACGGGATACAGGGTGGCAGGGTTCATGGGCGCGTGCATTGCTACCTTTTCGAATGTATCCCTGACATTTATCCTCATGGTGCTGTTTGCCAGGCTTTATTATTCAGCCGCCAGGGGCTCGGCCATAGAGACGGTTTTCAGGAGCCTCCGGCCGCTTTTCATCGGTTTGATCGCCGCCAGCATCATCGTCATGGCGCGTGATATACGCATTTGGACGGATCATAACGCGGCGCTTATTTTTGCATGCGCTTTCTTCATGTTCTACTCGTTCAAGGCTCATCCCGTCCTTGTGATTCTTCTTGCCGGAATTGCCGGTATGGTGCTATATTAGGTTATAATATGCACAGGATACTGTTACATATAGGCCCGTTTACCGTGTATTCGTACGGTTTTATGCTAGCGCTGGCGTTCGTGCTGGGAACGGTTTTAGCCCAGGCCCGCGCGCGGAGACGGAAGGTTTCCGCTGATCTGATCACGGATCTGGTTTTTGTGATCCTTGTATCGAGCATAATCGGCGCACGCGTTTTTTACGTCGCTGTCAACCGGCAATATTACATTTCGGATCCGCTGGCCGTGATCAAAGTCTGGGAAGGGGGGCTCGTATTCTACGGCGGGTTCATCGCGGCCTTTTTCGCCGCTGTCTGGTTTATACGCAAGAACGGATTGTCTGTTGGCCTGGTTGCTGATATAATGGCGCCATCCGTAGCCCTAGGTATCGCACTGGGCAGGATAGGCTGTTTTCTGAACGGCTGTTGTTACGGCGCATTATCCGAACGCTGGGGCATGGCGTTTCCGTGCGCTGATATGCCTCCGGTATGCAGCCAGCAGATTGCGGACGGCCTGATCGCGCCGGGCGCCGCATATTCTTTAGCTGTCTTGCCGACGCAGATATATTCGGCTTTGTTCGCTTGCGCGGTTTTTATCGCGCTTTTCCGGATTGAACGGTACAAGAGGTTCGACGGTTTCCTGTTCTGGATGTTCGTGCTTATGTATAGCGCAGGAAGGTTTGTCATCGAAGCGTTCAGGTATTACGATCAGTCGTATATGATCGGGCGCCTGACCGTCTCCCAGGCCGTATCGGCAGTGTTGTTCATCGTTGCGGCATCAGCCCTGTTCACAAGGAGCAAGCATGTTTGAAGTCCGTGATTTATCCGTGCAGGTCGGGACTAAGACCATCCTAAAAAACATAAATTTCAATATCGAAAAAGGAGTGCCCGCCGTGCTGTTCGGCCCGAACGGCAGCGGCAAAAGCACGCTTTTAAAAGCCATCATGGGGTTTGAAGGCTATTCGGTCCTCTCCGGGGACATTATTTTCAAGGGGAAGAGGATAAACGATATGCACACGGAAGAGCGGGTAAAGATGGGGCTTGGCATCATGTACCAGCATCCTCCGCAGATCCGCGGGGTGAAACTTTCGCAGATCGCCGGGTTTCTCTCCGGGGACCGTGAGCGTGTCGCGGCCCTTTCGGCGAAGCTCTCGCTCGAAAACCATCTCGATCGCGATATCAATCTGGGTTTTTCCGGAGGAGAGATGAAGCGGTCAGAATTGTTCCAGATACTTTTGCAGGATCCGGATCTGGTGCTGCTCGATGAGCCGGAATCAGGCGTGGACCTTGAGAATATCTCGATCATGGGGGCGGCCCTGAACGAATTCCTCAAGAGACCGGGCAAGTCGGCTCTCATGATCACGCATACCGGCTATATCCTCGATTATGTCGGGTCACAAAACGGTTGTGTCATGATTGAAGGTTCGTTATGGTGCGTGGGCAACCCGAAGGAGATGTTTGAATCGATCCGCAAGTTCGGTTATGATAAATGCAAGGAGTGCTCCTATGTCCAGGGGCGAGATCACAAAGCACATTGAGGCCGGAGAGGGAGAGATACTTGCGTCCTCGGGCATGGACGCGACGGAAAAGACCAGATCCGGGAGTTTCCTGCAGAAGGACGGCCAGGTTTCTTTTTCTCACAGCCTGATTCCCGGCGTGGATATCCTCGCTATACGAGAGGCTCTTAAGAGCATTCCCGAGGCAAAGGAGTATTACGGCAGCGCGTTCACGTCCCTGAAGCGGGAATTCCCCCGGGATACCGAAGGCGGGTATTTTATCAGGGTCAAAAAAGGCGTCAACGTTGAATTGCCTATCCAGGCGTGCTTATTCCTGAAATCACAGGGGTTCAAACAAAAGGTCCATAATATTGTCATTATAGAGGAAGGCGCCCGGGTTTATTTGATCACCGGCTGTTCGGCATCCGCTGCGGCAAAAGAAGGGTTCCACCTGGGGATATCAGAGTTCTTTGTGAAGAAAGACGCATTTCTGAACTTTACCATGATCCATTCCTGGCGCGAGGATGTGACGGTAAAACCGATGTCCATCTCCCTGCTTGACCAAGGCGCAACGTTCATATCCAATTATGTGTGCCTTAAACCGGTAAAGGAAATCGTGATGTATCCGACATCGGTCCTGTCAGGCAAGGGAAGCCGCGCAGTGTATAATTCCCTGATACTTTCCCATCCCGGATCATTGCATGACGTGGGCTCGCGCGCAATCCTCGCCGCAGAGGACGCCCACGCGGAGATGATCGCCCGTTCAGTGAGCCTGGGAGGCAGCGTGATTAACCGCGCCCATATCAAGGCAGAATTTCCCCGCACCAAAGGCCATATCGAGTGCCGTGGGCTTGTAATGTCGGAAAAAGGATATATACACGCCATTCCGGAGATGGAATCTGACCTGCGCGACGTCGACCTGTCCCACGAGGCGGCGATTGGCAAGCTCAGGAGGGAAGAGATCGAGTACCTCTGTTCCCGGGGTTTCAGCAGGGACGAAGCGCAGTCAATCATCGTCCGGGGCTTCATGGACGTCAATATCCTCGGGTTGCCCGATAAGCTCAGAGGAGAGATCGAAAAGATCGAAGAACGGAACCTGCAGTCCAGTTTCTGATTGACTATGCCTGCGGTTTGTGTTACCCTGTATCCTAAATTTTTTAAAGGAGGAAACTAATGTTTGATTTACTGCTATTAGCGCCTGTGGGATCTATTATCGCTTTGGGTTTTGCCTGCTTCCTGGCAATCACCATCATGAAAAAGGACGAAGGGTCGGACCGCATGAAGGAGATCGCGGCAGCGGTCCGCGTCGGAGCCCAGGCGTATCTGAAGCGCCAGTATATGGGCGTTGCATTGTTTTTTGCGGTCATGTTCTGTTTGCTTTTGTTCCTTGCGTTCAAAGGGTACCTGGTCATGTTTGTGCCGTTGGCTTTCTTGACCGGAGGGTTTTTCTCCGGTCTATCGGGGTTCATCGGCATGACCATTGCGACGCAGGCATCGAACCGGACCGCGGCTGCCGCCATGAAAAGCCTGAATTCCGGCCTGCGCGTCGCTTTTTCAAGCGGCGCGGTCATGGGTCTGACCGTGGTCGGGCTGGGACTTCTGGATTTGAGCATCTGGTATTATTTCCTGAACTGGTATTATGGCATCCATCCAACGCCGATGGGAACGGAGAAAATCGCTGCCATCACTTCAACAATGCTGTGTTTCGGCATGGGCGCTAGCTCCATGGCATTGTTTGCGCGCGTTGGCGGGGGAATCTTCACCAAGGCCGCGGATGTAGGCGCAGACCTCGTTGGCAAGGTTGAAGCGGGTATTCCCGAAGATGACCCGAGGAACCCGGCAGTCATCGCAGATAACGTCGGAGACAATGTCGGCGATGTCGCAGGCATGGGCGCGGATCTATATGAGTCCTATGTAGGTTCGATCGTTGCGACTTCTGCTCTGGGCGTTGCGGCAGGCCTGGGCGTTGCGGGAGTCACCGTGCCCATGGTCATGGCAGCGGTGGGCGTTATCGCCTCCGTGCTCGGCACGTTCTTTGTCAAAAGCAAAGAAGAGGCGTCGCAAAAGGTGCTGCTTGCCGCTCTGCGCAAAGGCGTGTTAGCAAGCTCGATCCTCGTTGCGATCATTTCGTATTTTCTGATCGTCAAGACGCTCGGGGCCGACCATGTCGGCGTCTATTACGCGGTGCTCTCAGGGCTGGTTGCAGGCGTGCTGATCGGGCTGGCGACCGAATATTATACGTCGAGCGGTTTCCGGCCGACCCGCAGTATCGCTGATGCGACAGTCACCGGTCCTGCAACGGTAATTATCGAAGGCATTGCGGTCGGTATGATGTCAACGGCACTGCCGGTCGTTATCGTGTGTGTGGCGATCCTGGCGAGTTTTTACCTGGCGGGAGGAGCCTCGAGCTTCAACGCGGGGTTGTACGGCATCGCCATCTCGGCGGTCGGCATGCTTTCGACCCTAGGCATCACCCTGGCTACGGACGCATACGGCCCGGTCGCGGATAACGCGGGCGGCAATGCTGAGATGTCACATCTTCCTCCTGAAGTGCGCAAAAGGACAGATGCCTTGGATGCTCTGGGTAACACGACGGCTGCTACGGGCAAGGGTTTTGCAATTGGGTCTGCCGCCTTGACAGCGCTGGCCTTGATCGCAGCATACCGCGACCAGGTGTTCATCATCACGCAGCGTGATCTGGCGATGTCCCTCATGAACCCGAACGTTCTCGTCGGCCTTTTCATCGGAGGCATGATGCCGTTCTTTTTCTGCTCTATGACCATGCGCGCTGTCGGCCGCGCCGCAGGCAAGATCGTGGTTGAGGTGCGCAGGCAGTTCAAGGAGA
>JAKPTF010000004.1 GCA_029571225.1 Candidatus Omnitrophota bacterium | reverse complement strand
CGTAGAACGACGCGATGCGGGATTCAAGATACGCGGGGAACGCTTCTTCTCCGGGGATCTCCTCGAGCCTGCCCGACATCTCGCGCATGGCCTGCGCCCAGCGGGAAGTCGAATCCGCCAGCAAAAGGACGTGCAGCCCCATCTGGCGGTAATATTCCGCGATCGTCACCGCGGTATACACGCTTGATTCGCGGGCAGCGACCGGCATGGAGCTCGTATTGCAGATGATCACGGTCCGGTCTATCAGGGGCCTCTGCGTGCGCGGATCGATGAGTTCCGGGAAGGTCTTCAGCGTCTCGACGACTTCGCCTGCGCGCTCGCCGCACGCGGCGATGACCACGACATCGGCATCGGCATGGCGGCTGACCAGCTGCTGGAGCACTGTCTTGCCGGCGCCGAACGGTCCGGGGATGCAATACGTCCCGCCGCGCGCGACGGGGAACAGCGAATCGATAATCCTCATCTTGGTCACCAGGGGCTTGATCGGCTTGAGCTTCTCGGAGAATGCGCTGATGGCGATCTTGACAGGCCAGCGCTGTTTCATATACACGTCGAATTCCCGGCCCGCCTGATTGCGCAGCCTGGCAATCGGCGTCTTCAGGTCATACCTTCCGAAATCCGCGATGCGGACGACCTCCCAGGCGCCCTGAAAAGAGAACGGCACCATGATATAATGCTTGAACATCTTTTCCGGAACGATGCCAAGCTTATCGCCGGCGCGCACCGTGTCCCCTTCGGCCGCGAACGGCGTGAATTCCCATATCGCCTCATGCGGCAGGGCATCGAGGTATGCCCCGCGTTTCAGGAAAAATCCGTGCTGCTCAGCAAGATGCGGCAGAGGGTTTTGCAGGCCGTCGAAAATCTGGCCGAGAAGCCCGGGCCCGAGCTCGACGGACAACAGCTCGCCGGTGAACTCGACCTCGTCCCCGATGACAAGGCCCGCGGTGCTTTCATAAACCTGCGTCTCCGCGCGGTTACCCCTGACGCGGATCACTTCCGCCTTCAGGGATTCCGCGGCGTGTTTGATATAGGCGACCTCGTTCTGGATGATCGTCGCGTCAGCGGCGACCGTCACCATGTTGCCGTTGACCTTGACTACTTTGCCTGTCCTGGGCTGGCTCATACAAGGATCCTTTCAAGCAATGCCTGCGTATCCGCGCGCTCGATCACGTCCCAGCGCAGAAGGATCCGCAGTTTTAACGCGTAGACGATAACCGCGGCGCTGTCAAAATAATGGCCCGATGCTATCCTGTCAAGCGCGAGCCAGCGCTGCCGGTCCAGGAACCGTTCAGATTCCAGAAGCGACGGCATTCGATGGCTCGCCAGGGCGATATGATACAGGTCCTGACCGGCATCCACCCCCGGGCGCAGATATTTCTGGGCGTCGATCTTTTTGCGGCCGGAGCGGATCCGGACAAGTTCGTTGCGCAGCCCCGTCTCGAACGCCTGCCACTGCGCCAGCGTCGGGTCGCGCAGGGTTTTTTCAAGATACGAATCGTCCGCGCAGAGACGCACGTTTTCAAGATCCTCCTGCGGAATCATATCGCGGCACAGATCGAGGAACCGGCCCAGGTCAAACGGAGCCCTCATGCCGAACTGCAGCATGGGAAGGCTCGAGACCAGATAGGGATAGAATTCAGGCACGGGCGTTTCTCCTCTTAGCCTTTTGTGTTGAGCAACTCAGCGACCGACGGTTTCAGGAACGACCCTATATACAAGGCCATTTCCCGGTCAGTAAAATCGAACTGCGATCTGCCGTTATCGAAACTGATTACAAAACCGGATGAAATATCGTCATGCGTCCGCAATTCGACCCCTTTTTTCATTTCATCTTTGAGCCTGCCCAGAAAATGGCTTTCGAGCGCTCGACGGTCCTCTTCTTTCAGATAAACGATGGCCTTCGAGTCGCCTTTGGCGGCGAACGTTTGGATCAAAGACGCGATGATCGCGAAAAGTTGTTCCTGGTTGAGCGCCGAAGAGACCTGCGAAGCGATCAGGCGCTCCAGCATCGCGTATATCTCTTTCTTCAGTGCAAGGAGGGCGTCCCGTCCGGCCTGCTGTAATGCCGCCTTTGCCGATGCCTGCATGCGCTCGGCGGTTTCTTTTGCTTCATCGATGATCTTTGCCGCCTGGGCATTGGCTTTTTCCACGATCCAGTCGGCTTTCGAACGCGCCTCTTTCTCGATCTCGTCCGCTTTTGCCTGCGCAGCCTGGACGCCCTCTGCCTGGATCTTATCAAGCAATTCCTTGATCTGGTCTGCCATATCGGTCTCCTGTGACGTTACAACATCCCTCTATGATATTCTGAATGGCCGCGACCGGGTCTTGCGCCTCCAGTATCGGCCTGCCCACGACGATATAATCCGCCCCTGCGGCAAAGGCGGCTTCCGCAGTCGCCACTCGTTTTTGATCGCCGGCCTCCGCGCTCCCGGGCCGTATGCCTGGGGTGACGATGACAAATCCTTTTCCGCATACCCTGCGCACCGCCGCCGCTTCGAGTGCCGAGCAAACAATCCCGTCCAGCCTGCAATCTTTGGCAAGGCGCGCCCGGCTGATAACTGTTGCCCTGGTGCCGGCGCTGCCCTGGTCGCTGGTCAGGACCGTAATACCCAGAAGCAGCGGTTTTTTGACCTTTAACCGTGCGGCTTCCTGCCTCGCGGCCTCTGCAGCGGCTTTAAGCATCTCTTCTCCGCCTTCCGTATGAAGGGTCAGCATCTTTACCCGCAGGCGGACTGCCTGTCTTACCGCATTGGCGACCGTATTGGGGATATCGTGGAATTTCAGGTCGAGAAAGACATCCGTGCCTTTGGCGCGGACCATTTCAACGACCTTCGGCCCATAGGCCGTAAACAGCACCGGCCCGATCTTTATGATCTTGAGCCTGTTGCCGATTCTGTTAAGAAGCCGCCGCGCGCCTGATATGTCTGGCACGTCAAGCGCCAGGATTATTTTTCCCTTTATATTACTCCGCATCCTTTTGCCCCTTACGCTGAATCTTCCCGGAGAGATCCGACGATCTCCGTGATGCCGGCTATTTTATTTTTCCGTAAATATCCTTCGAGGCCGCTGACGATCTTTGCGGCAATTCCGGGTTCGATGAAATTCGCCGTGCCCACGCTGATCGCGGTCGCTCCTGCGATGAAGAATTCCAGCGCGCTTTGCGTATCCATGATGCCGCCCATGCCGATAATCGGGATGCCGACTTTAGTAGATACTTCCCGGACCATGCGCACTGCGATCGGCCTGATCGCAGGGCCGCTCAATCCGCCGACGGCCAGCGCGATTTTCGGCCTGCGCGTCGCCACATCGATCGCCATCGCCTGCACGGTATTGATAAGCGCCAGCGCGTCGCTTCCCGCGTTCTGCGCGGCCAGGGCGATCCGGGCGATATCGGTCACGTTAGGCGACAGTTTGGTGATGAGCGTTTTGCCCGTGGCTTTCCTGACAGCCCTGACAAGAGATGCGGTGGCCCGGGCATCCTGTGCGATAAGCTTTTTCGTTTTCATGTTCGGGCAGGAGATATTGAGCTCTATCGCCGCAACAGCCCCGGTCTTATCCAGGCGCTTTGTCAGCGCGACAAATTCATCGGGATCCCTTTCGGATGCAATGCTGACAATTACCGGCACGCCGTATTTTTTTAAGACCGGAAGTTTTTCGTCGAGGAACGCGTCGATGCCGGGGTTTTCCAGGCCGATGGAATTGATCATGCCCGAGGGCGTCTCGCAGGTCCGCGGAACCGGATTGCCCTGGCGGGGCCTGACCGTAATGGTCTTGGTTACGATGGCACCGAGCTTCCCGGGATCACACAACCCTTTGAATTCCCGGGCGTACCCGAACGTTCCGGATGCAACCATGACCGGATTCTTCAGCGCGAGACCGCCTATGCGCACGGACAGATCTGGCATCTTCGTCGTTTGTCCTCTCTTAAAAACTCGGTTCAATGCACAGTATCTTGAACTTGTTGAATTCCTTAAGCCCGCCCTGGATAAAACTCAAGTTGGTCAGGTATTTCAGCTTACACCACGTCCAGAATTCGGATTTGGGCTCCATGTCGAAGTTCCACCACACGTATTTTACCGCATACCGGATGGTCAACGCAAGGCAGATCAGGGCGAATATCTCCCATCCCCACCCTGCGGTGAACAATGACGTAACGGTCCCCATGACGAACAGAAGCGCGAACAGATGCATGAGGTGGAAATTGCCTATATATACGAACCCGCGCAAAGGGAACGGCAGATGGAACGACGGGCCGCCCTTGAGGTTCTGAAAGATGATCTCAAGGCCCTTGCGTTTGACGTATTTGTTTATGAGCGGCAGGTGCGCCTGTCCGTAGGTGACCCAGACCTTGCGCAATGCCTTGATATCGGCGCGGTGCATATGATCCACTTTGGCAAGCGGGGCGAAATAGAACTTCCACCCTTTGCCGCGGTGCTGATAGCTCAAATCCATGTCTTCGCCGGTGGGCAGGTCCCAGAATCGGGCGCCGATCTCTTTCATCGCGGAACGCCGGTAGCCGACATTGCACGTGCCGAAAAAATATCCCTTGTGGCCCGCGATATCGACCGCGGTGGGCTCCTTGGGGAAATCGGGATAATACCCCTCTTTGATGAACCCGTACCGGGGCGAGACCATGTTGAATCTGAAATGCTGGCACCACGCCTCGACCATATTGTCGGGATCGACCTTGAGCGTATAGACCTCTCCGCCGACCGCGGCGATCTTCGGATCGCGGTTGAAATGTTTTAACATCTCGTTGATCCAGTTTTTGTCGGGGGCGCAATCGCCGTCGGTAAACAGAAGGAAGTCGCCCTTGGCGACCTCAAGCGCCTTATTGCGCGCGAAACCCGGAGACGGGCACCGGGGCACCTCGACGAGCCTGATGAAGGGGTATTTTTTCTGCCAGTCACGGATGATCTCTATGGTCTTATCGGTCGAGCCGCCGTCAACGATGATCCATTCCCATGAATCATGCGGATATTCGACGTTCAGAAGATATTCAAAAGCCTTCTCGATGGTGCGCTCGAAATTTTTGA
>JAKPTF010000073.1 GCA_029571225.1 Candidatus Omnitrophota bacterium | reverse complement strand
CAAGCAAAACCGAGAAACTGCGGGATGACCGGTCAAAATCGATTGAACGTAAATGTATCGGACGGAATGAATCCGGCAAGGGCGTAAGGATGCCGGAAGCAGCGGGCATGCTCGCAGGCAAAACCTGGGCAAACACGGCTTGTTCGAAGATAAAACAAAAGCTTAGGACAAGCGCTGTGACCCGCTTAAGCGCTTTAATAAAGTCGTTCATATGTGGGAATAAAAATGCCACGGCTTAATCTCCCATCAATTAAGAACCGTGGCAATTCTTAATCCATGTAAAAAAATTGTGGCCTGACTAATGTAGAATGCTCAGGTTTACCTACAGTCGTATCTAAAGTTTACTATATACAGGGTCAAAATCAAGTGCTTTAACCGTGCTTTTTGCAAACGCTTTCAAATGTGTTGAAATACGCCGTCATAACTGATAAAATTGATATATGGATTCTCTAACCCCCATGCTCAGACAATACCGGGAAATTAAGGCAAAAAACCAGAATGCCATTCTTTTTTTCCGCCTCGGAGACTTCTACGAGATGTTCATGGAGGATGCAAAAAAGGCATGCGGTATTCTGGATGTGGTCCTGACCTCGCGGGATGCAGGCAAGGCAGGCCGTATCCCCATGTGCGGGATCCCCTTCCATGCCGCTGAAACATATATTGCAAAGCTGATCAAAGCAGGATTAAAAGTCGCGATATGCGAACAGGTTGAGGATCCGGCGCTTGCAAAAGGCCTGGTCAGGCGTGACGTGATCAAGGTCATCACCTCCGGCACTTATATAGACGACTCCAGCTTTGAAACGCGGTATTTGATAGCGCTCAGCTTCAAGGAAAAAAAATACGCTATTGCCTTTACCGATACAGCCAGCGGTACAATCCAGACGAATGAATACCCTGTTATTGAATGTCTTGTAGATGTCATATCCAGGATCCCTGCATTAGAATGCATTTTCCCTTCTCAGGATGAGGAGCGCGTGCGGCAAATCTTCAAGGGCCAGCTCCTGCGCTCCAGGAATATTGCCCTCAGCCCTTTCGAAGATTGGTGCTTCAATACTGATATCGCCAGAAAATCCCTTCAGGAGCATTTGCACACCCATAATCTCGCGGGTTTCGGCATCGAAGATATGCCCTCGGCGATATCGGCGTGCGGTGCCTTGCTTGAATACCTCAAGCAAATGCACCATCAGCCTGTGCGGCATATCCACAGGATCTCGCTGTATGCGGATGCAGACCATTGTTTCATATCCCCTGCAGCGTGCCTCGGGCTTGAGCTTGACGGCTTGATGCAGGCGATCGACCATACGCGCACGAGCATGGGCAAGCGCAGGCTCAAGGATTGGATATACCATCCCCTGAAATCGGTTGACCGGATCGTCGAACGCCAGAAAGCGGTCACGCTGTTGAAAGATAATCCGCGGGCGCGCGACGCGTTAGAAACTGCGCTGCGAGGCATCCCGGATCTGGAAAAATGCATTTCAAGGATATCCTGCGGATCAGGTTCCGCGCGGGACCTGGCTGCATTGCGCGCGACGCTGAACAAACAGCCTGAATTCGCAGCAGCGCTCAAGGACTTATCCGCTGAAAACCCGCTCTTTCGCGTGGAAGACCTGCCGGGATTAAGGGATCTTCTGACGAGGGCGATCAACCCGGACATCCCTCTTTCACATCCCGAAGGCAAAATAATCAATAAAGGATACCATGCTGAGCTCGATTCGCTGCGCGACATGCAGGAAAACGGCAGGAACTGGCTTAAGAATCTCCAGGAGCGGGAGATCAGACGCACCGGCATAAATTCGCTAAAGATCGGATACACCTCGGTGTTCGGGTATTATATCGAGATCAGCAAGGCAAATGTGGACCGCGCGCCTGCTGATTATATCCGTAAGCAGACGCTTACCAACGGCGAGCGGTATATCACGCCAGAACTTAAAGAGTATGAAGACAAGATCCTGACCGCAGAAGAAAAAATCCTCAAAATCGAAAAACAGCTCATCGAAGAGATATTCAGGGCCATCCTGGATAACGCGGCGCAATTGCATGCATTAAGCGCTGACCTGGCAAGACTCGACGTATTATTTTCCTTGAGTGTGCTGGCAGCCCTGCCCGGGTATGTGCGCCCGGATGTTAACGACAGCATGGTAATCGACATCAAAGACGGCAGGCATCCGGTCGTTGAAAAATCAATCGTTGATCCGTTCATCCCCAACGATACGCTGCTCGACGCAGACGGAAACCACCTTGTCATCCTGACCGGCCCGAACATGGCGGGAAAATCGACATATATACGCCAGAGCGCGGTTCTGGTGATCATGGCGCAGATGGGAAGTTTCATACCGGCGGCAGGCGCATCCGTCGGCCTTGTTGACAAAATATTCACCCGCATCGGGGCCCATGACGATATTTCGCGCGGACAGAGCACCTTTATGGTGGAAATGTCCGAGACCGCAGGGATACTGAATAACCTTTCGAGCCGCAGCCTTGTCATCCTCGATGAGATAGGCCGGGGGACTTCAACATTCGATGGCTTAAGCCTTGCGTGGGCGATCTCAGAATATCTTGCCAGGCAGAAGGTGCGCACGCTGTTCGCCACTCATTTCCATGAGCTGACCGCGCTTGCGGAAGAGTTCCCCGGAGTGAAGAACTACAATGTATCGGTCAAAGAATGGAACGATGAGATCGTATTCCTGCACAAAATAGTCCCAGGCGGAACTGATGACAGTTACGGCATCTATGTGGCAAAACTCGCAGGCATACCGCTGGAAGTGGTCAGGCGGTCAGAAAAAATACTCACCCGCCTGGAACTTAACAATAACCTTCAGGAAAAGATCCGCAACCGCCTGCCGCAGGACGACCAATTATCCCTGTTCGCGGAGGCGGATGAGGAGCTGCTTAACGATATCAAAAAAGAGCTGGCCGGGACTGACCTTGATAAGATTACGCCGCTGCAGGCGTTGAATAAATTACAGAAACTGAAGGAGAAGCTGCAGAACAATGGCTAAGGTACGGGTACTGCCTCCCGAGATCGTATCAAAGATCGCCGCAGGCGAAGTCATCGAGCGGCCTGCGTCCGTATTAAAAGAGCTGCTTGAGAACTCTCTGGACGCAGGTGCGGACGCAATCGAGGTGACCGTTGGCAATGCCGGCAAGACGCTTATTCATCTGCGGGATAACGGAACGGGAATTGCGGAAGAAGACCTGAATTCCCTTTTCAGCCGCCACGCAACCAGCAAGATCTCGGTTATTGACGATCTCTATGCAATTTCTTCTCTTGGCTTCAGAGGGGAAGCGCTGTTCAGCATTGCCGCTGTGGCTGATGTGACGCTCCAGACAAAAACCGATGCGCAGGATTCAGGATGGAGCCTGCACGTGCGGGGCAGTGAACGCCTGTCGCGCAAACCCTGCAGTATGCGCACCGGCACCAGTATCGAGGTCAAGGAGCTGTTTTTCAACACCCCTGCCAGAAAAAAATTCCTGAAATCGGACACTACGGAGTTCAACCGGATGCTGGATTTGTTCATCCCGTACACGCTCCTGTTTCCAAATATCAGGTTCAAATTAAGCCATGACAGTAAGCCGATTTTCGAGCTTGCGCCAGCGCGCGACATCCGTGAGCGGATCGCGGAGGCGCTGCACGTGAATAAGGATGATCTCATCGAGGGGCAACGAGACTATGCCCAAAAGAATATTTCACTTAAGCTTGTGCTCGGGGATATAAACATACAGCGCCTCCGCAAGGACATGCAGTTTGTCTTTATAAACAACCGGCCGGTTGAAAATAAAACCGTCAGTTATCATTTGAACGAGATATACCGCTCGCTGCTTGCGCCTGGGGTGCATCCTCTTTTCTGCGCGTATATCCTTATGCCTGCAGCGGACCTGGACGTCAATGTGCACCCGACCAAACGCGAGGTCAGGATCAAAGATGAAGCGAGCCTTGTTGCGGTATTACGCAGTTTTAGCGAGCAACTGCTCATGACACAGAGCAAGGCACAGCAGCCTTCAAGCCTTTTTATTGCGCCGGACAGGCCGGCTCAAGGACCTTTCGGGCAATCTGCGCAAAAAACTTTGTCCGTATATCCGGGCCCGGAACAAAAACCAATGCAGCTTGCGCTTTCTGAGGGCATCGCGCTTTATAAGACGGATATCGATCAGGACAAACAGAAAGACCTGCGGTCAAAGCTGCGACAGGCGCGGTATCTTGGAAACCTTTTTAAAACTTTTTTGCTGTTCGAAACAACGGACTCGCTGCTTGTCATCGACCAGCACGCGGCGCAGGAACGGATCAGTTTTGAAAGGTTGAAGGAACAGATCGAAAAAGCGGATGTAGAGGTGCAGAAGTTGCTCACCCCTCTTACCTTCAAGGCGACTATGCAGGAGCTTCTGGTGTGGGAAGAGATAAAAGACTTGCTTGAAAAAATAGGGTTTGAGACAACGCTTTTCGACAGGGAAACAATCGCGGTCCACTCGCATCCGCAACTGATCACAGACCCTGAAAACAGCCTGCGCAATCTGATTGCCGGCGGGCAGATTACGAAAATTGACCCTGAGAAGCTGGCGCGGCTTGCTTGCCGGTCTTCTGTTATGGCAGGATTTGTAATGAATAAGGAGCAGGCCGAATATCAGCGTAGCGCTTTACTGCAGGCGCGCGACCCGTTCACCTGCCCGCACGGCAGGCCCACTGTAGTCGAGATCCCCGAAAGTACCCTTCGCAAACAATTCCTCCGCTAAAAAAGGGGTCTGCCGCAAATTCTATTTCAGCTGTGCTATGCGGTCCTCTATCTCCCTGCGGTCAGGAGCATTCGGCGACAAAAGTAGATACCGCTCGTAAAACGAAACTGCCGCCTTTGCGTCCTTCAGGTATTCATCGTTGAGCATGCCGAGATTGAAGCACGCTTCAGGGTTCCAGGGATCGATATCAAGCGCTTCCTGAAATGCCCTGGCCGCTTTATCGAATTCTTTTTCATACAGCAAAGTGCCGCCCAGATTATTGAAATACTTCGCCTGCAGTTTTACATATGCCTGCTTTAATCTGTCAAAATCTTCTTTAAGCTGACGGCTATCCGAGAGCTGGTTGCGCAGAGATTCGATTTCCCTTTCTCTGGCATCGAGTAACGCCTGCAGGTTGAGGGTATCTGCAGCCGAAGGCATCGCTGTTCCGGCCGGCTGATCACTTTGCTGCAAAGCAGCTTTCTGCTGCCTGCCCGGCACAGGTTGGCCGTCGATCGTATCGATACTATCCCAAGTGTAATATACAGGGCTTGGCTTATAATCCACTTTTATATAATCCTTGGTCTTTTCAAGGATCTTTCCCTGGATTTTCTTTCCGGACTTCAAAACCACCGTCTCGGCACAGGCAATGTTGGAGTAAGCTGCCATTAGAGCGGTCGTCATTATACACAAAAAATATTTCATAAAATACACCCTTGAGATATCCGCAGAGTTATCCACTCTTAAATGTGTCTGACCCCTTTTTTAACGCTTGGATTTGAGGTCGTGGCTGAGGATGATCGCCTCGGCGATGTCCCGCATTGACTTGCGGCTGTCCATCGACTGCTTCTGGATCAGCCGGTATGCTTCCTGCGACTGAATATTGGCGTCCTGCGAAAGAATTTCTTTCGCCCGTTCGACGAGCTTTCGCGTCTGCAGCGCCTCTTCTGCGCTTCGCGCGCGCACGGCAAGATGAGCGTTTTCGATGGCGAGCGCTGCCTGGTTTGCCAGGGCGATAAGGATTTTCAGCTCGGTCTTGCTGAATTCGTGCTTCTTTGCCGTGTAACAATTCAAAACACCGATAACCCTGCCCTTGACCGACAGAGGCACGCTTGCCAGAGACACAAGGCCTTCATCCCGGGCGATATCCTGGTTAAGATACCGTTTATCCTTCTGCAGGTCAAGGACAACGACCGGCTTGTTATCGAGCGCCGCAAGACCGGCTATGCCCTGGCCTAATTTGATATTCGGCTTCTTATTATAGGCCTCTGAGACCGACTGCGTCGCCCTGATGACCAGTTCTTTCTTCTCCTCATCGAGGATCATAAGCGAAGAAATTTTGGAATGCATGACCTCGGCAGTGACCTGCACGATCAAACGCAACAATTCATCCAGATACATACCTGACGCGATGAGGTTGGCAACCTTGGAAAGCGCCTCGATCTGTTCAAGGTATATGCGGTAACCGTCTTCTTTTTTCTTGAGAGTCGCCTGTTTTGCCATTTTTATTTTCTATGCTTGCTGACAAATGCCTCCATACGCAGCAATGCCTCTTTGAGTTTTTCAAATGCGGTCGCGTATGAGATGCGGATATTATCCGTATATTCGTCGCCGAACGCCGTGCCCGGGACAACCGCGACCTTCTGCTCGGCGAGAAGCTTCTGCGCGAACTCAAGGCCATTCATGCCTGTTTTCCTGACTGAAGGGAACGCGTAGAACGCGCCATGCGGCATATGGCATTTAAGGCCGATCCTGTTGAGCTGGCTGACAACGAATTCCCTGCGGCGTCTGTATTCGCGCTTCATGTTCTCGACTGACTGGCGGCCTGAATGCAGGCCTTCGCACGCTGCCATCTGGCTTGTGATCGGTACGCACATAATCGTGTACTGGTGGATCTTGGTCATTGCCGCGATAAGATCCCTGGGGCCGCATGCATACCCCACGCGCCAGCCGGTCATTGCAAAACTTTTCGAGAACCCGTTTAAATATAGCGTATATTCTTTCGCGCCCGGTAATGACGGGAATGCGGTATGGGTGAAATCGTACGTCAGGTCGCAGTAAATCTCATCGGTTATGCATAGTATTTTGTGGCCAATCAGCACTTTCTTAAGCTGCTCCAGCTCTTTTCGTGTATAGGATACCCCTGTCGGGTTCGCCGGATAATTAAAAATAATCCCCTTGACCTTAGGATCGATATATTTCTTGAGGTTCTGGGGGGTCAGCTTGAAATCATCCCTGCGCGTGTCGATATAAACCGGGATGCCGCCTGCAAGCTCGGTCATCGGGCCGTATGAGACATAGCAGGGCATGGGCACAAGGATCTTATCCCCCGGGTTCATGATAGCGCGCAACGCCAGGTCCACGCCTTCGCTCACTCCGACGGTAACAAGGATCTCATCATCTGCGGAATACGATATCCCGAACGTATTCTTTAAATAGTTATGAATCGCCAGACGAAGCTTTAACAGCCCTTTGTTGGAGGTGTATGAAGTAAAACCCTGCTCCAGGGACGTGATCCCTGCCTCACGAATCTCCCATGGGGTGACAAAATCAGGCTCGCCGACGCCCAGGGAAATGACGTCCTTCATGCCCAGCACCAAGTCAAAAAACGCCCTGATGCCCGATGGTTTCATTTTCTCCACTGTTTTCGATATATAATCTTTCATTCCTTAATAAGAGATCGCGATTCTCTTATCCTCTTCTTTTTGCTTGAGAATGACCCCGTCTTCCTTATATTTCTTGAGCATAAAATGCGTGACCACGCCCCTGACATTTTCCATGGGCGATAATTTCTCCGATACGAATCTGGAAACCGTATGTATGTCCCGGCCTCTGACTATAAGCAAAAGATCATAGGTGCCCGACACCAGATAGCAACTTGAAACCTCCGGGAACGAATAAATACGTTCGGCGACTTTATCAAAACCGAGATCCTTCTGCGGCACAAGGTTCACTTCTATCAATGCGCGCACTTCTTCGTTTCGCGCATGGACCAATTCTCGATTGATCACCGCCTTGTATTTCAGGATCACGCCGCCCTCTTCATATTGCCGGATCTTTTTTTTAACTTCCGCTGACTTCTTTTTTGTCATGCGGGCAATCTCTTCAGGCGTAATGCGCGCGTCTTTTTCCAGTATCTCAAGGATCTCGTCCATGGGGGCCTCCGTATTATAAGGCGTTCAGGGGATAAAACACGCCGCCTTCCTGCGTTTATGCTCGGAACAACGGATCAATTTCCGTACTCTATCTACTTTCTCTTTGCTCAATCGTTGCGGCTGTTTTTTCTCAAATCTTGTAATTACCTCATCCAGCTCGGCATAGGTAATGCCCATTTCGCCTTCGTCCGTCTGTCCCGGCCACAATCCGGCGGTAGGAGCTTTGTCGATAATCCACTGAGGTATGCCTAACTCAACGGCGAGCCTGCGCACCTGCGTCTTCAACAAGCTTCCGATAGGCAGGATATCGCTTGCGCCGTCGCCAAATTTCGTAAAATAACCCGCAACCACCTCTGACTTATTGCTCGTTCCGCAGACAAGATAATTCATTTTCCTGGCAAAATAATACAACGCGATCATGCGCAGGCGGGGCCGGATATTGGCCTGTGTGATGCGGTCCGCCGCCGGCAAAACTTTAAGCAGGGCGTCGTATGCCTTTGAAAGATCGACTGTCTTTGTGGCAATACCGAACTCGAGCGCGACACGTTTTGCGTCGAGCGAATCCCTCTTTTGGCTGTGGCATGGCAGTAAAAGCGCCAGTACATGCTTCGCGCCAAGCGCTTTCTTAGCCAGCACTGCGGTAACGCATGAATCCAGTCCGCCGCTTAAGCCCAAAACGACCCCTTTGGCATGCGCTGCCCTGACCTGCCTGCGTAACCAGAGTATGATCCTTTTTTCCATAATAGAGGAATTATAACATATAACAAAGCGCTTCACAAGGGAAAGGACAATCTCATAGTGTCAAGAACTCTGTTGACTTTCGCATAGCAACCACGAGTTGTTCCATCTCTTTTGTTGGGTCAATAATGCGTAAAGCCAACGCTTACAACTTGCAGGATTCGGGAACCTGCGGAATACCCGGATCCTGCGTTTTAGTTCTTCAAAGAGCCGTTCTAACCTGTTGCTGGTCTTGGCTATTTCCCAAAACTTTTCCGGCAACTCAAAATACTTGATTGTATCAGCTAATTTTCCGAACAAATACTTCATCGCCGGATGATACCTGTATTTCAACCAGCGATTCTTAAACTTTTGCGCTAAACGGTAAAATTCTTCCTCGTTTTTAGCTTTATATAGCTCACTGGCATCGTCTATAAGCTTGCGTTTATCTCTGCAACCGGCTAATTTCTTGGTAAAGTTCTGCATCACATGGAACACACATGCCTGATCCAATGCCTTGGGCCATACGAATCCAGCCGCCTGAGCTATGGCCTCATTATCATCATGTACGATCAACCGGACGTTATTTAATCCGCGCTGCTGGAGCGACTGGCATAATCGGCACCACCCATCTTCCGATTCTCCACGCGCCAGCTCGAAATCGAGCACTTCCTCCGTTCCGTCCGGATAAACCGCATACGCAAATAATACCGGCTTTGCGCACTTTAAATACGGAATAACACCTTTTAACCAAACACCATCAAGAACCAATACAACCGCGTTATCCTTGATCGGACGCGTCTTCCACCTTTGCAACTCCGAATCAAACTTTCGTAATGTCGTTACAGCTGCCTGATGGCTGATTGTCCCTGCTCCAAATAACTTGCCAAAGAACTGACTCGCCTTACGGCTCGAATGCCCGTTTAATAACGCTTCTATAACTACTGCCTCAAAATGCTCGGTTTTACGTTTAAACTTCTTAAACAGGCTAAAGGTATAATGCCCCTTCTGTCCTCGAGGAACATCTACATGCACGCGTCCGCGTGCTGTTAATAACGACCGCCGGTAATGCCCATTACGATAATCTGCCCTGTCGTCTGTCCGTTCGTAATACCTGGACCTGCTTTGTACCTCAAATTCTTCTTCGAGCCACTGGTTACAGAACTGCTCAAGAAACTTATCAAGTACTACTTCCACCTGATCACAAGAAAACTCTTTTACTCTCGCAAATCTTCTGCGATAATACCCTTCGAAGCAGAGCGGTTTCATGTAACCTCCTTTTTTGTTGTTCTGGCGAACAACTTGAGGTTACTACGCTCTGCTTTTTTGTCAAATAAGCATTTAAAAGTCCACAGAGTTTATTATATTATC
>JAKPTF010000019.1 GCA_029571225.1 Candidatus Omnitrophota bacterium | reverse complement strand
GCCGTCAAGCGCCAGTTCGCCCAGAAAGACACATGCGGGGAGAAGTTGTGAGGAAAGTTGTCCCGAGACGGCAAGGATCCCCAGCGCGATCGGGAGGTCATAACCGGCCCCTTCTTTCCTGATATCGGCGGGGGCAA
Source organism: Candidatus Omnitrophota bacterium (assembly GCA_029571225.1). Taxonomy (GTDB): domain Bacteria; phylum Omnitrophota; class Gorgyraeia; order Gygaellales; family Profunditerraquicolaceae; genus JAGOOP01. The sequence continues at coordinate 2,001 of JAKPTF010000019.1, read as the reverse complement.
GATTGATCGTGATGCGTTTGGCGGGAAACGTCAGGTCAGAATTCTGCAGCGCCGACCTGACACGGTCACGGCTCTCCTTGACCGCCTCGTCGGGAAGCCCGACCATAATCACGCCGGGCAGTCCCCGCCCGCAGTCAACCTCGATCTCAACGGGGAACGGTTCGACACCGAAGACACTCCCTGAAAAGACCTTCGCGAGCATCGCGACACCTCACCTGCTGACTGTTTTGATGGAATGCATGGAGGAATCCGGTCCAAACCGCTCTTCATCGGAGACGAGAGGGCCCGGTCGCGCGGCAGTGTTCTTATCGATCTTTTGTTTTGCGCATCCGGTCAGACAGATGCCGATAACACAGATCCCGAGCAGCGCTCGCACTCTTAAGCTGATGTCCGCGGCATGCACCTGCATTGAAAAAACTTTGCTGAATTTTAGAATTCCACTTTGATCTTCTTATTCTGGCTCATATCAACCTGGACGTCCTGCCCGGCGACATCCAGGTCCCTTTTCTTGAAAAACTCTTTTCCGGCTCCGTCGATTGTTTGTCTGATACCGGTTGCCGTTTCACCGGTCGTGACGCCCGTCACCGCTTCACCGGCGGTGTTGGCCGCACCGCCCACGACGTTTCCTGTCGTGTCAGCGACCCCCTTTGCCATCGTCCCGCTTCCTTCGGCAACACCTTTCACGACCGTTCCCGTTCCGTCAAAAACCCCTTTGGCGACGCCGCCGCCCGTCTTCAGTGAATCGTCAACGACCTTCTCCGGCGCCGTACAACCGGCACAGATCGCCGACATAACCATTAGACCGACCGCGACAAAAACAGAGGTGCCCGTATGTTTCATGTATCCCCCTTAAATATTTTTATTGTCCGCATGATCTTTCACGAGATAGCCGCTCTCCTGCCGCTCGTGATTTACCTTGTTCTTCTTTACATAGGCGCTGTACACGTCATCCGCGCTCATACCCAGCACCTGCGCCAGCGAGATCAGGAAATGGAACATGTCGACAACCTCGACGCGCGCGTTCTGCTTGTCAAAGGTCTGATATTTCGCCCACCACTTCCAAGGCACGCTGTCGGTCAGTTCCGCCAGTTCCTGCGACAGGGCACGGCAATAATTCAATATCCATTTCACCTTGTCGTCATCCGTCATGGCATCGGTGTCAACGCCGATGCGCCTGTTGAGCGTCTTCTGCATGTCAAAAAGCGCCTGCAACTTATCCTGGTTCATACACTACTCCGTATTGAATGCGTTTCGAATGTGCGTGATACGGCCCCCCTTTGAACCGTCCCATTCTATCCCAACCACATCAAACCGACAATCTCTATCTGCATAATTGTATCTATGGAGGTAGTAGCGGGCGGCCTCAATGATCCTGTGCTGTTTACGGCCGTCAACCGCCTCTTCCGCACACCCGTACGCGTCGCTGCGTCTCGTCTTTACTTCAACAAACACCAGGGTGCCCTTATCTTCGGCGATAAGGTCAATCTCTCCGCTTCGCGTCCTGAAGTTTTTCTCGAGAATAGCGTACCCCTGTTTCCGCAAGAAGCCTGCCGCGGCCAACTCTCCCTCTGCGCCGGTCATTTTGCGCGTGTCCTTCATTGGGGCCATCCGAACGTCAATTGCCTGACCGGCTCAAAAGTGCGCCGGTGTATTTGACACGGTCCGTATGTACGCAGTGCATCCATATGTCGTTTTGTCCCGTACCCTTTGTGGACCTTGAAGCCGTACAGCGGGTAAGCGGCATCGTATTTCACCATGATCCGGTCACGAACAACTTTCGCGACGATCGACGCCGCCGCGATCGATATACTTGCGGCATCACCGCCCACAATCGCACGGTGGGGCTTCGACAGCGCGGGGACCTCGGTGCCGTCAACGAGGATCACGTCCGGTTCGACAGGCAGATCGGCCAGAGCTAAGCGCATGGCGCGAAACGTTGCCTGCAGGATGTTGATATCATCGATAACGGTCTCATCAACAATACCGACACCGACGCTGATC
>JAKPTF010000069.1 GCA_029571225.1 Candidatus Omnitrophota bacterium | reverse complement strand
GACTCTGACCGGCACGTATGTCATAACCCGGGAGGATTTTCCCAACAAAAAGATACCGGATAAGCTCACGTTGAGGGTATACTGGGAAAACGACACGGCGCTTTATATCACGAGCCCCGCCGGAATGCGCAATATGATCGTTAACGTCATACCGCTTTCGAAAAAATAAATGAAAAACGCCAAAGGCTTGAGCCTTATCGAGATCCTCGTCGTACTCATCATTACCGGCCTCATCGCGGCGTGCGTGTCCGCCGCGGTGATCGGCGGGTATTACATGCTCAAGCAGGCCGAGCATAAATCGCGGGCAATGAGCATCACGCATGTGAAACTGCAGGAGTATCTCTCGCATTCCTTCGACAACCTGCAGCCGGGCCAGGAATCGGGCAATGAAAGCAACATCAGCAATGCTTTTGTCGAAACGCAGGATAACACGTATTTTAACTGGACGGTCTTCATAGATCAGGATAAAACGATGGGCGCCAACCGGGTGCCGTATAAGAACGTGACGGTTGAGACGAAATATTCCGAAGTCGACCCGCAGGGTAAAGCAGTGAATACCCGCACGATCCGGCTGTCAAACGTCGTGCCGTATCCGCTGATCCATATTCTTTCGCGAAAGAGCCAAGCGCCTTTCCCGGATGGGAAATATGAAGCGCCTCGCACAGATCTTCGGTACTATCCGGGCATGAAAGAAGAGGAGTATAACTGGGCAGGCATCCTTGACGGCGCCAAAGTGCTGGATTTCAATTACGCGGTCCCCAAGGACCTGATCATCATGTATAATCTGGCGATCTCGTACGATACCGACCATCCGCCGGATCCGGACGAGACAGTCATGACCCGTTGCAGGATCGACAACGGCGGCACCGAAGGCATCATCACCAGGACCCCCATCAGGTCACAGGTGTTCATCAATAATATCCTGCAGGTCGGAAATGTCGGCGCCGGCCCCCACACCGTGCATATTGAATGGTGCCATGAATCGGACAATGCCGGTGTCAAGGTGTGGCTGCGTGCATACGACGTGACCGTTGTCGCGGTCGAGTATAAGGATAATCCATAAGGACAGGGTATGCGTAATCGCGGCATGACGTTACTGGAGCTATTAATTGCCCTGGCGCTCGCAGGGGTCATATTCCTGGGGATTTTTCATGTCAGCACGATCGCCGGCAAGCAGATCCATGTTTATATCGAGCGGTATAATGCATACAGCCAGATCGGCTATGCGCTCGACGATATGGCGTTGCGCATGCCAAGCGCGAGCAAAATAAAGACTCCATTCACGCAATCCGGCGCGTTGGAAACGATCCATGCCATGCGGTTCATCGGCGCGAGCGATCCATACCACGTCGTCCCGTACGAGGGCGACACCGATTACCGGTACCGGGTCAGGAACGGCGCGGGTGAGGATGGGGCGCTTGTGCTGGAAGTCATGGATGGATCGAACATCGAGAAAGCCGAGATTCTTGTTGAGGGAAAGTTTCGGCCAAGGGTGTCGTTCATACGCCACGGCGAGCAGCATGACGCCGAGCCGGATTTCATGACAGTGGTCATCGAAGTATTCTGCGATAAATCGAAAGCGATCGGCTTGCCCGAGAAACTCGTCAAGGCCGAAGGCATACGATTCTGGTTTGTGGACGTTGTGCAGCCCCAATAAGCGCAGGCGGATATGATAGCGGTCATACTCGGAATACTGGTAACGGTCTCATCGCTGATGCTGGCGTTTTTCCTGGCGGTCTCGAACGTCAGTTTCATCGTGGAGAACGATTTTATGTCCAAGGCCAAGCAGAATGCGGTCATCCACGCGCTCAGCAGGGGCCAGCTGGAGGTGCGCGCCAAGACACTGTCCGACGGAGACAGCAAAACGGTGGATTCGGGGTATCTGCGCGATTTCCACGACAACACGTTCAATAATCTGACGTACAATATAAACTATTCCCATGGGACTATCGATGTCGAGGTCAAAGTCAAATAAAGGGTTTTCCCTGATTGAGGCTGTTGTGGTCGTCGTGATCGTGGGCATTCTCGCTACAGCGGCATTCGTAAAGTACATGTTCGTTTTTGAAAAGGCCAGGGCCGACATTGCCAAGCAGGCCCTGTGGGAGATCAAGGTTGCCTGGGGGCAGTATATCCTGAACTTCAGAGACCAGTCAGTGACGTTCTCCGACCTCAATCTCGACAGGAAGGAATTTCCGCATAATTGCGCCCAGGACAATCACTTCTTTCGCTATGACATCAACAGCACACATGCGATTGCCACACGGTGCACTTCGGGCGGCAAGAAACCACAGGGCAATCAGGCCTATACGGTAACGCTGAATCTCGAGAACAGCACCTGGGGCGGCACGCCGGGATATTATTAAATAACAGGGACGGTTCTGTTTTTCTTTTTGTTTTAAAAACAGAACCGTCCCTGTTATTTTCTGTTATTTTGGTGCCCCTCAACTGAGGAATACCCAAAAGGCTGTTTGTCAACTAACCTACTCGGTTCAATCCTACTACCAAAAGAAAGATCAGTCAAGAGAATAGGCACCGCCCGCTTGGCCGCGGGCTTCGTTGTGCTGGTGGCGTCGCTTCGCCCCGCTTGGGAGCGGGGCTTCGCTGGACGGCCGCTTAGGTCAGCGGCCTGGAGCTAATGCAGTCGGGGTTCGGCTCGGCTGCGGCTTGCGGCTGCCGCCGCCCAGCCGCAAGCCGCGCGTCCTCTCGCACCGCTGTTAAATCCCCCCAGGTCGTCCGCTGTGCCGCATTCAACAAAT
>JAKPTF010000096.1 GCA_029571225.1 Candidatus Omnitrophota bacterium | reverse complement strand
ACTCGCAGGCCTGGCCGATGATGATCGGACCGGAACCGATAATCAGAACCTTCTTGATATCGTTACGTCTTGGCATGTCGTACCCTCTCCGTACTGGCACACAATATTAGAGATACTAATTATGCGATAAGATGATATTCTTTGCGCACGAGTTCATACAGTTAGGCGTTATCGCCCTTTCTGTCAAATGCGTGTTGCCCAATGATTCTACGCATGAACGAAGTGCTACAGAGAGTGTTGATTCAGAACCGGCAGGTCTTGCGATTTGGACAAAGACAACTTCTTCATCGTCTTCGCATCGCACGATCGATATCCCGCTGATGGTCGCGTTTTTTGATGCTTTCCCTTTTATCTGCGTGTGTTTTGCCTTTAGCCAGTGCGAGTTCAACTTTCGCGATACCGTTCTCATTGAAGTAGATTGCCAGCGGGATCAGTGTGTGCCCCGCCTGCTTGACCTTCACATACAGTTTCTTGATTTCATTGCGATGCAGAAGCAGCTTTCGCTTGCGCAGCGGGTCGTGGTTGTTGCTTGTAGCCGGCGCATAGGTTTGAATGTTGCATCCGACGAGGAAGATCTCCCCGTCTTTGATCAGGGCAAACGCCTCATCCAGGGACGCCCGGCCTTCCCGTATGCTTTTTACTTCGGTGCCCTTCAAAGAAATGCCGGATTCCTGGGTTTGCAGGATGTGATATTCATACCTGGCGGTCTTGTTCAGAATACGGCGTTGTTGCGGCCCGGACGGCTTCTTTGACATAAAATACTTTCTGACAGGCAGTTACGGACTTATTTCCGTCCACCTAGTCAAGTCGCAAAATAGCCGATAAGCTATTATGGGAATAGATTTTAACTCTATTGGGTTGGTATGCAACCGGCTGAAGAAGGACTGGTATAATAGAGTGAGTATGTGGACGCGTAAGGTCGAGGACGGCTCCGAACGGCTGTCACGGCGAGATGAGCAGCGAATGATCACGCGCGCTCTCCGCGGTGACCAGGATGCCGCGCGCGGCCTGATTGACGCCCACAAGGAACGCCTGCTGGCGTTCATCTGGCGAATCATTCGCGATCACCATGACGCGGAAGAAATTTGCCAGGAAGCATTTTTGCGGGCGTTCTCGTCGCTGGATACGTTCAGCCCCGAGTATCGATTCAGCACCTGGCTTTTCACCATCGGCTATCGGCTCTGCTTGAATTGGATACGTCGCAAGCACCCGATGACAACCGATCTGGATCTGGGCGATATCCGCAGCGAGGAAGAAGGGCCACTGAACGAGCTGGCCGTAAGCGAAGACGCTCGCCGGCTCAAGAACGAGATCTGGGATGCCGTGGATCAGTTGTCCGTGCCGCAACGGGCGACGATCCTGTTGTACTATCGTGAAGAACAGAGCTGTCAGGAAATCGCAGAGACCATGCAGATACCTGTCGCAACCGTTAAAAGCCATTTGCATCGCGCTCGCGCACGCCTGCGGCAGCTCTTGTCTGGAGTGGCGGAAGACTGGTCCCAAGTTACCGTGTTACGGGAACAAGCGTCATGATCACATGTAGAGAAGCACATTATCTCTTCGACGCATTCCTGGACGA
>JAKPTF010000056.1 GCA_029571225.1 Candidatus Omnitrophota bacterium | reverse complement strand
CATAACGAATGGCTCCCACATAGATTTTACTGCGCCGGGGACCAGCTACAAGGGGCGCATTATCTATGACAATCCCAGCAACACATTCGGATTCTGGACGAATTCGACCGGACCAATGACGAACGCGAAGATGGTTATTGATGCCGATGGACACGTCGGCATCGGGACCATGACTCCGACAGCCCAGTTAGAGGTGGCAAAAACGGGCGGAGACGCAATGTTCCGCGTCATGCAATCGGGCGGCAGCAACGGATATATAACGTCCCAAGCAACCCGGACTGTGATAGGGACTGCAGGCGCAACCGATCTGCAGTTTAGGACCGACAATACTGATCGTTTATTTATCAATAGCACAACGGGCAACGTCGGCATCGGGACTACGACGCCGACTGCCAGACTCCATGTGGTGGGTAATAGCCTGACGTCAGCTGTGATCGCGGCACAGGGAGATTATTATAGAAATGACTGGCCCTCGGGTTGGGGAGGGGGGCTTGTCACCTGGGATATAAGTTGTTCCTCGGTATATTATACCGGTCTGATGCAGCGTTCTGATAAAAGGCTGAAAAAAGATATAGTCCAGCTTGAGACTTCCGCAGTTGATAATCTCCTGAAGCTCAGGCCTGTTGTATACCGCTGGAAAGATACAGCCTGGCAGGGAGACAAGATACATTACGGATTTATTGCGCAGGACGTCGAAGAAGTATTCCCGGAACTGGTATTGGAATCAAGCGATGACCAGAAAATGAAGTCCATTGCTACGGATGAATTGATCGCCGTCCTTACAAAGGCTATTCAGGTCCTTAAAAAAGACAACGAAGAGTTAAAGGCAAGAGTAACCGCTTTGGAAAAATAACGGAGCTTGTATGATCAAACTCGGGATTGCGGGTGTGTGCGGCAAGATGGGCAGAAGGATATACGAGCTTGCGCGCCAGGATAGTGAATTCGAGATCGCGCTTGCGCTTGAACGCCGGGGGATCCCGGAGATCGGCAAGGAGCTGGGAAAGATCAAGATATCTTCAAGCCCTGACGGTATGTTCTTGATCGACGTGTTCGTTGATTTCACGACCCCGGAGGCAAGCGATGCGCATCTGGATTATGTGGCGCAATACAAGAAGGCTCTTGTCCTGGGAACAACCGGTTTGGACGAAGCACAGGTCAAAAAGGTCGAGGAAGTATCAAAGCTCGTCCCTGTGGTCTTTTCTCCGAACATGTCCATCGGCGTGAATATGCTGTTCAGGATTTTACCCGAGATCGCAAAGATCCTGGGGCCTGATTACAGCGTTGAGATCGTGGAAGCGCATCATAAGATGAAAAAGGACGCGCCGTCAGGCACGGCAAAGAAGCTCGCGCAGGTGGTGGCAGACGTTACTCATAAAGAGATCCCGACGCATTCGATACGGCTCGGCGATATATTCGGCGACCACACCGTGACTTTCTGCGGCAATTCCGAGCGCATTGAGATCAAGCATCAGGCGCATACGCGCGACCTGTTTGTCGTTGGCGCATTGCGCGCTGCAAAATGGATCGCTAATAAGCCGGCTGGTCTGTACACCATGCAGGATGTTTTATTTAAATAAGGAGAACAAATGGATCCGCTTTTAAAAAAGATTCTTGAGGCATCGGGCATTTCCGGATATGAAAAAGAGATTGCCGCTATCATGAAGGCGGAACTCGGCAAGGTCTGCGATAAAGTCGAGACCGATATATTCGGCAATGTGATCGCGCGAAAAGGCAAGGGCAAGAAAAAGATCATGCTTGCCGCGCACATGGATGAGATAGGCCTGTTAGTCAAATATATTACCAAAGACGGATATTTGAACTTTATCAAGGTCGGAGGTATCGATGACAGGATCCTGCTTGGCAAGAAAGTGATCATTAAGGGTAAGAATGGCGACGTCCAGGGTATTATCGGTTCTAAACCGCCGCATCTGCAGCGCGATGAAGAACGGAAACAGACGGTTAAATACGAGGATATGTTCATCGATATCGGCGCCAGGTCCAGAGAAGATGCAGAAAAACGCGTTGCTGTCGCTGATGCGGTGATTTTTGACACAGGCTGCGGCCAATTGCACGGCAATCTCTATTACGGCAAGGCGATCGATAACCGTATCGGTTGTTATGCGCTCATCAAGATCATGGAAAAGCTGCGCGTGGCTGCAGAGGTCTTTGCGGTTGCCACTGTGCAGGAGGAAGTAGGTTTAAAAGGGGCACGGACCGCATCGTTCAAGATCGACCCTCAATTTGCAATTGCGATCGATACCACAGTTGCCGGCGACACACCGGGTATTAAGGAAACCGAATCCTCATTGAAATTGGGCAATGGCGTTGCCATTACCGTGCTTGAGGCATCAGGCCGCGGGGTCATTGTCAGCGAACAGGTCAGGGAATTGTTCATGGATGCTGCGAAAAAGAACAAGATCAAATATCAGCTCGATGTGATCGAAGGCGGCATGACTGACGGCGCGATCATTTACATGAACCGAGAAGGCATTCCGACAGGGGTTTTAAGTATTCCGACGCGATATGTCCACGCGCCCACAGGCGTGTTCAGCATCGAAGATGTGAATTCCGCTATTGAATTGACAAAAGCAGTTGTTGAAAAAGTGGCAAAACAATAACTTAATGAAAGGAGATATTGGGTACAATGGAATTTGAGTTTTCCAAACGCCTGCAGTCATTACCGCCGTATTTATTCCTTGAGATAGATAAAGCGAAACGAAAAGCGCGTTCTGAAGGAAGGGATATCATCGACTTCGGCATCGGAGATCCGGACCAGCCGACGCCGAAATACATCATAGACTCTTTGAACAAGGCGGCGAACGATCCCGCGAACCACCGATATGCGCTTGACCAGGGAATGCCGGTCCTGCGGCAATCGATCGCGAAATGGTATAAGAACAGGTTCAATGTGGTTCTTGATACGGAAACGGAAATCCTTCCCTTGATCGGTTCGAAAGAGGGCATTGCTCATTTTCCTCTGGCTTTTTTGAATCCCGGTGATTATTCGCTCGTTCCAGACCCGTGTTATCCTCCGTACAAAGGGGGGACTATCTTTGCCGGCGGGAATGTGCATATCATGCCGCTTCTGGAGCAAAATGATTTTCTTCCAGATCTTAAAATGATCCCCGCTGATGTGCTCAAAAAAGCGAAAGTGATCTACATAAATTATCCCAACAATCCAACCGGCGCTGTTGCCGATAAGGCATTCTATGAGCGTGTTGTCGCGTTTGCCAAAAAGCATAACCTTATCGTTCTCTCGGACCTTGCCTATTCCGAGATGTCCTATGACGGATACAAGCCGATGTCCTTACTTGAAGTGGAAGGCGCACGGGATGTCGGGATCGAGTTCCATTCGCATTCCAAAACCTTCAATATGACCGGCTGGCGCGTGGGATGGGCATGCGGCAACAAAAAACTGGTTGCAGGGCTTGCAAAAGTCAAATCAAATATTGACTCGGGTATTTTCTCCGCGATCCAGGTATGCGCTGTTACGGCGCTTGACGCTGATCCGAAATTTGTTCAGCAGATGCGCGGCCTGTATCAGGAGCGCCGCGATGTTCTCGTTGACGGGTTGAATAATCTCGGATGGGATGCGCATAAGCCCAAAGCCACGTTCTACGTATGGGTAAAGGTCCAGTCAAAACAAAGCTCGATAGAATTCGCGGCGATGCTCCTTGAAAAAGCGAATTTGGTTGTGACCCCGGGCGTCGGCTTCGGCGCATCAGGCGAAGGGTATGTGCGCTTTGCGCTAACCGTGCCAAAAGAGCGCATCACCGAAGCACTGGAGCGTTTAAGGAAGGTGCTCTGATATGGTCGTGTGTTACATAGGCCTTGGTTCTAATCTCGGAGACCGGAGGCATTACATCAATGCCGCGCTCAAGAAGATGAAATTGTTGACGCGGACCAAGGTGCGCAAGATATCCGGTGTTATCGAGACCCTTCCTGAGGGAGGCCCTCCCCAGGGGCCGTATCTTAATGCGGTAGCCGAGATCGAAACAGACCTGGGGCCTTACCAGCTGCTTGCGGAGCTGCAGAATATTGAATCTTCACTCGGCCGTGTCAGGACAATGGTCAACGGGCCCCGTACAATAGACCTCGATATACTGATATACGGGGATATTCGTATGCGCGAGGAAGCATTATGTATTCCGCATCCGCGCATGCTCGAACGGAAGTTTGTTCTGGTGCCGTTGGAGGAGATTGCTCCTAAGGCAATCGAGGCGGTTAAGAGAATACTCTCGGTTAAGAAACCGGTCAAAAAAGCAGTAAAGAAGGTTGTAAAAAGATCGGCAAAGAAGATCTTCCGGCTGTCAGTTAAGAAACAGAAACGCAGGAAACGCACTAAATAACTATGCGTGTTATCCGCAGCGTAAAACAAATGCAGGACATCTGCCGCAAAGCCAGGCGCGCAGGCAGTTCCATCGGCCTGGTCCCCACCATGGGCGCTCTTCATGAAGGCCACATCAGCTTGATCCGCGCAAGCCTGAAAGATAATGATATAACGGTCGTCAGCATATTCGTCAATCCCATCCAGTTCGGCCCCTCTGAAGATTTCAAACAGTATCCCCGGCCTGTCAGCCAGGATGAAGCCCTGTGCAGGGAAGCTGGAGTTGATTTCATTTTCCGTCCGTCCGCGGGCGAAATGTATCCCGCGGGGTTCAAGACCTATGTGGATGTGCTGGAGCTCGGCAGCGTGTTATGCGGCGCGTCGAGGCCGGGCCATTTCCGCGGGGTCACCACGGTCGTTGCCAAGCTGTTCAACGCCTGCCTGCCGGACCGGGCGTATTTCGGCCGGAAAGACGCCCAGCAGGCAATCATCATACAGCGCATGGCAAAGGACCTGAATTTTCCCGTGTCCGTAAAAGTCATGCCGATTGTGCGGGAAAAAAGCGGGCTGGCGTTGAGCTCGCGCAACACGTATCTGAGCCAAAGCCTCAAACGCGACGCACAGGTGCTTTCCCGTGCGCTCTGCCTGGCGCGAAAGCTTATACGGCAGGGGGTGCGCGATCCAGAACGAGTGACCGGCAAAATGGCGTCACTTATCAATACCGCAAAATCCGCAAAAATCGATTATATCAGTATCGTATCCACCGAGCATCTTAAGCCGGTGAGAGTCATTCGAGGATCGTGCCTTGTTGCAGTTGCGGCCTGGTTCGGCGGGACGAGGCTAATTGATAACACAGTGATCAGTGCATGAGAAAAAAACTTTGTATCGGCATTGTCGGCTGCGGGGCGATCGGAACGTCGCTGGCAAAGATTATTGTGAAGGATTTTGCAGCCCGGGCGCGCCTGGCAGCAATATACGATTATGACACGCAGCGGTCTTTGGCGCTTGCGCGCAGGACAACCGGGAACAGGCGCTGTGTTTGCTCGGGCCTCGAAGGTGTGATTGCTGCCAGCGACCTGATCATCGAGGCCGCGTCGGCCAGCCATTCGTACGGTATCGCATCCCGCTGTCTGTCAGCAGGCAAGAATATCATCGTCATGTCCATAGGCGGAGTGGTGAGCAGATTCCATGTTTTAAAAAGGTTAGCGGAAAAGCATAATGCCCGTTTGTATATACCCAGCGGCGCCGTGTGCGGCATCGACGCGTTAAAGGCGGCTCGGATAGGCCGTATCCGGTCCGTTACGCTTACGACCCGTAAACCGCCGCATTCATTCAGGTCTGTGCCGTATGTCGCCGCAAAGAAGATCGATCTTGAAGCTATCCGCAAAGACACTGTTTTATTTTCCGGCACTGCGGAACAGGCGATGAAATATTTCCCTCAGAATATCAATGTAGCCGGCGTATTAAGCCTCGCTGGCATAGGGCCCCGCAGGACAAGGGTTTGCATTGTTGCAAGCCCCAGAGCTAAGCGCAACAGCCATGAGATAGCCGTTGAATCAACCGCGGGAACCATTTTCACCCGGACCGAGAACGTGATCCACCCTGATAATCCCAAGACAAGTTACCTGGCAGTGCTTTCGGCTGCCGGCCTTATCAGGCAGATCCTCGAGCCGGCTCGTATAGGAACATGATGCGGGATCCGTTCCATGGTGGGAAACGGTCCCAGGACTCACCTTTAAACCGCGAAGGGGGGTGAAACACAATGGCAACCAAAGTTGCGAAAGTCGGCGTCAAGAGAGTAAAGGGTTTCCTTTATTACCTTGACAAACAGGGCGATGTTTCTTGCGCAAAGATGGCAAGAGGCAAGTCAAAAGGCGGAAAGCCCAAGAAGGTAGCGAAAGTCGGCGTCAAGAGAAAAGAGGGATACCTCTATTTCATTGACAAGCAGGGCGACGTCTCTTGCGCAAAGATGGTAAGAGGCGGTAAGAAAAAGAAGAAGAGATAGCACGGTGTGGAACGTTGGGGTCAGACCCCATTATTTCCGGATATGTGTTCCTTGAAATAATGGGGTCTGACCCCACCTCGATATAAATAACCGTCCTTCCGGGGTCGAATAATTGGAAAACTTAATCTTTGTCAAAGGCGCTCGCCAGCACAACCTCAAGAATATCGACGTAAAATTACCGCGCAATAAGCTGATCGTTGTGACCGGCCTTTCCGGGTCAGGCAAGTCAAGCCTTGCGTTCGATACGATCTACGCGGAAGGACAGCGCAGGTATGTCGAAAGCCTCTCGAGCTACGCCCGGCAGTTCCTCGAGCAGTTGCAAAAGCCAGATGTCGAGTACATCGAAGGACTTTCCCCCGCGATTGCCATAGAACAGCGCACTGCAGGCGGCAATCCGCGTTCGACCGTGGGCACCCAGACAGAGATATATGATTACCTGCGGCTTCTGTTCAGCCGCATAGGCACACTATCATGTTATAAATGCGGTAAACCCATCGAGCGCCAGACCAGCCAGGAGATAGTCGAGAAGATCATGGCGTATCCCGCCGGCACTGCCATACAGATCCTCGCGCCCATGGTCAAAGGCAGAAAGGGCGAATACAAGGATATCTTCGCTTCGATTCAGAAGGCAGGTTTTGTGCGCTGCCGCATTGACGGCGTGGTCTATGAATTGCCTCATCCGCCGGTTAAACTCGACAGGTATAAAGTGCACATCATCGAGGTCGTAGTGGACCGCCTGACCGTGAAGCCGGAGAACAAGAAAAGGCTCACCGATTCCGTGGAAACCGCTTTGAAGGTCGGGAAAGGCACGGCGGTGGTTGCCCGGATCCAGGGCTCCGGCACCGTTGATGAGGTTTTCAGCGAACAGTTCGCCTGCAGCTCATGCGGTATCAGCATCCCTGAAGTCGAACCCCGTCTTTTTTCATTTAATTCGCCTTTCGGCGCCTGTCCCGCGTGCAACGGCTTGGGGATAAAGCTTGAATTCGACCCTGACCTTGTCATCCCTGACCGGACAAAGTCCATCAATGAGGGCGCTATTGCCGCATGGAGGCGAGGCGGCAGGGGATATATCATGTACTACCGCTGGCTTATCAGGGAACTGTCCCGCAGGCTCAAGTTCGACCTCGACACGCCGTTCAATAAATTGCCCAAAGATATACAGAGATCCATCCTGTACGGCTGCGACGAGGTTTTATACGGCAGCAAGCCCTATGAAGGCGTGATCCCGCATCTTGAGCGGCTGTTCCACACCTCAGACAGCGAATACCTTAAGACCGAGATATCGAAATTCATGGCAAGCCTCGATTGCCCCGAATGCCGCGGCAGCCGTTTGAAAAAAGAAGCGCTCGCGGTAACAATCAACGGCAAAAACATATCCGAGGTCACGGCGCTTTCGATCAGAGGCGCGCGCGAGTTTTTCAGGTCGCTTGTATTGACCGAACGACAGAAGGCAATCAGCCATCAGGTGCTCAAGGAGATCATCCTGAGGCTCGGTTTCTGCGTTGACGTCGGCCTTGATTACCTGACGCTTGAGCGCAAAAGCGCCACGCTTTCCGGAGGAGAGGCTCAGCGGGTGCGGCTTGCCACGCAGGTCGGTTCAGGCCTTGTGGGCGTTTTATATATCCTCGATGAGCCGAGCATCGGCCTGCATCCGCGCGACACGGCGCGGCTCATCAATACGCTAAAGGCCCTGCGCGATCTGGGCAACACGCTCATTGTTGTCGAGCATGACGCTTCGGTGATGATGTCTTCGGACCATGTAGTGGACCTGGGCCCGGGAGCAGGTAGGCACGGGGGCGAGGTCATCTTTAACGGCAGCCTTCAGGAACTTTTAAAATCGCCGGTTTCCCTGACCGGCAGATATTTGCGCAATGAGGTCAGTATCCCCATACCGCAGGCGCGCAGGAAATGGTCAGGGGCAAGGGCGGTCACGGTCCACGCCGCATCCGAGCATAATCTTAAAAATATCGACGTTCAATTCCCGCTGGGCGTATTCATCTGCGTGACCGGCGTATCAGGGTCTGGCAAATCCACGTTGGTCAACGATATCCTTTATAAGGCAATGGCGCGGCATTTATACCAGGCAAAGGATAAACCCGGCGCGCATAAGAAAATAACCGGCCTGGATCTCATTGATAAAGTTATCCTTGTTGACCAGGAACCCATAGGCAGAACTCCTCGCTCGAACCCGGCGACATACACAGGGGTATATTCTCCTGTGCGCGACATATTCAGCAAGCTTCCGGACAGCCGCAGCAGGGGGTATCGGCCCGGCAGGTTCTCTTTTAACGTCAAGGGTGGCAGGTGCGAGGCGTGCGGCGGGGACGGCATCAAAAAGATAGAGATGCATTTTCTTCCTGACGTCTATGTGGTCTGCGACGTATGCAAGGGCAGGCGTTTCAATGAGGCGACGCTCGAGGTCCAGTATAAGGGAAAGTCTATCGCGGACGTCCTGAATATGACCGTGGAAGAAGGGCTTGACCTTTTTGAGAGCATCCCCGCGATCAGGAATACCCTCATGACGCTGTATGACGTGGGGCTCGGATACATCCAGCTCGGGCAGCCCGCAACCACTCTTTCCGGAGGAGAGGCGCAGCGCATCAAATTATCTTCGGAGCTAAGCCGCAGGGCAACGGGCAGGACCGTATATATCCTCGATGAGCCGACGACGGGCCTGCATTTCGCGGATGTGGAAAAACTTATTTCGGTGCTGCAACGTCTCGTCGACCGGGGCAATACGGTAATCGTGATTGAACATAATCTTGAGGTTATCAAATGCAGCGATTATATAATCGACCTCGGACCTGAAGGCGGGGACAAGGGCGGCAGTGTTGTTGCCTGCGGCAGCCCGGAGGATGTCATGGCGGTCAAAGGTTCTTTTACCGGACAATACCTTAGAGATGTGTTGGGGGATAAATGATAAATACCACACTGTTCAGGCTGTATTTCTGTTTTGCTCTTATCTGTGCCTTTTCCTTTGCCCGGTCGGCCGCGCCCGTTCAGGCGCAGGAAGCAGACCAGTCGCGCCAGGAAGAATCCCTCTTCGTCGCGCAAAAGGCGTTCGACGACGGATTTTATGACGTGGCCTTGAACCTTCTAGAACGTTTTGTGCAGAGCTACCCGAATTCAGGGCGCATCCATGATGCGAACCTTCTCATGGGCCAGTGTTATTTCCATCTCTCCCGTTTTTTCGAGGCGTTAAAGAAGTTTGAGGACTTAATACAGGGGCCGGCGAAAAACAACAAGGATGCGGGGTATTACTGGGCCGCGGAGGTGCATTTCAGGGGGAATAATTTCGCCAAGGCGGCGGAGTATTACAAAGCGATCATTACGGGCTACCCGGATTCATATTACGCTGCAAGCTCGTATTATTCTCTCGGCTGGTGCATGTTCCAGGAGCAGAAGTATAAAGAAGCCCTCGATTATTTCCGCAAGATGGAGGAAAAATTCCCGAAGCATTCCCAGACGCAGGAGGCCTCGTTCAAGATCCTGGAATGTTTGTATAACCTTAAGGATTATGGGGGATTGCGGGACTCTGCGCGGGGTTATCTCAAGGCCTTCAGCAAGGATATCACAAAATCCGCGTATCTGAATTTCTATATAGCCGAATCGGAGTATTACCTCGATAATTTGCAGGCTGCGATCGAAGCGTATTCCAGGGTGATTTCAAGCACCCGCGACCCGAAACTGGAATCGCTTTCGAGACTCGGTACGGGATGGGCGTATCTTAAGCTCAAGGATTATCAAAAGGCGCAGCAGGCGTTCGACCAGATCAACCCGGAGTCCCTTGAGAAAAAAAGCCTGGACGTCCTGTATCTGGGCAAGGCCGCCGTTTTTTCGCAAACATCCCGCTATAGCCAGGCGCAGGTTGTGTATGACGAACTGATCAGGGCGACGCAGGATCCCTTGACTTTGCTGCAGGCGTACATCGGCAAAGCCGACGCGCTATACAACCTGGGAGATTACAGGGCCGCGGTTGAAACATACCGCAAGGCCGCCTCCGGATCCCTGGACGGCGTTCCGTCGGACATCATCGATAAACTGCATTACGGGCTGGCGTGGGCGTATCTGAAGGAAGGCGAGTTCAAAGAGGCAATTGCCGAATTCAAGAAGATCGTCCGTTCGACGGAGGACAAAATCTTCAAGGTCAGCGCCCTCTGCCAGATCGGAGATGCCTACCAGGATTCAGGCGAATTCGAAAAGGCGGTCGAGGCGTATGATACGATTCTTCGGGATTATCCGGATAGCTTTTACACCGACTACGTGCAGTACCAGCTCGGCCTTGTGCAGATTAAGACCCAGAACTACGACGGCGCCATAGCGAGTTTTATGAGCATCAAGAATAATTTCCCCAATTCCAAGATGCTCGATGAAGCGGGCTATGCGCTGGGCCTTGCATATTTCCAGAAACAGGACTATGCCTCTTCCCGCAGGATATTCGAACAGTTCCTCCGGGAATATAAGGGGTCATCCCTGATGCCTCAGGCAATGTATTTGCTGGGGACGAGCCTCTATAACCTTGCGGATTTCGCCGGCGCAGCCGAGGTTTTCAAAAGCGTCGCGCGCCTCTACGGCCAGGATTCACAGCTTGCGCAGAAAGCCGAGTTCGAGATTGCCGACTGTTATTACCGCATGGGCAATGAAAAGGAGGCGCTGGCCAGGTTCAATGCCCTGCGCGCAAAATACCCTGATACGAGCCTGACTGCGGAGATAATGTGGTGGCTCGGAGAATACTATTACCGGCAGAACGATCTGGGAATGGCGGTGCGGTATTTCACGTCGCTTATTCAGGATTTTCCCGGCAGCAACCTGGTGCTCGACGCCCATTACGCGCTCGGATCCATCTATTCGGAAGAGGGTAAGTTCTCAGAGGCACAGGACGAGTTCAGCAGGGTCATGGCATCCGGCAAGTCAGATCTTGCGGCGCAGGCCGCGATTGCGATCGCGGATCTTTTCGTGCGCCAGGGTGAGCCGGACAAGGCGATAGCCATGTACCAGGACAAAGTCAGGGAGCATCCGGAAATGGCACATCTGATATATCCGAAGATCGCGGACATACATTTTCAGCAGGGCAGATACGACGACGCCCTTTCCTTATACAAGAAATCGTTGACCATCGTGCCTCTGCGCCAGATGGCGGATATCCAGTTTAAGGTCGCCGAGGTGTTCCAGACGCAAGGCAAAACCTCGGAGGCTGTCGAAGAATATTTAAAGGTCGTTTATTTGTATTCCGGCAACAGGCCTCTTGAAGTGAAAGCGCTGCTGCGTGTCGCCAGGATCCATGAGGATACGGAAAATATACCCGAGGCGGTACGCGTGTATGAAAAGATCGGCGCAATGGACGTGCCCGAGGCCGGGTTTGCACGGGAGCGCATAGAGGCGCTTAAGAAGTGACAGGCGCGCCACGCAGGGAGGAACACGCATGGACGTATCGGCTTTGAGCATATGGCAGTTATGGCAATCAGGCGGCCCCATGATGTGGCCGCTGGCAGTCGTTTCGATTTTTAGCGCAGCGATCATTTTAGAACGGCTCTGGTTTTTGAAACATCTCAGGATCGATTTGGCGCATTTTCTCGACATGCTCCTGGACAGGATCAAGCATCATCAGATCAAGGAAGCGGTGCAATTGTGCGATTCCGCGCATAACCCCGTAGCCAACATCCTCAAGGCGGCGATAGTCAAATACGACCGGCCCCGTTCCCAGATCAAAGAAGCCATGGAGGACGCAGCGTTATACGAAATTCCCAAGCTTCACAAGAATCTGGCAGCGCTTTTAACTCTCGCAAACGTGGCGCCGCTTATCGGGTTTCTTGGTACCGCGCTGGGTCTCGTGAAAATATTCGGGGTTATCCGCGCCAGAGGCGTAGCTATGGTGCCCGTTACAGCGGCGGATATCTCAAACGGTATCATGCAAGCGCTTCTGGCTACGGTTGCGGGATTGATGATAGCGATTCCAGTGTTCATCGCGTATAATTTCCTTGTCAGCAGGATAAATTCGTTCATCCTTGAAATGGAACAATCGGCTACGGAGCTTGTTAATTTTCTGTCCGAATAGGGGAAAGGAAAGCTCGGGCGATGCGGTTCAAAAAATACGCTGAATACGCCGGCGGTCTCCAGCCAATGATCGCAGTGCCTCTGGTTAATGTCGTGTTCCTTGTCATGGTGTGTGCAGGCTTCTGGTTGAAGTACCTCATCCTCCCTGCAGGGATGGAAGTGCAGCTGCCTCGCGCCATGACGAGCAGGGCGATACAGGGCCCAATCGTCCAGGTTTCTGTTCTGGACAACGGATCCATGCGTTTAAACGGGCAGGAGCTTACCATAGGTCAGTTTATGGAATTTCTGAAACTGACCGCTGACAGGCGGCAGACCGTAGTGATCAACGCGGACAGCCGAGCTCCATGGAAATATGTCGTAGCAGTATGGGAGGCAATACGCGCCAGCGGACTTGCAGATTGCGTCATGGCTACGAATCCATAATGCAGACACACGGCCTGAAAATATTCCTCGCTTCATCCTGTGCCGGCCATTTGGTTGCTTTCTCGGCCTTGGCGCTGGCGAACTTTTCCCTTGCGAGTGCCCCCGTGAACACTTTTTTTCGTCCTGCCGTATACTGCGGCATCATGCCCTTGGAGGCGCCTCAGGCGATCCTGATCCGTCAGCCTCTGGCTGGCGCCGGGCCGGGGA
Organism: Candidatus Omnitrophota bacterium; assembly: GCA_029571225.1. GTDB lineage: Bacteria > Omnitrophota > Gorgyraeia > Gygaellales > Profunditerraquicolaceae > JAGOOP01. Next base: position 43,769 of record JAKPTF010000056.1, on the reverse strand, counting down.
TTGTTCCGTATGTGCCGCAGGGCATTTCCGTTGAACCTGTGCCGCTGGATTGTCCTTTCAGGCCGCCGTTAGAAGCGCCGTACAGCACTGCCCGGGAGCCCTTGAAGAGCCCTCCTGTTATATCAGGGATCCCGCGTTATCCGGAACCTGCTTTTACGCTGCATCCGTTATTGCCATACCGGTTCGACCTTTATTTCAAGGACAGGCAGCAGGTCCATATTGAGCTTGAGTTTTCTGTGACAAGGTCGGATTCACGTAACTTCGTTTCTCTGCGCCGGAAAATCTCTTCAGGAAACCTTGAGGCTGATCTTTTAAGCATGCGGTATATCGGGCATTATCTTTTTATTCAACAGGCCAGGTTTTCCTTAGGCGTCTGGCAGCCCGTAAAGATAGAGTTCTCTCCCAATACGCGCGATTATGAACATTGACCTGGTGGTTTTTCTGGCCTGTATAGAGACGGCAGCGGTCGCATGGGGTTTTACAATGTGGTGGCTTCAAAGGCCGCTGCGCAAAAAAGAGCTCTTTCTCGACCCGAAACATATCTGGTTCTGCACGGTGTGCACCTATACCTATATTAATACAAAGGATGATGTCATCTCGTGTTGCCCGCGATGCGGTGCATACAACAAAAAGGCTTGACACCAGGTTCTATTGTCCATACAATTTATGTCAAGGAGGTTACAATGATCACAACAATCGGCATAGTTGCGGGAGAGATCTGGCATCATCTCGACAAGCATGGAGAAGCTACGGTTTCGGATCTGGTGAAGGGGATCGATAAGCCGCGTGATACCGTGCTCATGTCACTGGGATGGCTCGCCAGGGAGGGACACGTGATCCTGCAGGATATAAACGGCGATTATAAAGCATGCTTACGCAAGAACGATTGATGCGATCGTATCTGCGCCGGCGAACTGGTATGGCGCTGTACCTGGTGCTGGCGGTGTTGATAGTGACAGCCATCATTGCAGGTATGTCCCTGAACCTCGTATTGAGCCAGAGCAGGCTTACGCATCACAGCGTAAGCCGTATGCAGGCATATTACGCTGCCAAACTTGCTATGAATTATGCGATAGAAATGCTTTCTCAAAACGACACGACATGGTCAACTCCTGGCAACTACACTATATGCCGATTAGGATGCACAAAAGATGAGCCTGATCTGCCTGGTTCAATAAATAATATAACTGTTAGTATCGGTGATCCAGGCTCAGGTCTGAACGGCACAAGGAAACTTGATATCGTTGTTCGTTACGAATACGATCCGAATAAATAAGCTCCTTCCGACCATTCCTTAATCCTCACCTCATAGCTTCACAATTCATCGTAATAAATCTATCCGAATAAGCTTATCATTGATAATAGTTTATGCTTGCTAAGAGTAAGTTTAAGTAATATTATAATAATTTTATTAATTCTAATTTTATTATATTAATATTGAATTATTACATATTAAATAAATGATAAGTAAATTTATAATAACTTTTATATTATTTATTTATTGTAAATATATATAATTATAGATGCATAATCGCTCTATGTGCAGCAATTAAAAATTATTTTCATGGCGATCAGATTTGCAGACGCTATGACCGGGTGATGCTATGTACTTACTGCTATTAATCGAGTAATTTTAATTAAGTTCAGGTAACAATAAAACAAAATTTATTTAAATAACATACAAAATTGATTTATAAAAACAATTTTGAAAAATAACTCTTGACAAAAAAGTATTTACATGGTTTAATCTTTTTTGATAACTCTCAATCATATTAAGATAAATATATCATGACTAGACTAATAAATATTGAAGAACTGGCAGATTATCTTAGAATACAAAAACAGACCATTTATAACTGGTTATACCAGGGCAAGATATCCGGTATAAAGGTCGGAGGCGTCTGGCGTTTTGACCGTAAGGATATAGATGCCTGGTTGAAAAGCAGGCGCAGGATGCCCAAGCCGGGAGTCAACCAATGAAATCATTAGGGCTATATTTCGGCCCACGCAACATACATCTTATAGAAGCTGACGGAAAGAAGATCAGCAAGGTCATCCAGTTCCCCGTGCCCAAGAGCGAGACCAATATTCTGGATGACAAGGCTTCGGAGGACGTCAAGATCGCCCAGATGCTGTCCGAGCAGCTCAGGAAGAATCCCGTTGAATCCAAGTCTGTGAACATGGTTATTCCCGGGAAGGATTTTATTATCCGCACCTTCCACATGCCCGTGCTGCCGCAGAACGAGCTTCACGACGCCGTCCGATTTGAGGCAAAGAAGTATATCCCGTTCAAGGTGGAAGAACTGGCCGCAGATTTCAGGACGTTCTTTGACAAGCCTAACAAAAAAAACCTGATTTTGTTTGTCGGAATCAAGAAGGACATCCTGGCAAAATACACGGCAATGGCCATTGAATCGAATTTGAAGGTCGATTCGGTCGAATATGCCGGTTTTTCCGCTATCCGTCTTCTTCAGCAGGCAAATATCAGGGAAAAGGATACCTGCGCGGTCGTCTATGCAGACCCTGCCGAGGACGATGAGGTGAATTTCGTCGTGCTTGAGGACGGTTTTCCGTTATTCAGCAGGGATATCGTGCTTTCCGGATATACAGATGAAGGCAGTGTCAAGATAGAAAAACTCGCCCTTGCGGATAAAATAGAGAAGCTTAAGATCGAAGTCCGAGTTTCTCTGGATTATTATTTAAGGAAATTTCCTACCAGGAATATCAAAAAGCTGATATTCGTTGCGCCTCCGGAATATCGCGTTGAACTCGAAAATTTTGTGAAGGACCGGGCCCTGGCATCGCGATTTGTCGAATTGAGCGGCCTCGTTGACCGGCCAGGCGCGTTCTCGCTTGGGTTTTACAAGGCCTATGCCGCATCGCAGACCAAAGCCGTTGTTCCGAAGGTCAAGGTTGATCTGCTGGCCGTTACGATGAAGACAAAAACAGCGCATGCCCGGCCCATGGCGCATGCGCTTAAGATGCCGCAGTTCAACTTTTCCATGAAGTATGTTCTGTGGGGCCTTTTGCTGTGCGGCGTGGTATTCGGCTGGGGGCTATATAAACGGGTTCCGGCAGAACGGGAAAGGGATATGGCGATTAGTTCGCAGCCTCGCGTTGCCGGCGTCGCGCCATCCGCCAGCATTGACGAGGTTAATGCCAAGAACGCCCAGTATATCGAGAGGCTGCGGAATATCGATTCCCAGCTTCGTAAACGCTTATTTCTGACAGAAGAGCTTGACGTCATCCCGCAGGTCATTCCCGAAGGCGTGTGGTTCAGGGATTTCGCCTTCACCGATAAGCAGAATACGGTTGAACTGGTCATATACGGATGGGCCTACCTGGAAGACAGCAACAGGGAGCTTGAGGCGATCAACAATTTTTTGACACGGCTCAAGGAGAACCAGAAATTCTCCGTCGTCTTCAGGGATATAAAGATGACTTCGGCGACGCAGGAAAAGCTTGATAATACCCCGGTGACGAGCTTTGTCATAATGTGCAAAGGGACGCGGTGATCGTATGATGCTGATGGACGATATGGTCATAAAGTTGCAGAAGAACATCCTGAATATAGCTGTCCTGGGGGTTATGGTTATTTTCGCGTATAAGATCTTCGCGGCCCAGCAGAAACAGGTAGAGGCCATCAAGGCCCAGACCGAGATGGAGTCGCAGAAGAGCGCTGTCCTGACCCAGATCAGCCAGTCAGAGAAAAAAATCAAGAACCTGCGCCGCCTGATAAATAATAAGGATGAGGCTGCCTTTCTGCCAACGCTTAACGCCATTGCGCGGGATCATCAGGTAAAGATTAATGTGATCAAACCTCTGCCCTCCGAACAAAGGGCCGCAGGATACAGCACCTACCCGTTCGCCATAAGCATCGCCGCGGATAATTATCACGCGTTCGGAAAATTCGTCAGCGCCCTGGAGAGCCACCCGTTCATGTTCTCGATAGACAGAATGTCCGTCCATCCTGATCCGTCGCGGGAATCCAGGAGATATAAATTGCAGGCAGAGCTTGAAGTCAGTGCGATCCTTTTGCGAGATTGAGGGTGTATGAACAGGACTATGAGGAATAAGAGGACGGGTTTCGCGTTCGTGGCAAGCGCGATAATCGTGTGTTCCATCGCCTCGACTGCACTTTGCCAGGAAGAACCCGCTATTGCTGTACAATCGGAATATGTCAAAACGGTCCCGTATACGTCGGAAAACCTCCGGGACCCATTTGAGGCATATATCAGGAAGGAAGAGGTTCCGCTTCCGGTTACCCAGCTTATAGCCGAAGAGAATTTCGTCCCGCCGCCTATAGCTGTTTCGGGCATCACCTGGGGGAGCAGTTTTCCTCAGGCGATCGTCAACGGTAAGGTCGTGCGGGCCGGCGACATTATAGACGAAGTCCAGGTTATATCCATTTCTAAGGAAGGATTGGTCCTGTCGTATAAAAATCAGAGGTTCAGCGTGCCTGCTCCGGGAATGAGCAAGGGCCGGCAGCAATCAGGCCAGAACGCGCCGTAAGGGCGGCTAAAGGAGGTTTATCATGCATAAATTCACAAGATTATCGGTTTTGTTATTGACCGCGGCATTCAGCCTATTCCCGATCGCGCTGCGCGCGCAGGACAGCGCTTCTCTGGGCAGGGGTGGGGGGCCAGGCGTCGCTGTTGGTATGCCTATGCAGAGCGAGGCGGTATTTGACGAAACGATATCGCCTGAGCAGACCATATCCATGGACCTGCAGGAGGCGAACCTTCGCGATATCCTGAAAATTTTCTCCATCCAGTCAGGCCTTAATTTCATCGCGTCTGAAGCTGTGGAAAACAAGAAGATCACGTTGTACCTTGACAAGGTCCCGATTAAACTGGCAATGGACAAGCTCTTTGACACGAACAAACTGACCTATGAGTTCGACGAGGACGCGGGCATATTCGTGGTACGGGGCAAGGAAGAGGATGCTGACCTCGTCACCGAAGTATTCAGGCTCAAACACCGTTCAGTATCGACATCGAACATGGAAAAGCAGAGGACAGGTATGTTTACCGGCGGCTTGACGAGCACGCAAGGGGGGGGGCAGGCAGAAACGGCCGCGGCTGATATATCCGACGTTAAATCCATGATCCAGCAGATGTTAAGCGCAGTGGGAAAAGTTTCCGAGGACAACAAGACAAACAGCATTATAGTCACCGATGTCCCGAACAGGTTCCCGCAGATCAGGTCGCTCATCGCCGCCCTTGACGTGCCGCAGTCGCAGGTCATGCTTGATGTTGAAATGCTCGACGTCAGAAAAGATTTGGTTGACAAGCTTGGTTTCAACTTCGGCAATAATCCGATCATGAACCTCGGATTGACCCTTGGGAGCAAGAATATCGCATTCCCCTTCTCAACGGCGTCTTTCAAGGGTTCCGGCGGGACCCTGGCCCGGACAGCGGGAAACCTTGATTTTTATTCGGGAAGCAATATGTGGTCAGTGTCATTTGACCTGTTGAAAAAGGATACCTCGACAAAGCTCCTGGCGCGCCCCAGGATCATGACCCTTAATCACGAAACAGCGGAGATCGGCATCACAAAAGACGAGATCGTGTCGCGCACGGAAGAGATAGACGAAGAAACAGGCGACCGGACATATACCTATGAACGCGCCTCATCCCTGTCGCTTACGCCCGAGGGTATCGGCGTATTCCTGCGCGTGACCCCCATGATAAACGAAGATACGGGAGAGATCGTGCTTGTTGTTAATCCCAAGTCGAGCACGACCAGCCAGAGCGCCGGCTCGGTAGAATATAATCTCGACCCGGAGGTCCGCGCGTCCAAATCCATTATAAAGATTAAAGACGGGGAAACCGTTGTTATCGGAGGGCTCATCAAACTTGAAAAGGAGGTCATCAAAACCAAAATCCCTGTGCTTGGCGACATTCCGATACTGGGAATGGCGTTCAGGGGCAAGGACCAGAGTCAGAACGAAGAACGGGAGCTTCTTGTTTTCATAACCCCGCATATCGTCAAAGATCAGGCAGCCCCGTTGTCGCAAAGACGGGGCCCCAGGGCGCCTACCGGCGCCAACAGGCAGCGGTCCCAGGCCAACAAGGTCACGCTGTTCACGCGCCACGAAGCAGTGAATACCGCGTTGAATAATTTTGACCGTTAATACGATTGAACGTAACCCATAATGGCGACAGAAAAATATTTCAAATTGGGAGAGCTGCTTATTACCGAGGGGTTGATCACCCCTTCCGACCTTGATAAGGCGATCAATCATCAGCGTAAAGAAGGTGGAAGGCTCGGAGAGGTCCTCGTAAAACTTGGGATCGTGACCGAGGAACAGATTGTCAAGGTTGTGGGCAAACAGCTGGGGCTGGCTTTTTTTTCTTTTTCCGCAGGCATGCTCAAGCCCGCGATCGATCAAAAGCTCGATCAGTTTATACCCCATGAATTCGCAATAAAGAATTTCGTCCTTCCTTTGTCGCACACGCTCAAATCCCTGACCGTAGCGATGGCTGATCCGCTTGATCTGATCCTCATCGACAACCTGCGCAAACTGACCGGCTGCGAGATCAATCCCGTTATAGCCACGAGATCGGATATTCTTAAGGCGATGGATGACTTTTACGGCAAATCGAGCATGCTCAAATCCGCCGTCAGCGCGTCATACGAAAAGAGCGAAGCCGAAGAGCCGGCTGCTACAATTGAATCCCATGAAGAGGAATTGAGCCTTGATAAGCTCGTTGCCCGCGCCGAAGAGGCCCCGGTGGTAAAGCTTGTGGACCTGATAATCAGGCAGGCGATCAACGAGCGGGCATCGGATATACACATCGAGCCTTTCAAGGACCGCATCAGCCTCCGTTACAGGATAGACGGTAAGCTTTACGAGATCCCGCCTCCGGCAAAGCATCTGAACCTTGCGCTTGTGTCGCGCGTCAAGATACTAGCCAAACTAGATATCGCTGAAAAAAGGTTGCCGCAGGACGGAGCGATTGTGGTCAAGCTGGATGACCGGGTCATAGACCTGCGCGTTTCGACAGTTCCGACGATTTGGGGTGAAAAAGCAGTCCTGAGGATCCTTGACAAAGGATCTACGCTTTTGTCCCTGAGCCAGATGGGCTATGAACCCAAACAGCTTGAAGAGATCAGGCGAGCAATACAGATGCCCTATGGCCTGATTTTCGTAACCGGACCTACGGGAAGCGGCAAGTCCACCTCCCTGTATGCCATGCTCAACGAAATCAAGAGCCCTTCGAGGAACATCGTCACGGTCGAGGACCCGGTCGAATTCAAGCTTGACGGCGTCAACCAGGTGCAGGTCAAACCGGAGATTGGCCTGACGTTCGCCGCGGCACTGCGCTCGTTTTTGCGCCAAGACCCCGATGTCATGCTCGTCGGTGAGGTCCGCGACCTGGAGACCGCGGAAATCTGCCTGCGGTCATCCTTAACCGGCCATCTGGTCTTGAGCACACTGCATACCAACGACGCGCCGTCTGCCGTCAATCGGCTGATAGATATCGGCGTCGAACCTTATCTTATATCCCCGACGCTCATACTTGTAGTGGCGCAGCGTTTGATACGTAGGCTCTGCCCTGATTGCAAGGAGGCTTACGAGCCGACCGCCGAGGAACTCGGGTCAGTCAAGGTTAAGGCCGACCTGTTGTTCAGGCCAAAAGGCTGCCCTAAGTGCAACCAGATCGGATACCGCGGCAGGATCGCTATCGGAGAGGTCCTCGTCATCAACGAGCAGATACGGGAGCTGATCAATCAGCGCGCGTCGTTCCTGAAAATACGCGAGGTTGCGGTCGCTGGGGGCATGCAGACATTGTTCGAGTCGGCCATTCGCAAAGTCGAGGCAGGGGTTACCTCGTTCGAAGAGGCCCTTTCAGTCACCATAGGAGCAGGATAATGCCACGGTTCATGTATATAGCCCGGAACAGAGACGGCAAGAAGGTTACGGGCGTCGAAGAAGGCACCAACGAAGAGGAATTGATCGGCCGATTGCAGAATATGGAGCTGACGGTCGTCAGCATCATGAGCGCAGGTAACGTGGAATTGGGCACGGCCATGAGAGAAGCAACGGGTAGGCCGAGTTTCGCGCTCAAACGGCATTTCGGCGTCAATGCAAACGACCTGGTGCTTTTCTGCAGGCAACTGGCGACGCTGCTGGGCTCCGGAGTCACCATCCTCGCAAGCCTTGAGACTATAGGCAAACAGGTAACGAGCACCCGGCTCTACGCCGTTATCAAAAACCTTCAGAAGGAGATGGAACAGGGGTTGAGTTTCCATGAAGCGCTTGAAAAGCATAAAGATATTTTTTCTGAGTTGTGGATTAACCTTGTCGAATCAGGCGAAGCTTCGGGCAACCTCGCGGTGGTCCTTGACCGTCTTGCCATGTATCTTGAGCGCAACGCCGAATTCAGGCGCAAATTGATATCAGCGCTGATCTACCCGTCCATTCTCCTGGCCGGATCGCTGGGCGCGTTATTATTCCTGACCATCAAGATTGTTCCGACCTTTGCAGAGGTGTTCCGCGGCTTTGACCTTGACCTGCCGGGCCCTACCAAGGTCCTCATGTCGGTAAGCGAATTCATCAGGAAATTCATCATTCTGATCTGCGCTGGCATCATCGTGGCTATTTATCTATTCCGCAAATACATCCACACGCATGAGGGACAGAGGCAGTGGGAACATTTCCTGTTCCGCCTGCCCCTGTTCGGGGATTTTTTCAGGGCATTGTGCGTGGAGCGGTTTTCGTCCGAGATGTCCACGCTGGTCGAAAGCGGTGTGCCCATTCTTTATTCGCTGGAAATTACTGAGAAAAGCGTCGGCTCCGTGATCCTGGGAGAGATTGTGCACCAGATCAAGGAAGACGTCCGTTCAGGAAAGCCCCTGAGCGTTCCCATGGAGCAGAGCCAGTTCTTCGAGCCCATGGTCGTCCAGATGGTCACGATCGGAGAAGAGATAGGCGAACTGTCACAGATGTTCAAGCGTATCAACGCGTTCTATCAGGAGTACGTCAGCACTTTCCTTGCGAGGATCCTGACGCTTTTTGAGCCCATGATGCTGATTTTCATGGGCCTTGTGGTCGGCATGATGGTCGTCGGGATGTTCCTGCCCATATTCCAGATGACCAAGATCGGAGGTTCGTAACGCGCTTGACAAATGCGTGCGGAGGTATATAATACATATAACATGCGCTTTATCACGTGCGGAGAGAATATGAAGAAGGCATTCACGCTCATAGAGTTGATGATCGTGGTCATCATTGTCGGCGTCCTCGCAGTGGTAGCCGTGATCCAGTATTTTATTGCAGTCGAGAGGGCGCGCGCGGCAGAAGCCAGGGATATCCTGGGCAATCTGCGCAAGGGATGCGCGGTTATCTATGACCGGGATAGGAGCGTTCTAAAATGCACCCCGAAGGCTTTGAACATAGGCATGGAAGAGGGCATGATCCCGTCTGAATGCTGCAGGTCCCATTACTTTAATTACAGCGCGGAGGAATCCCCGTCGTTCGAGGACGTCATGGTCTTTACCGCAACCCGGTGCATGAAATACGGCAGGCCTCCGGACGCAAAACAACCGGGTTCCATTACCCTGACCGTAGATTATTTGAACAACACGCAGGTCCTGTCGTCGCAGGGTATTTATTAATCATCTAATGAAAGGAGCGGGTCATGAAAATTAAGGGTTTTACCCTGATCGAACTGATGATTGTCATCATTATCATCGGTATTCTTGCCACAATCGGTATCGTCCAGTATCAGGCAGCTGTTGAGAAATCAAGGGGCGCAGAGGCAAAGTCGATACTTGGCTCCCTGAGCACGCAGTGCGCGGCAATGTGGATGGAATACGGCGGGACCACGAATTATTGCGACGCGACAAATATCACGACTCCGGCTGGCGTGCCCACGTCGTGCGGCGCGTCACACTGGTTCAGGTATTCTTTGACCCCCCTGAATAACGGTACGCTGATCAACGCGACCCGTTGCGAGGGCGCAACCTCAAAGAATCCGGGAGCCCCTGCGGGATCGAACTGGTATATCAGCCTGAACTCGACCTTCACGACGGGTGAAAACGTGTTCTCGACGAACAAATACTAATCCCAAAGCGCCATGCGTTATTCTGAGCCCCTTTGGGCGGCATCGGCATTTTCCCTTCTGGAGTTAATGGTCGTGGTGATCATCATCGGGATACTCGCGACCCTATCCATAGTGCAGTTCACAGGGCCGAAAGAGCAGTCGCTTACGAAAGAGGCCAAGGCGAATCTGAAGCTAATTGCAGCTGCTCAGAAGATATACCGCATGGAGACCGGCTCATACGTGACCGCAGCTGACGAGACTGAGATCAATCAGCGGTTACGGCTCATGTTGCCGCAGAAAGCCGACTCCAAGAACTGGAACTATAAGGTGACAGAGGCGACCGCAACGACGTTCAATGCTACGGCAACGCGCACCCGGGGGTCGGATATCAGGACGTATTTCATCAACGAGACATTAGAAGAGCCGAATTAATTATATACGGCTGATATCAGGTCCATCATGACAAAAGACAGGATAGGCGTATCGCTACTTGAAATCATCGTAGCCATGCTTATCCTGTCTTTGGTTATGTACGGTTTCGTGAGCTTATTCACGGTCAGCAAACGGTTCGTTTATCACAGCGGATCGCGCGTGGTGAGTATGGAAGTGGGGAAGTTCTTCTTTGAGGACCCTGGTCTGTCAGTGAGCGCGGATGAGTACGGCCCGCCGGGTAAAAACTGCCTCTACAACGAATCGCTGTGCGTTGATACCAACTATACCCTGAACAACATCCTGTTTAATGTCTCATATAAGACCTCTAATGTCACGGGTACGACGTTGCGAAAGGTGGTCGTCAATGTCAACTGGACCGAACCGCAATAGCCGGTACGGCATGACGCTCATGGAGTTGATAATTGCGCTGGTCCTGTTGTCCATGATCATATTGGGCATCACCAACCTTGAGATCTTCTGCAGGCACGCATTCATGAGCACTGACCGCAAGACAAAGGTTACTAACGAAGCGACATATATTCTGGAGCATATGAGCAAATTCATCGGCAACGCGATCGGAGACGGGAGCGATTATCCGGTCAGCGTATCGCCTGCCATCGGAGGATGCGACCGTTTTGTGCGCGTCTGGACCAAGGTCAATCTTTCGGAACCCGGCAAGGCCGCAGCGGACCGGGAGATCGCATATTGTTTCAATAATACAGCACACACCGTGACGTTCTATCCGCGCATACGGACATGGCCGGATCTGGTTAGCGAGGACCATTCGAAGGAGACTCTCTCGCGCAACGTGTATGAGTGGGACGCGATGTTCGATTCGCACCAGGCCTATGTTAACGCGACAGTGACTGTGTGCTGGAATGCCACCACAGAGTGCGGAAGTGTCGATAATCCCCGTATCAAGCTGGATACCCGTATCAGCATGCCTGCGGTATCAGCCAACGCTACTCCATTATGAATAAAAGATATCCGTTCCTGCCATTACTGGGTCTTGGCCTGGCCATAGGTATCAATGTTTTTTTTAGGTCATTCCCCGCTCAATTCCCGCAATTAGCGTCAGAGGCGCGCAGCCGCGTCGAATCCCTTATGCATCAGCGTTCCGCAGAACTTATCAACCGCAATTATTCCAACCTGTCTTCGATGGCGCGTGAAGCCCTCATCAAGGTTGCCGAGAAGGAATATGCGGGCCAGAATGCGGCAAAGCTGGCCCGGGATACCGCCGATGAATATGCCCGGCTCAAGGATAAATATCAGGACCCTGCCGGGCAGACGTATCTTTTCGAGCTTGATTGCTGGCATTGGGCGCGTTACGTCGAGAACACGGTCCGTTCAGGACATCCGGGGGATATCGTCAAAAACGGCAGGGAGTGGGATACACTCATGAACCATCCTGACGGCATGGCTGTTTCCTATAACATGCTGTTATATTATGTCAGCGCCTTCCTCTATAAGACGGCTGGTGTTTTCGTATCAATGCCTCTGTACGCGTTCTTGTTCTACCTGCCTTTGTTGTTTATCATCGTTTTTCTTGGAGCGTTATACTTAATCTGCTGGCGATTTTACGGGGCACTGGCGGCCTTCATGTGCGTGCTGTTCATCGGGTGCGCTCCTATCTTCATGCCGCGGAGCTGCGCCGGATGGTTCGACATGGACATCCTTAACCAGTTGTTCCCGCTGGCGGTAGCGTTTTCGTATCTGATGTCCTATGGCAGGGTCGGTCCGGTCAAACGTTTTTTATGGATAGGCCTTTCGGCGCTTTTCGTCGGGCTTTTCGCCTATACATGGGTATACTGGTGGTTTATAGTAGTAGTGATTCTGGGGTATGAGCTGTATTCCGTGCTTGATCAGCTTTGCGAGAAGATCCAGTACAAGAAAGCGATCGGAGTTTCGATGCGGCGCCACCTGACGTCGGTGGCATTCTTCCTGCCAGCGTGCGCGGCAGCGGTGTTTCTGCTGGGAGGGGCCGGACCGGTGCGGATACTCGCGGGCCAGGCCATAGACGCGTTGACTCTGAATGACCCCATCAACGCCTCTATCTGGCCGAATGTCTTCGCTACGGTAGGAGAGCTGACCCGTCCGACGTTCAACCATATATCTAAATTCGTCGGAGGCACGCCTCTGTTCCTTGCTTGCCTGACCTGCATGCTTGTCCTGGTATTGCGCAACAAGCGTTACCGCGGCCCCAAGCGCGAGTCTATATTCCTTCTGGTATTATGGTTCACCATCATATTCGCCATCTGTTATAAAGGCACGCGGCTGATTGTGTTCCTGCTGATCCCGATGGGCATATTCCTGGGGTGGGGCATGCGAGAGGCGTTTAATTATGCCATGCGGCGCAGGAAAAAGAAGAAATATTTGCTTCCCGGAGCGCTCGTAGTCGCAGGCCTTCTCATCGGAGTTTTTATCTGGAACGGGGACCGTACCGCCCGGGGACTGTTCCCGATGATGGACGATTCGTGGTATAAGCTACTGACCAATATCAGGCAGAATACTCCTGAGGATTCCGTTTTGAACTCATGGTGGGATTTCGGCGATTGGTTCAAAGCTGTCGCCAACAGAAGGGTCATTTTCGACGGCCAGAGCCAGAACAGCCCCAGGGGATACTGGATGGCAAGAGTTTTGCTGGCGGATTCCGAGGAATACGCGGTGCGTGTGCTGCGTATGCTCAATAACGGCGGGAACCGCGCGTTCGAGCTGATACAGGCCGTATTAAAGGACCCGTTCCGCTCATTGCTTCTTCTTGAAAGGGCGTTAGTCGCTTCGCCCGTGGACGCCAAGCGCCTCCTTTCAGAGAACCTGCCGCCAGATACCGTGGCCGCGCTGATACCTATCCTGACCGGAACGCCGCAGAGCGCGTATTTCATCGTAGATTATACAATGATCGGAAAAATGTTCCCGATCTCGTATCTTGGCAACTGGGATATCCTGCGGCTGTACGTTGTCAAGAACATGGACCGCAGTAGCAAGGAGGAGATAGTGTCCCGGCTGGAATCATGGGGGATTGATGGAAAGACGGCAGAGGCCTTGTATTCCGACGCCAGGCTCCTGCATCCGGGGCAGTATAAACAGTGGATTTCGCATTACTGGCGTTTTGTGACCGGGGCTATTCCTGGAAAGAAGCAGGGCGATATCCTTCTCTTCGACAACGGCCTTGTTTATAATCCGAAAGACCGTTCCCTGTTCATCTTTAACGCCTATGACGGGAAGTTCCTCATTCCCAGAAGCCTTTTTTATGTGGAGGACGGCCGTCTTCAGGAGCATCAATATGTTGAAAACAACCTTTCGTTCTCGGCTTTGCTCCTGGAGGACGGAGGCGAGTATCGGATCGTAGAGTTGGACAGGGAGCTTGCCGGATCTTTGTTCTCCCGCCTTTATTTCCTTAAAGGCAAAGGGATGCGGTATTTCAAACCGTTTACGCATAACAACGACCCGCAGCATCATATCGGCGTCTTCGAAATAGACTGGACGGGTAATGGACGGTGAGAGCGCTGTCGAAGTGTCGGTGGTAATGCCATGTCTGAATGAAGAAAATGGCGTTGCCCGGTGCATCCGCACGATCAGGGATGTTTTCGCGCGCGAGGATATCCGCGGCGAGATAATTGTCGCAGACAACGGCTCGACAGATCGGTCAGCCCGGATAGCCAGAGATGAAGGCGCGCATGTCGTGTTCGAGCCCCTCAGAGGGTATGGGGCAGCGTATCTGTGCGGCATACGCCATGCCGCCGGCAGGTATATTATCATCGGCGACAGCGATAATACCTATGATTTCAATGACATCCCGCGGTTTCTCGAGCACCTGCGCCAGGGATATGATTTCGTCATAGGATCCCGCTTCAAAGGCACTATCCATAAAGGCGCCATGCCCTGGGCCCACAGGTATATCGGAAATCCGGTGCTTTCGGGCATGACTCGGCTTTTTTTCCATACCAGGCTTTCCGACATACATTGCGGACTTCGGGCGTTCAGCCGCACGGCGTTCGATGCCATGCGGCTTCAGATGGTTGGTATGGAATTCGCCACGGAAATGGTGGTCGCAGCGATCAATAACGACCTTAAGATTCACGAGGTCCCCATCAACTATTTCAAACGCGAAGGGGTATCCAAGCTCAAGTCATTCTCCGATGCCTGGCGGCATATCCGCTTCATGCTCCTGTTTTGCCCTGTCTGGCTTTATTTCATACCCGGGATCGCTGGCTTTACATCCGGCATGCTGGTCCTTTTGATTCTGTCCGGAGGCCCTGTTTTTTTCCTCGGACATCTCTGGGACATGCACCCCATGGTTTTTGCCGCGGTCCTGTCCATCCTTTCCTATCAACTGCTTCATCTGGGCATTTACGCGCACACCTTCGCGGTCGAGCAGGGGTTCCTGAAAAAAGACGCGTTCATCACTTTCTTTCAGCGCCATTTCAATCTGGAGCGTGGGATACTGGCCGGCCTGCTGCTCTTTTTCATCGGCCTGTGCATTAATATCCTGATCTTTGCCGAATGGTTTCACAACCGTTTCGGGGCCCTGTACCGTATCCGCGAATCGATCCTTGCAATGACCCTGCTCGTGATTGGCCTGCAGACGCTGTTCTCGTCGTTTTTTATAAGCCTGCTGTCATTACGCAGAAAAGCATAAAGGGGCGCCATGGCTCGAAGCATCCTGATAACCGGAGGTTGCGGTTTTGTAGGCTCTAATATCGCTATCGCCTTCAGGACCCGCGGCGACCGCGTTACCTGTTTTGACAATCTCAGCCGTCCGGGATCCGGGCTTTTGTGCAGGCGCGTGCAGGAACACGGCTGCGCGTTCGTGCGCGGGGATATCCGGGCTCCGGACGACCTCAAAAAGTGCAAGGGCGATTTTTCGCTTTTGATCGACGCGAGCGCCGAGCCGTCGGTTCTGGCCGGTTCTGACGGCCGGGATGCCTTGTATGTGGTGCACAATAACCTGACAGGCTCGGTCAATTGTTTTGAATGGTGCCGCAAGCGCAGCGTTGCCGTTATCTTCCTGTCAACCTCCCGCGTGTATCCGTATGACAGGATCAATGCGCTGCGGTATGACGAACTGCCGCGATTGTTCCGCCTGGCAAGCAGGAGTAAAGGTGTGAGCGGATCCGGGATCCGTCCCGATTTTCCGCTTGACGGTTACCGCTCTTTGTACGGCGCCACGAAGCTCGCAGCAGAATTCATCCTGAGGGAATACAGCATGAATTACAATATTCCTGCCGTCATAGACAGGTGCGGCGTAATCGCCGGGCCCTGGCAGTTAGGCAGGGCAGATCAGGGGGTGTTCACGCATTGGATGGTCAGCCACTATTTCAGGCGCAGGCTTGCGTATATCGGATTCGGGGGCACGGGCAAACAGGTCAGGGATATCCTTCATATTGACGATCTGATATGCCTCATTGATGCCCAGATCAAGGTGATCCACAAATACCGCGGAGAGGTTTTCAATGCGGGCGGAGGGGCCCGCGCCGCGCTGTCTTTGCGCCAGGCAACGGAATTGTGCCGCAGTATCACGGGCAATACCGTGCCGATAGGAAGCGTACGGCGCAACCGGCCGGCGGATATCAAATGGTACATCACCGATAACCGGCAGACAGAGCAGGAATTCGCGTGGCATCCCCGGCGCGAGGCAGAGCAGACCCTGGTCGATATCTACGGCTGGCTAAAAAGCAATCACGCGCTCGCGCAAAGGCTATTCAGGGTGAATTTATGAACATAGCGCTTATCACAGGAGCGGCGGGCCTGATCGGGTCCGAGGCAGTGCGTTTTTTTTTCGCGAAGAAATTCAAGGTTGTCGGCATCGATAACGATATGCGCCGGTATTTCTTCGGGCCGGAGGCTTCTACCCGGTTGTCGCTTCGAGGATTGCTCGATGAATGCCCCGGTTTCGTGAATAAAAGCATTGATATAAGGGACAGCAATGCCCTTGCCCGGGTATTCTCTCTCTACGGCAAAGACATAAAGCTTATCATTCATACCGCGGCACAGCCTTCCCATGATTGGGCTGCGCGCGAGCCGTTTACTGATTTCTCCGTCAATGCCGGCGGGACGCTGAACCTTCTGGAAGCGGCGAGGCGGCATTGCCCGGATGCGGTATTCATTTTTACCTCAACGAACAAGGTTTACGGGGATAAGCCCAACAGACTGCCGCTGGTGGAAATGCCCTCTCGCTGGGAGGTCAGCAGGTGCCATCCGTATTACCGCAATGGTATCGATGAATCAATGTCGGTCGATCAGTGCAAGCATTCGCTGTTCGGCGCCTCGAAGCTTGCCGCCGATGTGCTCGTCCAGGAATACGGCAGGTATTTCGGAATGAAAACGGGGGTATTCCGGTGCGGATGTCTTACAGGCCCTGGTCATTCGGGAGTAGAGCTTCACGGGTTCCTTGCATACCTGCTCAAGTGTGCGGTGATCGGCCGCGAATACAGGATATTCGGTTACAAGGGCAAGCAGGTCAGGGACAATATCCACAGCCGGGACCTGGTAAGCGCGTTCTACCATTTTTACAAACGCCCCCGCATCGCGGAAGTCTATAATATGGGAGGGAGCAGGTTCAGCAATTGTTCTCTGCTGGAGGCGGTGAAGTTGTGCGAGAAAATCACCGGCAATGCCCTCAAGACCAGGTATGTACCCGGCAACCGCATCGGGGACCACATATGGTGGATTAGCGACGTGTCAAAATTCAGGGCGCATTATCCCCGCTGGGGCCTTACCATGGATATACGCGGCATACTCGAAGATATCTTCAAGGCGAACGTCAATAAATGGAAGAGAGAACGGTAAAACGAAGAGGTTTTGCGCCAAGAATCTTGATCATAGGCGCGATCATGGCAGGAGCGCTCCTTTTGCGACTTCCGCAGCTTGATTTTCCTTCCATCGGTTATCACAACATGAAAGAAAATGAATACATCAGCATGGCGCAGCACATGCTAAAGACCGGAGATCTGATCGGACGGCACGTTTATTTTTACAACGCCTTTTCTGAAAACAGCGATTTCAACCTGTATCCGCAAATCCCGTTCGTTTCATATCAGATCCTTGCCGGGTATAAACTGTTCGGCGACACCCTGTGGTTCCCGAGACTGATAAATATTCTGCTGATGCTTGCTGCTTTTTTGTGCCTCTACCGGATCGCCGGTTTATTGGGGCTTTCGCTGGCGCTTCGGCTTGCGGTTCTTTTTTTGCTCGCGGTCATGCCGCTGGGAGTGTTCTTCGCTAGGAATCTCCAGGCAGAGAGCGGCGCGTTCTTTGCCATGTGCTGCGGGTCCGTAATGGGCCTGCATTTTATCCGGAGCGGAAAAAAAATATATCTTATCCTGTTCTCGCTTTCGCTTGCTTTGACTGCGGCGTATAAGATAGCGTTTTTGATAGGGTTTGCGGCAGTTTTCTTTCTGGTGCCTTTCAGACAGTATGCCCGCAGCCGCAGGGCTTGCGGGATCGCAGAGGATATGGCCATCCTGGGAATTCCGCTGGCAGTTTTCATAATATACTGTTATCTTACCGGACAGACGTCGTTCAGCAGCACAGAAGGCCGTGTCATGCTGTGGCGGCCCTTTACCCTTGCCTACTGGCGTCAGTTCGGCCCCATCATCCGCCATTATGCGATCAATGAAAACTTCACGTTCATATATTCGGTATTGGCTGCAGCAGGCATGATCTTGGCATGGGTACGAATCCGGACAGACCGCAGTATGTTAGCTGCCTATATACGCATCTGGAGCGTTTTGATTATACCGTATATCATGGTCTTTAACGATTACATAAACCAGCACAATTATTACCAGATGCCGTTTCTGGGGCTGGCCGTTTTTGCCTGCGTCTATTGCCTCGAGAGTATCAGCCGCGCATCAGCCTCGTTCCTTCGCAGCATCCGCCAGACCCATGTGTTCGCAATAGCATTTTTTACCGCGTTTGCTGTCGCGGTCCCTGGGATTTTTTCCGCTGTCAGGGGGCATTTCGGCGTGATATTCCCTGGCGCTGATGCAGTTGGGATATACCTGGCCAAGGTCATGGAGCCAGAAGAGAAGTTCTTAATATACACCACCAGCCAGGGATATGCGCCTTGCGTGTACGCGCGTAAGCGCTGCGGCTGGCCTGACAGCCTTGGGCAGCTTAAGCGTATCGAAGCGCAAGAGCATATCCGGTACGCGGTCGTGTATCCGTTCGGATTCATCAGGGCCATGCCGCCTGACATGAAAGAATACATCATGGGTTCATACCATGTAGATTCCCTGGGTTTCGTTGCCGCAGGAGATAGGGTCCTGCCGCAGGCTGTCGTCCTCAAAAAAGGCGGTACGGCCGATATCGACGCCTTTATCAGGGATAATATCCGAAACGCAAAGATGGATACCGTGTACAGGACCTTGCAGGGCGATATACCTTTCTTCATGATAACTGCCGGCAGGACAGACAAATGAGCGATCCGGCGCTTTTATCAGTATTAATTCCGGCTCGCAATGAGAGCCAGAATGTCTCCCGGGTGGTATCCGATATCGAGTCGATCCTGGAAAGGGACCGCATTCCGTATGAAATCATCATCATTGACGATCACAGCCAGGATTCCACCCGTCAGGCCGTGCTGGAGTGCGCCCGGCGCAATCCGCGCGTACGCCTGGTGGACAATGACAACAGGCCCGGATACGGTTTTGCAGTCGTCAAAGGCCTTGAGCGTTTCAAGGGAGATATGGCCGTGATCGTCATGGCAGACGGGTCTGACGATCCGGAGGATATCGTCGCCTATTACCGCAGGATGCTCCAAGGGTATGAGTGCGTGTTCGGGGACCGTTTCTGCCCCCAGGCCCGCGTGTCAGGGTATCCGTTGCACAAGCTGATTTTGAACCGCCTGGGCAATCTTTTTATCAGGACTATCTTCTGGATACCCTATAATGATGTCACAAACGCCTTCAAATGCTATTCGCGAACCGCGATCCGCGGCATGCAGCCGTTGATTTCATGCCATTTCAACCTTACAGTGGAGATGCCGCTCAAGGCCATCATACGCGGATACCGCTGGACTGTTATACCGACCGGCTGGACAGGAAGGGAAAAAGGCCTTTCCAAATGGAAGATCAAAGAGATGGGGTCGAGGTACCTGTTCATTATTATCTACCTTTGGCTTGAGAAAGTGTTGAGCCGGGGCGATTATCGCCGTCTGCCGAATGAAAATACTGGTCATAAGTGAGCCGTTCATAAAGGATTTCTGCCGCACCCAGCGCTGGCCTGCACGGACGCGCGGCAGGGCGTTGCGCCCCCCGGACTGGCTTGCGTATGCGACTGCAGTATTGCGCAGGGACGGTTTTGACGCCCGCCTGATCGATTGTACCGCCATGAACTGGGACAAAACGCGCCTGGCCGCGTTTGTCCGCCGGGAACGGCCTGAATGGGCCGTACTCGATTCTACCACTCCGTCGATTTTCTCGGATATTGAGTGCGCGCGTATCTGCAAAGACGCGGGCGCAAAAGTGATCATGGTCGGCACGCATGCCAGCGCCCTTCCCGGCGATACGCTCGCAGCGGCGAACGGCGCAGTCGATCTCATCGCTCTGGGTGAATACGATTATACGGTGCGGGATATTATACGTCAGGGGCGCGCCTTTGAATCGATTCCCGGAGTATGTTTCCTGCGCGACGGAAAACCGGTTCATACCGCACGGCGTCCGCTGATCGCGGACCTGGATTCTCTGCCGTTTCCCAGCTGGGAGTTTATCGATTTGAGGAGGTATTTCGACGCGGGCAGGCTGTATCCGTATATCAATATCATCGGGGGCAGGGGGTGCCCGTATCGCTGTATATTCTGTCAGTGGCCCCAATTGATGTTCGGCCATGCATATCGTTTTCGATCCGCCGGCCATGTCGTGGATGAGATCGAATATGACCTTCGGATGTTCCCGATGCTGAAATACGGGGAATTCTTTTTCGAGGACGATACCTTCACGGTGAACAAAGAACGGGCGCTTTCTATATGCGGCCAGATCGCCCGCCGCGGATTAAAGGTCACCTGGTCGGTGAATGCCCGCCCTGATATTTGCGATCTTGATTTGTTCAGGCAGATGAAGATAAGCGGATGCCGCCAGTTCCTGGTCGGTTTTGAATCAGGCGACCAGGAGATCCTCGATACGATCAAGAAGGGCGTGACCATTGAACAGTCGCGCAGGTTTGTGGATATTGCGCATCAGGCGGGTATCGAGGTTCACGGCTGTTTCGTACTCGGCCTTCCAGGCGAAACGGTCGGGACCGCGCAGAAGACCATAGATTTTGCGCTGAGCTTGAAACTGGATACGATTCAATTCTCCGCGGCAGTGCCCCTGCCCGGATCCGAATATTTCGAATTTTGCCGCGACCGGGGATTGCTTAAAACCAAGTCCTGGGAGGATTGGCTTGACGGAGGCGAGCAGGGGGCAGTCGTAGATTATCCGGGTCTTTCCATTGATGCGATCAACCGCATGGTGGACCGCGGACTTCGTGCGTTCTATCTTCGGCCGGAATTCGTGGTAAAGTTCCTGTTTAAGAACCGCAATATTTTCGATGTATACCGCAAGGTTCGCGGCGGCCTGAATTTCTTATCGTATCTAATTCGATCCTGACCTTACCTTATGGATAAACCCCTGATTTCCGTGGTCATCTGCGCACATAATGCTGAAAAGACGCTAAGGCAATGCATCGATTCGTGTCTTGCTCAGGACCGGCGCGATTTCGAGGTCATTGTCGTAGATGACGGCTCGACCGATCGGACGGCAGAGATAGCCCGTTCGTATGCACCACGGGTGAATGTTATCAGCGGAGAACGCAGAGGCCCGTCGCGCGCCCGCAATGAGGGCATCGCCCGTTCGTCAGGCGCCTTTATCGCGTTTACGGACAGCGATTGCATTGTCGCAAAAGACTGGTTAAGCAGATTAGTGGAATGTTTTGACCGCGATGATATCATGTCCGCGGGAGGCAGGCAATTGAGCCCGGCGGATGAGACTGCATACGGCAGGCGAGTGCAGGAATTCCTTGCACAGGCAGGATTTTTGAGCGATTACGCGCGTCAGGCAAAGGGTGTGCGGCTGGTTACCCACAATCCGACCTGCAATGTCATGTACCGGGCGGAGCTTTTTAAGCAGATGCCCGGGTTTCTGCCAGGGCTTTGGCCCGGGGAGGACGTCGAGTTCGATTATCGCGTCAGAAAACGCGGTGGGCGCATCGTATATACTTCAAAGGCGGTTGTTTTTCACTATCGTCCCGGAGATCAAGCAGGGTTTATGCGTATGATGGAACGCTACGGCTGGGCGCAGGGAGTTCTGGTGAGGTTACACGGTTTTTTCCGGCCGGTCCAGTATGCCCCGCTGGCCCTTATCCTTCTGCTGTGCATCGCGCTTCGATTCCCGGCTGTCATTCCCGCGGCTGCTCTTGCTTTATTCATCTATATGGCAGCGTGCCGGTGGAGCGCTTCCTCGATCCTGCTGTTTTTCCCCGCAGCCTTTTTTTGGCTCGCCGGGTATCTGAAAGGAATCAGCCGGCCATGCCGGTTTTCTGAATCCTGATATATTCCCTGATGGTTTCCGACCAGGATGCAAATAGCCCGCGCCGTCTCATCTGGCTATCCGACAGTACCCGTTGTGCCTGCAGGCGGCGTCGCTTTTTCGCAAGATCAGGCAGCATCATGATCAATGCCCCCAGCCCCGACAGCTGAGCCGAAAGGAGCTTTGTCCGGCACGTGATTAAAAGGACGGCTGCACGGGAACAGGCATACAAGAGGCAGCCTGCGAGGGCAAACCCAAGATATAAACCCTGCCGGTTCTTTATCACGGAGGCAATGCTGTTTCGCTGGATCTGATATACGCGCAAGGGGGTTTCCCTGCGCCCTATCGTCGCGCCGAACTTGTGGAAGAGGAATGCGCGAGGCTCATACACTACGCGGTATCCCGCCATCCATGCCCGCCAGCATAGATCCGTGTCTTCACAGAGCAGAAAATAGCTGTCGTCGAAACCGCCTAATTTAATGAATAACGACCTTCGCACCATCATGCCCGCGCCGCAGACAGCAGAAAAATCGCGCGCCTGGTTGAACGCAGGTCCGTCATTTTCTCCGAGGCCGACCTCGTATCCGATGCCGACAGGGGTGATTCTCTGCCCGGCGCTGTTTATTCGGCCCGGCTGGTCGTATAAAAGTATTTTGCTGCCCGCAACGGCGATACGCGGATCCGTGTCAAGAGCCTGCCTCATGTATTCAGTCCACCGGCGATCGACGACCGTATCGTTGCTGATAAGACCGATGAATTCCTGGGCTACCAGCGCGATGCCCCGATTGTAACCGCCCGCGAATCCGAATCCTTTATTCATGGCGAGTATCGTTACATCGGGAAAATGCGCCCGAACAAATTCGACGGACCCGTCAGTCGAGGCGTTATCCACCAGATACAGGCGAAGAGGGCCGAACGTCTGATTTTGGAGAGACGAGAAACATTCTTCGAGATGCTGTTTCCCGTTGCGGTTTATGACGATGATAGCCGTATCGGTATCCATGGCCTTATTATAGCATTTTCTCCATTGAATAAAAACATTCTTTACAGCGATACAAAAAGCGGATATAATTAATGATATTTAATTCGGCTTTGGGGCTGTAGCTCAGCTGGGAGAGCGCTTCGTTCGCAACGAAGAGGTCAGGAGTTCGATCCTCCTCAGCTCCACCAAGTACGCCGGGGTGCTGGGGTTCGCCGATAACCGCCTCAACGAGGCTGATGACTCCTATAAGACGAAAGGAGTCGCATCCTATGTTGAGGTTTTTTGTTATTGCGCTGGGAGGGGCGCTCGAGACCGTTGCGCGGTATCTTGTCGGCGGCCTTGACTATCGGCGTCCAGGGCGGTCAAACACCGCCACAAGTAATTCTTGCCGTTTTGCTGCCTGAAATGTTATAATACTGCATGTGATGAGCAAAACCCTCCTGGCCGTATTATCCTGTCTTGTTATCCTTCCGATGCCTGCCGCATGCGCGCAGACGACGCAACCCGTGGCATCGTTTTACGAACGGCTGAAGAACAATATTGTCCGCTGCCGTTTGTGTCCGCGGGAATGCGTTATTTCTGAAGGCAAACGGGGTTATTGCCGGGTGCGGGAGAACCGCAAGGGGATCCTGCATGCGTTATCCTACGGCCAGCCGGTTGCCATCCACATCGACCCGATTGAAAAAAAACCATTTTTCCATTTTTTGCCGGGTAGCGTAGCGTTCTCGGTAGCCACGGTTGGTTGTAACCTGAACTGCGCGTTCTGTCAGAACTGGGAGATATCACAGGCAAAGCCCGAAGACGTAAGGCCCCGCAGCATCCTGCCCGAAGAGCTTGTAGAGCAGGCCCGCAAAAGCGGGGCTCAGAGCATAGCTTTCACCTATACCGAACCCACGGTGTTCTATGAATATATGATCGATATCGCGCGCCTTGCCAAGGCCTCCGGATTGCGGGTTACGATGCATTCGAACGGATTCATAAATGAGGAACCGCTTCGCCGGCTGTGCAAATATCTCGATGCGGCAAATATCGACCTGAAAGGATTTTCACAGGAATATTACTCCAGAATCTGCGAGGGAAGCCTTGCGCCGGTCCTTCGCAGCCTCGAGGTCCTTAAAAACGAAGGCGTGCACGTTGAGATAACAAATCTGGTCCTTTCCGGATATAATGACGATCCCCGGCTGATAAGGGATATGTGTGCGTGGATCAGGGATAAGCTAGGGCCTGATACACCGCTCCATTTTTCAAGATTTTATCCTATGTATAAATTGCTGTCGCTTATACCCACGCCGGTGGCCAGGCTTGAAGAGGCGCGCGCCATTGCGCTTGAGACAGGCCTCTTGTATGTTTATATAGGCAATATCCCCGGGCATGAGGCCGAAAATACGTATTGCCCGAAATGCCGTAGGCCTGTGATCAGGAGGACAGGGTATATTGTTTCGGATATCGGCCTTGTGAACGGCCGATGCGGTTCCTGCGGGGAACAGATCAAGGGGGTGTGGCAATGAAACCTCGATTGATGCGGATCGTCCTCATTGTGTGCGCTATGGCCTTCGTAGCTGCGCATGACGCCTGCGTTCTGGCGCAGCCTTCCATAAAACAGCCAGATGTCGCCGGCGCGTTCTATCCCGCTGAACCCGGCGAGTTAGCGCGCCTGATAGACGGGTATCTTAAGGATGCTGTTTATTCGGACTCGGGACGCATTGAGGGAGAGATATTCGGTTTGATCAGTCCGCACGCAGGGTATGAATATTCCGGGCCGATCGCTGCGCGCGCCTACAGCCGTCTGCAGGGCCGCGATTACAAAACTGTCGTTATTATAGGCCCCAACCATTCGATGCGATTTAACGGCGTGTCCGTATATCCGCGCGGCGCGTTCAAGACGCCGCTTGGTAATATCGAGATAGACCGGGTGTTTGCTGGCCAGGTGCTAGCGCTGGAGCCGTGCGCCGCCTTCGAGCCGCGCGTCTTCGAAAAAGAACATTCGATAGAAGTCCAGCTTCCTTTTCTGCAAAAGGTCCTGAAGGATTTTCGCATAGTGCCGATCATGATGGGAGATTGCGACCTGTCCGTGTGCCGCAGGCTCGCTGCCGCGTTAAAGACCGCTATCGGCAGCCGCACCGACGTGCTTGTCGTAGCTTCGACTGACATGTATCACGGATACGATTATGACGAATGCAGCCGAACGGACAGCGCAACGCTTGCTTATATCAAACACATGGATGAGGAAGGCCTCTACAGGGGCCTGCGAGACGGCTTTGCGCAGTTATGCGGAGGACTGCCCGTCGTCACGCTGCTTGCGCTGGCAAAGAGCCTCGGCCACGATAAGGCCATTGTAATGGCCCAGTCGAATTCCGCTATCGTGACCGGGACCATGAGAAAGGGCGTATGGACAGTGGGATATTCAAGCATAATCATAGACCGCCAACAAGGAGAGGGGCATATGTTACTTAATCAGCAGCAGCGTGCCAAGATGCTCGATCTGGCGCGCAGATCCATCGAGACTTATTTGAAAACGGGAAAGAAGTTGCAGGTCACCGAGAATGATCCGGTTCTGAACAAAGAAATGGGCGCGTTCGTGACCCTGCACGAAAAGGGCAATCTTCGAGGTTGCATCGGCAATATGGTCGGCAGGCAGCCTCTGTATTTGACCATAAGGGATATGGCGGTTGAAGCGGCTACGGGCGACCCCCGCTTCCCTCCGGTAAGGGCTGGCGAATTAAAGGATATCGATATTGAGATATCGGTTTTGTCCCCCCTGGAGCGCGTTTCTTCGGCGGATAAGATCGAAATGGGCGTTCACGGTGTGCTGGTGCGCCGCGGTTTCAACAGCGGGGTCTTTTTGCCGCAGGTAGCGACCGAAACGGGATGGAGCAAGGAGGAGTTCCTCTCACAACTCTGCAGCCAGAAAGCCGGCCTGCCGGCTGATGCGTGGAAGGACAAAAACACGGAACTCTATATCTTCACTGCCGAAGTCTTCAAATAAAGGGGTCAGACACATTTAAAAGTGGATAGCTCTGTGGATAACATTATATTGGGCAAACGGGGTAATTTATGGCGGTCATAATCGTAAGTTTATTCCTGACAGGGGTACTTTTTGGCGCCGGCCCGTGCCTGGTAAGCTGCGGCCCGGTCCTTATATCGTATATCTGCGGGACTCAGAAAAAAGCGCGGGAAAGCCTTAATGCATATACGCTTTTTTCCCTTTCGCGCGTTGCAGTATATGTTTTTTTGAGCCTCTGCGTTTTTTTTATCGGCCGCATGGGACTTGAGAATATCGTTGCGGATTATGCGGATTACCTGTTCATCCTCGCGGGTTTTTTCCTGATACTTCTGGGCGTTTATTTTATGCTCGGCAAACGCATGGAGATCAAGCCTTTCAACCTTATTTACCGGCACATCATCAGGGGCGATACGAAAAATATCGTGCTTTTGGGGCTTGCGTATGGTTTTCTGCCGTGCGCGCCGTTTCTCGGAGTGCTGACTTATATCGGTTTAGTGTCACGCAACGCCGCGGAGAATATTATATACGCCGTGTTGTTCGGCGCAGGGACGTTCGTGTCGCCGTTGCTTCTTGTTTCGCTTGCGGCAGGAGCTGTTCCCGCTGTCATAAAGAACAATGACGGCCTTATTGCGAGGATCGTGCGCATGTTGTGCGGCGCAATTATGGTATTCATGGGCAGCCAGCTTGTGCGGAGGGCTTTTTGATGAACAGGTTTTATTGCTCTAGCAGCGATGTGTCCGGAGATTCGATCATCATTAAAGACAAAGGGCAGGTGCATCATATCAGGGATGTGATCAGGCTCAAGGAAGGGGAGCGCGTTTTTGTGTTTGACGATAAGGCGCATGAATTTGACTGTGTCATAGACAGGATTACGCTCGCGCAGGTTGTATTCGCCATCAGGCAACGGATACAACCGAAGCGTGAAGGCCGCCCGGAGATCACTGTCGCCTGCGCGATCCCTAGACATTCCAAGATCGACGATATCATCGACACATTAACGCAGATCGGCGTTACCAGGATCATTCCTATGATGACTGAAAGGGTTGTTGTCCGGCTCGACAGGGCAAAGCGTGCAGAGCGGCGCGTCCGATGGCTCAAGATCGCATTGGCGGCAAGCAAGCAGAGCCAGCGTAATACCGTGCCTGCGGTGGACGAGATCACAAATGTCACGGATGTGATTAAATTGTCCGGAGATTACGACCTGAAGCTCATTCCCACGCTGCCAGGCGACCGCACACAGCTCAAGGATGTATTGAACAGCGCCAGGCCAAAACATATTCTGGTCCTCATAGGCCCTGAGGGGGATTTTACTCCGGGAGAGACAGCACTGGCGCAAAAGGCCGGGTTTGTCCCTGTCTCCTTCGGGGATTTTGTATTCCGTGTAGAAACAGCATGCGTTTATATTGCCAGTGTTCTGAACTACGCCTATTAATTATCCACAGAGTTATCCATTTTTAATCGTGTCTGATCCCTTTTTTAGAATACACACGCTTGGGTGCAAGGTGAACCAGTATGAGTCGCAGGAGATACGCGAGCGGCTGCTGGAGGCCGGCATGCGCGAGGCTGCTCCCGGACGCAAGGCAGACCTCTATATTGTCAATACCTGCACGGTCACGCGCAAGGCGGATAAGGATTCTTTGTACGCTATACGCCGCAGCCATCGCGAAGATCCCGGCGCGTCGATCGTTGCGACCGGCTGCATGGCTGAATTCGGCGCGGGAATATTAAGGAAAGAACCTGGCGTCCGCATGGTAATAAAGAACCGTGATAAGGCAAAGATCTCGGCCCGTATCATCAAAGATTTTCTGCCCTCAGGAAAAGGCATTTCTTTTTTCGAGGGCCGCACGCGGGCGTTCCTGAAGGTCCAGGACGGGTGTAATAATTTCTGCAGTTATTGTATCGTGCCGCATGTGCGCGGTTCTTCCAGAAGCAAACCCGTGCTACAGATTCTGGAGGAGTCCAGGCGGCTTATTGCCAACGGTTACCGCGAGATAGTCCTGACCGGAATCTGCCTTGGCGCATACGGCAGGGATTTGAAACGGGGGATGTCTCTGGCCGGGGTTATTGAACGTATGCAGGAATTGCCCGGGCTCAAGAGGATCAGGATTAGTTCCATAGAGGCAAAGGATGTTGATGATGGCCTGATTCGATGCCTGCGATGGCCGGGCAAACTGTGCCGCCATATGCATATTCCCATTCAGAGCGGGGACGACGATATCCTGGCGGCCATGGACCGCAGATACACACGCCGGGATTATCTTGACCTGATCGCTCGGCTCAAAAAAGCCTGCCCGGATATCGCCATTACGACAGACGTGCTGGTGGGGTTTCCCGGCGAGGAAGAGCGCAATTTTCTCAATACCCTCGACCTTGTCAGGCGCATCGAGCCGTTGCGGACACATATTTTTCCGTATAGCCCGAGGCCGAACACAAAAGCGTATGCTTTACGTAAGGCCGTTGCCCTGGATATTGTCAGGGACCGTTTGAAGCGGATGTCCGAAGCTGCCGATGACTGCGCGCGGAACTATCAACAAAAACGCCTGTCTTCTGTCATGGATGTGCTTATGGAAACTCCCTCCAAGGATCATCCTGGCGAGTGGGAGGGATATACGGACACCTATATGAAAGTTGTGTTCAGGTCACGAAAAAGGCTTTCGAACAACATTATCAGCCTGCGTTTAAAGAAGCTTATCGGTAATAAAATTATGGCCGTTTTGCCTTGAAAATAAAAGATCATGTGCTATACTTTTAGCACGCCACGGTTCTAAAGACATGCTGTCTTTTGAAACGTGGTTTTTTGTTTTTCCATAAGAAATGAGCTTTATTAAAGCACTTCAAAAGTCGGGGTTTAAAATGTTCAGAAAAATAACCGCGTTTCTTGTAGTATTCTGCCTTGTATTCGAACAAAGCGGATTTGCTCAAGTAGCTCCTCAGATCAATATCCCTGCGTATCTGGCAGGATATCTTTCTCCGGACCGTTTCAGGCCTGTCCATCTTCGCAGCATCTCATTTGACCAAACCACTCATAATTTTAATCTTCTTGTTGATAAAGGCGATGTGAAGAAGTTGCAGCCCAGCCAGCTTGAAGAAACAACCCGACAGCTTTTTCAATACTTCCAGATCGGCCTTAACCTGCCCAACAGCATGTTCTGGGTCAACCTGCGCCCCGACGATCCCGCGCATATAATCGATCCCTATCTGGAGAAGACGGATTTAGGCAGGGTTTTGCTTGAAGCTGATCTTCAACTGAAAAAGGATATGGCTGCACGTACGTCTCCTGATACCAAGGAGGGCAAGGCCTATTGGAACAGGTTATACGCAAAAGCCGAAGAGCTGTTTGGCCAGTCAGACCTGGAGATACCGACCGTAACCCGTCCCTGGATTGTTCCGGGCGAGATCATCATGGCACAGTCGCAGGACAGCGCGTATGTGTATAAAGCAACGCTCAGGGTCATGCTCGAACAGGATTATCTCAAAGACGCGCCCCAATTTAATCCCAACGACGCCCGGTTCAAGGAACTCAACGAATATTCATCGCGGATCATCAGGGAAGAGATCCTTCCAAAGCTTACAAGACAGGTCAATTCGGCAAGGCGGTATGCGGGCTTGAGGCAGGCATACTATTCCTTAATATTGGCGCAATGGTACAAGCAGAAGACCCCCAAACCGGCTGTTGCCACGATCGATAGCAGAAATCTTGACGGCCTTACCTCGAAACAACAATGGTCAAAACAGGCGTATTACCAGGCGTACAAAAAATCTTTCGAACAGGGCGAATATAACAAGGAAGAGACGGTCCCCGGCCCAGGAGGTTTGACGATCCGGAGATACTTCAGCGGCGGAATCAAGATTTATGTCCCGAAGATCGACGGTTTTGTCTTGTATGTTCAGGCTGTCAACAGGCCTAAAAATATCGGGGTAACAATAGATCCGGTTACTCATTCTACCCGGATCGTTAATCCGGAATCTCTGGATGGGGACAGTCCGCAGAGTGACCGTGATGCGGCGCCTGAAATCATGCATGAATATAGCGCTGCCAAAGACGGCGGCAGTTACATTACTGACTTCTTGTCCGTTCTTCCCGCTGCAAAGATTGTAGAATATGTGGCAGAGGAGATTAAAGATTATACCGCTGCAGGCAGGAAAGCGCTTGTGGTAGATGCAAGCGACAACAGCCGCAATGAAAACGCAGAGATCTTTCGAAAACTCGGGTTTACCGTTTCCGTTGTTACGAGCCCTGCTGAAGCGTTTCATGCATGGGAAGCGACAACGTTCGACGTAATTTCTGTTAACGGGGGCGTACAGGACATATGGCTGGCTGAACGCATCAAAGAGAGGAACAGCCATACAGAGTTGTTTTATTTTGTCGATGGTAAGGATGCGCCTGCAGCAGACAGGCTCAATCGTGCCCGGAGAGCGGGTATTGTCAACAGTATCATTGTCCGCGGTAATGAGAAGACGGAAATTCCGCTTGCGGTTCGCGACATGGCAATCCGGCAGGCGCGCAAGGACGGCGGAGTGACGACGGAATTTGAGACGAAGGCAGACAAAAGGGCTCTTGCGCTGGAACGTTTCATCAAGACCGAGTTTGAACATTATGTCGATGGCGTTCATTTGCTGAAGAAGGACGCGGATCGCAATGAAGTCATTACCGAGATACTGCATGATCCATACTACCTGCTTGAATTTTACGATCAGGTCAGCCTGAAGCTCGCTTTGGACCACAATGTCATCAGGACAACGCGGCTCGGCCTTGCCAGATGGCAGATGCTTAATGTCTTCGATGATATTTTCATCGTTGATTTTAACATCAATGTACCGGGAGAGATATCAGTGAGCGTCGAAAAAACAGGCGCGGCACTCCGTGACGGCGGAACCGATAAGCTGTATTCAGGCAGGTTTGTGAGCAGCATTGCGGCTGACCTGAAGGGATTGCGCGGGGACCGGGAGATCAGCAGATCCATAACTGAGCGCATAACCCGGTTCATGTCCGTGCACCGACAGGTTCAGGAAGACCTCGATGATCCGCGACGCGCCATGACGGAAGATATCCGCAATGCCCTGAGATCAAACATGCCGGTATTGAGCGATTTTGTCAAGGACATGGATCAGGATACCGTGCTGCGGCAGAATGTTACAAGGCTCATGATGCTCGTGCAGGATGATCACCGTGTTTTCGACACCCTGCTTTCGGTCGTGACGAATGACAAGGACCATGACGAGATGGTTTATGGGATCGTCCCGCTGTTCGGTGAGATGAAGATGGATTATGACCAGATGTCGAATCTGGCGCAGGTGATAAAGATGATGGACGGCGGCTCGTTCAGCCGTTACATGCTGGACCAGAAGTATATCGAGGATCACGATATTATGCCCATTGCAACCGGGGTACCAGGCATGGGGGCATTGCACGGGTATGTTTTTGTAGTCGAACCTGATGCTGACCTTGCGGCATATGTGCAACATATACGGCAGTTCAAGCGAGGCACGTTCACCGTTCAGGAACAGATCGATCTTCGGAAACGAGGCATTGACCCGGATAAATATTCGCAGGAGCGCGGCTCGTCTATTCCGGTGATCGTTTATATCCAGCAGGCCAATCCGTTATATGACCCGCTGATGGCACTTGCTGACGGCGTGATCCAGGCCCAGGGAAATGTGAACAGCCATGGGTATATGTTCTGCAATGAGATGGAAATACCGGTGGTTACTGATGTGCGGGAAATTATGCTTGAGAACAGGCCGCTTCGGACCGGAGACCTCGTTACCCTTGACGCAACCAATGGCAGGGTCTATGCTCTAACGGGTGACCTCGGGCAGGCGATTCCTCTACTGGATAATTCAGACGGTTTTCAGCAGGCAAAGATTGAGCATATGAACCGTATCCTTTCACAGTTGACAGCCGGAAGGGTTATGGTCCTGTCAGTATCAGGCAGCCATTTGCCTGAGTGGGCTGCAACGGTATTACTTGAGCGGTTTGAGAAGGTTAACAATAAGCCTGTCTCGATCGTTGAAGTTGACCAGGTCCACACAGAGATCGTTGTCAAGGCAGGGGAACACATGTTCCTGCTTGATTGGACACAGCGCGGCGTGTATACGCTGGCAGATCCAGAGACGGGCGAACGCTTTGTGTCCGGTGTTGCAAAAGACGGCGGCATGGGGACGCAGGATAGGGTGAGGGCTCGGATTTCCCATATTATGGAGCGGACACAGCAATTGCTCTATGAAGAGCCGGAAGATGAGGCCGCAAGAATAAGGATTCTGGCCGCAGCAGCCCTTGTGGAAATGGGAACAGATGCATTGCCGATGCTTAAAGAATATGATGCCCGGGAAATGAGCCCGGAACAGAGAGGGATAATCTCGGATGCCATAAAATTTCTGGAGGAATCTTTGCCGGATAATATATCAGAGCGCAGTGAGCAGGCCACGGTCGGTGGCATTGATATGCGTGCCCTTCCGGTCAGCCAACCGGCTGGTACAGCAATGCTTTCTGTTGCAGTGCCGGGTATTGATTCCCTGCAGATGACAACGCAGGAGTTAGATGAGCAATGGCAGGGCATCGAGAAATCTATCAAATCAGGGCCTGTGCCGTATGATAAGCTCAAAGCGCACGCCATTGCCTGCTGCGGGAACAAAGATGCGGTTGACCAACGCGGGAAATTTATTGCCTATATTGCGGGCTTGCTCAAGCTTGAGGAAGCGGCAGCTGTAGAGACCGCATCTGAATTGAAAGAAGTGCTGGCCATACTGGGTTAAAAAACATGTTCCCGGACCCCGACTCCGGGGATGTGTCTGGGGCGGTTCTTGAGATTTTTGAGAACCGCCCTTTTTTTGCCCCGTTTTTCGTTGACATACCCGTTAAAGGATGATATATTAAAGTGCTCAAAAACCATTAAAATTTGAAAGGAGTTGATTACATTGCCGAAGATCGAAATTCGTGAGGGTGAATCCTTCGAATCCGCCATGCGCAAGTTTAAGAAGCAGATCGAGCAGGAGGGGATACTGAAGGAGGTCAGGGACCGCAAGCATTACCAGAAACCCAGCGAAAAGAAAAGAAAGAAAATGCGGGAAAGAAGATAACCGATGGTTTTGGCTTTGTCTACTTCCTGGAACGCCTTCCGCCATACCGACGGGAATTCACTTATAGACGAAATAGAAAAGCTGGGTTTCAACGAGGTCGAGTTGAGCTTTAACCTGACCTCTCAGATGGTTGACGCTGTCGAGCAGGCGGTCAAAGACGGCCGAATCTCTGTAACCAGCGTCCATAATTATTGCCCGATCCCGCCTGATATTGAGCGCTCAAAGGCTCTGCCCGACTGTTACGCGATGTCCTCGCGGGATGAAGGACAGCGCAGGAGGGCGGTGGAATTGACCAGGGGCACAATAGATACTGCCGTGCGGCTGAACGCATCCGCGGTCGTTTTACATTGCGGCAGGGTGGAGATACCGGACAGGACCGTTGAGCTGATCGCGCTGTTCAACAAAGGCCTTGCCGCAAACCCTGAATTCACCTCTCTGCGCGATGATATCATACGCGAGCGCGCGCGGTTCAAACAGCCGTTTCTCGATAATACTCTGCGCAGCATGGATGAATTGAACCGGTATGCCCTCCATCGGAAAGTGAAGCTCGGCGTGGAGAACAGATACTATTTCCGGGAAATACCTTTTTTCGAAGAAACGGGCGTCATACTGGATAAATTCAGGGATTCGGCTGTTTTTTACTGGCACGATACTGGGCACGCGCAATTGATGCAGAACCTCGGATTCCTTAAAGACCATGAGGATCTCCTGCGCAAATATGCCGGCCGGATGCTGGGCATCCATCTGCACGATATAACCGGTTGTTCAGATCATCAGCCGCCTGGTGCCGGCGAGCTCGATTTCGCTAAGATCAAACCCTACATAGGCCCGGGCACCCTCACGGTCATCGAGGCGCATCATCCGGCAGAGGCGGGCCAGTTGATAAAAGCGCGGGAATTCCTGCGCGGCATATTCAATGGGTAGAATATCAGTGCGCAAACCGGCGGTTGCCGGCCAATTTTATCCTGCCACGGCGAATTCCATACGAAAACAGCTTGACGGTTTTTTGCCTCCGGCAGAGAAAGTTAAAGATTGCATAGGCTGCATGCTCCCGCATGCCGGCTATATGTATTCGGGCATGGTCGCTGCCCGGACAGTTTCACGCCTCATCGTCAAGGATACGGCGGTTCTTCTCGGCCCCAACCATACCGGCATGGGGTCGGCCTTCAGCATCATGGCTTCAGGCTTGTGGCAGACGCCGATGGGCGATGTGGGGATAGATGAGGAACTTGCTCGCGCCATGATCGAGGGGTCATCGTATCTGGAGCAGGATGAGATGGCCCATATCCGAGAGCATTCTCTGGAAGTCGAGATTCCCATCCTGCAATATTTCAGGAAGGATTTCAGGATCGTTCCGATCGCTTTCGCAAGCGATGATTTTGAAGCGCTGGCTGATACCGGCAGGGCAGTGTCAGCCGCCCTGAAACGCCTCAACAGAGAGAAGTCCGCGCTGCTTGTCGCAAGCAGCGACATGACGCATTACGAGCCGGCCGATGCCGCGCGCAGGAAGGACGACGCCGCTCTGCATGCCTTGCTCGCCCTTGACGCCAGAGGCCTGTGGCAGACCGTGCGGGGCCGGGGCATCACGATGTGCGGTTATATGCCTGTTATCGTCATGATTACGGCTGCCAGGGAGCTCGGCGCAACAAAGGCCGAGTTAGTAGCATACGCCACCAGCGGCGACGTAACAGGAGATAATTCGAGCGTTGTCGGCTATGCGGGCGTGATCGTTTATTAGGGGGAGCCATGGACAGGACAGAAGGCACGGATTTTTCTTTTTTTATAAGCTCGCTTGCCATGCAGGCGTCTATTGCTCTCGGAATCATGGCTCATCCAATTACCAACAGGACCGAAACGAACCTTTCCCATGCCCGGCTTATCATAGATACGCTCGCAATGCTTAAGGAAAAGACAACGGGAAATCTTACCACCGATGAAGACAGCCTTCTGGATAAATTCCTTTATGAACTGCGCAAAAAATACGCCGAAAATACTTCGAACCGGAAAAAAGAGGGGCAGATATGATTGATAAGGAACTGCTGGAGATACTGGCCTGTCCTGCCTGCAAAGGCGACGTGGAATTAAATGGTGAAAAGATCGTGTGCAAAAAATGCGGCAGGAGGTATCCCATCAAGGACGGCATACCGGTCATGTTGATCGATGAGGCTGAATAATCCTGCCATGAAAAGAATACTCGTCATTCACGGCCCCAACCTGCATCTGCTCGGCACGCGCGAACCCGGCATTTACGGCACCGCGACCCTGTCCTCGATCAACGCGCATTTGAAGAAATTGGCGGCAAAGAGGAAGGTGCGGTTGAGCGTCATGCAGTCAAATGTCGAAGGCGCCATCGTGGATGCGATCGGCAAGGCGCGTGGCAGGTTTGACGCGATCCTCATCAACCCCGCTGCGTACACCCATACGAGTGTCGCAATCCGCGACGCGCTGTCAGCGGTCGCGCTGCCTGCGGTTGAAGTACACCTTTCCAATACACATACCCGCGAAGAATTCAGGCACACATCTCTCATCAGCCCGGTTGTCAAGGGAACCATCATGGGGTTCGGGCCCCACAGCTACTATTTAGGCCTTGAAGCGCTCATCGAACTGCTTTCCTGACTATGAACAGCCGTATTAAAAAATTACAATCGAAGCTTGCGAAACTGCCGCTCGATGGCCTCCTGGTCACGGACCCGCATAATATATCATATCTTGCGGATTATAAATGCCGCGATGGCTATCTTCTGGTAACGCCGGATCATGCTCTGTATATCACGGACGGGCGATATATTCAGGAAATGAAGCGCAATCTGTCCGGGTTCCGTATCATCGATATTAAACCATCGTTTTCTGACGTGCTTGAAAGGTTATGCAAAGGCAGCAAGATTTCCCGTCTCGGTTTCGAAGATACGCATATGACGCACGGTTTTTACAGGAAGCTGTCGCATGCATTGAGTGCCAGGCTTGTGCCCCGCTCAGGGATTATTGAGGCGTTTCGGGAGGTCAAGGATGCAGGAGAGATCGGCAAGATCCGCAGCGCGACCCGGATCGCAGTCAAGGCATACGGGTATATAAAGGATATCATTAAGCCGGGCATCAAGGAGATAGAGCTTGC
The DNA here is from genome assembly GCA_029571225.1 of Candidatus Omnitrophota bacterium. GTDB lineage: Bacteria > Omnitrophota > Gorgyraeia > Gygaellales > Profunditerraquicolaceae > JAGOOP01. Next base: position 7,600 of record JAKPTF010000056.1, on the reverse strand, counting down.
GGGTGAGATTGAGCGTTTTATCCGGTTCGAAGGCGCATCGTGCGCCTCTTTCGATATAATCGTCGCATCAGGGCCGAACTCTGCGTTGCCTCATTATCAGACAGGAGAGCGTAAACTCCAAGCGGCAGAAGCGGTTTTGATAGATATGGGTGTCGAATACCGGGGGTACAAATCAGACTTGACAAGGGTATTCTTTGTGGGTAAAATAAATACCCTTGTTAACAGAGTGTACGGGATCGTGCGTAGCGCGCAGGCAAAAGCTCTGGCAGCAATCAGGCCAGGCACGCTGATCAGCAGCATCGACCGGGCTGCGCGGGGCTATATTTCCAGCAGCGGCTTTGGAAAATACTTCGTGCATTCTCTTGGCCATGGAGTGGGGATTGAGGTCCACGAAGCGCCTTCCATTTCGGCCAAAGTGGAGCGGGTATTAAGGCCGGGGCAGGTCTTTACCATTGAACCGGGCATTTACATCCCCGGAAAGTTCGGAATACGTATCGAGGACATGGTTCTCGTAACAAACAAAGGATGCGAGGTGTTAAGTGGCTCTCTCAATAAATGATCTCAAAAACGGATTAACAATTCTTGTGGACGGTTCTCCGTACATGATCCTGGATTCGCAATTCGTCAAGCCCGGCAAGGGCGCGGCGTTCACACGCTGCAAGATGCGCAATATGAAGACCGGCAATATCCTTGAACAAACGTTCAGGGGCGACGAAAAGATCGAAGAGGCGTTCATTGAGGAATCAAAACTGCAGTACCAGTATAATTCCGGGGACATGTTCTATTTCATGGACCTGGAGAATTACGACGAAAAGGCGATCAGCCGGGACGTGCTCGGAGACAAGGTCAATTACCTCAAGGACAATATCGAGGTTACGGCGCTTTCCTACAAGGATGATATCCTTACCGTCAATCTGCCTAATTTCGTAGTTTACAGGATCACCAGCTCCGAGCCGGGCGTCAAGGGCGACACTGCCAAGGCTGGGACAAAACCCGCGAAGATCGAGACCGGCGCGGTTATTCAGGTGCCATTGTTCGTGAACGAAGGCGATTTCATCAAGGTAGATACCCGGACCGGCACATACCTCGAGCGGGCAACCGGCGCATAAGGAGGCACCCCAGGTGAATATCAAAGAGATCAAAGAGATGCTTGCTCTGATGGCGGATAACGATCTTGTGGAGCTTGAGATCGAGAAAGACGGCACCAAGATCAGGCTTAAAAAATCGGCTCCTGGCAGCGAGCAGTACACCGGCCCAATCGTAATAGAGCGGGAAAAGTCTGCCGGAGGCGCCGTCCGACACGCCGAATCGGCTCTGGCGCAGGCAGGCGCCGAAAAGCCTGCGGCCAAGACAGTCGAGATCAAGGCGCCCATGGTCGGTACATTCTACCGTGCGCCGTCGCCTGAATCCCCGCCGTATGTGGAAGCCGGCCAGGTGGTCGAACCGGGGCAGGTCGTTTGCATAATCGAGGCCATGAAGCTCATGAACGAGATCAAATCCGAGATCCGGGGCAAGGTCCTCGAAGTCCTTGTCGAGAACGCAGAACCGGTGGAATTCGGCCAATCCATGTTCATCATAGAGCCCCTGTAATGTTCTCAAAAATACTCATCGCCAACCGCGGCGAAATAGCCCTGCGCATAATACGCGCGTGCCGGGAACTCGGCATACGCACTGTCGCGGTTTATTCTGAAATAGATCGCAACTCGCTTCACGTTCGTTTTGCGGACGAGGCGATATGCATAGGCCAGGCGCCCAGCGCAAAAAGCTACCTGAACATCCCGGCCATCATCAGCGCCGCGGAAATCACCGATGTCGAGGCGATCCATCCCGGATATGGATTCCTGGCTGAGAATGCCCATTTCGCCGAGGTCTGTGAATCCTGCCATATCAAGTTCATCGGCCCGACGCCGGAGAACATAAGGCTTATGGGTGACAAGATGGCGGCAAAGACATCGATGCACAAGGTCGGCCTGCCGCTCGTGCCGGGGAGCGATTCCACGGTCAAGACCAAGGAAGAGGCACTCAAGACCTCCAAGCGCATCGGTTACCCGGTCATCATCAAGGCTGCGGCCGGCGGCGGCGGCAAAGGAATGCGCATCTGCCATAACGACATCAAGCTTGCATCCTCGTTCATGACAGCGCAGTCGGAGGCGGAGGTGAATTTCGGCAATCCGGCCGTATATATCGAGCGCTATGTAGAAAAACCTCGCCATGTCGAAGTCCAGATTCTCGCCGACACCCACGGCCACGCGATCCATCTGGGGGAGCGGGATTGCAGCATACAGCGCAGGCATCAGAAGCTTCTTGAGGAATCGCCGTCTCCTGCTCTGGACAATAAGACCCGAAAGCGAATCTGCGAGCTCGCGGTCAAGGCCGTCAAGGCCGTCAATTACGTCGGCGCCGGCACCATTGAGTTCCTGATTGACAAAAACCATAATTTTTATTTCATGGAGATGAACACCCGCATCCAGGTAGAGCATCCGGTTACCGAGATGGCCACCGGAATCGACCTCATCAAGGAGCAGATCAGGATCGCTGCGGGGGAAAGGCTCGAAGTTCGCCAGGAGGACATCCAGCCTTCGGGCCATGTGATCGAATGCCGTATCAATGCCGAGGACCCGGAAAACAATTTCATGCCTTCGCCAGGGCGGATCGACCTTTTGAACCTGCCGGGCGGCCCGCATGTGCGGGTCGATACGCATATCTACCAGGGATACGAAGTGCCGCCGACTTATGATTCGCTCCTTGCCAAGGTCATCACCTCGGGCGCGACAAGGCTCGATGCGATCAACGTGATGAGAAGGGCGCTTAACGAATTCAACATCGGCCCAATCAAAACGACGATCCCGTTCCATCTGAGGCTTCTGGAAAACGCGTCCTTCATCAAGGGGGACGTTTCCACGCATTTTGTTCAGGAAATGATAGCGCCTGCGGCTGAAACCGCAGTCGAAAATTAAGGAGCGTGAAATGGTATTCGGCGAGGAAACACGGTCCGATCTGGGCGCGATCAAGATATATAAAAGCGCGATCGCCTCTTTGGTCTCGATCGCCGCTGCTGAGGTGGATGGGGTCAAAGGCGTCAGCCGCGGCGCCTGGATCAGGTTCCTTGAGCTCTGGGGAGCAAAGGTTAACAGGATAAAGGTCGAGATCGACCGGCATTCGAACGTGTACGTCGACCTGCCGCTTGTCATCAAGTACGGCTATCACGCCCCGGACGTCGCCAATAAGGTTCAGGAGAACGTGCGCCATGCTGTCGAGAAGGCGACGAACCTTTCTGTCAGGGACATCAATATCAGTATAAGATCCATCGAAAGGCCATAACGAGGAGGGCACGATATGCGGATATTCCATATGCTGGCTATCACGTTCTACGCAGGGGTCATCATCCTGATCGGCATCGGCCTTATCGCCCTTTCGTTCAACCTGCTTTTGCCCGAACATATCATGGCCCTTAACGACTACATGCTTGCCAATCAGTTTAACCGCTGGGCAGTTCGGCTGTCCGGGCTTCTGGTGATCATCATAAGTTATTCGTTCGCGCAGCTGATCCTGGGCAGGATGCAGAGGGAGAAGACGATTGCGTTCACGACCGCATCGGGCGAGGTGACCATCGCACTTTCCGCGATCGAGGACCTCATCAAGCACTCAGGCTATAATATCCCGGAGATCAGGGATCTGAATTCGGACGTCATCGCGAACAAAAAGGGCATTGTGGTTAATATGCGCGTGACGTTGCGCTCGGAAGCTAACCTTCCGGAGCTCACGGCGCGCCTGCAGGAGATAACCAGAAACAAGATTCAGGAGGTCCTGGGGCTTGAGGAGGCGATTATCATCAAGATCCACATATCCAAGATCGTCCAGCGCGAGGACAAGGACAGGCGGCGCAAGGACTCGGTCAAAGAAGAACCGGCTATCCCGTTCGGAGGTTTCGGACGGGTCTAATCAAATAACAGGAGGAACGCGGTAATGGCAACGATAGGTATTCTGACAGGCGGCGGCGATTGCCCGGGATTGAACCCGGTCATCAGGGCGGTGGTAAGAAAGGCGTTACGTGAGGGCTATACTGTCCTCGGCATCAAGAACGGCTGGAAGGGCATGATCGAGAACGACACGATGCCTCTTGATATCAATTCGGTGTCAGGCATACTCCAGCGGGGCGGCACGATCCTCGGCACGAGCCGGACAAATCCGTATAAGAAGGAAGGCGGCGTCGAGAAGGTCAGGGAGAATTTCAAGAAGATGGGGCTGTACGCCCTTGTGGCTACGGGCGGCGAGGATACGCTCGGCGTCGCATCGAAGCTTGTCAGGGACGGCGTGCCCAACATCGTAGGCGTTCCCAAGACCATAGACAATGACCTGGGCTGCACCGATTACACGTTCGGTTTCGATACGGCGATTAATATCGCCATGGAATGCATAGACCGGCTGCACACGACGGCTGAGTCGCATCACCGTATCCTCGTAGCAGAAGTCATGGGAAGGCACGCCGGTTGGATCGCGCTTGAGGCGGGCATGGCGGGCGGCGCGGATTTCATCCTGATCCCGGAGAAGCCTATCGATATAGACGCGGTGTGCAAGGCGATACAGTCGCGCCACGCGCGCGGCAAGCTTTTCAGTATTATCGTGGTGGCGGAAGGCGCCAAATTCGCCTCAAAGGATGTCACCCAGGACCAGGCGCTCGACGAGTTCGGCCATGTGCGGCTCGGCGGCATCGGCGAGATGCTTGCAAAAGAGATCGAGAAACGCACGGGTTTTGAGACCCGCGTGAGCGTGTTCGGCCACATACAGCGCGGCGGCTCTCCCACCGCGTTTGACAGGATCCTGGGCACGCGGTTCGGCGTCAAGGCGGTCGAGCTCATCGTCAAGAAGAAATTCGGGCAGATGGCTGCCCTGCGCGGGAATCAGATCGTCGATGTCCCGCTGTCGGACGCGGTCAAGGAATTAAAAACCGTAGACAAGGAATTATACGAAGTCGCGGAAGTGTTTTTCGGCTAACCGCAGTCCCTGCGGCAAAGGAGCGCCTATGCGTGACCATATCAAAGATATCCTGCTTCAGAGCATCCAGATCAAGGAAGATCTTTTGCACACCCGTATCGACCAGATCATCGATTTGAGCAATATGGTGATCGAATCCCTGAAAAAAGGCGGCAAGGTCATGCTGTTCGGCAACGGCGGCAGCGCCTCGGACAGCCAGCATATCGCCGCGGAGCTGGTAGGCAGGTATCAAAAGGACAGGCAGGGATTGCCTGCCATTGCCCTGACGACCAACACCTCGATCCTGACGGCGATCGCCAATGACTACGGCTATGAAGCGGTGTTCGCAAAGCAGGTGGAGGCGCTGGGAGAGAAGAACGACATCGTCATCGGCATTTCCACCAGCGGAAAGGCCAAGAACGTCGCTGCGGGGATCAAACAGGCAAAAAAGATGGGCATAAAGACGATCGTGTTCACCGGCGGCGACGGAGGCGAGATCGCCAAGATGGCCGATGTATCCCTGGTCGTGCCGTCAAAGGTCACCGCGCGCATCCAGGAAGCGCACATAGCGGTCGGACATATCATATGCGAAGTCGTCGAAGATTATTTTGCTTCAAATCCAAGATAAAGAGTGCCAGCTCCCTGGTCAGGATTGTCCGTTCCCTGCGCCGCCGCGGCAGGCGCGTTGTTTTCACCAACGGCTGTTTCGACATCCTGCACGCAGGCCATGTGTCGTATCTTGAATCGGCCCGCAATAAAGGCGATGTCCTTGTCGTCGGGATCAATAGCGACAGCTCGGTCAGGCGCCTGAAGGGGCGCCGTCGCCCTGTCGTGTCCCAGGCTCGGCGGGCGGAGGTAGTCGCGGCGCTGGAGTCGGTCGATTATGTCGTCATCTTCCCCGAAGATACGCCTGAACGCCTGATCCTGGCGCTTCGACCGGACGTGCTGGTCAAAGGCGGCGATTGGAAGATCAAGGATATCGTCGGCAGCCGGTTCGTGCTGGAAAACGGCGGCCACGTATGCAGCATCAAATTCGTCAAGGGGTTGTCCACAACGTCCCTGATCAGGAAGATATCGCATGCTCTCTCATAAGGCTGCAAACGGCATATACCGCATCATTGACGCGAACACCAACCGCCTCAAAGAAGGCCTGCGCGTCTGCGAGGAGATCTTCCGGTTCATCGTCGAGGACAGGCGGATAACCCGGCTGTTGAAGGGCATACGGCATCAAGCCGACGTGCTGGCGGCTGCGCTTGCCTGCCGCAACCGGAGGCTTGCCGCGCGGAATTCGGCGCGGGATACCGGCCGGTCGCTGCATACACGCCCGGAATTGAAACGGTCGGGCGTCAGCGACCTGTTCGCCGCGAATATTCAGAGGGTGAAGGAATCAATACGCGTGCTGGAAGAATTCTCAAAACTGACGGATACAAAATGCGCGTTAGGTTTCAAGGAATTAAGGTACCGCGTGTACGAGATTGAACAACGCGCCGCGAAAGCCATAGGATCAAGATATAGATGACTCTGTTAGACCTGGCGAAACAAGGCACGATCAGCGGATTGATGCGCAGGGTTGCCCTGCGGGAAGGGGTAAAGCCCCTGCGGTTATGCGAGGGCTTGCGCCGCGGCACCATCGTGGTGCCCCATAACAATACCCGGTCGCTGGCGATGCCGTGCGCCATCGGCGCGGGGCTTTCGACAAAGGTCAACGCGAACATCGGCACATCAACGGACGAGACCGCCGTTGCCGACGAGATAGAGAAGCTGGAAGTATCGGTCCGTTACGGGGCTGATGCGGTCATGGATCTGAGCGTGGGCGGAGATCTGCCTGCAGTCAGGAAAGCCATCCTTAAAAGGTGCCCTGTGCCCCTGGGGACAGTGCCGATATACGAGATCGCGGTCGACGCGCTCAAAAGAAAGCGCGGCATGCTCGGGTTCACTGCCGATGACGCGCTGGGGACGCTCGAGCGCCAGGCGCAGGAAGGAGTCGATTTCTTTACCATACACGCGGGCGTGACGCGCAGGAGTCTTGCTGCGCTCAAGAGCCGTAAACGCGTTTTGGGCATCGTTTCCCGCGGCGGCGCGATACTGGCCAGCTGGATCAGGCGCAATAACAAAGAAAACCCGTTTTACGAACATTTTGACAGGGTCCTGGATATCGCGCACAGGTATGACGTGACGTTAAGCCTGGGCGACGGGCTGCGGCCCGGGTCAATACTGGATGCAACGGATCCCGGTCAGATATCGGAGCTGAAGATACTCGGTGAGCTTGCGCTGCGCGCCAGAAAAGCGGGCGTCCAGGTTATGATCGAAGGTCCCGGACACGTGCCGCTCGACCAGATAGAGAAGAACATCAGGCTTGAAAAGAAATATTGCCATGGCGCGCCTTTTTACGTGCTCGGCCCGCTGGTTACCGATATAGCCGCGGGGTATGACCATATCACAGGCGCAATAGGCGGGGCCATTGCAGCGGGAGCGGGGGCTGATTTTCTGTGTTATCTTACTCCCTCGGAGCATCTGCGCCATCCTTCGGTCGAAGACGTGCGCGAAGGCGTGATTGCCTCGAAGATCGCGGCGCATGCCGCCGATATCGTCAAAGGTTTTCCCGGCGCCGTCGACCGAGACAGGA
>JAKPTF010000054.1 GCA_029571225.1 Candidatus Omnitrophota bacterium | reverse complement strand
AGATATCGCGGGGTGGAGCAGCTTGGTAGCTCGTCAGGCTCATAACCTGAAGGTCAGAGGTTCAAATCCTCTCCCCGCAACTTAAAAAAAGGGTCAGGCACAATTAAGTTATCCACAGAGTTGTTAACTTGTAATTGTGTCTGGCCCCTTTTTTTTTAAGGAAGTCGGGCAATAGGCGGTTATACTTTTCAGGCGTGATCCTCTTTGCGCCGGGCAAACGCGCTGACCAGTTTATAAAATCCTCAAAAATATCAGATATTTTAATGCCTGCAGTATCACGCAGTTCGTATAAAACCTTCTGGAAAATCTGGCTGTCATACAACCGTTCCATTGCAAAACGCAGACGCTCTAGTCGCGTGACCTCTTTACGGGACATGGCATTGCTTTGATACGCACGGTACGGCGCCTGCTTCCCGAATTTTATGCCATACCGGTCTGCAGATGCGAGCAACGCAGTGCCCGGAAGCACTGAAAGGGGCAACAACGCAATCTTGACAGGATGCAGGCTATAGAGCCAATCCAAAGCATCCTGAAGATCGCTGTATCTTTGATAAGGCAGCGCATCGATCAATTGAATCTCATAAAGCAAACCGTATTTGTTCAAAAGTCCTATGCCTTTGCGAAACATCTCTTTGTCAAAATGCCGGTTTATTGCCATTAGCGTCCGCGAATTGAGGCTCTGTACCCCGATTTCGATATTATTTGCCCGCGCAGCGGCCAGCAGGCTAACCATTTCCTCGTCAAGCAGCTCCGCCTTTAATTCCACATGCAGGTTTGATCCCCGGTTATGCCTGATAAACAGCCTGAGTATTTTTTTTGCCCGTGCCGGATGCGCGTTGAACGTCGCGTCCATCAGATACACTTCGCGGGGCCTGTGAAAGAGTATCAATGCCAGTTCTTTCTCGACCCTTGAGAGGGGAAAGAAACGCACGCGCGGAAAATTTTTATGGTAATAACAATATGCGCACCTGCATGCGCAGCCGCGCGCGGTCTCCAGAGGCACATCGACGATATCCCTTCTATCCAGGTCAATAAGCCCTGACAGGTATGGCGACGGGACCGCCGCAAAAGCAAGGTCCGGCTTCCTCGCCGGGTTTGAACGCACACAACCGTCCTGCCGCCAGGAAATGCCCGTTATTCGTGAAAGCCCCCGGGGCGAGCCTCCGCGGCCCGCGGCAACAGCGGCAACACAATCCCTGAATGCCTGTTCCCCTTCTCCCCTCACGACAATATCGACTGCCGGTTCACTGTTCAATATATCTTCGGCTCGCGGGGTAGCTTCAGGTCCGCCCAGAATAACCAGTATGTCAGCATGGAGTTTCTTTAAGGACCGGCATACGGATAAGGTCTTCTCTATGTTCCATACATAACATGAAAATCCGGCAATGCGCGGCTTGTGGCGAGCGATGTCGCGTGCTATGCGGGAGGCATTTACGTCTTCGGTGAATGTGCGGATCGAAATGTCGCAGGAACGCAGGGCTGGCAAACAACCGGACGGGCGGACAGGCGGGGGTTTAAGAAGATAGCCCTTCAGATAATACAGGGCCAGCTGTATATCCGTGCCCGTTTCCAGGCATATCGACGATAATAAAATGCGCACCGGTCAGTCTTACTCGATGTCAATCAGCGCCAGGCCCCGGTCGACAATGCCGCCCGGCGTCATAACAACTACGCCGATGACCTTCGTGCCGGGGTCAGTATAGGATGTTACAAACGACGACGACTGGTAATCGGCGGCGCCTTTTCCCGTATCCCCCGACCAGAAATACTGCATCTGCACCTGCATACAGCCGCTTTCCGGGGGCGTAGCGGATGACTCGATCTTTATTTCATCCAGGGGAGCGGCGTTGTAAGCGGACGGAACGATATCCACTCGGGCCATGGAGAACTGGCTGTTCTCGGGCTTCAGGGCCGTATCAAGAAAGGTCTTGATATTGAATTCAAGCGGCCGTTCCTGCTCTATCTCGGTAATTCTTGCTCTGGCGAGCGCGGCGGTCTCCGAAAACCCGTCCTTTGCCAGTTCGATCAGCTTTGCATATGCCTCTTTCGCGCGTGCGCTATCACCCTGCCACTGGCAGAGAAGTCCGAGCTGATAAAGTGCGGAAAGCACGTGGGGGGATACTGCCTGGCTTTCCCCAAGAGCCCGGAATATCTCACTGGCCGCCCCGGCGTCCCGGCCAGAATAAAGAGCCAGGACTCCTGCCTTATACAACGCTTCATCGCGCCTGGCACTCCGCGGATAGGCTGAGGCGAACGCGGCGTACATATCCTGTGCGCGGCCGAATTCTTTGTATTTTTCGATATTATACGCGCGCTGGTAGGCAAGGGATTCGTCGAAGACAGACGGCGTATAAAGCTCCTCAAGCAAAGCGAATATCTTTTCCGCGTAATAAAGATCGTACGCGCCTGCCCTCCTGTAAGAAAACAGTCGCGCGATGTCGATAAGCTCCAGCTTTAATTTTTCCGGCGTCGCCTGTTTCCTGAGCCGGTCGATATATACGGTATAAAGCGCCTGCGCCACTTCCAGGTTGTTCTGCTTGTAGAACGACATGGCTGTGTTCTGCAATTCGTCATCTGACAGGTTCGACGAGATCACCTTATCGCCGTATATCCTGTAAAGCTCTTTGGCCTTCCCACGTTCATCATACGCCAGCAGGGTGTCGGCAACGTCCTTGATAGGCGAGATGTCCCGGGCGTGCTCCGCATATGCCTTGACGGCCGACATGAGGTCAGCCAATGCCTGCTCGTTGAAAACGTCCTGCTGGTCCTTGTGATACTGCCATAACGTCAGCCTGCTGTATACGTGCAGCGGCTCGTCAACGGAAAACGTTTTGGCCGCCTTGCCCAGGTTCTGTTTGATATCCCCTCGATAATCGTTGCCCTTGCTGAAATATTCGTCCCAGTTCTGCGTCTCTTCCAGGAATTTCATCTGGCGATACCGAGCAAGACCAGTATAGTAAGCCTGCAAAGGCGCAAGGGTCCTCCTTGATTTGACCGCTGCCGCGCAGAAATCTATGAACCCCTGATAATCGTTTTTCTGAAAAAAAACGTCGCGGGCCTCTGCGATGACGGCCGCGGCAGCATCGTCGCTTTTAGCGGCTGCCAGAAGGCCGGCAAAATCCCTGTCCTGCGGCGCTGCCGGAGGCTAGGCGCACAAGGATGAACTTATCAAAAACAGTATGCAGACCGCCAGTAATGACCGTTTCATTTCCTATTCCCTTCTTTTACTGCCTGCGTTCCGACACCGCCATCGCGCCAGAACTCCCGTAAGACGTAATACGCCTTGCGGGGCTGCCGTTTATCGAGGCCGGATTCCCTTTCATCCGGCGATAATGAGACAATGCCGAACCATTCTTCGTTCATGTTCATATTGTTCGG
>JAKPTF010000052.1 GCA_029571225.1 Candidatus Omnitrophota bacterium | reverse complement strand
CTTTTCTTACGATAAGCGTCCGCAGCGGTTCTGTGGCTGTGACAAACATTACAAGGCCGGGGAATTCAAATTCATCCAGTTCCTCTTTCATCCACGGTACTACATGAGCATAAAACAGGCCTTGCGGCTCCAGCAGCGTATCCACGGCCATGACTGCCTCTTCCAAACCTTCTGTCATGACGGTGTAATAAAATCCGCCAAGGTTATCGAAAATGAAATGGTAGCTTTTCTGTATTCCGAGTTCTAATGACAGGATATCTGTCAGCCGCATGATATATTGGCGATGAATGTAGGGCTCGGGTAATCTGCTGAAAACATGAAACCCTGCGTTCTGCAGAGGAGGTATGGCACTCAACGGAATCCTGTGGTTCTCACCGTCCTTCAGCTTGCGGGTAAAGTCAGAGCGGTTCATCCTCGTGATGCCGCTGACTTGCCTGCCGGAAAGCCACGCGTAATACTCTTCCATGCCGGCAAGAGAAAAACCGGAATTATTATAGTCTATCACCTGTTGCCAGAGTTTTGCCGAATCCGGCTCAAGCCGAAACCGCGGAGGCAACGGGCTCAAGCTGATCGTATCCACATCGACCGTTCTTCCCTGCTCCCGCAGCGTCCGCGCGATATCGTCTATATGCCTCAGTTCTGTTCCCGCGCCAGGCCCGAGCACCATGATCCGGCACGGCTCATAGATACCCATAAACGTCTTGAGAATATACTCGGCAGTTTCTGGCAGACTGCGCGTATTCGTCCAATCAAGGCCTTGCCGGAACATGGAGTAATCGTCTGGTAACTCTTTTCCCCCTGGATTGACAATATACCCGTCTTGCTCGCCCTGATTGATATCCTCATGCAGAAGCCAGATTGTGAAATCGTCGCGGTCATGAGGTGTAACAAGCGCGCCAGGACCCTTTTTGGGAAACATCTGGATCCCGCCATCTGCGGCTATCGACAGGACCGAAGGCGAGGTCGCCTCTTTGTTCTGAACGCCGAGCTGTATTCCTCCTGAAAAATACTGCCGTATGGTCAGGCCATGCTGCGTCTGGACCGCATCCCGGATGTTATATTCGCCTTTTTGGAACGATTCCCGATATTGCTTGAAATACGCATCTTTGGTCCACGCTGTCTTTGACGTCAGCCCGGCAAGGTCCCCGCTGTCGATACCCTGATCCGCGATGCTCAATCGTTTCGATTTGAACCACTGCGCCAGGATCAGCGAATAATACACCTGGCGCAAAGATGCGTACCTTCTGGAAACATTGACGTCTCTTGAAAGCCGGGGAAGGATGTCTTCTTTGAGGATCCGGGAGGAATAATCATTGAGTGTTTTCATGCGCGAATCCGGATAATCCTCTGCCGAGCCGGTTTTGACATGATCCGCCTCGAGCATCACTTTTAGCGTGGCTTTGTAAATATATGCGCTGGTGCCTGCATCGCGCAGGATGATCTCGTCGGGAACTATCCACGGCCGTGTCATTGTCGGAATAGAAATATCTCCGGGGCCAAACAACTCTTCTGCCTTCTTATACAGCTTGTCCCAGTATCTCCTGCCCTCTTTCGTTCTCGGGGAGGTGTAGGCGGCAAGGTCTTTTTTCAGCTGTACATCCGCAGCGAGGAAGATTTTGCCGATATCG
>JAKPTF010000026.1 GCA_029571225.1 Candidatus Omnitrophota bacterium | reverse complement strand
CATACACACAACGCATATCATTTTTTTCATCCGGACATCTCCGCAACACTGTTTTGTTTTGCGCTGGCGACTGTCGACTGCTATTGCGCTTTATCTTCCTGCTTCGGCATCACTTCGTACTGCGCCCCTTCATTCAAATCGGTTTTTGAAAAATACACGTCATCGAGATAAAAGATATTCCCTTCGGCATTACCGAAATTCGCGCCGAACTCCAACCCGATCTGATCAAGCACGGTCAGATCGATGTACTCTTTCGTCAGGCTGAGGGGGATCACGATTTTCTGCCACTCAGTCGTCAGGCCGTTCGGCACCGGGGCAATGGAAACCTGCGGAAAATAATCCTGCGCGTGCGCATCGCGGAAAAAGACATTGAATTTCTCTCCGCCGCGGTCCCCCTTTACCCACAGGACAAGGCTGGGATAGTTGCTCACGTTGAGCGACTTGATCTTGACGGGGATCACTTCCGCGTTGACCAGCTTGCCAAGGTCGAGCGAAAAGGTCGCCCAGCGGACGCGCTCGCGGGAGTAGCCGTTCACGCACATAAACGACTGTTCGCCGCCGTGCACATTCTTCTTCGTGTATCCCGGCGTCTGTTTATTGTAATACCAGCCGTGCGGGACATCGCGGTTATCCCAATCGGGTTCGGCCGCGCCGAAAACACCGACGTTGCCGCCAAGATTGTTGGGATATGACTCAAAATCTGCCACGATGATCTGGGGAGGTTCTTGCTCCGCGGGGACCGTATCTTCCGGCTTTGCCTGCTTGCGCTCCCGCACCTCCTTTTTCAGTTTTCGCTGAGCGTCGCGCGCCTTTTTGTCGCCGGCAGTGCTCTTTTCCAGGCTTGCTCCCATCTTGAGGCCCACATCCTGCTGCATTGCGTGCGCGACGAGCGCAACCGCGAACAACAACAAAACTGTCATTGCCGTATATATTTTTTTCATGCCGCCTGTCCTTGGTTAGATGCTTAACAATTTAACAGTTGTCAATTATGACGAACAATCCGACAGAATGTTTCATCATTGCGGAGGAATCACCCATGCCACATGACCGTCGGCATACACCGTATTGTACCCGCCCCGGTGGGGAAAGTAGCCGTCGCCGCTGCGGCATGAAAACACATATATGGCGCCCGTCCCCCTGTCTCCCCGAGGAGTCGGCGGCGCATTCGGCGCGTTCTGATACAGCACCGTCGGATTTGTGGGGTATTGCGTATTAAAATCCGGGTTGTACCAGTAATAGGCAGCCGTGGCCTCATCCGACACCGCGCGCGGACATTTAAACACATCATCTGTTTTTGTCCCCATGTACGGACCAAGCTTTGCGCGAAAACCGTTCACCGGGTGCTCGGGATCGCCATTATCAATAAACGGATAATACCCCTTGTAATCAACCGAATAGGCGTTGACGATGAACGCCAGATCCTTGAGCCTGGTCGCGCACTGCATCTTGAAAGCCGACTGCCGCGCGGTGTTGATCGCCGGCAGGAGGATGGCTGCCAGGACAACCATGATGCCGATCACGGTCAGCATCTCTACAAGCGACATCCCTTCTTGATTCCTACGCATGCATCACCGGCATCTCTAAAAAAAATCCCCTTTGGTTGCGTGCAACCAAAGGGGATTCCATATGTTCCTTTTTAGCGGTCAACGATCTCGGCCCTGCCGAACGCGCACTGTTCGCACATCCTGTCGTTGTGTATCTGCGGTTCCCAGAACGTCATGACATCAACGATGCCGCCGCAGGTACGGGTAAAGAAATCAAGTGTCGCCCATCCGAGATTGCTGACGATCTTCCCGCCGCCCGCTTTCTCCTGACCGCTTTGCACCGCCGCCCTGCCGTACTCACACGGTATTGCCAAGCCGGCGTTCGTAAAACCGCGTGCCATCCTTCCCGCAGCTTTATTTAAATAATTGTCAGACATCGCGTTTGCGCAAATTATGCATTTCGGCTTGCCGGGCTTCGGCGCTTCGGTTTTTGCCACTTCTTGAGCGGCGATATCAGCGCCGCCGGCAAAACAGATACCCGTGCCAAACAGAACGACCGTACAGATCAACCCGAACCCTGCGAGAACGTGCTTCATGATGCTGTCTCCTTTCGTTTTATAGGATGATGGTGCCCGCATCAGGAGAATTTT
>JAKPTF010000018.1 GCA_029571225.1 Candidatus Omnitrophota bacterium | reverse complement strand
AGATCACAGAGACGATCACCTCGATCGCAGACCAGACCAATCTCCTTGCGTTGAACGCGGCAATCGAGGCGGCCCGCGCGGGCGAGGCGGGAAGGGGTTTTGCGGTGGTCGCGGAAGAGGTGCGCAAGCTAGCCGAAGGTTCGGCAGAAGCGGTGCGCAAGATCGGCGGCCTGATCAGGTCCATCCAGACCGAGACCACGCACGCGGTCAACGCCATTGAGATGAGTTCAAAAGAGGTCCAGGAAGGCAAATCCCAGGTAACCAATATTTCGTCAGTGCTGAACGGTATCACCGACGCTGCCAAGAGCGCATCGGCCGTGACCTCCGAGATCGTCGCGTTCGGCCATCAGATCATTCTTGAGGTCGAACAGGTGGTCAAGTCGCTGAATGATGTCGTCAAGATCGCCCGTGAATCCGCCTCGACCGCGCAGGAAGTGACGTCAAGCACCGAAGAACAGACCGCATCCATGGAAGAAATGTCGGCGTCTGCGCAGGAACTGGCCCGTCTTTCATCAGACCTCATGTCGATCGTGAGCAAGTTTAAGTTAGATACGGAAGCTGCTGCAGCATCAAATCAAAGGGGAGGAGGTGAGGAGGCAAAAAGAGCATAGTACTTTCCCAAGAAAGCAAATAGCGGTATAAACATATACGAAAGGAGAAGGGAATGAAAGGTTACATGAAAGCAGTCGCGGTGCTGGCGGTCCTGGGGATCGCGGTATACGCTGGTACGGGTTTTTTGTATGCGCAGAGCGTGGAAGAAAAAGTCAAGACTGCCATCAAGGCGCTTGAAGACAAGACTACCTCGCTTGGCTCCCCGAGGCTTGACAACGGCTCACTTCTCTTCGGCGAAGATGAGATGAACGGCAATTACGATATCGTAGATGAAATAGCCGACAACTTCGGCTGTACGGCGACTATCTTTGCCAAAACGGGCAATGATTTCAAACGCATCTCCACCAATGTCATCAAGGACGGCAACAGGGCAGTCGGAACGGTTCTGGATCCCAACGGCGCAGCCATAAAGAAGATCAGGGCCGGCGAGGCGTACTATGGGGAAGCCGATATACTTGGCGAGAAATATGAAACCGGTTATGAGCCGATTAAAGACGCATCAGGCGAGGTCATCGGCATCTGGTACGTAGGATATAAGAAATAATACCGCCGCGGTAGTTGTAACAGGAATCATCACGGTGCCCTGGTCCGTATTGCGGGCCAGGGCACTCGTGTTTTTCATTGACGAAACAGGCCTTTTTCCGTAAGATATAGGTTATCAAGGAGGGTTTTATATGAAGGTTATCGTGACCGGCGGCGCAGGGTTCATCGGCAGCTGCCTGATCTCGAAATTGAACGCGGAGGGGGTCGGTGACATCCTTGTGGTGGATGAGCTTGCCGACACGGAGAAATGGAAGAACCTTTGCGGAAAGACGTTCGAGGATTATATCGAAAAAAAGGATTTTTTAAGCCTGCTTGAATCGGGCCGCCTCGGCACTTCCTTCGACCGCATCATCCATATGGGCGCCGCGACATCCACGACCGAAACCGACGCGTCTTATCTGGTCGAGAACAATTACCGCTATACCCGGCGTTTGTGCGAATGGGCCCTGGCAAAGAAAGTGCATTTTCTCTACGCGTCCTCAGCCGCGACCTACGGCGACGGTAGCCTCGGTTATTCGGACAACGATGAGGTTTCTCTCGCCCTGCGGCCCCTGAACATGTACGGGTATTCCAAGCAGCTTTTTGACCTGTGGCTGATACGCAACAAGCTTACCTCAAAGGTTACGGGTTTCAAATTTTTCAACGTCTTCGGCCCGAACGAGTACCATAAGGGCGACATGATGTCTTTGGTTTGCAGGGCCTTCGACGAAGTGAGGCGCGGCGAGCCCATGCGGCTTTTCAAGTCGTATAACGCAGCGTATGCGCACGGCGAGCAGAAACGCGACTTCATCTACGTCAAGGATGCGGTGGCCATGGTGTATTATTTCATTACGCATCCGGCTAAAAAAGGGATTTTCAACATCGGCAGCGGAAAGGCGCGGTCATGGAACGAGCTGGCGTCGGCTTTATTCGCCGCACTGGGCATGAAGCCGGACATCCGGTATATCGAGATGCCGCCGGCCATCAGGGAAAAATACCAGTATTTTACCGAGGCTGACCTGACGAAACTGCGCAAGGCCGGCTGCAGGCACGCCATTACGCCTCTGGGCGAAGCGGTAAAGGATTATGCGGGTTACCTGTCCGGCCGCAGTTATCTCTAGAACAACATCGATGAAACGGTTCATCTTCTATCTTGTCAGGTGGCAGTTGAGCACGCCGATCCTGTGGCTCGTGGTTCGTCAGCTTGGAGTCGGTATATGGTCGACCATTATCGCCAACCTCATCGGAGGCGCGATATTCTTCTGGGTCGATAAATTCATCTTTACCTCTGCAGTGTTCGAGGTCTGGCACGTCAAGGACTTAGGCCATTGCGACAAATGCGGCAGGGAGGCGCCGTTGCGCAGGCTTGTCAAGGCCAAGGACTATGACCGTAGCGACGCGCCCGCGGTTTTTTTGTGCCCCCGGTGCTCTAAAGAGAAGCTTACCCAACTGCACAGACAGGGAATCAAAACCAGCCAGCAGTTCTAATTCGATATGACCCAGCAGAACAGGGACGGTATCATCGTTGTTAATAAACCGCGGGGTTTCACGTCCCACGACGTTGTTGCCGTGGTGCGCCGCAGGCTTGACATGAAAAAAGTCGGCCACGCGGGCACGCTGGACCCTATCGCAACCGGCGTCCTTGTCATACTGGTGGGCAAAGCGACGCGCTTGTTCGACGTGTTCCTGCGCTACGATAAGGAATACGCTGCGACATTGCGGCTGGGCATCCGGACTGACTCGGGCGATTCGTCGGGCAAGGTCGTGGAAGAAAAGGCATACTGCCACATCAGCGAGGACGAGGCGCACAGGGCATTTTCCAAATACGTGGGAGATATCATGCAGACCCCGCCCATGTTCTCCGCCGTCAAACACAAGGGAAAGCGCCTTTACCGGCTCGCATTAAAGGGCCATGAAGTCCAGCGCCAGCCCAGGATGATCCGCATCAGCGACCTGCGCATTACCGGTTTCAGCCTGCCGGATATCTCTTTTTCGATGCGATGCTCAAAAGGCACGTATGTGCGCCAGCTTGCGGAGGATGTGGCCCGCGATATGGGCTCTGTAGGCCATATTACCCGGCTTGAGCGCCGCGCCGTTGGTCCTTTTACGATCGAACAGGCTGTTGAGCTCGATAATGTGGATTTGTCCTCTATCAGGCCGTTCTATGCGAATTTCAGCAACGCCGCTAATGATTGACACAGCGGCCTGATTACTATATAATAAAAGAGCTAAGTTGCGCCATAAGATATAGATACGCTTGAGTAACGGAGAATGATGAATGGAATTGCATGAATTGATACAGCAGCGGCTTTTGAAGCTCAAGAATCTGCAAGACAGCGGCATTCAAGGCTATGGAAAGCCGTTTCCCGGCCATATCGATATCGGCAGGGTCCGCGAAGAATTCGAGCAGGGCAAGAAGGTCGTGATATGCGGCAGGATTACTGCCAAGCGAGGCCACGGCAAAGTCGTTTTCGCCGACCTGCGTGATGCCACGGGCAGGATACAGCTGTATATTAAGGCTGACGGCGTCGGCCATGACCGGTTCGCCGTCCTTGATAACGTTGAGGTGGCCGATTTCCTGTGCGTTGCCGGAGAACTATTCCTGACGCATACCAACGAGCAGACCGTGAAGGTCGAGAAATTCGAGGTCCTGGCAAAGGCGTTGCGGCCCCTGCCTGAAAAGTGGCACGGGCTGCGGGACGTCGAGGCGAGGTACCGCCAGCGTTATCTGGACCTTGTATCCAATGAGGAGGTGCGCCAGGTTTTTATCGCCAGAAGCCGCATCATACAGTCCCTGCGCAGGACCCTGGATGAACGGGGATTCCTCGAAGTGGAAACGCCCATGATGCATCCTATAGCAGGCGGCGCCGCAGGCAGGCCCTTCAAGACGCATCATAACGAATATAATATCGATCTGTTCTTGAGGATCGCGCCGGAACTGTACCTTAAACGGCTGCTTGTCGGCGGGCTCGATAAGGTCTATGAGATCAACAGGTCGTTCCGCAACGAAGGCGTATCGATCAAGCATAATCCCGAATTTACCATGCTTGAGGCATATTGCGCGTATTCTGATTTCGAAGGCATGATGCATCTGTGCGAAAGCCTTATCGTTAACGCCGCGCAAACGGTTTACGGCAGGCTTAATTTCAGCTTTCAGGGCAAGGAGATTGACCTGACCCCGCCGTGGAAGCGGGTATCGTTCGCGGACCTCGTGAAGGAGAGATTCGGCATCGAACCCCGGGATACCCCTGATGAGATGCTCGCTAAATTGAAGGAGCACGGCGCCGCGCGTGAAGCGGCGGCTTTGAGCCGCACGCAGATCAACAAGATCATTGAGGATACCCTCGAGTCGGATATGTCGGTCAACCCGACGTTCGTCACCGATTATTATACGAGCCTGTGCCCGCTCGCCAAGGCCCGGCCCGAAAATCCTTTATTGTCCGAGCGTTTTGAGCTCTTCATTGCCGGGATGGAAGTCGGTAACGCGTATTCCGAGTTGAATGATCCGCAGGAACAGCGCCGCAGGTTCGAGGAAGAGGTCCGGGACCCGGGAGAATCCGGCCAGAAGACAGTAGATGAGGATTATGTGCTTGCCCTGGAGCACGGAATGCCAAACGCCGGGGGCCTTGGCATCGGCATCGACCGGCTCGTGATGCTGTTGACGGGACAGCCGTCCATCCGCGAGGTCATCTTATTCCCGTTATTGCGCCCCGGCGCGGATCAGGAGCCCGGGAATCCATAAATGTCAGTAAGCTTTTTTATCGCCTGGCGTTATCTGATCACAAAGCGTAAAGAGAAATTTATCTCTTTGATAAGCATCATTTCGGTGCTGGGGGTTGCTATCGGCGTCATGGCGCTTATAGTCGTCATCGCAGTCATGACAGGGTTCGACATAGACCTGCGGGACAAGATTATCGGCAACTATGCGCACATCACCATTGCCAGGTACGACGGCATGGGCACCGACGATTACGAAGCGGCGGTCCGCAAGATACGCCCCAATCCGCATGTCCTGGCGGTGAGCCCGTTCGTCCAGGGCCAGGTGCTCGTATCAGAAGGCAGGCGTTTCATGGCCCTGTCGTTCCGCGGCATTGACCCCGGACTGGAGCAGGCGACGAGTCGCATTTCGCGCAGTATCATCAAGGGCAGCCTCAAGGACCTTGATTTCGACACCGTCATCATAGGCAAGGAACTGGCTCTTTACCTCGGTGCGGGCATCGGAACGCCTCTCACATTCTATTCGGCGCTGGGCAAGACGGTTACTGCCCGTGTGGCAGGGATATTTAACTCTGGAATGTACGATTACGACATGAACCTTGTTTTTTTTGACCTGCGACGCGGCCAGGCCATACTCGGCGCCGAGGGCATCATCAGCGCTCTTTCAATCAAGCTTGATAACGTGTACTACGCCGACGCAGTCAAGCGGCAGCTTCAGGCGGAGCTCGGGTACGAATACACGTACAAGACCTGGATGGAACAGAATCAGAATTTTTTCGCTGCGCTCAAGCTGGAGAAACTGACGATGTTCATCATCCTGACGCTCATAATCCTGGTTGCATCCTTCAATATCATCTCGACGCTCATAGTGATGGTCGTGGAGAAGACCAAGGACATCGGCATACTCAAAGCGCTGGGGATGTCGTCTGCGGATATCAGGCGCATCTTTCTGCTTCAGGGGCTGACCATCGGGTTCGTGGGGACGTCCGCAGGCACCGCCGGCGGGGTCATTCTGTGTTATCTGCTTAAGAAATATCAGTTCATTAAACTGCCGCAGGACGTATATTACATAGACCGCCTGCCGGTCGCCCTGCAGGTGTGGCCGGATCTGGTGCTTGTCGTTGCGGCAAGCATGTTCATCACGCTGGTATCGTGCATGTATCCGGCGTTCAAGGCCGCGTCACAGGGGCCGGTTGAGGCGCTTAGATACGAATAACCATGATAGAGGCCACCAACATACATAAAGTCTATACTGCCGCGGGCAAGGAGCTCGAGGTCCTTAAAGGGGTGGACCTGGTTATCCGCAAGGCAAGCTTTACTGCGATCGTCGGCCCGTCAGGCGCAGGTAAATCGACCCTTTTACATATACTCGGCGGCCTGGATGTCCCTACCAGAGGATCGGTACGGCTGTTCGGCCACGATCTTTATACTTTGTCCGATGCGGCCCTTTCGGTTTTACGAAACAGGCGGATCGGGTTCGTTTTTCAGTTCTATCATCTGTTGACGGAATTCACGGTGCTTGAGAATGTCTGCATGCCCGCGTTGATCGCCGCCGGGAGGAAGACTCGGCACGGCAACTTGCGCGGCCGGGCCCTGGAGCTTCTCGAGAAGACGGGGCTCGCCGACAGGATACATCATTTCCCAGGCCAGCTGTCCGGGGGCGAGCAGCAGCGCGTGGCACTTGCTCGCGCTCTCATGAACAGGCCCGAACTGCTTTTGTGCGACGAACCTACGGGGAACCTGGATTCGGCAACAGGGCAGAACATCATCGAATTGCTTTTGCGGATCCAGCAGCAGACGGATATGACAGTGATCCTTGTCACGCATAACAGGGAATTGGCCGCGGTTGCCCACAAGACGTATTATCTAAAGGACGGCCTGCTGGCGCATTGAGGCGCATCATAAGGAGGCAGTATGAAGATCTACATGAACGGGAAATTCGTCGAGAAGGAGGACGCAAAGGTTTCCGTGTTCGACCACGGGTTGTTATACGGCGACGGCGTGTTTGAGGGCATCCGCGCCTACGGCCGACGCGTATTCAAATTGAAAGAGCATATCGTGCGGCTTTATGAATCCGCACACAGCATCATGCTCGACATTCCAATGACACAGGCAGAAATGTGCAATGCGGTAGTCGCGACGCTGAAGACCAATAACCTCTCGGACGGGTATATCCGTCTCATTGTAACCCGCGGCGTGGGGGATCTCGGGCTCGATCCGCGCAAATGCAAGGGAGGCCCTTCGGTCATCGTCATAGCGGACAAGATCGCGCTGTATCCTGAAAAGTTCTATAAAGAGGGGCTTGCAATAATCACCGTACCTACGGTGCGCAACCTGCCCGAGGCATTGAACCCGCAATTGAAAACGCTCAACTACCTCAATAACATCCTGGCAAAGATCGAGGCGGTCAACCTCGGGTATGACGAGGCGATTATGCTCGATAACATGGGGTATGTGGCGGAATGCACCGGTGATAACATTTTCATCGTCAAGGGCGAGCATCTCTATACCCCGCCGCAGTGCATGGGTACCCTGCGCGGCATCACGAGGGATTCGGTGCTGGAGATCGCGCACAAGCAGAAGATCGATACGCATGAGCATGTCATCACGCGCCATGAAGTGTATAACGCAGACGAATGCTTCCTGACCGGCACCGCAGCCGAGATTGTGCCCGTGGTCAAGATAGACGGCAGGCCCATCGGCACCGGGAAGCCGGGCGCGATGACGCGCCGGTTGATCGGCCTGTTCAAGGAACTCACCAGACGGGAAGGCGTGAAATATTAGCCGCTAAATGTCCGGCCCGGCCGGACAGAAGGGATGATGTATGATATGCGATATTTGCGGGAAGAATCCTGCCACGGTCCATCTGACCGAGATCATCGACGATCAGATGAACGAACTTCATCTGTGCGAGGAATGCGCGCATAAAAAGAGCGCCCAGATGGAACAGCAGTTCGGGCTTTCTGACCTTCTGGCGGGGCTTGCCGGTTTTGAGAAGCAGAAGGACGAGAAGGAAGGGATAGCCCTAAAGTGCCCGAACTGCGGAATGACGTTCAAGGATTTTAAGAAGATCGGCAGGCTCGGTTGCGGAGAGTGCTACGCGGCATTCCGGAGTTTTCTGGGGCCCCTGTTGAAACGGATACACGGTTCGAATCTTCACTGCGGTAAGGCTCCGGGTTCCCGTATCGCAAAACTGACCCGCAGAAAGATCGAACCCGGTGAAACCCGAGCCGCGCCCGGGCAGGATACGGTCGCGGAACTGCGCATCCGGCTGCAGAAGGCGGTTGAGGCTGAGGCGTACGAGGAGGCCGCTCGCCTGCGAGACCGGATAAAAGAACTGGAACGGACCGCGCATCAAGAAGGCAAGAAGGAATGACGATATGAGATTAAACGACCTTTTGACGCATACGAGCGAATGGCTCAAAGGCACGGGTCCCCACAGCGATATCGTCATATCAAGCCGCCTGAGACTCGCCCGCAATATCGACAAACAGCCGTTCCCGCACTGGTCAAGCAAGAAACAAAGCAAGAGCACGCTCGAGGCCTGCAGGGAGGCCGCCGGCAAGTCCGACCTGATCAGGAAGATGACCATATTCGTGCTTGAGGATCTGGACACGGTAGACAAGCAGTTCCTCGTAGAGAGGCATCTGATGTCGTATGAGCACGCACAGAAGACCAATTCCAAAGCGGTAATTGTGGACGAGGACGAGGTTGTTTCGGTGATGATCAACGAGGAGGATCATATCCGCGCGCAGGTGATGCAGTCGGGGTTCAACCTCCCCGAGGCCTGGAACGTCATCAACAAAGTCGATGACGCCCTGGCAAAGGAATTGAACTACGCGTTCTCTCCGGAATGGGGGTACCTTACGGCGTGCCCGACCAACGCGGGAACGGGCATGCGCGGATCCGTAATGCTGCATCTGCCCGCGCTCGTCATGACACGGCAGATCAATCAGGTTCTTGCCGCCATCGCAAAGCTTTCGTTCACCACGCGCGGCCTTTACGGCGAAGGCACGCAGGCGACGGGAAACTTTTTCCAGATATCGAACCAGGTATCTCTGGGGCAGTCGGAGACCGACATCATCCAGAACATCAATAACCTGATCCGGCAGATTATCGAACAGGAATCGCAGTGCCGCGAAACGCTGATGAACTCGAACCGCGGCATGCTCGAGGATAAGATCAGCCGCAGCTTCGGCATCCTGAAAAGCGCCCATATCATCACGAGCCAGGAGACGACGGAGCTTCTGTCTCTGGTAAGGCTGGGCTGCGACTTGGGCATCATCAAGGACATAAATCGCCGGCACGTCAACGAGCTGTTCCTTTTGATACAGCCTGCGCATTTGCAGAAGATCGAGAACAAGAAATTGACGTCCCAGGAGCGGGACATAAAACGCGCGGAGTTGATCCGCAGTAAATTAAGTAAATAACCTGGAGAGTACCCATGTTTAATCGGTTTACTGAGAGGGCCCGTAAAGTCATTATTCTTGCAAAAGAAGAAGCGAAACGTTTTAACCATGATTATATCGGAACCGAACACATCCTTCTGGGATTGATCCGGGAGGGAGAGGGTGTGGCCGCGACGGTCCTTGAAAAGATGGGATTGTCTTTGGAGAACATCCGCCTTGAGATCGAAAAGCTTGTGCAGCCGGGGCCCACCACGCAGATCATCGGTGACCTGCCGTTCACCCCGCGCGCGAAAAAGGCGCTTGAGATGGCTGCCGAAGAGGCGCGCGCTCTCGGCCATAATTACATCGGCACCGAGCATCTTCTTCTCGGCCTTTTGCGCGAGGAAGAAGGCGTGGCGTCGCAGGTATTATTGAACCTCGGGCTGGATCTGACCGGGGTACGGAACAAGGTCATGGAAGTCCTCGGTTCGGAGCTCCCGGGTTTCGGCACTGCGCAGGCAAAGACCAAGACGCCTGCGCTCGACGCGTTCGGCCGCGACCTGACACAGCTTGCCAAGGAGAATAAGCTCGACCCGGTCATCGACCGCCATGTCGAGATCGAGCGGGTCATCCAGATATTGAGCCGCCGCACCAAAAATAATCCGGTATTGCTCGGGGAGGCAGGCGTCGGCAAGACCGCGAT
>JAKPTF010000112.1 GCA_029571225.1 Candidatus Omnitrophota bacterium | reverse complement strand
GACGGCCGGCTCCACCGGACCGAGCCCGGTCATGTACACGTGAATGATCTCGCCCGGCCGCGCTGGGCTCTCCGCGGTCACCAGGCCCGTGAAATCCTCGTGAGCCGCGAGCGCGTAGGGCTCGCGGGCGGCGGAGGGCCGGAACGATTCCGGCAGCATCATAGACACGCCCAACGGGTTCGGGGGCATCGCGCCTGAAAAAGGGGAGACGGTCTTCACGAAATGGCGCCTCCTGGGCGCGCATCTTGACAGCGGCTTTGACCCGTCGCTGTCGTCATACGCCGAAACGCGCGATGACGAATTCTGGTCGCGCCATATCCATTTCCGCAAACCCTTCGATTATTACGCGGTCGGGTTCTACACTCCGCCGTTGACCTTCGACGACATCAGGCCGTTCGCCATCGGTAACGGCATAGACGCGGGCAGGGACGTCATCGGCCTGCGAATCGAGAGCGCCCTGTGGGACCAGAAGGTCGAGAACCTCATGGACGTGCGCAACGTGCACGAGACAGGCGGCAAGTATGTCGAGACGACGGGCCGCGACGAATTAAAGGTGAAACTGACCGACAAGCTGACCTTCAAGGGGCTGGGGCTCGTTACTGACCTGCCCAAGACCAAGGCGGGCGTCGATCCGTTCATACGCAATCCCCAGAGCGGCAGGTATTACGACAATAACCAGATAACGGACGGAACGGATCCGTCCGTCAAAACAGGATCGGTCGGCCTCAATTACGACTTCTTCGATTGGTTATCCTTAAACGGCATCTGGGAGCGAACGAACGATTATTACCTCGGATACGACGGATTCCCGCGCGGCCTTCTGAACGACGGGAACATGTCCTCGATGTCGGACGCGTACGGCATGAGATACAGGGCGGTGCGCAACTGGCTGTATGACCAGCAGTATTTCCCGACAGCCCCGTATCCGACATACGATATCTTCAAGGCCGAGCTGCGGTTCGCGCCTTTCGAGAACCTCGAGATGTATTTCAACTGGACGCGCAACGAGTACGAGATGGCAGGCCAGGTCGACAATAACATGAACCACGTGGGCACGGAGATCCATTACGTGCCTGCGCCGAAACTGCATCTGAACCTGCATTACCAGTATTCCCGCTGGAAGGACCTCGACTGCATCACTAACGGCACCGGCACCGTGTACGGCCACCACAACGTCTTCTTCGAGACCATGTACCTGATCAACAAGGACTCGGACCTCGTTTTGCAGTTCGGCGAGGCCGGACGCATGCCCGTGTTCGGGGAAATGGTCACCATCACCTGGGACCCGTATCCGGGCAGCCTCTGGCGCTCGATCGACACCCAGCACATCATCCGCCTGTTCTACCGCCTGCGATTCTAAAACCCTTTTTTTCTTGATTTAAACGCGAATAAGAGGTATACTTCTATTATAAAAGAGCCGCCATTTCTGCCGGCTTTTTATTTTTCGGATTTTGAAAGCGTTTACAAAATAGATAACCAAAGCACAAGGAGGCAGGAGAGTATGTTCGCTCGATATCTGCGTTCGGTCGTTACGATGGTCGTTGTTCTCATGCCGGTAATCGCCTTTGCACAGGCACAGACTGATCCTACAAAACAGGAAAAGAACGACACGCTTCCCGTATACAGCGAATCCCTAGATACCGTCAACCAGGGGACCGTTGACACGAAGAACGCAGCGCTCGCCGCAGATGAGCCCGTTGTCGTGGCAGCTGCCGCGGCCACCATACCGACCATATCCGCCCCTGCGCAAACCACCGCGAACGGCACTATCGTCATGACCTTCACTGACGGCACGCTCCTGCCGTCCGAATTGTCCGGGCTGTGGGCGAAAGTCACCTACAACGGCAAAACGGAATACTGGAAGCTCGACCCTGCCATGATCTCTTCGGACGGAGAATCGTTCACCATGCAGTTCGGGCCCGAATTCGCCAACGTATCATTCCAGTGGCAGCTGTACGGATTTGATACCGCGGGTGAAAAGACCGATTTCTCCAACGCCGTGACCTTCACGGTGCGCGCGCCCGGCACCGTTACCATGCCTTCGACGACCGCGCCGTCAACGACCACGGCTGCGGGCCAGATAACCATTACCCTGGCGACGCCGGTCCTGCCGTCCCAATTGAGCGGCCTGTGGGCGAGGGTCACCTATGACAACAAAACCGAATACTGGAAGCTCGATCCCGGCATGTTGTCCGCTGACGGCAAAACCTTCACCATGAAATTCGACCCGGCCTTCGACGGCAAAACAATGACCATGGCGCTGTTCGGGTATGCCGCGTCCGACAATTCGCAGACAAACACGACCAATAACGTGACGTTCACGATCCGTTCGCCCGGGACCATTGCCATGCCCGCGATCACGGCGCCTGCCCAGACCGACCTGAACAGGAATATCTCCGTCGGCCTGTCAACGGCGCTTCTGCCGGCCAGCCTCTCTGACCTCTGGGCCATCGTGACCTATGACGGCAAGACCGAATACTGGGACCTGGACCCGTCCATGATCAGTTCCGACGGAAAGACCTTCACCATGCAGTTCGAGACCTCTTTTATTGACAAGCAGGTCTTTATGCAGTTATACGGCATCGCGGCGTCTGACGGCTCGCAGACCAATGTCTCCAACGGAGTGAGTTTCAAGGTCATTTCGGCGTCGTCCTCGGTCACGATGCCAACGCTGCCGGCCAGCATCACCGCCGATGCCTCACGCACCGCGACCATAATGTTCTCAAGCGGCACCCTGCTTGCGAGCCAGATCGACGATCTCTGGGCAGAGGTCACCTATGACGGCAAGACCGAGTACTGGGACCTGGACCCGTCGCTCTTGAACGCGAGCGGCACTGTCATGACCCTGCAGTTCGATGAATCGTTCGCCGGCAAAGCGGTACAGGTGAGGATATACGCGTTCGATACCGAAGGCCTTCAGACTGGTTTTAGCAACCGGACCACGATCACCATACCCGAAGCGCAGACGCCGTCTGTCACCATGCCTGTCCTGCCTTCAAGCATAACAACTGATTATCAGGGCAAGGCTGCCATCACCTTTACAAGCGGAACGCTGTTAAGCAGCCAGCTCAATGACCTGTGGGCAGAGGTCAAGTACGACGGCAAGACCGAGTACTGGGACCTGGACCCGGCAATGCTCTCAACTGACGGAAAATCTTTATCCATACAGTTCGACACCTCGTTCAACGGAAAAACGGTTCAGCTGCGGCTGTATGGTTTCGACACGAACGGCGTCCAGACCGCGTTCAGCAACACCTCATCGATACTGGTGAACATCAATGCCACAAGCGTGACCATGCCCGGCATGCCCGCATCAGTCACGACTGATACCCAGGGAAAAGCGACGATCACCTTTACCAGCGGCACGCTGCTCGCAAGCCAGCTCAATGACCTGTGGGCAGAGGTCAAATATGACGGAAAGACCGAATACTGGGACCTGGACCCGGCAATGCTCGCAAGTGACGGAAAATCCATGTCTATACAATTCAATACCTCGTTCAACGGCAAAACCGTTCAGATGCGGCTCTACGGATTCGATACGACAGGCAAACAAATATCCTTCAGCAATACGACGTCTATCCTGGTCAATATCAGCGCCGCAAGCGTGTCCATGCCGACACTGCCCTCATCAGTAACGACTGACACCCAGGGAAAAGCGACGATCACTTTTGCAAGCGGCACGCTGCTTGCCAGCCAGCTCAATGACCTGTGGGCAGAGGTCAAGTACGACGGCAAAACAGAATACTGGGACCTGGACCCGGCAATGCTTTCAACTGACGGGAAATCTTTATCCATCCAATTCGACACGGCATTCAACGGCAAGACCGTTCAGATGCGGCTGTATGGATTCGACACGAACGGCATACAGATATCCTTCAGCAACGCCGCTTCGGTCAACGTGACGATCAGCGCCACAAGCGTGTCCATGCCGGTCATGCCTTCTTCCGTAACCACGGACGCTACGGGCACGGCAATCATCACATTCTCGAGCGGCACGCTGCTTGCCAGCCAGCTCAATGACCTGTGGGCAGAGGTCAAGTACGACGGCAAAACAGAATACTGGGACCTGGACCCGGCAATGCTGGCGGCTGACGGGAAATCTTTATCCATACAGTTCGGCAGCAGTTTTGACGGAAAAACCGTGAGCCTGCGCCTGTACGGTTTTGATAAGAACGATATCATGACGTCCTTCAGCAACACCGCGACGATCAACGTCGATATCATACCGGCCACGGTCACCATGCCTGTGCTCCCGACAAATATCACCACTGATAATCTGGGCAAGGCAACCGTGACTTTTACCAGCGGCACGCTGCTGCCGGCAAGCATCTCGGACCTGTGGGCAGAAGTCAAATATGACAACAAGACCGAATACTGGGACCTGGACCCGGCAATGCTCGCGACTGACGGAAAATCCATGTCCATCCAGTTCGATACCGCGTTCAACGGCAAGACCGTTCAGATGCGGCTCTACGGGTTCGATACGACGGAAAAACAGATCCCGTTCAGCAACACTTCATCCATCCTGGTCAACATCAGCACCACGTCCGTTGTCATGCCTGTTCTGCCGGCAAGCACCACGACCGATTCCACCGGAAAAGCGACGGTCACCTTTACCAGCGGCACGCTCCGTCCGACCCAGCTGCGCGACCTCTGGGCGCAGGTCGTCGTGGACGGCTCGACGCAGTACTGGGACCTCGACCCGTCAATGCTCAATGCGGACGGCACGATTCTGACAATGATCTTCGACACTACCTTCAACGGCAAGACCGTCCTGATGCGCATCTACGGGTTCGACACCAACGGCATACAGACCAGCATGTCGAACCAGATCTCGATACTGGTCAACAGGGGCTGACTGCCGGGCGTTTCCTCAACGCCCGCGTTTACCAGCCAGGCGGGTATATTCCAGGCGCTCGCGCCTCTGCCGGCCTCCGGCATGAGCTCATCAGGCGGGTTTACGCTTGAAGTCGTTTCTGACCAGCACATCAGAAACGCTTCGTGGATAAAAGCCGATTTTACCTCTGCGAACCAATCCTTTACCATCAACGGCATCCCTGCAGACTGGCAGTCCTTCGTCGATCATCCTTCGGATTACGCCTTAAGGTTCATCACGCTCGGAACCTGCGGCTCGTATGACCTTGTCCTGACCGATGCCAACGATAACACGGTCCGTTTTCCCGTCGCCGGCCCCGGAGGCATTCTCGGCGGCTTATCGTCCAATAATCAAACCGCGATCGCTGATTTTAACTGGCTCAAAAGCAAAGCCGGTGATGGTTTTGACTGGGGGCATATCGAATCGCTTTCGGTTGTTTCCGCAGGCCCCGGGTGGATGCTTATCACCGATATCCAGATCGTCAGCCTGAACTCCGGCTACGATATCGCCATGGGTGTTGCCGGTCATGATCTGCAGGGCGCAGGATGGAGGGAGCGGCTCGACAATTACGTTTCATATTTCGGACAGTCCCCTTCGATCGGCACGTATTTCACGACTATATTCGAGCCCATCAGAGAATCGCAGGACAGCGATGACCATTATTCTGATACCATCGAACGGGCAGCTGCATTGGCCGATGCGGGCGCTGTCCCTGCGGTGACGCTCGAATTCCGCAGCTGGGCGCAGTTATCCCAGGACCAGGCTAAAATAGACCAGGAGAGGACCCGCTTCAACAGCGTCAATGCGGGAGGCATCACGTATGACGATTTTATCGCCGGGTATGTGAACCAAAACAGGGTCCTCGATGCGGTGAACGCGGGACTGCTGGACCCCTACCTCAAGAAGCTGGCATCGGACCTGGCAGATACCCGGGATCCCGTATATATCCGTTTGTTCCACGAACCTTACTGGTGGTTCCCCTGGGGAATAAGGGAAGAGGCGGATATACAAAAGTTCAAGGATGCGTGGACGCGCGTCGGGCAAATATTCGAGGCAGAGGGGGCCTCCAATGTTTTTTTCATCATGACACTGGACCCCGCGCAGCCGGGCCTGGACGCGTGGTCAGAAGTTACGGCCATCCCTTCAAAATACCTTGCGGTGGTCGAGCTGGACGGCTATACGGACCCCACATTGAGGCAGAACGCCGACCTTTCGGCGAACGAACTGTTCACAAAGAAACTGACCGAGATTTCCTGGCAGCTGCAAATGCTCTACCCTGACGCGCAAACGCGGCCGTCGATCGCGCTGGGCGAATTCGCATTCACCGGCGGCCAGTATCTGAGCAAGGAACAGGTTTACACGTACTTTATCAACGATCTGATACACAGGGCTTATCCGATTAACCGGTTCAGCCTGCTCTACACGTATAGATCCGGCCCCAGGCCGTCTGTTGACGCGCTTGACTACAGCCCTGTGCAGGAAGGCTACTGGTCAGCAGCGTGGCAACCTGAAGATCCGTGGTATACGGACCTGCTTGAACAACTTGAAGCGTAAAAAAACAGGGACGGTTCTCCTTCAATAAGGAGAATCGTCCCTGTTTTTTTATCCCCCCTGTAAACTCCTGCTGACCCCTCTCGCAGTGCTATCCCTACCGTGGCTGGCGGGAAATATCTGACTCCTGCTGACCCAGTAATCCGGTTTAACAACAGCCCCTGGCTCGCGAGCCAGGGGCTCCCAAACGCTCTACCGTGGCAGATAAGCGTCTATAAAGTATAAAACCGGCCTACACGTCGGCCTGCCTGTGAAACACAGGCAGGCGGCAAACTTGGCCGGGGCTATAAACTAAAAAACCCTGAACGCAGTCGTCAGGGTCTTTCGAGAGGGTAGATTGCTCCTCTTTGGCAGTGCAGCCTCCCGCCATATGAACGGGACTATCACTTTGCGCCCCAGCATTACTGCTAGTTTGCCTTTATCAGTAGGCTACCTAATTATCAAATTTTCAGGACCACAAGAAGTATAGCACAAAAACGCAAATTTTCAAGGTGCAAAAATGCAAATAATAGGGACGGTTCTCCTTATTTAAGGAGAACCGTCCCTATTATTTTAGTTCAGTTCAATAGTGATCGCTTTGATATGCCTGCTGCGGATGCCTTGGGCATAGGGAGCAGGGATCGTATCAGAATCAATGACCACCTTTTTGCCTGTTGCATCGGTAAAGGAGATGCGTTTTACTCTAACCCCTTGCGCACCAAAGGAATCCTTCATTTTCTGATTATGATAGGTGACCGCTATGTTTCCGAGGAAATTGAAGCTGTAAGACCTGGTCTTATTATCGAACAGCCATGCCGGAAGCGCAGGAGCGAAACGAAGATTCAGCTCTGACTTCTCATTGAGGAAGAAGGGGCGCTTGCCAAGGTTCATGACCAGCCACATCTGCAGGAACTCGACCGTTGAGCCTGACAGCCTGGCGACAAAACCGTTGCCGTGCAGCTGGGGATACGGGAAGGCGCTCGAAACCAAAAACGAAGAGTTCTCCAGTATGCTCCGTCCGTAAACCGCCGGCTTCTGGAACGGGATAAGCGCATTCTTGAAATCCTCATAGAACTGCGTGTACAGGCCGTGCTCAAGGACCTCAAGCAGGTATTTGTATTCCATATGCAGCCAGATGGATTCGTTCTCAAGCCACCCGGGCGTGAACGCATGGCATCTGCCGATCTCTTCGGGCATGGAAGAGAGCGCAGAGGTGACCTTGTACATTTTCAGCTTTTTGTCGAAAAGTTCGCTCTGCCGCGTGCCCCGGTACAGCGCGAGCGCGTCCTTCTGATTATCCGTCAGCCTCAACGCGTGCATCTGCGCTTCCAGGAACGGCACGACCGGCCTTTGTTTGAACTTGAGCGGTCTGATACTGCCCGCCTCCGCGGTGAACTCGACGACCTCGTTGATGAAATAACCGGTATACATATCCTTTGAACGCGCCTTCTCGAGCCCGCGGTCGAGCTTGGCAATGGCATCGTCGAGTATGGCTACCAGTTCTGAAGGATCGACCTCGATATCCCTGCCGCTGACGCCGGACCTGATCCGGCCGCGATAGTCCTCTTTCAAAGCGTACGCCTTATCCCAATATTCGTAATCCCCGTTCTGGTCGCCGCTCTTGAGGTTCTGGCGTATCAGGCCGGCCAGGGCAAAGAGGAAGCCATGGATCTCTTCCGTCAAAGCGATTTTATCCGGTCGACCGGCGTTCACCGCGTCCTTGATGAACCTGCACAGGCGCTTCAGCTCAAAGGTCTCGCACGTGGATGATCCGAAGAGCGCGGGAAGGCCGTTCAACGCGTCGAACCAGTTTGGTTTATCGGCCTCCATCTCGATCCCGACGCCGAACGGGTCAAGAGACGCCATCTTGTTGACGAACAGGCATGCCAGCTTGTTGATGACCGTTGTCCTGTATATCTCGCCCATGCCGTGATCGCTGCGCATGGAATGCGGCTGATCGGCGCGGGAGAGGATCATTTTCCTCTTTTCCTGATCATGATGCAGGGCGTGGAGCTGTTTCGGCACGCCGTCAAGCAGCGTGTATTTTTCAGCGCGCGTGCGCATGACCGCGTCGCTGTCCCAGAACACAAGGACCCGCTTTTCGAATATCAGCTCGCGAAGGTTCTCCGGGTAAACAGCCAGATAATTCTCCAGCAGATCGAGATTGTAATGCCAGTGGTCGATCCAGTATCCTTCGCCGAAATCAGCCTCGGGGTTCTTGACGCACAGGGGCATGAGCAGGTCAAGCAGTTCATCGCCGGAAAACGGCAGGCGTATCCTGTTTTCTTCGATGAACATGACGAGCTCGCCCGGAGTGAATTTGCGCGTCACGACAGGCAGGATCCTGTCAAGCGCAGGCTTATCGAGCCTTCCGCTGAGAGCTTCGGTGAACGCAGCCGTGTCGCGCAGCGTGAATGTGGCGCCTTTTACCACGAGAGGATTGAAGCCGTCGGCCTGCAACAGGTTCATGAAGGCGATGCAGTTGAAATCCTTGATATCAGGATTGAACCACGGATCGCAGCGCCGGTTCTGGTTCATATCGCGGTAATTGCCGTTGCCCTGTGAGAAATACGTCGGCTGGATCTGGAACTTGTTGTAATCCCGCTCCAAATCGCCGTGCTTGCGCGAATACAGATAAAAGACCATCTGGCGCCCGTTGGAAGAGAAGATGGCGGGGTATCCGCCGCGCATGACGTTGTCAAGATATGTCTGGCGGCAATAATAATCGAATTCCCAGGAACTGCTTTTGGTCTTGACCGTGTCCTGCAGTTCGCCGATTATGGAACGGTTGAGCTGTTCCTTTTTCTGGAGGTAACCCGGCGACATGATCTTCCTGACCGCCTCGTTCAGGACCGATAAAGACCGGGCATTGCCGACAACCTCATAGAACCGTTTCTGCCTGCCGGGTGCCAGGGAAAATTCAAGATGGCCGAAGCCGCACGGAGTCTTGCACACGGTCTGCTGATGCCGCGGATAGGCGAACTGTTTTTCGGCGATGAACTCGCGGGGGCAGGTAAAATCATTGATGGGGCCGAACACGGTCTCGGGATCCACGATCGGATCGAGCAATTCCAGCCGTCCGGCCTTTTCGTGAAAGCCCATGAAAAAATTCCCGCCTTCGACATGCACCACCTGCGCGCGGTCTATCGGGTCCACGTTGACCTTATAGAACGGAACGCGCGCCTTGAGGTTCTCGACCCGCATCCACGCCTCGATGGTGCGGCTCAATTTCTTAAGGAACAGGTTGGCAATGCCGAAGCACACGATCCGCGGCAAACCGTCGAGCAGCTCGATCTTCAGATTCTTTCTCGACGTGTTGGTAACCGTAACGATCCTGACAAGGCCGGCGAAATTGCTCTGGGGGATCGTGAAATACTCGACACCTGTCTTCAATCCGAGAGTCTTATTTTCTTCCTCTATCTTCAGGTCGTACGAGGACATCTCCATTCGGTTCGCAAGGTCGAACTGGCGCGCCGCGAACCCGTCGTGGAACGGCTCGTAAAAATGCTCCTTCGCGCCCGATGCTACCTTCATGAACGTCCTGAATCCCAGCAGCGACGTCTGCTGCCAGGCCTTGTTCGCCGGCTGGAACTCGAGGATCGCCGCGTCCTTGCCGTCGGTGCCGAAGCTGTTTATCCCCTGGCCCCGGTTGACGTAAAAAACCCACATGGGAATGCCGTACCTGCCGGCGATGCCGGGGAAGAAATTCGCCAGCGGCTTGGAATAATTATAATTCTCTATGACAAAACCGCCGGTGTTGTTGAGGTGATATGAGACTTTCTGCGAAGACCTTTTCTTTGCCATTACCATGCTCCTCTGGATATTCACGGGGGGGTGGATACGATAAAAATGATATAATCATTGTACCTATTTTACGGCCTTTGTCTACAACAAATTTACCCCGGGCAAGACCCCGGGCAAGACGCTTTTGCTAACACGCTCCATGCCATTAAGTTACAAAACAATTCCGCATGGTTAGAGCCTTCGCTACGCACATCTTTATCCTTTGACTTTTGAACCGAATAGTGATAATATTGATTCTTAAAGTTCTGTTCAATAAAGGCCTCTGTATATGTCTCTGTCCAAGGAAACAGTCGAGTATGTCGCGAATCTAAGCCGCATCGAGCTGGCAAAAGAAGAGCTGGAAAAAATTTCAAAACAGCTCGAATCCATCATCGGTTTCATAGACGCGCTGCGTTCAGCGGACGTCACGGATGTTGAGCCGACCGACCATATTGTTCCCGTCAACAACAGGCTCCGGAGCGATGAACCGCGAGGATCTCTGCCCATTGAAAAGACGCTCGCGAACGCGCCGCACAAGGACGGCAGGTTCTTTGTGGTTCCAAAAGTCATCGAATGATCCCCATGGACCATTATAGATCAACAGCGCACGAGCTTCTGGAAAAAATTTCGGCCGGGCAGGCCTCTGCCCGTGACATCGAGGAATCCCTCAAGGCCCGCATCAGCCAGACCGACCCCAGGGTCAAGGCATATGTCAGGCTCGCGGAACAAAACAGCAGCGACTGCGCCGGCGTTGCCACAAAATCAGGCCCGCTCGCCGGCATCCCCATAGCGGTCAAGGACAACATCTGCACCGAGGGCATTGAAACCGGCTGCTGCTCAAAGATACTCGGCGGGTTCAAACCTCCGTACGACGCAACGGTCATAACCAGATTACGCGCGGCAGGCGCCTCGATAATTCCCTCAAAACTCAACATGGATGAATTCGCCTTCGGGTCGTCAACTGAAAATTCCTGCTTCGGCCCGACCCATAACCCCTGGGACCTCGGGCGCGTCCCCGGAGGTTCATCGGGAGGTTCCGCTGCTGCGGTCGCGGCTGACGAGGCCATCATGGCGCTCGGGTCAGACACCGGCGGCTCCATACGACAGCCTGCCGCGTTCTGCGGGGTCGTAGGTCTGAAACCGACATACGGCAGGGTGTCGCGTTACGGCCTGATCGCCTTCGCGTCAAGCCTTGATCAAATAGGTCCCCTGACCAAAGACGTGCACGACGCCTGCCTTTTGATGAATGTGATCGCCGGGCCGGATCCCATGGATTCCACTTCATGCAGCAGCCAGCCGCCCGACTATACGCGATCGCTCGTGCAGGACGTCAAAGGGCTGAGCATCGGCATCCCGAAGGAGTATTTCGTCGAAGGCATGGATCCCGAGGTGAAGGAAATCGTCAGGGAAGCGATAAAAAAAATCGAAAGCCTTGGCGCGAAAACAAAAGAAGTTTCCCTGCCGCACACGCAATACGCGGTTCCCGTGTATTATATCATCGCAACCGCTGAAGCGAGCTCGAACCTCGCGCGTTTCGACGGAGTGCAATACGGCCTGCGGAGTAGCGATAAACGGCAGATAACCGGCAGTAAATTGATCGATATGTACAAACACACCAGGGGAGAAGGGTTCGGCCCGGAGGCCAAACGCAGGATCCTCCTGGGGACATTCGCGCTTTCGCACGGGTATTATGACGCATATTACCTGCGCGCATTGAAGGTCCGCACGCTCATCTGGAGAGATTTTAAAAACGTATTCGAGGAATGCGACTGCCTCCTGACCCCGACAACGCCCACACCCGCATTCAACATCGGCGAAAAAACAGACGATCCTCTCCAGATGTACCTGTCTGACGTGCTCACCATATCCGCAAACCTTGCGGGAATACCCGCGATCTCGATTCCATGCGGCTTTACCAGGGCGGGATTGCCGGTAGGCATGCAAATGCTCGCCCCGGCGTTCAAGGAAGAAACGCTTTTTAAAGCGGCATTCACATACGAACAGGCGACGCCCTGGCACACAATGAAACCAAAACTATGAATTACGAACCGGTCATAGGGCTTGAGGTGCACGTGCAGCTCAAAACTAAAACAAAGGTCTTCTGCGCCTGCCCGACCGAATTCGGCAAAGAGCCGAATTCCCAGGTATGCCCGGTGTGCCTGGGTTTTCCCGGATCCCTGCCGGTCCTGAACAAAACCGCCCTTGAATACGCCGCCAAAGCCGGCCTTGCGCTGAACTGCACGGTGCAGAAATACACCAAATTCGACCGCAAGCATTATTATTATCCGGACCTGCCCAAGAATATACAGATATCCCAGTACGACCTGCCGATCTCAAAGGACGGATATCTCGACATAGAAATTGGCGGCAGGACAAAACGCATCCGCATAAAGCGCGCTCATCTCGAAGAAGACGCAGGCAAGCTCGTCCATCATGAGAACGCCAGCCTTGTCGATTACAACAGGACAGGACAGCCGCTTCTGGAGATCGTCTCGGAACCTGACATCAACTCGCCTGAAGAGGCGTACGAATACCTGACCAGCCTGAAATCCATCATCCAGTATACCGGGGTATCCGATTGTGATATGGAAAAAGGCACCCTGCGCTGCGACGCGAATATCTCCCTGCGTCCGGCAGGCACCAAAGGCCTCGGGGTGAAATCGGAATTGAAGAATCTCAATTCGTTTAAGGCCGTCAGGGAAGCGCTTACCTACGAAATAGAGCGTCACGAACAGGTCATTACCGGCGGAGAACAGGTCGTGCAGGAAACGCGTCTGTGGGACGAAAAGACAGGCAGGACAATCTCCATGCGGACCAAGGAAGAGGCAAAGGATTACCGGTATTTTCCGGAGCCCGATCTGCCGCCGTTTGAATGGACCGAGGAACTGATAGAAACGATCAGGAAAACGATCCCCGAGCTTCCCAAAGCCAGGGCCATGCGGTTCATGAAGGAATACGGCCTTCAGGAGGCGGATGCCAAACAACTCACCTGTTCCATGCAGGCTGCTGACCTGGCGGAAAAGACCATGCGCGCATACCCCGGCGCGAATAAAAAAACGGTTGTCAACTGGCTCATCGGGCCGCTTGCCTCCGAGGCGAACGCGCGGAGCCTCCAGTGGCACGAGCTGGGGATTAAGCCGGAAGACCTCGTCGAACTGATCGGCTATGTTGACAGCCGGCAGATCTCGAACCTTGCGGCAAAGGCAGTCCTGACGGAAATGATCGACACGCGAAGGACTGCCGGCCTGATTATCAAAGATAAGAACCTGGCCCAGATATCCGATGAATCCAGCATTGAAAAGGACGTCGCGGCGGTCATCGCCGAGAATCCCAAAGTCGTCGAGGACTTCAAAAGCGGCAAATCCAACGCCCTCATGTTCCTTGTCGGGCAGGTCATGAAAAAAACAAAAGGCAAAGCAAACCCACAAGTAGTCGGAGATATTCTCAAACGGAGGTTACAGAATGCTTAAAAAAATCGGTATTACGGCCCTGGCGGCGGCGTTTGCCGTTTTCGTCTTCAGAATGTCTTTGACCGCCAAGGACCAGAAGAACGACCTTTTCAAGCAGATCGAGCTTTTTTCCGATGCGCTGGCGGTGATTCAGACCGATTATGTGGACGACGTCAAACCGAAGGACCTCATCTACGGCGCGCTCAAAGGGATGCTCGCGTCGCTGGACCCGCACAGCCAGTTCATGGACCCGGATACGTATAACGAGCTGAAGGTCGACACCGAAGGCAAGTTCGGGGGACTCGGAATAGAAATCACGATCAAGGACGGGCTCCTGACAGTCGTCACTCCGATCGAGGACAGCCCGGCATGGAAGGCAGGGATCAAGGCGAACGACCGCATCGTCAAGATCAACAACGAACTGACCAGGGACATCACCCTGACCGATGCGGTCAAGAAACTGCGCGGCAAAGCGGGGGCCCCGGTCACCGTCACGGTTCTGCGCGACTCGGAAAAGAAACTGATAGAATTCAAGATCGTGCGCGCAATCATCAAGATCCAGGACATCAAGAACGTTCGGATCCTCGAGGACGGAATCGGCTATGTGCGTCTGGTGGAATTCAGAGAAAACACGGCGCCCGACCTCGCGGCGGCTCTGGAAAAACTCCAGAAAATAGGCATGACGAGCCTGATCATCGACCTGCGCAACAATCCGGGCGGGCTTCTTGACACGGCAGTCCAGGTTGCGGAACACTTCATCGAGAAGAACAAACTGATCGTATCGACCAAGGGCCGCAAACCGGCACAGAACATGGAATTCGCAGCCTCAGATGACAGGCCGCTGCTCGACATCCCTCTGGTGATCCTCATCAATGAGGGGTCGGCTTCGGGCAGCGAGATCGTCGCCGCCGCGCTCCAGGATTACCGGCGTGCGATCATCGTCGGGACCAAATCATTCGGCAAGGGATCGGTGCAGACGATCGTGCCGCTCGCAGACGGGTCCGCCCTGCGCCTGACCACGAGCAAATATTTTACCCCGCTTGGCTCGATGATCCACGGCAAAGGCGTTATGCCGGACATCGTCGTTGAGGAGGAAGCAGCAGGGCAGCAGGAGGAGGCCGCCGAAAAGGACAATGCCCAGGACGTGTTCGACAAAATCGAGCAGAAGGGCCGGGAAGAACAGCCGGCCGAGGGCAAAGAGTCCCCGGATTTCTACAAATCAGACGCGCA
The DNA here is from genome assembly GCA_029571225.1 of Candidatus Omnitrophota bacterium. GTDB lineage: Bacteria > Omnitrophota > Gorgyraeia > Gygaellales > Profunditerraquicolaceae > JAGOOP01. Next base: position 15,048 of record JAKPTF010000112.1, on the reverse strand, counting down.
GCTTCTACGGGCGGTCGATATCCTCAAAGCGGTGAAAATATTCAAAAAGGCCAAATAATATGACAACCAGGGGCTATAAAATTCTCATCGGGATACTCATATCCGTCATCGCCGCCCAGTGGCTTTTTATGTTCCTGCGCAGGCCCGCCGCGCCTCCTGTTGAGAAACCGCTTAAGGTAAAAGTCGTGGCAAAACCGCGCAAGCCTGCGCCCCCGGCGGCAAAGGGCACGGTCGCCATCGTCCTTGATGACTGGGGTTACAACCTGAACAATATTCCCGTTATCGAGCAGATACCGTATCCTCTGACGATTGCCGTCCTGCCCAACCTGCCGTATTCACAAAGGGTAGGGGAGGCGCTTCATAACCGAGGCCGCGAGATCATCCTGCACTGCCCCATGGAGCCTTTGCAGAAAGCCTCTCTTGAGAAGAATACCATTTTGACCACGATGGACAGCGGGACCATCAAAAAGATACTTGATAATAACGTCACGACATTCCCGTACATCCGCGGCATCTCCAACCACATGGGGTCTCGCGCGACAGAAGACAACCGCACCATGCAGATCGTAATGTCTGAACTCAGGCATAAAAAGCTTTATTTCCTCGACAGTTTCGTCACGCCGCGGTCAGTGGCCGAATCCGAGGCATTCAGGGCCGGCGTGTCTTTCGTCAAACGGGACATCTTCCTCGACAATAACCCTGACCCGGAATACATCCGCGGGCAGGTATATAAGGTCCTTTCGCTGGCGCGCCGCAACGGTTCGGCGGTCGCAATCGGCCATGACCGGAAGAATACCCTGGAGGTGCTGCGTCAGGTCATGCCCGAAGCAGCCAGAGAAGGGTACCGGTTCGTCAATCTATCCGAACTCGTCAGGTAATATGCGCATCCTCGGCATTGAGACATCGTGCGACGAAACTGCGGCCGCCGTGGTTGAGAACGGCACGCGGGTACTCTCGAGCGTTGTTGGATCGTCTCTGAGCTTCCATCGAAAATACGGCGGCATCATCCCGGAGATCGCGTTCCGCAAGCAACTGGAAACCATCGGGCAAATTGTTGATTGCGCAATCAATGAATCGGGTGTACAATTAAAAAAGATGGACGCAATCGCCGTCACGCAGGGACCGGGGCTTGCCGGTTCGCTGCTGGTGGGGATATCGTTCGCAGAAGCGCTGGCATTGACCAGCACCAAACCCCTGATACGGGTCGATCATCTGTCCGGCCATCTGTACTCGGCCGTATTATCAGGACAAAGAAAAATCAGGATGCCGGTGATCGGCCTGGTGGTTTCAGGCGGGCACACCGGGCTCTATGTGATCAGGTCCTTCACGGACATCGAGCTGCTCGGATCCACGCAGGACGACGCCTGCGGCGAGGCGTTCGATAAGGTCGCAAAAATACTGGGGCTGGGGTATCCGGGCGGGCCCGTGATAGAAAAACTTGCATCAGCGGGTGACAGGAACGCGATACGCCTGCGTTGTTCGAATACAAAAGAACCGTTCGATTTCAGTTATAGCGGAATCAAAACCGCAGTCCTGTATTACGCGCAAAAGAACCGGCTCGGCACATACGCCCCGGAAGGGCACAAACCCGATACCGGCCGTATAGCTGACGTCTGCGCATCATTCCAGGACGCGGCGCTGCGGGCCCTGGTGGAAAAGACGCTGGCGGCGTGCCGGTGTAAACGCATACGCTCGGTAGTCGTCGGAGGGGGAGTGGCGGCGAACCAGGTGCTGCGGGACATGTTCGCGGCAGCCTCAAAACAAAACGGCATCAGCGCCACGTTCCCTTCACAGGAACACTGCATGGATAACGCGGCCATGATCGCCGGCATCGCATATCATTTAAGCAGGGGAAAAACATGATTACCGAAAATCTTATGATCGTACGCCTGGCTTTATCCGTCGTGCTCGGCGGGCTCATCGGGTTCGAAAGGCAGATGCACCGCAGGACCGCAGGCCTGCGCACCAATATCCTCGTGTGCCTCGGGTCCTGCCTCATCATGCTCCTGTCGCAGTATGTGTTCGAGGTCTTCCGTCATGATGTCATGGTGGACCCGTCCCGCATCGCCTCAAGCATCATCACCGGCATCGGATTCCTGGGAGCGGGGGCGATACTCCGGGAACGCGACAAGGAGGCAGTGCGCGGCCTCACCACGGCTGCGTGCCTCTGGGTCGTCGCCGCGATCGGGATGGCGGTCGGGTGCGGTTTTTATTCTGCCGCACTCGTCACGACGGTTTTCACGCTTATCGTATTGTTCTTCTTGCGGCATGCGGAAACATGGATGTTCACCGTACAAAAAAAGGGCGAGACCGAAGGAGGTGACTGATCATGGCATTTAACAAAGGCAAGGTTCCGGACAAAGTGCTTGATGTGGACGCGTCCATGCAGGGAACGCTCAACTTCAAGGACCCGGTCAACCTTCGCATCAACGGCAGGTTCGAAGGGAACCTTCAGACGCAGGGGAATCTGACAATCGGCCAGCACGCGGTCGTCACCGCTGATATCATTGGAGACACCATCGTCATCGGGGGAAGGATCAAGGGCAGGATCACGGCGCGAAAAAGCCTGGTCCTTTTATCCACTGCGGTCGTCGAAGGCGATATATTCCCCGCTTCGCTGACCATTGCCGAAGGCGGCATATTCGAAGGTAAATGCTCGATGCTGGGTGAGTTCCTGAACGTGGACGAGCTGTCCCGCTACCTGGACGTCGAGATCAACCTCGTCAACGAATGGGCGAATTCAGGCAAGATCCCCGCTGTCAAAGACGATAATTTCTGGAAATTCGAGCGCAAGGCCATTGACGGATGGCTGGCGCAGGGCAAGATCGGCAAATAACGCAAAGGCTATGGCTGAAGAAAAATTATTGACGGTCAGGGAAGTATCGGCGATCCTTGAGATATCGGAAAAGGACGTGCTCGACCTTGCCGAAAGCGGGGCGCTTCCCGCATATAAGGTCGGCGGCGTGTACCTGCGGTTCAAGCCGTCCCAGGTGGACGAGTTCAAAAAGAACAATGCAAGCGTCGGCCAGCGCTCCAGGCAATACGGCGGCATGGAGCGCGTGCTGGACTTTCTATATTTCAACGATTTTTATATCATCGCCGCGGTGATCATCGCCGCGATGCTCTATTTCATATTAAAAGGATAGGGAAGGACAGGGCAAATGCCAAGAAGATTCAAGGTATTTCGCCGCATTTTCAGATTCCACGGTTTTTTTGAAAGCCTCAAGATCGCGTTCAACGGCATGGCGTATCTTTTCCTCTACCACCGCAACATGCGCATCATTTTCCTCTGCGGCGTCGCGGCATTCCTCATGGGCGTATATTTCAGGCTGCGGGGCATCGAGCTTGTCGCGCTGTGCATCACCTGCACCCTCGTCTTCATGGCAGAAATGTTCAATACCGCCATAGAGCTCATGATTGACATGTCCACCCGGAAGTATCATACCCTTATCAAGCTCGTCAAGGATATCGCGGCTGCCGTCGTGCTGATAGCGGCAGTCAACTCCGTCGGAGTCGGCTACGTCCTGTTCAGCAAGCACATCATCAGGCTTTTTCAATAAACACCGCAATAAAAAAACCGGGGGTTTTTGCCCCCGGCTCCTGACGGCAACGCACGATCCCTTTAAAACCGTTTCTTGAATATATACTCGACCTGTTTGCTGCTTTCGTTAAAATGGGCCTTGCCCTTCATGTTAAACACGGTTACCTTGGTCTTATCGGAAATGAAATCCTCCGCTTCCTTCATCTTGAAATACGGCATAAAAACGTCAACACCCAGAAGGTCCTGCCACTGCCTGCGCAATTCTTTCTTTTCAAGATCCCGCCGTCTTTCGGAAGGAATGGCAGCTGAATTCAACCACGACCAGTACACATAACGGCCCTGGTTCTCAATCGCCGCGCGCAATGAAATATCCGCGCCCTTTGCAAACGCGGTGTCGTAAGCCTCCATCGGCACGACAACAGGAGGCTGTATCTCTTTCGCAGCCGATCGTTGCGCCTGCTGCGCAAAAAGAGTCCCGGCAAAAGAGAAGAGGAAAAGAAGCGTCAAAATTGTGCTTTTTCTCATTTGCATATGGCCTCCGGGTACTGTCCTCTACATTTAAAGTATAGCACATAACCCATTGAAATTCCAATGCGTTATATGATTTTTGCATCTTGCAAACGCCTGTGGATAAATGAGATAGGGGATCGGTCAATCGCAGAAGAAAATGGAGAGAAATTCGCTCACAAACTTTCCCGCATGGAAGACGCTTGATGTGACTCCGTCGACAAGCGCCTTTGTCTCGACAATGGGCGCGCTGGCCAACGCGTAGACTTTGTAGAACAACCTGCCGCGGTTTTCCGGTTTCTCGCGTTCTTTGACTTCATAATTATACATCCGCACGATGTCCCCCGGGCCGCTCCTGAACAGGGCCTTGAACGGAGAGCCGATGATGTTGGCAACGTTGCGGGACATGTTGACAAAATGATGCTCTGTCGTATACGCATGCGCATGGGAGGAAAAAAAGCAGAACAGCATGACCAGAGCCGCAATACGCACTTTATTCCCCGGCATTCATCAATTCCTTTGCCCTGTCGAAATACGCGGGCTTATCCTTCAATTGATGCATGAACATCTTTAAAGGCGCTTCGTCGCCGTGATACGGCCAATATCCGATCTGCCGCGCCTCGTCGTATGCCCTTTTGATCGTCCAGCCTTCGGCAGTGATGCGGTACAGCGCGATCATGGTGCCGGTGCGGTCGCGGCCGTCCTCGCAATGGACGAACACCGGGCGCTTGGCGGTCTTGAGTATCATCTCCAGGAAACCCAGCGCCTGTTCGTCAGAAGGCTTCGTGTACAGGTCGACCGGCATATGATAGAATTCCACATCGTGCTCCCGGGCCCATTGTTCTTCCTGCTGGACCTGCCTGGTGTCCTGGCTCAAGCTGATGATGCTGCGGATCCCCAGGGATCGCAAACGTTCGTATCCCGCTGCCTTGGGCGGCCCGCCGCGATAGACCGTGTCGGTGACCTGCGCGAACGCGGGTATGTCCGTGAACGGGTCATGCATGTAGCTCAAGTATGCGCATCCGCCAAGCGCAAGGCACCATACTGCCGTCAAACAAAATTTTCTCATGCATTCATTGTAACACGAACAAAATCTTTCACAAATATAAGTTTTAGAGTATAATGAGAAAAAAAGGAGGCGCCATGCTCATGCTAATTCCTCTCTCGCTGCTTCTGGCATTGAGTTTCTTCGTGCTTGTCGCCATGAACAAGCTCACGGAGAAATCCCTGAAGATATTCGGATGGACGGTCTGCGTCCTCTTGTGGTTATCCGCCGCAGTGATCGCCGTATCCGCGTGCCTGTTCTGCTCGTCAAAGGCATACGGCGGATATGGAAGGATAAAAGGCATCTGCCCGCTTCCGGGCGCACGAAACAGTCAGCCGGATCCGTATCATCCGTGGAGGGACAAACCCTATCATAAAGGCATGTTTGGCGACCCGCATCATGGGCTCATGACGGATGACAGCGACGATCCGTTTGCCGGACTCTCCGAGGACCTGAAATGCCCGGTCGCGGAAGGCGATACGTCGAGCCAGGAACCGGCCACGGTCCCGGATGCAAAAAAATAACTCACCGGCCTTGCATTTGCCGGGATTTGTGTTATATTATTGCTTCCTACCAAAATTTATGGCGGAGTAGCTCAGCCTGATAGAGCGCGCGGCTCATACCCGCTCGGTCGGTGGTTTAAATCCACTCTCCGCCACTTCTTTCGCAGCGCAGGCCGTAACCGCAAGAAATTCTGTTGCAGAGGCTTGCGCTTTGTAGTACAATACATTCGATTTATGATGCAGGAATCGATCCAGGTTACGACTTCAACCAGAAGAAAGGAGGTTGACGAAAAACTGTAACACGGATGAGCAGCAGCAAACCTATATCCACAAGGAGGGGGTAATGGGTAAAAAGGTTTTATTGGTTATCGCAATGGTACTTGCCCTTGCAGGGATGGCGCAGGCGGCAGAACCGAAATTCCTGCAGTTATCAGTGTTCAATCCTATCCAGATGGTCCCGGAAGACGAGTCCATCAAGGGTATCAGCCTTGACCTGTTCTATGTCGTCAACAAGGATTTCACCGGCTTTGCGTGGTCGTGGCTCGGCGTCAACAGGGCGACCGGCACTGAAGTCGCCGGCGTACAGTGGGGCCTTGGCAACTGGGTCCCGAACGGCCGCGTGTACGGATGGCAGGCGGGCATCGCGAACCTGTCAGGCGACCGTTTTGTCGGATGGCAGGGCGGCTGGCTCAATATCACCAAAGGCGATTTCACCGGCCTTCAGTCAGGGCTCGTGAACTGGACAGAAGGATTCTTCCACGGCTGGCAGCACGGCGCGTTCAACTACACGGTCGGCAGATTCGTCGGCCTGCAGAGCGGCCTGGTCAATATGTCCAAGGGCAAAACCTCTGGCGTCAACCTCGGCGCTGTCAACTTCGCCGAAGGGTCGTTTAAAGGCTTCCAGTGGGGGCTTTTCAACTACGCGGCTGAAATGCACGGATTCCAGCTCGGCCTGGTCAACTGGACAAAGAACCTCGATGGCCTCCAGATCGGCTTGGGCAACTATAACGGCAACAAGGATCCGCTGGAGTTCATGATCATCGCCAACTGGTCATTCTAAGAATCAGGCTTAATCGAAAGGCCCCCTGCGACACGAATGTTGCAGGGGGCTTTTCAATACCGTGCATGCGCACTCCGCCAGAATACCGTTATGGGGTAGGGCTGATCGAACTTTTGATCGTTACCGCGATCCTGGGTTTTTTCGCTTATGTCGTGCTCAAGCATATCACGGCGAGCCCGCCGCTTGACGCTGAAACGAAAAAAACTTTGTCCGAGCACGGAATTGATACGACCAATTACGGCACAATCATCAATACACAAAGGATACTTTAAACGACATATCGAAAAAGACTTCTTCGGTCATCGATTCAATCACGGGGGGCAGCCAATGAACATAAAAGCGCTCGGGTTTATCTCAAGCGGGGTCGTCGCGGGCGCGGCGGTCATGTCCTATGACATTATCACCGGAAAACCGGAGAATGATTTTACCGGCCCCGTGTCAACGCCGGCTCTGGCCATATGCGCGATCCTTATTATCATCGGGATTGCCTTGCTTATAAGAATACCGTCTTCTAAAACCCGGACCTCTCAATAATCCGCATGCTTCTTCAACATGTCCGTGCCTCCATCAGGCAATCTAATCTTATCGCCGTGGGAGACCGCATTATCGTAGGGGTTTCAGGGGGCCCCGATTCGCTGACATTGTTGCTCATGCTCAAGGCGCTTGCGTGCGAGTACAAGCTGACGCTTCATGCCGCCCATCTTGACCACATGATACGCAAGGCGTCGGCCCAGGACGCGAATTTCGTGAAAAGATTCTGCGACCGCCTGAAAGTCCCGCTGACCATCAAAAAAATAGATGTCAAACGCCTCGCGCAACGCCGTTCGATAGAAGAGGTCGCGCGCGAACAAAGGTTCAAGTTTTTCTGTTCGCTTGCAAAAAAATACGGAGCGAACAAAATAGCGCTCGGCCATAATCTCGACGACCAGGCAGAGACTGTGCTCATGCGGCTTCTCCGGGGGTCGGGCCTGTCAGGATTATCCGGCATCACGGCTCAAAGGGTCATTAACGGATACACGTTTATCCGGCCCCTGATCAATATCAGGCGAAAAGACATCGAGACATACCTGAGACGAAGGCATATCAGAGCCAGGATTGACGAGTCAAACCTTGAAGACGCGTATCTGCGCAACAGGATACGGCACCGGCTCCTTCCGTTCATTGAAAAAAACTACAACAACAATATCAAGCAGGTCTTGTGCAATACGGCGCTTGCTGCCGCCGACGATTATGATTATCTCTCGCAGGAGGCCCGGAAGGCGGCGTCTGCATCAGGCACAGCGCCCCCGATCAAAAAACTCACCCGCATGCATCCTGCGATTCGCAGGATGGTCCTGCGGATCAATTTCAAGCGCCTTAAAGGCGATACGCGGGCGCTGGAGTTCAGGCATATCCATGAACTCGAAGCCCTGCTTTTCAACCGCCCCGTTCGTTCCATCGTCGATCTTCCCCGCAACATCTCCGTCATTAAAACGAAAAACGCCCTGCGTTTTTATAAACGATGATAATATAATAAACTCTGTGGACTTTTAAATGCTTATTTGACAAAAAAGCAGAGAAATTCATTGATTTCTACCTCGATTAAAGCTATAATAAGTTCCCTACAGCGGAGACTATATGGCCAACGGTAAAAGACATAAAAACTTTAAGAACAACAAATTCCTGCGTAATTTCCCCTGGGGATGGCTCATTGCCATCGCCATGTTCTACGTGCTGATAAACATGCTCAACACCTCTACGACAACAGTTCCCCGGGAGATCTCATACGGGGATTTCTACAAGATCCTCAAGAACGAGCCGCAGAAGATAAAGTCAGTCACCAAGATCGAGAACGAGCTTGAAGGTGATTACGCTGACGGCGGCAAGTTCAAGCTCCATATCCCGGAAAACGATCCTGACCTGATCAAGCTAATTCGGGAAAACGTGGCTGATTTCACGGTCAAGCCTCTGAAAACATTCTGGGCCGCGTTTCTTTTTAACGTGGGGCCGATACTGCTTTTGATCCTGTTCTGGTGGATGATGGCAAACCGGGGAGAACAGCTGGGCAACCGCATCATGTCGTTCGGCAGGGTCAAACCAAAGATTAATACCGACAGGGATTCGGAAAAGGTCACCTTTAACGACGTTGCAGGAGTCGACGAGGCAAAAGAAGAGCTCAAGGAAGTCATCGAGTTCCTCAAGGACCCGAAGAAATTCCAGAAACTGGGAGGGAAAATACCCAAAGGCGTCCTGCTCGTGGGGCCTCCGGGATGCGGCAAAACGCTTATCGCCAAAGCCGTCGCCGGGGAGGCAGGCGTTCCGTTCTTCAGCATCTCCGGCTCCGATTTCGTCGAAATGTTCGTGGGGGTCGGTGCCAGCCGCGTGAGGGATCTTTTCGACCAGGCGCGCAGGGCGGCGAAATCGACGAATAACAAAGGCGCCATTATATTCATAGACGAGATCGACGCGGTGGGCCGCCTGCGTTTTTCAGGCATCGGAGGCGGCCACGATGAACGCGAGCAGACGCTCAACGCGCTTCTCGTGGAGATGGACGGCTTTGACACGTACCAGGGGCTGATCCTCATTGCCGCGACGAACAGGCCCGACACGCTTGACCCGGCGCTGCTGCGGCCCGGACGGTTCGACCGCAACATCGTCGTCAACCTGCCGGATATCAAGGGAAGGGAAGAGATCCTCAAGGTCCATTCCCGCAAGGTGAAACTCGACCCCAGGGTTGACCTCAAATCCCTGGCGGCCCAGACACCGGGTTTTTCCGGAGCGGACCTTGCGAACCTGTGCAACGAGGCGGCGCTTCTGGCAGCCCGCCACAGCAAAGAAACTGTCGAAATGATCGATTTTGAGAAATCCATCGAGCGCGTGCTCATGGGGCCGGAAAAGAAAAACAGGATCATGTCGCAGAAGGAAAAGGAGATCACCGCGCTGCACGAATCGGGGCACACGCTGTTATCGCTGCTTCTTCCGGAAGTCAACCCTGTGAAGAAGGTTTCTATCATACCTCGCGGCCTCGCCGGAGGCTATACTTTCACCCCGCCGCTCGAGGACCGCCATTACTGGACAAAACGGGAGCTGCTTGCGGAGATCACCATGATGCTGGGCGGCCGGGCCTCGGAAGAGCTGAATTTCAACGAGGTCACCACAGGCGCCCAGAATGACCTCGAACAGGCAACCCTTATGGCCCGCCGCATGGTCACGCAGTTCGGCATGTCCGATAAACTCGGCAATGTGACACTCGGCAAAAGAGAAGGGCTGGTGTTCCTCGGCAAAGACCTTGTCGAAGAACGCAATTACAGCGATGACACCGCGCGGATCATCGACGAAGAGGTCAAGCATATCGTCGATGACGCCTATATCAAGGCGAAAACTCTCCTCTCGAACCACCGGGAACAGCTCAAGGTGCTGTCCGACGCCCTCCTTGAGAAGGAAGTGCTTGACGGCGAGGAAGTGAAGAAGCTTACCGGTATCGAGAAAAAAGACACGGTCTGATGGCAATACGCATCCTCTCCATCCACGACAGCCGCGACCTGGCTGACCTCTTCCGCCTGATACGCGTTGACCCCTACGGAACGCGGATCATGGTTCCTAAAGCCCGCTTCCGATGCCTCCGGATCGACGGGATACCGTCAATAGCCGCCACCATCCTCAAGCAGGAGATGCTCTCTGTGGGAGCGGATGCGGCGATCCCGCGCGATGCCCTTACCGGAAAAATCAAAACGGCGGATTGCGTCCTCTTCGGGACCCTCGCACAGCTTTCGCGGCTCGTCGATAAGCTGCAACGGCAGCCGTTCGGCCTTGCGAAACTGGGCGCAGAGATCCAAGAAACCCTGGACAATTTCGAAAAGCGCTCTTTTATCCTCACCGCGCGGAAATACCGACTGCGCCTGGGGCCCCGGCCGCGCATCATGGGGATCATGAATATCACTCCTGATTCCTTCTCGAACGACGGCATTGCCGCGCGCTCTCAGGATACGGGTTTTATGACCGACCTGGCGGAACAGATGGTCAAAGACGGCGCTGATATTATCGACATAGGAGGGGAGTCCACGCGTCCCGGCTCAAGGCCGGTATCGGTCAAAGAGGAGATCAGGCGCGTCATCCCCGCGGTCCGTGCGATCGCAAAGACGGTCAGGGTGCCTGTCTCAATCGACACGTACAAACCGCAGGTGGCCCGCGCCGCCCTCGATAACGGCGCAAGCATCGTCAACGATATTTCAGGCCTGCGCGACCCGCGCATGGCAAAGGCCGCCTCCGCCGCCAAAGCCGCGGTCGTTATCATGCACATGCAGAACACTCCGCGGACCATGCAGGACAACCCGTCGTATGAATGCGTGGCCGCAGAGATCATCGAATACCTGCGAAACAGGATCACGAAAGCCCTTGATAGCGGCATCAGATGTGATAGAATCATAGTTGACCCGGGCATCGGCTTCGGCAAGACTGTCGGCCATAATCTGACGATCCTGCGGGACCTGTCCGAATTCAAAGTCCTGGGCATGCCGATACTCGTAGGCACGTCCCGCAAAGGTTTTATCGGAAGGATCACGGATGCGGCGGTGGACCAACGCGTGCCCGGCACCATTGCCAGCTGCTGCGCCGCGGTCGCCAATGGCGCGCATATCGTGCGTGTGCACGATGTCAGGCAGGTTAACCAGGCTCTCGCAATAACAGAGGCGATACTCAATGATTGATTCGGCGGCATCATTCCTTCAGACATACTGGAGACCGGGAGTAGAAATACTTTTTCTGTGGATACTCATCTATCACGCCCTTGTTTTCTTCGAAGGGACGCGAGCCATCCAGGTGTGGCGGGGAATCATCGTCCTGCTGGCAGTTTTTTTCCTGGTTCAGTATTTGTCGCTCAACATCCTGAACTGGATATTCGATAAATTACTGGGGATCTCGGTGCTGGCCATCATGGTGATATTCCATCCCGAAATACGACAGGGCCTGGCGCGCCTCGGACAGCACAATATGTTCCGTACGCACCTGCGTGAGGAAGAGCTCGATATAATGCTCAAAGAACTCGGCAAGGCCGTTGAGGGATTGTGCAGGGACAAATTCGGCGCGCTCATCGCGATCGAAAAGACCGATCCTTTGACCCCATTCATCGAGACCGGAGACCGCATCGACGCACTGGTGACAAGCGACCTGATCCATACGATCTTTACGCCCAACAGCATGCTGCATGACGGCGGCGTCGTCATCCAGAACGGCAGGATAGCCGCTGCGGGCTGCCTGTTCCCCCTGACGCAAAATCAGGACCTTTCGCGCGTCTTCGGCACCCGCCACCGGGCGGCGCTGGGATTGAGCGAAGAGACCGATGCGCTTATTATCGTGATATCCGAAGAACGGCATGACGTGTCGCTCGTGCACGAATCCCGGCTGTACAAAGACCTTAGCAAGGACGAACTCCTGGTCAAGATCAAGAACCTGCTCAACCCAAAGGCCCAATAGCATGGCAAAAGAACGGGTATCCCTCGGTTTCCGCATAAAACACTGGTTCACGTACCATCCGTGGCTCAAAATCATCGCGCTGATCCTTGCGATCATGGCCTGGTTCTACGTGAGCCAGGAGATCAGCAACTTCAAATAATACATTCCTATGGTTAAACTCGGCGTCAATATCGATCACATCGCAAGCGTGCGCCAGCTTCGCCGGGGAACTGCTCCTGATCCGGTTGACGCGGCCCGGATCTGCGAAAAAGCCGGCGCGGACTCTATCGTCGTGCATCTTCGCGAGGACCGCAGGCACATCAACGACGCCGACGTGGCAGCGCTTCGCGAATCCGTCCGGACCCGGTTGAACCTGGAGATGTCGATCGACCCGGGCATCGTGGACGCTGCCTGCAGGATAAAACCCGACCAGGCCACGCTCGTGCCTGAAAAACGCCAGGAGCTGACCACCGAAGGCGGGCTTGATGTAATCGGAAATTTCAAGGCAGTCAGGGATACCGTTGCACGCCTCCAGAAAGATGGAATCAGGGTAAGCCTTTTTATCGATCCATCCAAGAAACAGATCCGCGCCGCAAAAGAGACCGGGGCCTCGTGCGTCGAGATCCACACGGGGGAATTCGCCGCTGCCGACAGTTACAAGGAACAAACCTACTGCATCGGCCTGATCAGGGAAGCGGCTTTGTGTGCCCGGTCGTTCGGCATGAAGGTGTTCGCCGGCCACGGCCTTGACTACGAAAACATCCTGGTCATTCGCAAAATCAAGGAAATAGAAGAATACAATATCGGCTACTCCATCATCTGCAGGGCGCTCATCATAGGGCTCGACCGGGCGGTACGGGAGATGAAGAACCGGATCAGGGAAGGCAGGACCCATGGCTGAAGCGGTCGTCGGCATCGGCATAGACATCACCGAGGTAAACCGCCTGCGAAAGGCGATGGAAAAATGGGGCAACAGCTTCTCCGAGCGGATTTTCACGCAAAGCGAGCTCGCGCTTGCCGCGACAAAGGTCAATAAATACCAGCATCTTGCCGGAAGGTTCGCGGCAAAAGAAGCGATATTCAAGGCCGCGGGCGACGCGAAGATCGGCTTCAAGGATATCGAGATATTCAATGACAAAGCAGGAAGGCCGTATTGCAAGTTTCGCAACGGCAAAGGCAAAAACATCGCGGTCAGCGTATCCATTTCACATGTCAAAACCTATGCGGTTGCCAACGCCATTGCGACGCAGAAAACCTGATTCCCATAAAGGGGACTACGGCCATATCCTTATCATTGCGGGGTCCCTGCGATATTCCGGCGCAGGGCTGTTATGCGCAAAAGCGGCTCTGTCCGCGGGCGCAGGGCTCGTCACGCTGGCGTTGCCCCGGAGCATTTGCCTGGCTATCCTCAAAACAAAGCCGGACGAACTGATGCTGCTTCCCGTCAGTCAGACCCGGAACGCCTCAATCAGCAGCAAAGCCTTCCGGACGCTCTCTGACTTCTCGAAAAAAATAGATATGATCGCCATCGGCCCGGGATTGTCAACGGACAGATCCACACAGACCCTTGTCCGCAAGCTCATCAAGACCCTGCGCAAACCGATGGTTATAGACGCGGACGGACTGAACGCGCTCGCAGAGCGCCCGCCGTTCAAATTGCCTCCCGGGGCTATCATCACCCCGCATCCGGGCGAGATGGCACGGCTCATCGGCATCCCGGCCCGAGTTATCGAGAAAAAAAGAAAAGAAGTTGCAAAAAATTTTGCCGCCCGTTATAATAGTACCGTTGTCTTAAAAGGCAGAAGGACGGTCGTCGCCGCGCCCGACGGACGAATTTATGTCAACACGACAGGCAATCCCGGCATGGCAACTGCCGGGAGCGGTGACGTGCTCACTGGCATAATCGCAGCGTTGGGGGCGCAGGGGCTTGACGCGTTCGAGACGGCAAAATACGGCGTATACCTGCACGGCCTTGCCGGCGATCTGGCGGCGCGTGAAAAAACGCAACTGGGCCTCATCGCGTCGGATATCATAGATTTCTTGCCAAAGGCAATAAAGAAATCTTCGTAGGAATTAGTGCCGGCTTAGCTCAGTCGGTAGAGCAGCTGTTTTGTAAACAGCGGGTCGGGGGTTCGATTCCTCTAGCCGGCTTAAATAGTATACATGGACTATGAACTTACAACGGTCGCCGTTAACGGTAAAGCTCATTGGCATTGCAACTTGCATCATCGGGTTTATTTTCTTTATTTGGGGTTTAAAAGAATACAATTACGTAATGACCAACCCTCAAATGAGAAAAGAATATGATATAGCAGCTGCCTGGATGATGGGACTGCCGTACCTGATGCTTTTCTTGCCCGTAGTTGCCAGTGTCTTTATCCTGGTTATAGGTTATTGCTTCTTACGATATATGCGCTGGGCTCGGACTGGAGTCATCTTGGTTCTATCACTGCTGATCTTGATCAGCCTGATTATGATCGATTCGGCTGTATCTCATTATGAAAGGATAATCGGCACCGCAATATTTCTTTCAAGCGGATATGGCATTTGGTATTTGTGGATGGGCAAGGGAAAACAGTTCTTTCAAAACGAAGTTAATTAGAATCTTTCTATGTCTATGTGGACAGGTACCCAAGTGGCTAAAGGGGACAGACTGTAAATCTGTTGCGCTTGCGCTTCCGGGGTTCGAATCCCTGCCTGTCCACCATTTTTCCTGCGGGAGTAGTTCAGTGGTAGAACAATAGCCTTCCAAGCTATATATGAGGGTTCGATTCCCTTCTCCCGCTCCAACACCGTCGCACCTGCAACGAAAGACAGAACATGCCAGAGAAACAGTTCCTCGAACCGGTATTCATCGACGCCTTCGACCTCGACGACGCGTGGTTCCAGACATTGAGCGCGGTACTCGAGAAGGGGTACGTCTACCAGATCACCCGCGGCTCGTATGCCGGCCAGCGGCGCC
>JAKPTF010000104.1 GCA_029571225.1 Candidatus Omnitrophota bacterium | reverse complement strand
CCCTTCCCGCCTCGCCCGCGCGGGCCGCCTCGATTGCCGCGTTCAACGCAAGGAGATTGGTCTGGTCTGCGATCGAGGTGATCGTCTCTGTGATCTCGCCGATCTGCTGGGACATCTGGCCGAGGTTCTGGATAACTTTTGCCGTATCCATGACAGTGCCAGCAAGCTTCTCGATCTTGTTAACTGTCTGCTGGGCGGTATTGCGGCCCGTCTCAGAGACAGAGCTTGTCTGGTTGACAGCCTGGTTGGCGCTCTGCGCGTTCGTTACCATTGTTTTCAGGCTTGCCGCGGTCTTTTCCATGGTCATGAACGTTTCTTCGACGCGTTCCGCCTGGGTATTTGCACCCTTGGAAACCTTCTGTACCGCCGTCGATACTTCCTGCGTGGTCGCGTTCATTTCCTCCGACGATGAAGACATTTCCTGCGCGGAGCTGGCGACCTTATCGGCGCTGATACGCACCTGGGATACTATATTATGCATTGCGGCGATGATGCCGTTGAACGCCTGGCCGATCCTGCCCAGTTCGTCCTGCGTCTTGATATCGATCTTTGCAGTCAGGTCGCCTGTCGCAACCGGCGCAGTACCCTTGATCAGTATACCGACCGGCTTGGTTAGCATCCTGCGCATCAAAAATGTGACAAGGATGATCATGAGAAACAGGCCGATAAAGGAAAAGACGATATTGTTTAACTGCGTCTTGCGCATCGCCGACTCAATCGGAGCCCAGTCAAGGGCGATCCGCAGGACGCCAAGCCGCTCCATCTTGGCTCCGTGGCAGCTATGACAGCTTTTTTCGTTCAAGATCGGCTTGAGAACCGTAAAAACCCGGCCATTGCCGTTGCGGCGCGGCTCAAGGCCCTCGAAGTGTTGCCCGTCAAGCGCGGCATTCAGGTTCCTCTCTATAATAGTCTGATCGGCTTTAACGTCGAGTTTCTTGCCGATAGCCGCTTTATCCGTCGCCCTCTTGACGATGCCGGCGTGTTCAGTAAGCTGCATTTCGACAATACCCTTGACGTTCTTGAATTGATCGAACTGCATCTGGATAACATCCTGATCCCCGGTCATCATCGGATAACGGATCGCGGTCATAACGGTATCGGACAACTCAAGAGCTGCGTTCTTCTCCCGGGCAAACAGCGTGTCGTTCTGCGATATCACGTTCATAATGGTAATGATCGCCAGGCTCAACACCAGGCCGGCGCTCAGCCATATAACCAGTTTATTCCCGATAGATTTTCTTACGTCGAATATCTCAAGCATAAGCGCTCCCGCTTTTAGCAGATCAACGTTAAAAATCCGCAGTTCTATGCGTCTTCATGCAGATATGGCACTGGATACATACGTCCTTGTCCCTGACATATGATTTCATGACCTTTTTGGCTGTATTATCGCCCGGATTCGACGCGTGTAGCCCTCCTGCTCCATGGCAGGCCTCGCACTGCTTGTAGCGCAGATACGGAGTTTCGTCTTCGGATACATAACCGCCTGGCTCGCCGTATCCTGTCACATGGCATTTAAGGCATTCCGGATCTCTGGTCTTGCCGCGCATCTGAAGGACTGCCCATGCCTTGGTGAATTTGCGTGCCTCAAAATCCTTATATTGCTGGGGATGGCATCCTTTGCATTTTTCCGCGCCGATATATTTATTCTCCTGGGCGAAGACGACCCCGGCGGCAAAAAAGAAACACAACCCCACACAGAAAACTGTGATTTTTCTCATTGCATCCTCCTTGTTATCATTCCCGACAATAATCCTTACCTATTAAAATTAATGAGCTTATCATACCTTATACATAGCCAATGTCAAGCATATTGTGCGCGCATCAGTCGTTCTTTTCTTTTTTTTCGGCCTCATCCGTGCCGGACACGCTCTTCTTAAACTCTTTTATGCCCTCTCCCAGGGATTTGGCTATCTGGGGTATCTTTCCTGCCCCGAATATCAAAAGCACGATGAGCAGAATGATCAACAGCTCACCCATTCCGAATCTCATGGACATTCCTCCTCTCGATTATCTGCGCTACGATAATACCAACTTCATACAGTACCAATAACGGCACCGCCATCAGGACCTGCGAGAAAACATCCGGTCCGGGCGTCAAGGCAGCTGCCAGGATAAATATGCCTACGACCGTGAACCTGCGCTGCCTGCGCAGAGTGTCTGACCGAAGCACTCCGATACGCACGAGAAAACCTATGGCCAGCGGCAATTCGAAGATAAGGCCGAACGCAAATACCATCGCAAAAACAAAAGACAGATATCTCGATATGCTGATCATCGGAACAAGTACATCGGAGCCGTACGCAAGTAAAAACTTGACGCCTACGGGCAGAATCAGGAAATAACAGAACGACGATCCGGCGGCAAACAGTGCGAACGAGATCACGGTGATGCCTGCGGCCACACGCCTTTCACCGGCCAGCAGGCCGCGCTCGATGAAACTCCAGAACTGAAAAAGAACAAACGGCATGCTGGCGAACAGCCCAAGGAAAAACGCCAGTTTCATCCTGGTCCAGAAGGCCTCAACCGGGCCGGTAAATACGAACGTTCCGACAGGACGCGCAAGATCCCTGATGACGCTATCGACAGCCGGGTATACCGCGAACCCGCATGCCGCAACCGCCAGCAGGGAATAGATAAGCCGTTTTTTCAGCTCTTCAAGATGCGTTAAAAGCGGTATCGGCTCATCAAGCCGAGCGGTCTTCTGTCTCTTCTTTGTATCCAAGCTTTCTTTCTACTTCTTCTTTTATATCTATCGGCGGTTCCTGCTCCAAAGCCTCTTTCAGGTCCATGGTCGCCCTTTTGAACGACGATACTGCCTTGCCTAGCTGACGGCCAAGGTCAGGCAGGCGCTTGGGCCCGACAACGAGCAGCGCCACAACGAAAATCAGGATGAGCTCTGGCATGCCTACGTTAAACATATTATTGCTCCACTTCCAGTTCTATAACTCTGGATTCAAGGTCCTTGCCCCGTATCACTTCAAGGCGGGCCCCCCGGGCGCTGGTGCCTTTGGCTACCATTTCAAATGCATGAGTCAGGGACTCGGGCGTCGTATGGCCGTCGTCGCCAAGCTCAACCTTGATCGAACGTATTTTCTTGCCTTCGGCTTTTTCAAGGCACAGGCTCAACACTTCTTTGGCTACGCCGACCTCATGCATGCGATACCTCCTCGAGAACAAGCTGGCCAAGACGCGGCAGGACCGCCTTCACCTCTTCGGTCAATTCCATGCCCCAATCTACTGTCTTTGGCTCAACGCCGAAAATAGTCACCGGCGGCATGGTGCCTGTGAGCTTGACGATATTGAATATATCCTTCAAACAAATATCATGCAGGGATGTTTTCGGGGATGATTCGACCTCGAAATCGTCCGCGCCGAATTTATATATGTCCCCCGGGCTGCCGTTTCCCTGGACAGCATCGACGATAATAACCTTGTTCGAGCCTTCTATGAAGCTGAGGAGGTCAAACCCGCCTGTAGCCCCGTCGACAAGCTCGACATCGGCCGGAAGCTTTTTATCCTGCAGATAGCGTATCAGATGAACCCCGATACCCTCATCCCGGAACAGGAGGTTCCCGCAGCCGATAATACGCTTCATCTGTTATACGACGCGGAATTTCTTAATCTCTCCGCTGGGTTTGATCAAATGCACCGCGCAGGCAATACACGGGTCGAAAGACCGCACGATCCTGACCACCTCAAGAGGGTTATCCGTATCCACTATCGAGGTGCCGACCAACGCCTCTTCAACAGCGCCTCGGTTACCCTTGTCGTCGCGGGGCGCGCAGTTCCATGTTGTGGGCACCACTGCCTGATAATTCTCGATCTTCTTATTGGCGATCTTGATCCAGTGGCCTAAAGCGCCTCGGGCGCCTTCGGTCAATCCCATACCTTCGCCTGAATCAGGGACTTTTGCCTCCGCGCATATCGGTTCGCCGGGTTTAAGCTGCAGCACCCATTCTTCCATGGCGTCGGCGAGCTTCTTTGCCTCAAGCGCGCGCGCCGCATGGCGGTCGATGACTGATATGCCCTGGCGATAGTCGCCGTTGACCCACATACGCGCCAGCGGCCCTACTTCATACGGCTGTCCGTCGTAACGAGGCGCCTTCAGCCAGGAATAACTGCCGTTTTTCTCCGCATCGGGTTCGGTCATGCCCTCAGAGGGTTTTTTGCCTGTATTGGAGCTCTTGTATCTGGAATATTTGACATCCTCGGTGATCTTGTTAATGTCGAAATCAAGGACCCTGTCCTTGGTAAAACGGCCTGCCTTGAACAGCTTGCTCTTTCCAGCCGCATCAAGCGGGAACGCGCCGTAAGAAAGCAGATTGCCGTATCCGCGGCCGATCTGCTTGTAATCGGGATAGATATCCGCGACGCCGAGGACATCGGGGATGTACACGTCGTTGACGAATGCCTTGATCTCGCGCAGCCTCCACAAAAACGCCGCGATCTTATCAACGGTCGGATGGCAGGTAACGCCGCCGACTATCATGGCTGTCTGCGCCGGCATTTTACCGCCCCAGATCGCAAGCATCTCGTGGCATTTCTTGCGCATCTCCAGCGCCTGGAGATAATGCGCCACATACGCGTCGTTGGCTTTCGGCGGAAGCCGGAAATCGCCCGAATACCGCGGCACGAACGGAGCAATAGCCGGGCCGTTGACAAAGTCGAGCGCCGCAAGATGGTAAAAATGAAGGATGTGCGATTGCAGATGATTCGCGGCGAGCATCAGGTTCCTGATGATCCGTGCGTTGTCGGGAACCGCGACCTTGAACGCGTCGTCAAGGCACAGGATCGACGCAGTGCCGTGCGCCATGGGGCAGACCCCGCAGATGCGCTGTGTGATCTGGGCCGCGTCGCGCGGATCGCGCCCCCTGAGTATGACCTCGATGCCGCGCCAGAGAGTTCCTGAACAGTATGCGTCGGAGACCTTGCCGTCATTGACCTCCACGGTTATTTTCAAATGCCCTTCGATCCTTGTTACCGGATCTATTGTTATTTTCTGCGTAGCCATCAAAACCTCCTTATATTATATATCAGCCCCTTATGCGATCTCGCTGTCAGCCTTAGGCCACTGGTCCTTGGGAAGCGCTGCGTAGAACGGCGCTTTTCCGTCAGGGAAATCCTCGCTGCAGCAGCCGATGCATATGGAACCCGTGCCGATGCACCAGTTCACGCCGTTGTTCCATTTGCGCAGCGGGCAGTCGGAATTGGTCATCGGGCCTTTACAGCCGAGGTTGATAAGACATCCGGGATCGCCGAATTTCTTTGCGAATTTGCCTTCGCTGAAATAAGAGAAGTTGGGGCAGTTCTGATGGAT
>JAKPTF010000103.1 GCA_029571225.1 Candidatus Omnitrophota bacterium | reverse complement strand
ACTTCGCAGGTGATGATGTGGTCGTACATCTGGATAAGGTTTATGACCTGCGGCGGCACTGCCATATGGCATCCGAGGCAGGCCGAATCTTTTACTGCTACGATCGCAAGGCCGTCCCTGGACCGCAGGATCCGCTCGTATTGCGCCATGATGTGCTTGTCTATACCGGGGACGATCTGCGTGCGCTGGGTATTGAGTTGGGCCAGGCGCTGCTCTATCTCCTTCATATCGGTCTCGACCTTTGCCTTCCGGTTCAGGAAGAGTTTCTCTTCTTCAGCGAGCTTTTTCTGTTCTTCTTCGACAGCGCGCCTGGTCCTGTCAATCTTGTCCATTGCCTCCAGTATCCTGTCTTCCGCCAGTGACGCGTCAGCTTTGCTGTCCTGGATCTGCTGGAGCATGGTGTTGTATTCTTTATTGGTCTTGAGCTGGTAAAGCTGGCCCTGCAGTTTCCTGGTGTTCTCCTCTTTTGAGGCAAGCTCGAGTTCCCGGTCTTTTTTTTCCTTCTGCGCGTCGAGATACGATTTTTCAGCCGCCGCGACTGACTTTTTCTTGTCCTCGAACTGGAGCCGTAACGCCTCGACCTGCGCCGGCAAGGCCGTTTTTTCGTCATTCAGCGCGTATATCTGGGTATCGACGGCCTGCAGCTGGAGGAGATTCTCGAGTTGTGTTTTCAGGGTTGACACGTCATGTCTTCCTTTCTCCCGATGAAAGAATGGTGGGCGCAATAGGACTTGAACCTATGACCTCCACAATGTGAATGTGGCGCTCTAACCAACTGAGCCATGCACCCGAGAAATTTTACCTCATTGTCACATGACCATCAGAATAAATTTGGGCCCAGGAGGGTTCGAACCTTCGACCAAGAGATTATGAGTCTCCTGCTCTACCGCTGAGCTATGGGCCCGGATGCCATCCTAACCCATTATTTTCTTATAAAATATAGAATATTATAATACCTTTTTCAAGCGCTGTTTGCAAGTTAAAAATTAAAAAATTGGCCCCTTGCCGTATACTTATATGTCGAAATCCAGGCTGACATCCTGATCGAGTTTCGAAAGCACTTCCGGGCAGTCAAGGAAGCGCGAGATCTTGTTAAAGCCGTTCATTCCTATGCCGTTGCCCTCATGGTGTACAGCCAGGTACAGAAGGTTTTTTGCCCTGGTTACTCCAACGTAAAATAAACGGTGCTCTTCCTCTATCCGGCTCTGGTCTTCCAGCGCGAAGCTAACCGGCAGTATCCCGTCCATAAGCCCGATAAGGAACACGCATTCCCATTCGAGCCCTTTTGCTGAATGGATCGTGGAAAGGGTCAGCGGCTTTTCGTCATCCGGATCCGCAGAAGCGTCGGCAATCCCGTATTCCGGAGGTTCAAGGGAAAATTCTGCGAGGAAATCCTGGAGAGAAGAATACCGGCCGGCGATGTTCGTCAAGGCCTTAAGGTCGTTTATGCGCTGATCCCAGTCATCGAACCGGTCCTTAAAGAGAGGTTCATAATATTCCCAGAGTAGCCTTGCGCACTGCTCGACACCTGTGTTTACAACCGCTGCCCGCTCGAGAGCCCGTGCAAGGCGCTCCAGCCGCGTTGCGTATGCGTGGGATGCGGATTGGACGGCCAGGACATCCTGCGTGATTCCCCTCAGTCCCGGCTGCGATTCCATAGATGCGATCATCTTCGCGGCAGTGCGGGGCCCGATGCCGTCTATGAGAGTGAGGACGCGCGTCCATGATATCTCGTCGTGCGGGTTAAGCAGGACCTTCATATGCGCCAGAAGGTCTTTGACGTGGGCCGTTTCGTAAAATTTCATGCCTCCGAATACCTGGAAAGGTATGCCGCGCTTTGTCAGTTCCATCTGGAGCATGATCGACACGTACGCAGACCGGAACAGGACCGCCTGTCTGCCCAAGTCAATGCCGTCGTTGCGCAGATCGAGCACGCGCTGGCTTATCCATTCCGCTTCC
>JAKPTF010000097.1 GCA_029571225.1 Candidatus Omnitrophota bacterium | reverse complement strand
TGGTGCAGCCGGCCAGCCGCATGCCTGCCTCAAGCAGGAGAAAAAAAAGCGCGACCCCTGCGGCAATGAGCGCCACCCTGACCGTGAATCCGGAGCCTGTTTTTGTTCGCATATGCTCTCAGATTGAAAACGGAACCCGATGAAGGAGGATAATAAACAACAGCCGTAATCGAAGTGTCCCTGACTGTTCCCTCAACAGGCATCGGATGGTTTGGTTATACTGGGCGGACGCCGTTAACACGCTCGACGCGTGTATCTCATGCGAAGAAAACCGGGCTTCTTCGTATGCCGCCGTCATATTCAACAAAAGCTCGCGGGGAATCCCGAACCTTTTATGCGCCTCATCGGCCAAATGGCGGTAATGCGTATTCGCATATCCCTGCATGCCCGCGGCAAAAAGGATGCGTCGCAAGATCTCATAAAGCGCGATGAGATACGCGGAAGGATCCGATCTTTTTTTTGCGAGCGCGTGTTTGTTCATTGCGGCCAGATAGAGCAGAAAAAAGACGGCAATCACCGCAGCGGCAACGCTCCAGAACACGGCCGTGAAAACAATACCGAATATCCACCGCAGGCTTGCCGCGACCTCGAGCCGGAGCGGCTGGCTCATGAGGCCTTCATACTGCGCATGCACCGCGGAAATGCCGAGCCGCCGCGGATGCAAAACATTTTTTTCTATCCTGAAAACGCGCGCATCGGACAATACCCACCCTGTCCTGGACGTCAGGTCTTCCCTTGTGCCGTCGCTCCATACGCCCTGCGCCGTCAGCGTAAAGATATCCCGCAGATCCCCTTTTTGCGCGCTTGCACGTGCGATGATCGATACCAGCTTCGGCGGTTCCACGGTAACCTGCAGCGGGCTGCTTTCAAACGACTGGTATATCGCGCGAATTCGCGCCTCTCCGACAGCCCTGGCAGACAGTTTCCCGGCGATGATATCGGCAATCGCGGGATCCGAACTTCGCCAGATAACAAGGTCGCTCACGTCCCATTGAGAACCGTCTTTCGCCGTGCCGATCACCACAGGGCTGACCGCTTCATCCCCGCGGCCAACCGTGATGGAAGCCGGTCTAACCGATAATGAGACAAGCGGCAAAGGATCGCCTTTTCCCTGATAGGGCACGAACGTTTGCGGCGCTCTCATATCGCTTTGAGCGGCCTGCTCGCCCGTAAATCTCGGGATCTTCGCCGCTTCTTCGATCCGCTTGATCATCTGATCCTGTTCCTGCACCGGGATGTCGAGATTGCCCAAAACCGCTTCCCGGGCGCGCTTCGCCTGGGCCGCCCGTATCATATGGGCTTTGATATCGAGCGCCTCCTGCAGCTTCTCATAGATGTGGGCATCGGCGAACGCGCCTGAGGCCATGGCCGCGTCTATCCTGTTCTGCAGTTCTTCGACGTCTCCGAGATTTACCGCAGCCCTGATACCAGCAATGATCTCCTGAAGCGCTCCTCCCGTACCTCCGGCTGATTTTTCAGCTTCGCCAGAAAGATATGATAGGTCCCTGCGGTATATCTCGTACAGCTTCCATTCCTGGAGGCTATCAAGCTGTTGGGCTATTTCATCCTCCGTACGCCTGCCAAGGGAATGCGCCTGCGCCTTTTCTTGAGGCGACGGAAGCCTGCGGATATCCTCAAGCGACCGGGCCTGCTGTATCCGGTTGACATGGTTCATAACCGACATGCGCGCAGGGATGTTCAAGGGATCGTCCTTAAGAACCTGCGCAATCTTTGCACGCGCACGGTTCTGCTCGAATTTGACTTTTGTATCGCAATATGATTTGGTCAAATGTTTGCGTTTTTCTAATTCAGGAAGATTTATACCTGCGCCGGACGTTCTAAGCAAGGAGATAAGCCCTTCTTCGCCCTGTTCGGCGTCTATCGTCAGGGGCGATTCCTTTACAAGGTTGTTAAGATCATCGAATGATTCAATTCTTCGATCGTTCGATTCCAGGTCAAGAATAAGATCCATGCTCTGCTTCTGGAGGCGTTCCTGTTTCTCAAAGTAGTCCCTCTCCAAGTTCTGTGAATCTGCCTCTCCAAAAAACGCTCCGGCGCGCTCCATCTTCGGCAACGTGACCGCTGTCATAAGGATAAGGGAAAGTGAAATGCTCACAAGAACTATAATAACGGGTATGATAAGAGATACTGCATGGGTGAATGAATATCCATGTCCGCGCCGGGCGAAATCGGAAAGCTTGAAACGCATGGCAAGGCCGGAAAGCGCCAGGTAAGAGCCCACCAGAACCATAGAACCGGGATGATACTTGTCTATCAATAGCGCATGCGCCATAAAAAGCGGGACGCTTAATGCCTGCACATATCCCATAAAGGCGCTTGAGCAAAGCATAAAGCTTAAAGCAAGCTCTATGAATATCAGTCCCTTGAGCACCACGATAACCAGGTCACGGTACGCCAGAGGCGCGCTGAAAATGACGTATATAATCCATGTGCAGATAACTGCCAGCGCCAGAGGCGCGGCATAATGCTGCCAGTCATTGGCGCGGTTCATCCTGAACACGCTGAACGTCAGCCCAAGGCCAAGCAAAAACGTCGCCTCCGGCCGGAACATGATGACCCCGGAAGGGAACAGCCAGAGCGCGCAGACAACCATCCCCGTAGTGACGCACAGTTCAGCCATCAATAACCTGTCTCTGGTCTCCATACGCTCACGCTGAAAAATTACGTTCAAGGTCCTCCCCCGCCGAGAAAACCAGCGGGCTTATATCTCCGTGCTCGGCGAATTTAACCTTTGCGCGCAAAAGCGTTTCCTTGCGCTCATATCCCGTGACGAACGACGATGAAAGCAGGATCAAAGGCACAAGCGATACGTTGCGCCTTCCGGCAGTGGCATAGGTCAGGAACACATCCCAATCCCGGTCAAGCATGATCACAATGAGATTGGAATCGTCCGGGATGAACCTCATGAACTCGCGGAAGATCTCTGCAAGAGACACATTGCTCTCCGGCTGGGCAACGGTCAGGAATTTCAGTATCTCCTCGAGATGCTCAGCGCCCTTGTTGGAAGGAATGTGGACAATCTCCTGTGTATGTGCTATGACCTCGACGGCGATATCATTATCCAGAAGGTGTTTTGAAACCGATGCGGCAATGCGGGCGATATATTCCGCGACGCTCTCCCTGCCCTCGCCGAGATTGGATTCCCCGGACATATTGAACAGGATTGTCGCTCGAAAAAAATTCTGCTGCTGAAATTCCCTGACAATCAGCTTGTTCCTGCGCGCCGTCGAAATCCAGTGGATGCTTTTCACCGGATCTCCGGAACGGTAATCCCGGACCCCGAAAAATTCATCGTCGCCTCCGCTTGAACGCGACGCTCCTATCCCGAACCACGGCGCGGTCCCTTTCATCATAGGCGGGAACTTGTTGATCCGGAATATGCGCGGATACACGTATATCTGAGACTCCGTATCCGGCAGTATTTTGCTGAAAGTAAAGAGACCGAAAAAATCCGAATAATACAGCCTGCACGGGCCAAGGGCGTACCTGCCTCGGGCCTCGCAGGCGCATCTCCAGCGTACCACCATAGGATATCCAGACGGCAGGTAATCGACTTCGGCGCGCTGGATACGCTGCGCCTCGGGCGCGCAGGAAATGCAGTCTTCTATGACTGTGTTGAAGACAGGCGCAGCTCCGGTATTTTCTATTTCGATCTCTATCTCGATCCGGTCGCCTTCGTCCACGCGGCCGGGATGCCTGCGTTTGACCGTGACGCGCATACCGTACCTTGTCACTGCCAGCCCCACTGCATCAATAAGGACCGATACCATGAAAAACCAGAACAAAAACCTGAAAAAAACAACGGGTGTGCGCAAGACGAGCACACCGTTGAATATAAATACGACTCCGACAAGGGCCAGGCGTTTTATGGAAAATCTATCCATCACAGGCCTTTATGGTATGGGGACCGCTGCAAGGATCTCGCGCACTGCCAGATCAGCGGTCTTGCCGGCGACCAGGGCCTTCGGATGCATATTGACCCGGTGTTTGAGGACGAACGGAAGCAATTGAGCGACATCCTCAGGCACTACGTAATCGCGCCCCTCCAGGAACGCCCAGGCGGAGCTGGCCTTCATAAGCGCTATGGAGGCGCGGGGGCTTGCGCCGAGCTTGATGTCTTCCTTGGTGCGCGTCGCATATACAAGGTCCACGATATATTTCATGACCTGTTCCGAGATGGCTATATTCTTGACCGTTTCCTGCAGCGATAAAATATCCGCAAGGCTAGCGACCGAGGGCAATGTCTCGATCGGATGGCGGACCTTTTGCGTTGAAACCACAGCCATTTCCTCCTGCGCTGTCAGGTAGCCCATGGATATCTTCAGGAGGAACCTGTCTATCTGCGCTTCGGGCAAAGGGTACGTTCCCTGATGCTCAATCGGGTTCTGGGTCGCAACGACCATGAACGGCGACGGCAGATGGAATGTTTTTCCGTCTAGCGTGACGGTGCGCTCCTGCATGCATTCAAGCAGCGCGGATTGCGTGCGCGGCGTGGTGCGGTTAACCTCGTCAGCAAGTAGGAGGTTCGTGAATATGGGCCCTTTTTTGAAATCGAAATCGCCCGTCTTGGGATTGTACACGTGGCCTCCGGTCACGTCCGAAGGCAAAAGGTCAGGCGTGAACTGGATGCGCTTAAAGTCGCCGCTCACTGACTTTGCAAGCGCAAGCGACATCATAGTCTTGCCCGTCCCCGGCACGTCTTCGATAAGGATGTGGCCGTCGGTGAGCAGGCCGACGAGCAAAAGCTTCACCGTTTCGGTCTTGCCTACGATAACCTTTTCGATATTGGCTATCAGCGATTTTATGTCAAACGATCCCATGTATGCTCCTTTCGTGAGTTCACGGCAGGCTGCCAGCGGCCGTTCCGTACAAACGCTGCGTTTCTTGCGCCATCCGGCGCGCCGAATAATCGTCTTTTAAGGAATCGCGAGCTTTATTCCCGATGCGTGCTCTCATTGCCGGGTCATGGAACAGCGTCAATAATCTCCGGGACATGGCGCCCGTGTCGCGGCAGGGAACAATGAATCCGGTATCTCCGTCCCTGACAAGCTCCCTCACGCCGCCTGTATCCGTAACGATGACGGGACGGGACGCTGCCATGGCTTCGATGACCGCGATCGGCATGCCTTCCCATAACGACGTCAGAATAAAAACGTCGCAGCTTGCAAGAATCTCCGGGATATCCCGGCGCCATCCAAGAAGGAGAACGTTGCCCTTGAGGCCGTATGCTCGGATCAGCTTCGATATCGCGCGGCGCCGGGTGCCGTCGCCCGCGATCATGAACAAGGCATCCTTTCTTACGGCACAAACATCACGGGCGACAGTAATGAGATCCTGCACTGCCTTCTGCGGTTTAAAACACGAAATCATAGCTGCGACAGGCACGCCTTCAGGTATGCCCAAGCTTTTGCGCGCTGCAGGAATAGCCTCCTCAAACGCCGCCGCATCGATGCCGTATCGCACGAGGCTGTAGCGGCCATCGCAACCGATCCCGTATTTGAGCCCTCGCGTTTTATCGTGCTCCGACACCACAATGATCCGGGTGGTCACGGCAGCCGCGCATCGTTCAAGAGACACAAAAAACCATCTGGCCGGAGGGAACTGGAAATCATGAAACGGCCAGCCATGAACGGTATGATAGATTGCCCTGACGCCGGCAGCCGCAGCGGCGAACCTGCCCAGTATCCCGGCCTTGGAGCTGTGCGTATGAACAATATCTATTTTTTCCCGCCTGATAAAAAATGCCAGCTCGAAGAACGCCGGGATGTCTAAGAACGGATTTACTGCCCGTTCCAGGAAGAGCGACCGGTGCACGCGAAGGCCCGGAACCGCAAGGGCATCGTCCATAAGGATGCCTTCGCGCGCGGCAAACAGGAAAATATTGTAACGGGCCCTGTCAAGCCCCTGTATGAGCGATAGGAGCTGCTTTTGCGCTCCGCCCAGCTCAAGCTTCGTTATAACGTAAAGCAGGTTAATCTTATCCACGCAGAAGAACCAGGATCGCCGAATGGGGCACGATGACGAGCTTGCGCCCTTCATAGGTTATCTCAACGCCGGAGTTGCGCAGGAATATGCAATAATCCCCTTCCTTTGCCTGAAGGGGAAAATATTTCTTCAGTTGTTCGGGCGACTGCCACGGCTCGATCTCGAGGTCCTCGGGGCTTGGGATGGGAAATCCCGGCCCGGTCTTTACAACCGTGCCTGCCTGGACCTTTTCCTTTTCCTTGATGCCCTGCGGAAGATACAATCCCGTATCGGTCTTCTCGGTCTCGGTATCCGGCTCGATGAGCACGCGGTCGCCAATGACGATCAGTTCACGGTCCATTTCTTCCTCTCTTGATAACAACCTTTATTCGCAGACCTTAGGCAGGTCCTTCAAAGCACGCTCGATCTCCGCCGAGGGATGCGCGTAATTTACGAGCTCACCCGCCATATATTTGTCGTATGACCCCAGGTCTAGGAACCCGTGGCCGCTCAGGTTAAAAACAATACATTTGCCCTTCGGAGCGCGTTTTGCCACGTCTATTGCAGCCTTGATGGCGTGGGCGCTTTCCGGAGCCGGAAGCGTTCCCTCGGTCTGCGCGAAAAGCATAGCCGACTTGAAGATGTCCAGTTGTTCGCATGATACTGCGTCGATGAGCTTATGCGCGCATAATGCGCTGACAAGCGACGAGCATCCGTGATACCTCAAGCCCCCGGCGTGTATCCCCGGCGGCATGAACTTATGTCCCAGCGTGAACATCTTCAAAAGCGGGGTAAGCATTTCTGTATCGCCGAAATCATAGGCGTATTTTCCCCTGGTGATACTGGGGCAGGCGCTCGGCTCTACAGCTATGATTTTCAAAGACGGGCGCTTTAGCTTATCGGTGATAAACGGCAGGGCAAACCCGCCGAAGTTGCTCCCTCCGCCGACGCAGGCAATCAGATAATCCGGAGTCTCGCCTGCCATTTTCAGCTGTTTCTTCAATTCAAGGCCGATTACCGTCTGATGCAGAAGCACGTGGTTAAGCACGCTGCCGAGGGAATAATTGGTATTCTTATGCTTGGCTGCATCCTCCACCGCTTCGGATATGGCCGCGCCGAGGGATCCCTGCGAATGGGGGTCGGCCTTGAGCATGGCCCTGCCGGCGTCGGTAGTATCCGAGGGCGACGCGATGACATTTGATCCCCATATATGCATGAGCGACCTGCGAAACGGCTTCTGATGGTAACTGACCTTTACCATATACACCGTGCACTTGAGGCCGAATATGTTGCACGCAAAGCTCAAGGCGCTGCCCCACTGTCCGGCTCCGGTTTCCGTAGTCAGGCGCTCGATGCCTGCCTTTTTGTTATAATACGCCTGCGCAACGGCGGTGTTCGGCTTATGGCTGCCGGCAGGAGAAACGCTTTCATCCTTGTAATAGATGCGCGCCTTGGTCTTGAGCGCCTTTTCGAGCCTGACCGCGCGCTTTAAGGGAGTCGGCCTCCAGATACGGTAAATATCGAGTACCTCTGACGGGATATCGATCCAGCGTTTCGCCGACATCTCCTGTTTGATCAGCTCCATCGGAAAAATATGCGCCAGGTCCTGCGGCTGCAACGGCTTTAATGTTCCCGGATGTATGGGCGGCGGAAGCTGGAACGGCAGGTCAGCCGCGACATTATACCATGCCTGCGGGATATCTTTTTCGCCAAGCATAAACCTAGTTGTTTCCATACGTGCGCTCCTTTGTTTGGGCTTCCGCCGGTCACCGGCCTGAAGCTTTGATCATTTTACGCAAGATAGAAGTGTATTTCTCATCCTGCATTTCTTCTATCGACAGCGGCATTACGAGCGACCAGTTGGCCGGACCGACCGTGCCGGGCGTATTCAACCGGTAATCGTATGGATCGCCGCTGATCGCGCCGAAAAGATACAGAATATCGGTGATCAGGTTGATCGAAAATACGGAAGCGGTCTGCAGGTTTGCCCGCATGACCTCGCTGACCAGCGATCTGGTCGCTTTTTCCTTCATGGCGCCTTTCATGGCCATCTGCTTCCAGAGCTTTTCCTTCTCCATATACGAGTTCTCATACAGGTCAATAAACTGCCACAGCTGATCGCGGCCCTGGCCGAGTATGGATACGAGCCTGTCGACCGAGTCTATATCCTTGAGCCAGCGAAGCCTTCCGTGTGCGGACAGATTAGGATCGAACAGCGCCTTTTTCATGGCCGCTGCGTCTATGCCGCGTGCCGCGCACAGGCGGTCGAACAATCCTTCGTCGATCGTGCCCGCTTCGTTCTCCCACCACGCGCTCCAGTTCGTGGTGTCGTGCGTGGAAAGCATTGATACCGCAAGGGGCCGGTATTCCCCGGGTGCGAGGAAATCGTGCTTTACTTTCCAGTCCTTGATCCAGCGCTGCACGTCGTTGCCTGGTATTTTGAACTCGAGCAGCGTCTTGGTGCACACAGGAGGGATCGTGCCGAGGTCCTCCGCGCACAAAAGCATCGAGGTATGCGCCAGCATGAACGACAGGATACGCTTGCCGTGCGACTCCCACTGCTGTTCGTCCCCGGGATCGTAGGCGCCGTTCAACCCCTTGTTCTCCTCGGGATCGTTGAACGGGATCGCCCATATCCGGAAAAGCCCGACCACGTGGTCGATGCGCAGGATATCGTAGAAGTTCTGGGCGTAGGCGAGCTTTTCCGCAAGATACGTGCCCGCGTCGGAGAAGATCGCGTCCCATTTATAAGTCGGAGTTCCCCAGCGCTGGCCCTTTGCGCAGTACATATCAGGCGGAGCGCCGGCGACAAAATCGAGGTTGAAATAAGACGGATGGGCCCACACGTCAGCCGAATCCCTGGAAACCAGGATCGGCAGGTCGCCTTTGAGCAGGATGCCTTTTTTCAGCGCGTATTTTCTGGCCTCGGAGAACTGCTTGAACAGCTGCCACTGGAGCCATTTGAAAAAATCAAGATCATTGGCGTGCTCGATCGCGATGTTCTTGAGCGCAACAGGGTCGCGGTCACGGTATTCCTTATCCCATTGCCACCATGCGTATCCGTTATGGGCTTTTTTGAGATAACAGAATAAGGCGAAATCTTCCAGCCAATAGCTGTTGGCGTCCGCATACTCCCTGAATCCGTTTTTTTTCGACTCAGGCAGCGCGTCGAAGATGCCTCGCAGGACTTTCAATTTTTCAGCCTTGATCCTGTAGTCAACGTTCCTTTTGCCTGCAGGGAACGCCTCTTTGAGCTTCGCGACTGAAGCGCGCGCCTCATCGGTGTCGAATCCGTCAACCCCTTCAAGCCGAATATACATGGGGTCAAGCGCGAACGAGCTTAAGGAATCATACGGGCAGAACAACGGCCCGACCTCGTTCATGGGCAGCAGTTGAAGAATAGAATTTCCGCAGGCGCTGCACCAGTCCGCAAGCGGCCTTATGTCTTCGATATCTCCTATGCCGGCGCTTTTTTGCGAAAAAACGGAAAAAAGCGGAACGAGGATGCCGGCGCGCTTCTGCCTGCCGATGCGGCTCCATGCCTTATCGGCCAGCTGCGCCGCGTCCTGCCCAACGGCTTCATCAGTCTTCATATTCGTCTCCGTGGCGTTTGCTTATATGCGCAATAACCTGCGCGCGTTTCCGGAAAGGATCAATTCCTTGTGATGGCGGCCCAGGCCAAGCTTTTCAATATAGTCAAGCCCGGTCTTCTGGCTGAAGAACGGGAAATCCGTGCCGAACACGATGCGTTCCTGCGGATGGCGGCGCATGATGTACAGAGCGTCCTCGTCGGATATATATCCGAACGACGCGGACGTATCCAGGTATATGTCAGTGCCCACGAGAATTCTTTTTACCTCGTCCCACTGCCTGAACCCGCCCATGTGCGCGGCGATCATGGTCATGCCCGGGAATTTCTTATGGACCTTGAGCAGCCGTTCGGGCGTGGCCCTGATCGTCATCTGCGGGGCCAGCTCATCTCCGGAGTGGAACAATACCGGCAGCCCCGATCCCTCAAGGGC
This sequence comes from Candidatus Omnitrophota bacterium, assembly GCA_029571225.1. Lineage (GTDB taxonomy): Bacteria > Omnitrophota > Gorgyraeia > Gygaellales > Profunditerraquicolaceae > JAGOOP01. The sequence continues at coordinate 119,541 of JAKPTF010000097.1, read as the reverse complement.
TTCGTACACCGGGAACACCGCTTCATCGTCCACGAAGAAGGACTGGAAGCTCGGCTGGAATTTGATCCCGTGGGCATATTCCCTGATACGGGCGATTTCTTTCTTCCAGCCGCTGTACCCTGGATGCAGGGACGCGAATATCTTGATGCGTTCGCCTGCCACCGAGAACAGCCAGTCGTTGATGGAAACAACCTGTTCGGGCCTCGACGCTACGGCGCAAATAACGCTCACGTCGACCTTGTTGGCGTCCATGAACGAAAGCAACGTCGAGACCGTGGGGTCACCGCAGCATTTAACCGTGTAATACGATTCCAGATTCTCGCGCGCCTTCTGCGATACCTTCTCCGGCCAGGCATGCGCATGAATGTCTATGACCATATCAGAATTCGTGCAATTCGTCCTCAAGAAGTTCAAAGCCCGCCTTCCGGAGTATCTTCTTAATCGCGGCCGTGTCCTTGACCTCCAAACAGAACACCGCCTGTTTGTTCGACTCTATGACAAACCCGTAGGCGTCAAGGACGTTGACCTTGTGCGTGTATAAAAGGTCGGCAAGTTTCAAAAAGCTGCCCGGCTTGTCTTTGAGCGCGATCGCCAGGATATCCTTGATGGCACAGGCGAAACCTTTATCCTGAAGAGCCAGGAGCGCCTCCTGCGGCTTATCCACGATCATTTTCATAAGGCCGAACTCCCCGCGGTCCGCAAGGGTCATGGTGCGCACGTTGATCCTTTTCTGCGACAAAACCTCGGCTACCGAGCGCAGCCGGCCTGGACGGTTCTCGACGAATATGTTCAATTCTCTTGCCATTGGATGTACCCTCCGTTAATAAAACGCTTCCGGCTTGCCGCCGCTATAATTTTGCCCTGGCGTCAACCACGCGTTTTGCCTTGCCTTCGAACACGGGAAGGCTGCCGGGCTCGTGGAGTTCAACCACCGGATTGATCACGATCGATGCGCGCAGTTCGTCTTTGATCCGGCTCTTGAGCGCCTCAATCTGGCTGATCTCGCCGGAAAACAATTTCGAATAGATCTCGACCTTAACGACCAGTTTATCGAGCGTCCCTTCTTTTTCAAGATAGATCTGGTAATTAGTGCCTACCTCGGGAATGCGCATAATCACTGCCTCGATCTGAGACGGATACACGTTGACCCCGTTTACGATGAGCATGTCGTCCGTCCTGCCGGTGATGCGCGATATCCTGCGGTGCGTACGGCCGCACCTGCACGGCCCACGGTAAATGCATGCGATATCCCGCGTGCGGTAACGTAGAAGCGGTGTCGCGCGCCGCGTCAGGTTCGTGAGCACAAGCTCCCCTTCCTTTTCATCGGGAAGCGGCTCGCACGTTTTGGGGTCGATGACCTCGATAATATAGGTGTCTTCCCAGCAGTGCATGCCGGTCTTGTACACGCATTCGAACGCGACGCCCGGGCCGTTCATCTCGGAGAGGCCGTATGAATTATACGCGTCGATATGGTAAAGGGATTCTATCTTCTTGCGGGTATTTTCCGAATACGGTTCCGCGCCCAGATACGCCTTTTTGAGTTTCAGGTCTTTGAGCGATACACCGCATTCCTCGAGCTTTGAATATATATGGAGAGCGTAACTGGGCGTTATATGCATCACGGTCGTCCCGAAGTCCTTCATGAGCTGGACCTGGCGTTTTGTGTTGCCGCCGCCCATGGGGATCACAGTCATGCCGACGCGTTCCGCCCCGTAATGAAGGCCGAGCCCTCCGGTGAACATGCCGTATGACATCATGTTCTGGAATATGTCCTCCTTGCCTGCGCCTGTGGCGACGATCGAACGCGCAAGCAACTCTGTCCAGACGTCGATATCCCCGCGCGTGTGATAGATAACGGTCGGAATGCCGGTCGTGCCGCTCGACGTATGAAGCCTGATCACGTCCTTCATCGGCACCGCAAGCAGGCCTGTCGGGTAACATTCGCGCAGGTCGTCTTTTGTCGTGAAAGGTATGCGGTTGAGGTCGTCGAGCTTGCGGATATCGGCCGCGGATTTTATGCCGGATTTTTTCAGACGCGACTTATAAAACGGGGTCTTCAAAGCGTACCGCACAGTCTCCCTTAGGCGCTTCAGCTGCAACGCCTTTAGCGCGCCCCGATCAATCGTCTCGATCTTCTTATCCCTGTATTTCACTTCCATCACAAAGCCCTCATGTCCTTCTGACCGACAACGCGTATTTTGTTCGCCTTGAGCACCTCGATCGCGGTATCGGGATTGTCAAACCTGAACACCAGAAGCGCACGGGTCGAGGCGCGTTCGAGAAAGCCGTACATGTATTCGACGTTGATATTGTGCTTTGAGAGAATCCTGAGCACCTCGGCGAGGCCGCCCGGTTTATCCGGGACCTCGACTGCTACGATCTCGGTGAGATTGGCCACGAACCCTTTGGCCTTTAGGATTGTAGTCGCCTCCTGCGGCTTGTCCACAACCAGCCGCAGCACGCCGAAATTATCGCTCTCGGCAACTGTCAGCGCCCGCAGATTTATCTTGTTCTCGCCCAGAAGCGAGCACACCTCAAGCAGACGCCCCTTCTTGTTTTCCAGGAATATAGATATCTGTATAAGCTTCATCGCAGGCTCCTTTATGGTTTACAGCACTCGTTTGTCTATGACGCGCTTGGCCTTGCCCTCGCTGCGCTCGATGGTCCTGGGCTCGACAAGGCGCACCTTAACCAGGACTCCCAGGATCGACTCGATCTCCTTCTTGATCTTCTCTTCCAGGCCGCGAAGTTTCTTGATCTCGTCGGAGAATATCTTTTCCTCGACTTCAACCAGGACCTCAAGCTCATCCAGGTCGCCGACCTTGCGGTCAACGACAAGCTGGTAATGCGGCTGCGTGCCTTCGATGCCCAGAAGCACGTGCTCGATCTGAGACGGGAACACGTTGATGCCCCGCACGATGATCATATCGTCGGTGCGGCCCGATATCTTGGAGATGCGTGGGCTGGTCCTGCCGCATTTACATTTCTCGTATTTTATCGCGACGATGTCGCGGGTACGATAACGGATAAGCGGCAGCCCCTGTTTTGTAAGCGTCGTGATGACAAGCTCTCCCTTGCTGCCTTCCTTGACCTCCGTGCCGGTCTTGGGGTCTATAACCTCCGGATAAAACACGTCCGAGAAAAGATGCAGCCCGTTTTTATGCTGACATTCCTGCGCGACGCCCGGGCCGATGATCTCGGACAACCCATAGACGTCGGTTGCTATCATGTCATATGTGGATTCAAGCGCCTTTCTCATACCCTCGCTCCAGGGCTCAGCTCCGAATATCCCGATTTTCCATGACGCGTCCCTGGGCTTGATGCCGATGGATTTTGCCTCTTCTGCCATATACAGCGCATAGCTGGGAGTGCAGCCCAGGATCCTGGGTTTGAAATCCTGCATGATCTTGAGCTGACGCTTGGTCTGCCCCGAAGATGCCGGGATGACCGAGAGCCCCATTTCGAGCGCTCCGTAATGGAATCCCAGCCCTCCGGTGAAAAGCCCGTAACCGTAGGCGACCTGGATCATATCGCCGGGAACAGCGCCGGCGCAGCACAGCACGCGCGCCATGACCTCTGCCCAGAGCTTCAGGTCATCCTTCGTGTATCCGACAACCGTAGGGTTGCCGGTCGTGCCGCTTGACACGTGGATCTCACTGATATCCTTGATCTGCCGGGAGAAAAGGCCGAAGGGATAGCTGTCGCGCAGGTCGTCTTTGACCGTGAAGGGAAGTTTTTTTATATCGTCGATCGTCTTGATGTCCTTGGGCGATATGCCGAAGGCATCGAGCTTTGCCGCGTAAGCGGGAGAATTTTTATGGATATAGGCGACCAGGCTCCGGAGCCTTTCCGACTGGATGTTCTTGAGTTCCTCCGGCTTCATGCATTCCATCTTCTCGTTCCAGATCATTTCATCTCACCCCTTCCTCGCAAAAACGCGTTTCTGTTCGCCTGCGGGTTCTTCTTTCCGAACACGTGGTCTATCGCCGAGAACCAGCTTTCAATGCGGATTGACAGACGGCGCGAAAGAACTCCGAGGAGATAACTGTTAAAATAACGTTTATCGTCGCAATGGCTGCTGCCCTGCTCCAGTTCGGCGGTCAGATCAACGCCCCCCTTGCGCAGCATCGGTTTCATGCGCAGGCCTTCTTCTTTGAGGAAAGACACAAGATAATCCGCCCGACCCGCGGGAATGAGCGGTGAGAACACGCGGGGCCCGAAGCGCACATGCGATTCGACTGAACCGCCCCTCTGCGCCATGCCGTGCACCTCTGACTTCTTGACATGATACCCGTCGTAGATCGCAGCCCAGCCGAGGACCTCCGCAGCGGACAAAACACCCTGGCCTCCTGTTCCGCAGAACAGGATGCTCGTCGTCAATATCCTAGGCACGGGTCTCTTCATGGCTCCTGGGAACGGATCTGGTGTTTAATGAGCGCGCCGAAACTGCACGCGTTGACGCAGACGTTGCAGCCCGTGCAGGTCTGCGCGTCGATTGCGATAAACCCGTCTTCGGTTCTGGATATAGCCGGGCAGTTGACCGCAAGGCACTGGTAACATTTCTTGCATTTAGACGCATCGATCTTAGGCGCCGCGGCGCGGGTGCGGTCAATCAGGCGGCAGGGATAACGCGCTATTATAACCGATAACGCTTTTCCATCAAGGCGTTGTTTGACAAGCGCCTTCAATTCGGCTGTCTTGAACGGATCGATCACATCGACAAAGTCTGCGCCGCAGGCCCTGCACAGGTCCTCAAGGACAAGCTTCTTTGTCTGTTCGCCTCTGGCCGTCAGCCCTGTTGCGGGATGCGGCTGGCTGCCGGTCATTGCGGTAGTAGAATTGTCAAGGATGATGATGACGCCTTTTGTCCTGTTGTAGGCCGCGTTGACCAGTCCAGTGATGCCTGAATGCACGAACGTGGAATCGCCGATCACGCCCACGACGTTATTGCCCAGGGCCCTTGAGAATCCGTCAAAAAACGTGACTCCTGTACCCATGCACAGACAGGAATGCAAGGCGCCCAGAGGCGGAAGAGCGCCGAGCGTATAACAGCCGATATCTCCGGCAACGGTCAGCTTTAACGACCTCAAAACGCTGAATACCCCCCGATGCGGACAGCCCGGGCACAGCACCGGCTTGCGCGATGTTGGTTCTTCTTCGACCTTCTTCTTGCCCGCGACGATGGCAGGGATTGATTCCGGCCTCAACTCCCCTATCCGAAAGGAGCTGCTTTTGGCCTTTGCCCGTACGCCGAGCCTCTGAAGTTCTTCTTCGAGAAACGGCTCGAGCTCTTCGATGACAAAAACCTTTTTTACCTTTGAAGCAAACTCCCTGATCTTTTCATCGGGAAAAGGATACGGCATTCCCAGCTTCAGCACCGAGGCATCCGGATACGTCTCTTTGACATATAAATAGGAGACGCCGCTGGTGATAAAGCCGATCGAACGCTTGTTCAATTCGATGCTGTTCAGGGGGGTTTTATTTGAGTATTTCCGAAGGCGGGCGAGTTTTTTTTCGAGTATAATATGCTTTTTGTATGCGTTGCGCGGCACCATGACGTATTTCGGCACGTCGATCCTGAATTCCTTTTGGGCCGCCTTGCGTTTTCCGGAAACCGCGATATTCTCTTTTGTGTGGGCGACCCGCGTCGTGAGCCGTATCATGACCGGGGTATCGAAATCCTCGCTGATCTTGAACGCTGCCGGGGCGTACTGATAACACTCAAGAGGGCTGGACGGCTCGAGCATCGGGATCTTTGCGACGCGGCTGAAAATGCGGGTATCCTGCTCGTTCTGCGATGAATGGATGCCGGGATCGTCGGAGATCACGACGATGAATCCGGCATTGACGCCTGTGTACGCCGAGGTCATGAGCGGGTCCATTGCAACGTTCAAGCCGACGTGCTTTGACGAATACAACGACCGCTTTCCAGCGATAGCGCTGGCGAGTGCCACCTCGAAGGCGACCTTTTCGTTAACCGACCATTGCGCGTCAACGTCAGGTAATTTTGCCAGATATTCGAGCACCTCGGTCGCGGGCGTGCCTGGATATGAAGCGGCAAACTGTAATCCTGCCTCATAAGCCCCCTGCGCCAGCGCCTCATCTCCTGCTAAAAATTCAATCATAAAATACTGGACGTTTTAGCTAACATACTGTGGATTAATATCTTGCAAATAAATTCTTTATTGCCCAATTTAACAAACAGTCGGAATTGTTTTGTAATCTCTTATCCACCAAAATGTTAGCTAAAGCGTCTTCAATTGTTAGAACTTGAGTTCGAGCTGGGTACGGATAAAAATAGCCGGATCTGCGGCGTCCGTATAGAATCCGTTGCTCCCGTGGTTCGGTATGAAGTATTCTCCCAGTAAGTAAGATGATATATTCTTGTTAAACGTATAATCGAGCTTTCCGATTATCAAATGCCCCCTGTTTTTTCCAGTTCCTGACAGATTGCCCGTGGCATTCGCCGCGACAAGCTCATTGGCGCGCAGGAAGCTGTAATTGAGATTGAACTTAGCCTGCTTGAACGGAATTAGCGTGACGCCTATACGGTACATCGACAGGTTAGTCCAATAGGAATTTCCTGACTCATACTGAAACGCCTGCGCGTACAATTCAGAGTAGATGGGGAACCTGCACCACAGAGGATTCCAGCCTTCTTGCTTCGGCGTCCTCTGCTTGTTCCCTGACAGGTAAACGTATCCGGCGTTCAAAACAGGATTCATTTCTGAATCATTCAGGTTGAGATCAGCAAACAAATACCCGCCCACTGCCTGCCTGTCATCGTCGCCGTATTCGCCTGACTGGTGCGCAAGTTGTCCGTGCAGCGTCCACGGCGCGATGCTGTATTTGCTGAACGCGCCCACGGTCCTTATCTTGCTAGATTTTGACTGATACCCGCTGCCGTAATCGTCATCTTCATGCTTATACATGAAATACGGCTCCAGTGCCAGGTTCTTTACGGACTTGTTCTTCCAGTAAAACGCGAAACCCTCTTCCGCGGTCGTGGTCAGCACAACCGGGTTCTTATCCTCGTTGATAACCGGCAGCCACTGGTCGTCGCGCGGGGTCTTCATGTACATCATATCAAGGGTATTCTCGCCGTCCATGTACCAGCTAGCCTTCAACGCATTAAAGTAGAAAGTGCGGGAGCCGTCGCCGGGCGTGCCGTCGCAGATAAGGAAATTCTCCCCGTACTGGTTGAGCAGGTCCTGGCGGCCGATCCTGAAGCTGACCGGTATGTCAGCCGGTCTTTTCACGTCGATATAAAGGTTGTCGAAGATGGTCTCGTCAGGGTCCCAGTGGCGATGATCGCTGTAATAGACCTTGCGGCCTCCTGAACCAAGAAGATTATAGCTCTTAATCTCATTGGTCAGCTTTCCGAACAACGAAAAGGTCTCTTCATAATCCACCTGGCCCCAGAGGCTCGTCTTGAACCTGAAAAAATTACGGTCTCCGCCTCCGTAATATGTATCCTCCATATCCTGGTTGTTCTTCCAATATTCATGGCGGATCCTTTCATACACGCCGCCTTTAAGCTTGACCGCGTCATCCTGGGCCTGTGCGGACATCAATCCGACCGCCGCAATAAACGCCATAAGTATAAGTACGGTAACTGATCTGCGCATACCATCCTCCTTTATATATGTTTGAAACATGCCTCGACGTGCTCCTTCGACATTTTTTTGGTGAACAGGCTCACCCCGAATGCTGTGGCCAGCGACAGCGGCAGAATGACGACGATCGGGTCCACGACGTTCCACGGATGAACCGCGAGGCAGGGCTTGTTGAATATGAACTTGCACAGCCCCAGGGCAACCGCTTCCTTCTGATGGATGAACAACAGCCAGAACGCGCTTCCGAGAAAACCGACCATCATGCTGGCGATCGCCCCCTGTTTGGTCATGCCTTTCCAGAAAAGGGCTCCTATATACGAAGGGAGGAACGTCGTCGCGCACAGGCCAAAAAAGATAGCCGTTGCGACAGCGATGACATTATCCGGCAGTTTGAACCCGAGCAAAACCGTGACAAACACTCCCAGCACGATGCCGATCCGGGTAATCCCGACCGTGTATTTGAACTGCCTTCCTGCCAGGACCGATTTTTCGACAAAATCCCTGCCAAACGCGCTTCCCAGCGTATGGAACTGCGAGCTCGACGTGGACATTGCCGCTGATAAAAGCGTGAGCATAAACACATACACGAACCATGTGGGCAACGCCGCGTTGATATAGGTAGGGATTATCTTGTCGATGTTGCCGCCCGCTGCTGCGACGGCGATTTTTCCGAACGCGGGATGATCCAGAAAATACACGTTGGTGAGAGCTCCGACCACGAACGCCACGCCCGTCATCATCAGGATAAAGATCCCTCCGATCATAACCGCACGGTTAAGCTCCTTATTGCTTTTCACGGTCATAAACCTTACCGCAAGCTGCGGCTGCGCGAGCACCCCGATGCCCACGCCCATGACGATCGTCGATACGAGCGACCACCATAAGGGCGAGCCGAGAGCGGGCATAGCGGTCCATCCCCGATGGCCCTGCGCGACCAGGTTCTGCGGCACCTTATCAGCGATCGCGGTCAATGCCTGGTGCGCGACGACGACGCCGCCTAATTTCACATACGTGAACACAAGCAATATTGCCATGCCGACGAACATGATGCTGCCCTGCAGAGCGTCGGTGTACATGACGCCCTTTAACCCGCCTGCAAGCACGTACGCGCATATTATCAGCGTATAAATAAGGACCGCCACGTTATAATTGATATAGCTGGGGAACGTAGCTTCAAGGAACCGGGCCGCGCCTATCAGGACCGCCGCGGCGTATATGGGCATGAAAAGGAAGATGACCATGCCGCTGAACCCCTGGATGAACGTCGATTTGAAACGCCTTCCCAGCAGTTCCGGGAACGTATGGACGTCAAGGTTATGCCCCATTTTTCTCGTGCGTTTGCCGAACACGATGAACGCGATGACGATGCCGACGAAAATATTGAGGAACGTCAGCCACAAAAGCCCCATGCCGAACAGCCCCGCGGCTCCGCCGAAACCCACGATGGCGGACGTCGAGATGAATGTCGCGCCGTAGGACAGGGCCATAACCACCGGATGCGCGCTGCGGCCGGCTACCAGGTAATCCAGGGCATTCTTGGTCCTGCGGTATCCGTAATACCCGAGATACCCTATGATGAAAAGATATGCTACGACGATGAGAGTTAAAAGAGTAATGTTTTCCATATATCCTCCGGTCAAAGGTTAAAATTCCTCTTTTGCTTCTTTTTCATCCTTTACCCATTTGACGTCTTCAGGATACACGGGCTCATCCCCTTTATTCCAGTTCGCAGCGCCGTACCAGATACTGATCACGACGCTGACGATGCACAACAGGTACGCCATCCACACGCCAGGATCCGGTATTCCGAGCATTTCAACCCTCCTGTTCTGGTGACCTCCAGACCGCTTTGAGGCCTCGGGCCCGGCGCGGATCATCAGGTTCCCGCTGCCGTGAGCCTTTGATGCCCCATACCCCGGTTATCTATGTGAACGCTTCGCTTTATTCTCAGATACCACGGAATTCTTTAATACCCCGATACCGCAGACCTCAACTTCGACATGATCCCCGGGCTTCATTGCTCCCACTCCGGGCGGCGTGCCCGTTGAGATGATGTCTCCCGGGAAAAGCCTCATGACCCGAGATACAAACGACACAAGGTACGGAACGGAAAAGATGAGGTTTGTCGTCTGTGACCGCTGTCTCACAGCCCCGTTTAAACGGCAGATAACCGTGCTTTTCCCCGGGTCGAAATCCGTCTCGACCCATGGGCCTACGGGACAGAACGTATCGAATGATTTTGCGCGAGTCCATTGACCGTCCTTTTTCTGCACGTCTCGCGCCGTTACGTCATTCAAACAGGTGTATCCGAGGATGTATTTCAAAGCGTCCTCGGCAGAAACGTTTTTGGCTTCTTTGCGGATAACTAGCGCCAGCTCCGCCTCGTAATCTAGACGGTCCACGCCTCCTGGAAGGACAATCTTCTGTCCGTGCGCAAGAAGCGCGGTCGGGGGCTTCAGGAATATGACAGGGTCGATTGGCAGGGGCATGTTCAACTCGGCAGCATGGTCGCGGTAATTGAGGCCGACCAGCACGATCTTCGTGGGTTCTGCGGGAACAGTTAATTTTACCCTCGAAAGAGATATTGATTTTTTTGATGGGATGATCCTTTCAAAAGGCGGCTCTTTCAGGAGCGCGACTCTGGAGTCTTTCAGGACACCCCAGCGGATTGCCGAATTGTATTTGCATCGAACAAGGCGCATTTGTGAAACGCTCTTAGTTCAGCCAGCCGATAAATGACAGAGCGCAGATCGTCTTTGCGTCGACGATCATGCCTGACTTAAACATCCTCCGGACCGTGGCACGGCCCATCGGAATACATTCCAGTATCTCGTCCTGCTCGGGCCTGACAGCGGCTCTGCGCAGGCTCCGGGCAGAAAATATATCGATCTTTTCGGTCGAATATCCAGGCACCGGATAGATAGTTCCTACGCGCGTTAGCGACCCGGCTAAAAACCCGGTTTCTTCAATGATCTCGCGCAGCGCGCACCTCCGTGCCGATTCCCCCACGGAGCGCGTTCCGGCAGGCAGTTCATACAAATATCTGCCGATCACGGGCCGCAGCTGCCGGAGCATGATAACTGTATCACGGTCCATGAAAGGAATGACAAGTGCCGCTCCCGGATGTTTTATGATCTCGAATCCGGCAACAAAACCATTGGGCAGGCGTATTGAGCGGGAATACAGCTTTAGCAGCCTGCCGTGAAATATCTTCCTGTCATTCGGCATCAATATTTATAATAACTTGCGGGCACCTGCTGCGAGATGTATTTCACCGCCTCGATGATGCAAACGCGTATAGCTTTTTCCATGGGAGTATTCGCATACCCCGATAAGCCTGCGCCCAGCCCCCAGCTTCCGAGAAAACCGGCGAGTATGCCGCCCTGCATGTCCGTCGCCTGACCCTGGACGCGGGTCGCTGCCAGTATCTCCGAAGTCGACGTGTCGAGTATGCGGATATCAAGAGCCATATGGGCTTTATTCCTTGAACCTCCCAGTACCGCGCCGAGAACCCCGCGGCCTATGCCGGCGCCTCCGCCCAGGCCAGCGGCTCCTCCCGAAGCCTCAGGCTCAAATTCGGTGACCGCGGCGGTTATCATGATATCAGCCGTCTTAATCTGGCCACGCTGAACACCGCCTGCCTGCGCCGCGCCTGATGAAGCGAGTTCCTGTTCCTGCATGAGCGCGTTCAAAACCTGGCGCTCCACAACGCGGAACCTGTTGGAATTCATAAGAGCCGTTACCATCATCTCACGGAGCCCCGTTCCGATCTCACCGTTAGCTTTAGCCGCCTTGACGTCGAAATCAGCTACAGCGATCCTCGCCTTGGGGCCGCTGTAAGGAGGCATTGCCTGGGTTCCAGCGTTATTATCTACCTGTGCCGTGGGTTGAGGCTGCGCGTACGACACTACAGCCGTAACAAGTGCCAGAAAACATGCAAAACACATTTTTAGAACGAACGGAAACCTTTTCATGACAGCTCCTTTCATATGTATATTTAAATATTGTATACTGCTTTGCCGCTTTTATCAACAAAAAAACCTAATACATTTTTTTCAGCTCAGAGCCTTTAAAATAATGTGCCAGAATATCCTTGTAGCTCTTGCCTTTCTTGGCCATGCCGCACGCGCCCGCCTGGCACATGCCAACGCCATGGCCCCATCCTCCGCCGTAAAAAACGAACTGCAGAGGGTTCCGGTCCCTGTCATACCTGATCTCAACCTTGAACATGCTGCTACGAAGGTCGCCGAGCGCCTTGCGGATGTTCAACTCCTTTTCTATCAGGTATGATGACCTGCTGCCCACCAGCTTCAATGAGCCGATATGTCCCGAAGCATTCCTCCTGGTAACGACTATTTTCGAGACCTTTCCGATATCTCCGAGCTTAGATGCCAGGGCGTCCATTTCCGATGATGAGAATACGCGCACCCACCTGAAATTGCTCGACCGGGCAAATTCTGGAATATCGCACAGGATTCCTTCGGGAGGGGACTTCAACCATTGTTCAAGGCCAACGGGGTCCAGAGGAAAGGTCAGTCCGTTAGCCGATGCCATATCCGGTACACCCCGGAAATATTCTACTTGCCGCGGCTCTTTGCCGAAAATATTGTCCTGCGTATGGCCGCCGCAGCAGCTCGAATACACCGCATCAACTGGTTTTCCCCCGAAAAACAGCACCTGGCCGCGCGTTTCATCTACAGCCATATTCGTCGCCGGGGTCTCACGTTCAACGCCGGTATATGATTGACAGTGCACTTCAGGGCAAAAATCGTATCCGTCAGCCTTATGGCGGCCGATCTTATGAAGCGCCTCGGACCGTGCCGCGACCGCCTGGGCCTTGAGCGCCTCGAACGGCCAGGACGATATCATTTCCGACGGCACGACGCTGTAGAGATATTCCTCCATGCTCAAAACATTAACCACCTTTAAGGCTGACCCATGCGCGGATACCTCAAGCATCCCCCGGTACGAACGGTCCTCCTGCCTTTGCCAGAATTCGTCTTTTGCCACCTGGATATCAAAAATAGTACAGGTGCCCCGGCTGTTTTCCGGGATGAAAAGAACCGGCTCGTCCACAACGATCCGGCCTGCATCGGGAAGCTGGCAGATGACCTTGTTATCGGGTGAGGCTGATACAGAACAAACCTGGCCTGCCATGCCTCGATTGACCAGGAAATTGCCCTGTTTCGTTTTGATGGAATAACCGGTTGATACCAAGATCTCGACCTGGCTTGCGCTATCCACGAGCCCAACCCTGACCTTGACCGCTTCATCAGAGACACGAGCCGGCTGGGCCAGAACTTTTTTCCGCTCTTTTACAGCAAGACGCTTTTCTTTTTCCCTGGCGAAGAACGTCTCCCCCAGTTTATTGCGCACCAGTTCAAGCTGCGCCAGAGTTACCGGATCCGAAGGATCGAACGAACGCATTTTCTCATAGATTCTGTACGCCTCGCGGTAATTACCGAGCTTCACCAGGACTGCGCCCCAGTATGAATAAATATTACGGATGCTGGCGTCAAGCAGATTTACCGTCTTATATTCCTGTTCTGATTCTCTGAGTTTATCGCTGCGGTAATATATGTCCGCCAGGGTCAGATGTGCTATTATGTTGTTGGGGTCAGCCTCGAGCGCGCGGCGCAGGTATGCTCCGGCATCGTCCCTGCGGCCCATGCTGTCATAGCAGAGGCCTAATAAAAGCAGGGCCTCTGTCCCTGCAGCGTCATTTCGAACCGGCCCCTGTAATAGGTCCGCTGCTTTTTGCGGCTCGCCGTTTAGGAAATACATCCTGGCAAGAAGTACCAGGATCGCCTGATCATCAGGATAGCGCCTGCGCGCATGTTCAAGCACTGCGATCCCCTGCCGGTAATGTCCCAGGTCCTTAAGGATGACCGCAAGGTTCAGATACCCTCTCAGGTCTCCGGAATCCGCCATGATACGGTAATACCTGACTGCCTGGTTGAATCTGGACCGGTTATATAATTCGGGGGCGCTTTGCGCAAAACAATCGGGAATAGAATTGAAGGAAGGGAGTATTGCCAGACATGACGATAATAGGAGAAGTCTTATTCTGGGCATCACGCTCCGCAGGAGAAAGAGCCCGGGCAGTACCTTCTCCCGGGCTCTTTCGAATGAAACGTTACTTTTTTATATACGCCCTGACAATCTTCTGGTCAGTGACCGGCCGGTCCTGCGCTCCTACGGGGGTCATCTCGATTTTTTTGAGAACGTCCGCTCCGGAAACAAGCTCGCCGAATATCGTATGGTTCATGTTCAACCATGGCGTGGGCACAGTCGTAATAAAAAACTGCGAGCCGTTGGTGTTCGGCCCGGCGTTGGCCATAGCCAGAAGCCCGGGCCTGTCGAATTTGACATCCTGCCGGACCTCATCTTCAAACGGTTTCCCCCATATGGACTGGCCGCCCCTGCCGGTGCCGGTAGGGTCACCGCCCTGGATCATGAACTGTTTAATGACGCGGTGAAATATCAAGCCGTCATAGTACCCTTTTTCCACCAGCTTCACGAAATTCTCACACGCCTTGGGCGCTATATCGGGCATCAATTTCAATTCCATAACCCCCTGCGTTGTTTCAAGCACGACTATCGGATTCTCCACGGCATCAACTCCTTTACCAAAGATAGATAAACACAAAACCCCTGCTGCAAAAAACACCAGCCGTTTCATACACTCCTCCTCTATCCCGGCAGCACGGCATCATTCCGTCACGCCGGCTTTGAGCGTAATATGCACCTGGTCACCCCATGGCCAGAGCATAGCGAATACGATCCTGCTTCCCTCCTGTTCGGCATATAAGGTCTGGCCGGCCATGACGCTGCCGTACTGGGCAATTGCTTTCTTGACCCCGGCTGATACCGGCGTATCGGAGGGCCAGGCGATTTTGCCGAACAAGCCGTTTAACTCAACGGTATATTTTTCCAGCTGCGTTCTAACAAAAACGACCTCGAAATACGTATCGCTTTCATTACGAAGCGTTTCAAAACCTGCCGCCTTGATGCGGTCCTTCAAATCAGAAAACGGTATCATCGCTCCTCATGCCGGTTTTGGCCCCTGGCCGGCGGATTTCGCCGCCAGCAGTTTTTTCACCAGCTCATCGATCTCGGCCTGTGTAAGTTTTCTATCGCCCGAGGGCAGAGGCTTAATATGCGGTTTGTCTTCATTAAGAGTTATCCTGAGTATCTCTCCCTCTTTGATACTGCGCAATTCATCCGGCGGACAAAGAATCCTGCCGACTATCACAACCGGAGCGGCAGGCACGGGCCTGTCGGAGGTGCTTGCGGGGGTCCTGCCGAAAAAAACACATACTCGTTTGTTCTCATGGCGATATCCGACATCGCTGATATTGACCTCCATGGTCGCATGAAGGTCTGATGCCTGGATGCCGGTTTCAAGATACAGCTCATCCCCCCAGAGCTTGACTGCGCCTTCCACGGGAAGGCTTTTAATGATCATCTGTGCGGTCAGGGACTGGTTGAATTCGGCAAGGAATTTCTTGCTTTGCAAAGTGAAAGCTACCTGCGCCATGATCGTTTATCTTACTATAAAACAAACGATTGTTCAACAGAAAGTTAGCCTCTTCCGGCGCGGGAACGGCTGGAAGCCACTTTCTGAAACAAAACAGCGTACCAGCCCTTTTGCCTTGCGACAGCAGCGCACCGAAGACTGTCAGACCGGAACCTTCGCCGGAATTCACGGTAATTGTCGCGATATATGCCCGACACAGCGAGATATTTTGCTGGAGCGACTGCGGAGATGAGTTTTTTACGCAGGCGTATCAGGTCTTCTGTCAGAAGATTCGCCGCGACAAAATCGAACTTCCTGCGCGTTTTCATATTTTCCAAAGGCTCTGCTGCAAGATGCGCGACTTCACAGCGGTTGGTTGCGCAGTTCGCGGCGGCAGTGCGTATTGCGACCGGGTCGATATCGATCGCGTGTATGCAGCGGCTCCCGTATGCTCCGGCGATAAGCGCCAGGATCCCAGAACCTGTGCCGATATCAAGAAAACTCTCAAGGCTGCCTTTACGGCTGTACATCAACCGGGCCATCATCCTCGTAGTTGCGTGAAGTCCTGACCCGAACGCAAACGTAGTATCAAGGTATATGGGTATCGATCCCCGGGGGACCTTCTCGTTTTTCATCCACAGGGGGATGACACGGATATCCGGCGTTATGTTAAAAGGCCTGAAGTATTTTTTCCAGGCTGACGCCCAATCCTGACTGGCTACCGCACGGACGCATATAGCCGCATGATGAAGCTTTAATGATTTCAGAAGCCGCACAAAATATTCGCGCCGCCTGCGGGAACGTTCATAAAAAATGATGGCGCATCTGCTTTTACTGTATTGCTCGATGATCCGGTCTGCGGAAACGCCGGCGTTTATCAGGACGCATCTGATAAGGTCAGCCTGGCCCGCGTCAGAAGCCTTAGGGATAATCCTGATCTCAAACATCATCGCCACGTAATCCTGGGCTCGTTGCGCAGAGGAATGCGCGCGTAGCCGTTCTGGGGGTATCCTACGAGAAACCCTGCGAAACAGGCACACTTCGAGGAAATGTTGACGATCCCTGCTGCGGCAGGCCACTTGTTCAACGCCATAGTCGCATATCCTGCCCAGCAGGTCCCAAGTCCATGTGGCAACGCTGCCAGTTCGAAATATTCGCCTGCCAGCATGCACGACCCCGGTGCGATCATGTCATCCTTCAGCCCGTAAAGCAAAACAAGATGCGGCGCCCCGCGGCATATAAAATCCCTGCCAGCATCCCATCCGCTCACCAGGTAATCAAACCGCAGGGATTCAGCCATAGAAGACTTTTCCACGATAAGGGATCTCATCCATTCTATGGTCTCCCGTGCGATCTGCCTGACCTTTGCGGTATCGTGTACGACGACCCACCTGACAGGCTGGCGGTTCGTTCCGGACGGCGCATACCTGGCCGCATCGATCACCCGCTCGATTATCGCGCGTTCGACAATATCTTTTTTAAACAGCCGTATTGATCTGCGGCCCTTCAAGAAAAGTTCGACCTGCGGCGGGGTCAAGTTCCACCCTTGAGGCAGCAGAGCGCAATCAGATGCCGCCATGGATTTAAGCGATAAAGCTCCGTGAGGGCACACTGCCACGCAATGGCCGCAGTTAATGCACCGCTCTTCGGCTCCGGCAACGGCTACCGGATATCCTTTGGAATCCATTGCGATAATGCCGACAGGGCACACCTGACAGCAGCGGCCGTCGCCTTTGCATAATAAAGCATCCACAGTGAATAAGCTCATTTACGTTTCCTTTTTGAAACAACCGGACTTACGGCCTCATTCAATCTTCCCGCGCCGCTGATAAGCGCCAATTTCTTCGCGCGGGGCCATGACTTGATCTGGCATTCCCGTTTCAAAGCGCCTGGTCGGTCATGGCAATCCTCGGTATACAGGAGCCGCACCGGAGGATTATAAAGGGTATAACGGGAACTGCCCCGGACATGCTCTTTGTAGCGCCGTTCGATATCGCAGGTCATGCCCGTATAAAGAGATCCGTCCTTGCACTGCAGTATATAGACCTGCCATTTGCGCCTTCTGACACGCATGGCTTATTATACCCCAGGAAGCGCGAATATAAAGTTAAAATTATTGCACAGGCACGGTAAGTAAATTATAATATGCTCATTATGCGACGATATGCCCTGGTCCCGATCCTTTGCGCGTGCGCGTCATTCCTCCAGACACCGGCTTCGGCGGTCAATTTTTACGACGGGGTCAGGGCTCCCAAAGGCCATTATATCCTTACCTATTGCGCCTATTATACCGCCGACAAATACACGAATGCCAAAGGCGTTGTCAGTCACAATGATTATGACTACGTCAAGAACGAGGAAATACTCAGGTATTGCTATTACTCGCCCGACCTGGTACTGACCGCCATGTTCCCTGCCGGCAACGTGCGCAGCGGGGCGTACCATATGTCATCCGAAGGGATCGGCGACATCAACCTGGGCATAGGCCACTTCCTTCCGTTAAAACAGGCGGACATCCTTCCCGCGCTGTTCGTGAAACTCCGCAACGGCAAATATGACAGCGCAAAGACCGTCAATTACGGGACAAACCAATATGACATCAAACCTATGGTCTTTGTGTATAAACAATGGGGCAGATACAGCATCGACGCGGTCGCGAAGTATTATTTCCGGCTGGAAAACCCCACTACAAAGGTATCCCCGGGCGATGAGATACACCTTCAATTCCTGCCCGGCATGCAGCTTACCAAAACAGTAAAGGCAGGCCCGTCCTTCAACTGGATGCAGAGCTCGAGCAAAAAGGTTAACGGCGCGAAGGCAAGCGACAGCAGGCGGGAATCCATGTCGATCGGCGCCGACGTGTACGCGCGCACTCCGATCGCCGGGATCACGTTCACGTATCTGCGCGATATCTATTCAAAAAACACTACGCGCGGCGATTTTTTTCAGATAAAGACGACCTTCAAATTCTGACGAAATCATGATCGAAGGGAAAAAAGTCATTGTAGTCATGCCCGCGTATAACGCGGAAAAAACCCTGGCCAGGACCTATCGCGAGATCCCGCTGGGGATCGTTGACGAAGTCCTGGTGACAGACGACTGCAGCAAAGACAGGACCGTAGCTGTTGCAGGCGAAATCGGCCTGTCCGTATTCCGCCACGCCAGCAATAAGGGATACGGGGCCAACCAGAAGACCTGTTATTGCGAAGCGCTCCGGCGCAATGCCGATATCGTCATCATGCTGCATCCGGATTACCAGTACCCGCCGAAGCTCATCACCGCCATGGCAGGCCTTGTTTCGTCGGGTATGTTCGATATCGTGCTGGGATCGCGCATTCTAGGCGGCATGGCGCTAAGGGGAGGCATGCCCCTGTACAAATACGTGGCAAACCGGATACTCACCTTTATCGAAAATATTCTCCTCGGGCAAAAGCTTTCCGAATACCATTCGGGATACCGCGCATTCTCAAAAGACGCACTTTCAAAACTTCCCTTGCTGGAGAACTCGGACGACTTCGTTTTCGACAATGAAGTGCTAGCGCAGGCAGTTTATTTTGGCTTAAGTATCGGGGAAATCACCGCTCCTTCCCGCTACACCAGCGAGTCCTCCTCAATAGGCTTCAGGCGCAGTATCGCCTACGGAGCCGGGGTCATCGCAACCGCGCTAAAATTCGTCCTGCAGAAATCGAATCTTGCGCGTTTCAGGATTTTCGACCCGGAAGGCAAAAAGCTCTGTTTATTGCCATGCGCACGCGGTTGACCTTCGCAATTTTATTGTTTGCCGCGCTCGTCTCTGTCGCAATCCTATATACCTATCCTCTGGCGTTCTCAATGCGGGACAGGCTTGCCGGTTTCGAACAAACCGACACATATTTATCCGTATGGAATATATGGCACTTAAAAAAGGCCCTCGCGCAGGGTATCGATTTTTTCCGTCTCAGGTCCGATTTTATCTTCTATCCGCAAAGGCCGCCCCTTTTCCTTCATAATAACATTCTAACGTCCGGGCTGCTCTCCCTGCCGTTCCAGGCGTTCTTCTCCCCTATAGTGAGCATGAATCTTGTCTTTTTCCTGCAGTTCATCCTGACAGGGGCAGGCATGTATATGCTTGTGTCGTATTACAGCCGCAGCAGGTTTGCCGGATTATGGGCGGGCCTAACACTGGCGTTCTGCCCGTACGTCATCATGCAGAGCTGTTATTTCCTCCATTTCTCGTCGGTGTGGTTCTTTCCCTGGTTCATTCTCTTCTTCTGGAAATTCCTGGGGCACGGAAGGCTCCGGTACGGGATAGGTGCGGCGATCGTCTATGCGCTGTGCCTGCTCGAAGACCAGACGTATTTCTTATTTTTGACGCTACTTGCCGTATTCATGGTTATATTCTTCTCTGCGCGGAAACACAAGACGCTTCACAGCGGTTTCCGGACAAATGCCGCGATATCGGCTGCGCTATTTCTCGCGCTCTCGTCATGGTATCTCTCCGGGCTGATACGCGCGACAGCCGCTGTTCAGACAAGATTACCCGTATGGCCTGACGCGGCGATCGATTATTTCTCGATCCATTGGGCAGGCTTCCTGCGGCCCTCGCCGTTGCTTGCGGCATACCGCGCATTGCCGGCGCTCGCCACTCCCATCGCGCACGTCACCAACGCGTTCGTCGGGTATGTCCCGCTTTTTTTCGCCTGCCTTGCGCTTGTGAGGTTTAACCGCCTGGTCGCGTATAAAAAGAAGATCGTGCTTTTCTGGGTGATAACCGGAACGATCTTTTATCTTCTGGCAGCCGGTCCTTTGCTTTTCGGGCACCACGCGAACCTGCGCGCTCTTGCCCCTTATAATCTATTGTGCATCGGCCCGCTGCGCCAGATGAGGATCCCTGTAAGATTCGCACTGGTAACGTTTATCTGCGTCTATATCGTGGCAGGGTTCGGCGTGGAGCAATTTATGAGGATGAAACGCCTGTTCATCAAAAGCAGTGTGTGCGTAGGAACATTTCTGATAATCCTGCAGATCATCGAATTCCTGCCTGCGCCATATCCATTGCTTGACCTGACCGTGCCGCAGGTATATGTTGACCTGGCGCATCGCGACAAGGGTTCGCCGGTCCTCGTATTGCCGCTTGGCTGGCAGACCAGTTACAAAAGCGTGGGCTATTACAACAAGGAAACGCAATATTTCCAGACCGTTCATGAGCACCCTATCTTCCAGGGCCAGATCGCGCGGATTGATGACAAATACATCGATTATTACACATCACAGCCGGGTTTCAAATATCTGATGGAAGCGCATTTCAGAAGCCCGACCCTTGAGGAACAGGCAGACGTATATCGGATATTGATGGAATACGGCATCAAGAATGTTGTGATCTCCACAAAATACTTCTCCCCAAATCACCTCAAAACAATTCAAGACCAATTCAAGACGTTTTAGCTAAACCATTGCTAAACAAAGAATTACAAATAAATTCCTACTAGTATATAAATTGACGCAAAAAGAATTAAATTGTAATCAATTGTAGCTATTGGGGTTAGCTAAAGCGTCTTCATGATGAAACTGGCTTTGAGGATGCCCTCGTCCCATTCGCCCTGAGGGGTTGAGTCCCAGACAATGCCACCGCCAATGCCCATCTCGCCCGTCTTATCGCTCAACAGCAATGTCCGGATCGGGATGTTAAAGAACATATCCCTGTTCGGCAGTATGTATCCGATCGCGCCGGTATATATCCTGCGTTCTTCGTCCTCCAGTTCCCTGATGATCTCCATAGCCCTGATCTTCGGCGCGCCGGTCACCGAGCCTGACGGGAACAGCGAGGAAAAAAGTTCATAAACCGGAATATCCTGCCGCACAGCCGCAGTCACGGTCGAGGTCATCTGATACAAAAGATTATACTTCGCGACCTCGAACAAAACCGGCACGCTGATATCCCTCCCGTACCTTCCCAGGTCATTGCGCAAAAGATCGGTGATCATCAGGTTCTCCGCGCGGTTCTTTTCGTCAAAATGCAGGCGCAGGCCGGCAGCAACATCGGTTAACAGATTGCCGCCGCGAGGCCAGGTGCCTTTCA
Source organism: Candidatus Omnitrophota bacterium (assembly GCA_029571225.1). Classification (GTDB taxonomy): domain Bacteria; phylum Omnitrophota; class Gorgyraeia; order Gygaellales; family Profunditerraquicolaceae; genus JAGOOP01. The sequence continues at coordinate 98,348 of JAKPTF010000097.1, read as the reverse complement.
TGGGCTTGGTCTTGATGAACGACCCTGTTTTCTTCAGGAACATTTCCGGCGAAAGCGAAAGTATCTTAAACCCGCCTGTTTCCAGATATGCGGCATATGGCACAGGTTGCTCTCTGAACAATCGCCGGTATAAACCAAAAGCATCGCCTTCCCACGCAAACTTCATCTTTATGCAATAGGTGATCTGGTAAACATCGCCGCGCGCGATGTGGCTGCGGATCGCGTCGATATCGCTGAAATATTCCTTCTGAGGCGTATTGACCGTAATGTCTTTTAATGCAGAAGCCGCGCACGTGTGCCCGCTGAATGAACCTTTCTTTGCAGGAGCCGTATAGCATCCCATGTAGAGCAAAGGAAAATCATGATTCTTATCAACCCGCAGTTTCCTTTCTAAAGCATACCCCGCCTCATATGAACAGAATCCTGCCACGACCAGGCCGGAAGACAGAGCCAGCTCGATCTTCTGAAACGCCCGTGCCAGTTCGGCAGGATGGTGACAGGAAATGATCTCGACCGGATGCTCGAAACAAAGCGGTTTTTTCTCAAATTCGAAAAGGATCTTCATAGGGCACCGTGAATGGCTGCGGCCTGGATGCCCCGGAAGGGGTTATTTTACATTGCCGCTATATCGTTATAAATATACCACGTCTTCGGAGTGGAACAAAGACAAAAATAAAAGCAGGTAATCTTTCAGATGGCGCGTCAGAAGGAAATTATTGCGTATATGCTCCCTGCCGTTCTCTCCCAGTTTCCTGGCGTATCCGGGATTGTTCAATAATTGTTTAACCGCGAAAGCGGCGCCGTCCACTGACCTGCACAGGAGGCCTGAGTATTTGTTTTTTATCTGCAGCGGGATACCTCCAACGTGCGAAGCAACGACCGGTTTGGCTTTCCAGAGCGCCTCAGAGATCGTCAGTCCGAACCCCTCGCGCAGGGATTTCTGAAGTATGACGGTCGAGCCCCGCTGAAGCGCGTTTACGTCGAGATCATTCTGCGGCATAAGCAGTATATGGATATCCCTGTCTTTGCCCGCTGCCTCGCGGACCTCTTCGAGCACCTGGAGGCCCTCGGGATCATCCGATGCGGTGCCTCCGGCAAGCACGAGCCGGCAGTCATTATACTTTTTGACCCGTTTATACACATCAATCACGCCCACCGGATCCTTGAGCCGGTCGAAGCGAGATATCTGAGTGATAACCGGCTTGTCCAGAGGAACCCCGTATTTATCAAATACCGTCCGGACCATATCGTCAGGCAGATCCCTGTTCTTGTCGCTCAGTGGGTCAATCGACGGAGAAATCAGGAACTGGCGCACAGGAAGGGGCCTCGAGAAGGACGGCGCGGAAAAGACCGCCGCGTTGTACCGCGGAATATACTGCATGAGGAAATCCCAGATATTACGCTGCGGCTCCGAAACGTCGACATGGCAGCGCCAGACCCATTTATTCGATTCCTTCTTCTCGATCAGGGCTATAGGCTGGGGATCATGGACAAATATGATATCACCGCTCAAATCCATCTCCGCCATATTGTCCTTGCTTGTCCGGATAAAAACCTCAAGATCATCGTCGGTGATGCGCTCGGTCGCGCCGTGAAGCGCGTTATGGATCTTCTTGGTCACAGCAAAGAACCGTTCGCCGCCCTTGATGACGTCCCAGTGCGCATCAATGCCCAGTTCCTGCAGAAAAGGCACCATGCGGTTCAATATCTCCGTAACGCCTCCACCGACAGCGGTCGAATTGATATTGCGGATTACCTTTCCCCGCAGTTTGTCCGCGAGAAGCCGGAGGTCGTCAATGACCGGCTGGGTCACAACCGAGATATAATCAGCAAGTTTTGGCATATCCTGACCTTACTATCGAGATGATGCGTTTGCGCAGCTCTTCCATGGTATACGCATACGGGTCAAGCTGCGCAAGCTTATCTGCGAGCTCCCCGCAGCCGAGCGCGTTCTCAATCCAGTACGAGAAGTCGTTCGTCGGATGTTCAAGGCGAAGCCGAGCCTCGAACACATGAAAATATATCGAATCGATTGTGATCTTCTCAAGGATATCCGCAAACTCCTCCAGGGTGCTCGCGATATAACCGGTAGGCACGATAAAGCTGACCGATTTAACGAAATGAAATTCCTCGCCCGATCCGGCAAAGCGAAGCGAAGCAAGAGGATTCTTTGCCAGGTAATCTTCGATGGTAAGCGCGATGCGGTCGCGAAGGCTCCTAATCGTGGAAAACTGCACCGTATCTATGCTGGCAAGCTGTTCGGCAAGCGCGGCCTCTCCGATGACCTCGCTGACCCAATAGGCAAAATCGTTTGGCGGTTCCGGAGACAAATACTGGTGTTGTTCGAGGAAACGGTGGGTATGATGATAGATGCACGCTCCGGGCACTTTTTTGATCAATTTAAGAAGCTGTGGAAGCACTGACGCGCGCAGCCCGGTCAATTCGGTAAGGTTCAAACGCGTGTGGAACCTGAACGGTTCCTTTGCCTGTTGAAGGGGATCCATAGCGTCTGTCGTGCTCCTGTAATGATGCGCCTTAAAAGCCCGTTCACTTCATCCTGCGTATCGAGAAAATATTGCGCCGCGCTTTCCGCGCGCCTGCCTACGACGACCGTGATGCCTTTGCCTGCAAGCGCCCTGAACGCGTCCTCGTCAGTTGAATCATCCCCGCAATATAGCGCAACAGTCCGGGCGCCTTTGTCCAGGGCCCTCCATTTGCCGATGAGCCAGCGCACGGCGCTTCCTTTATCCCAACGGAAATCAGGCCTGATCTCCATGACCATTTTGCCTGTTCTGACCCTGATCAGTCGCCTTGCGCAATACGGCTGGGCGATTTTCCGCACCGCCATACGCAACGCAGCGCAATCTCTTGCACTGACGAGCCGGTAATGGACGGACAGGGAAAGGCCTTTGTCCTCTATTAGAGCGCCCGAATAACGCCGTATCCCGCGCGCTATACGCGCTTTGATTTTACGCAAAGAAGCCTTGTATACCGGAACGAGTGGCGCCGTATAACGGACTCCTGCGCCCCGGATCTGAAGGCCGTGATTGCCGACATACACAATGCCCTTCAGCCCGATTTTCTTTTTTATATCAGCCAGCGCCCTCCCGCTAACGACAGCAAGCTTGCACGACCTCAGACGCAGGACCTCTTTGAGCAAAGACAGCGTCACATCGGGAATCCGGGCATATCCTGGTTTCGAGGCGATAGGCGCTAGGGTCCCGTCAAAATCAAAGAACAACATCATGCGCCTACCTCTAATCCGGGTATATACCCCATCCCATTTCTGCAAGAGATGTACCATATCAGACGTTCTTAAGGGCCGTGAGATCAGTGATGATATTAGCCGCCCATCGGTAGATGTTGTTCTCCGCAACAATCATCCGCATGCTCTCCATGCGCCTGGCCTGCTCTTCAACAGGCATTTCGACCGCCTGAAAGATGCTGTCGGCAAATTCCTCGGTGGAATAGGAATTTATGAGGATCGCGTCCACAAGCTCCCGGGCAGCGCCGGTAAACTGGCTCAAAATAAGCGCGCCCCTGTTATCGCGTTTTTCCGAGACGTATTCTTTCGCCACCAGGTTCATGCCGTCATGTAGCGAGCTGACGATGCAGAAATCAGCCATGGCGTAGAAAGGCGCGATTTCATCCGCTGAAAAATGGCGTTTCAGGTACAGAATAGGCTTCCAACTGCCTTCCATGTATTTCCAGTTCTTTTTCTCTACGAGCTCGTCGATCTCGGAAATAAGGTCATGATAGCGTTTGATATGCGTTCGGCTGGGTGACGCGAGCTGGACGAATACGACCTTGCCGCGGTACTTAGGATATTTCTCAAAGAACCGGTCGATGGCATGGATCCGCTCGACAATACCTTTGGTGTAGTCAATACGGTCCACTCCCACGCCCACGACCATATCCTGCAGATTGAATTCCTTGCGCAGACGTTCCATCTCGAGGCTCGTATCGCGTTCAAGGGCGGGCGCGCCGACATGGCTTTTGACGCTGATGGGATACGCGCGAACGAACGTCTCCTTTTCCAGGCGGATGACGCTGAACTTCTCCGTGTCCACGCGGGACTCAAGGAGCCTGTTCGCCGTATCCAGGAAATTATTGCAGTGATTCTGGACATGGAACCCGATAAGATCGCACCCTAGCATCCCGTCCAGAATATCCTTCTGGTACGGGCAGATCTGGAACGCCTCGGGAGTGGGCCACGGGATATGCCAGAAAAGCGCAACCTTCGCGTCAGGCCTCTTTTCCTTGATCATCTTTCCCAGTAGGGTGAAATGATAATCCTGGATGAATATGAACGGGCTCGTCGCAGGCAGTTCTTCGAGGAGACTGTCGCAGAATTTCCGGTTCACCTGTTTATATATTTCCCAGTCCTCCTGGCGGAATATAGGCCGCGTATGGGTATTATGGCATAACGGCCATAGACCTTCGTTCGAAAACCCGTAATAGTACCCATCCTCTTCCTGCTTTGATAGCCAGACGCGCTTGAGTATATACCTGTCATCGTTGGGCGGAACGCCAAGTTTGTCTTTCGAATTGACGAATTTCCTGTCCGCATCGCCGCCGCCATGAGCAATCCATGTCCCTCCGCATGCGCACAGGATGGGATGGATCGCCGTAACGACGCCGCTGGCCGGACGGATACAATGCACCGCCCCGGTCGCCTCGTCAAGCACGTGCATATACGGTTCCCTGTTTGAAACAACAAACAGGACCTTATCGCCAAGTTTCGCGTGAATAAGATTGCGCAGTTTTGATTCGGTCCAGAGTTCTTCCCTCTGAAGTTTAACCGAGGCTACGTCTGATATACTCTTGCGAGCAACCCGCAGGCTCAAGGCAACCTGCTCGACTTCGCTCGCCAGCTTTCCGAGCTCACCTTTTTCCTTTATAGGAGGGTTCGAATCAATCTCTCCTTTCTGGAAATGATGGAACTATTCGGTCAGGCGAAGGACAGGCAGAACGAAAATCTGTTTATGGATGAAGATCGAAATCCAGAGGATCAGCACGAGGAGCACGACCAGCGTGCCGCTGATCCTTTTCCATAATTCAGCCAGGCGGCTGAATACAAAAGAGGTGTCATGGATGACCTCGACCAGGCCGATTACCTTCCGTCCGTCATCGAAAATGGGCAGGACATAGCTATAGACCGTGTATTCCTTAAATCGTTCCATGCCGCCGCGCGGCTCTCCGGCCGCCAGGGACTGGCTTAAATAGGACTTGTTTTTTTCTTTCCAATCAAGAAACCTGCGGGTAATAGCGAAAACCTCCCCGTTTTTGTCATAAATGACGCATCCCTGGAGGCGTTCTCGGGTCTGAAATTTTTCAACGAGGTAATTGGCCGTCTTCAGGTCATTGTTCTCCAGAACATGTTTGACCGATATTTCCATGCTTTCGGCGATCGACCGTGACTTACGCCCTACGTCATCGATCAGTTTATCTTCCTCGAAACGCACCTGAATAACGCCGAAGACCGTCAATACCGCGGTAACAACGATCAGGATAGGCAGGATAAAAAACAACAGTCGTCTCATATGAAATCTTATTCTACTCCGGGTCAGAGCTATTGTCAATGTAAAGCGGACAGCATTTAATATTTACTACCCGGATAATTGTGTTATAATGTCAACAAATCAGGGGGGCGCTATGGAGCAGGGCCTTTACAGGAACATCACGGGAATATTTTGCGCGTTCTTCGTTATGGGTCTGACGATAACGAATTCCATCGCAGCAAACGATACGCAGGCCCCGGCTGAGGACGCCCGTGACCTGAAACGCATCACCGGTACCGTTGCCAAGGTCTCTTTTGTCTTCTCAACCATCATGCTCACCTGCGAACTGGGGTACATAACATTCAAAGTCCCAGATGACACAACAATCGTGCGTGGGGGCCGCGAAATAAAGATCGAGGAGATCAAAACAGGGGAGACCATCACCATCCAATACAGCCAACCCTCCCCGTCGGAATATGTCGCCGTTTATATCAGGGCGAGCGAAGAATATACCGAATGATCACGAGCCGGATTTGAATCTGACGGTCCGAACCATATGCTCGAAGGCCTTCTCAAATCGTCCGAAGGACGCGGAATTGTTTTCATACCTGATCGTATAGAAACTTACGCCTTTCTTTACCACAAGCGCCCGTTCCGTAAAAGACACTGGCTTCGAATCCACGGAATATAACTTATCGACCGAACGGTACGTCAAGAGGATATCTGAAGCTTCAAGCCCCCCGACACGCGCCTTTGTGCGGGAAACAATCTTCGCATCGGCAAACTTCATCCTGCGCGATACGAAATCCTCGACAAACGCTTCCAGCGACGCCGCCTTTACCTTACTAGCCGACTCTGACGTCACGACCATTGCCGCGCCTTTGGAAGTGTCGTTTTTCGCGCGCGGTTCCAGGAACACGGCCTGCATGAACGATCCTCCTGATCCACGCTGTTCCGAAACCTTCCAACCGGACACATATTGAAGCTCAACGCCCAGAACAGGGTCCTTGCTGACATAAACATCATATTTAACGTTCGGAGAACAGCCGCAACCAATGCACATTCCGATCACCCCCGGTAAGAAAAAAGCCATAAACCTGACTATTGCACTTCGCGGTATCAATCGATGATTAATAATCATATTGGATCCTTTCGCCGTAACGATCAGCTATATCCGCTTTCATATAAGCTTCGCCCTGTGAATACAGGGCGTCTTCGGCATCCATCTCGCCGCATTCGTCCCCGGCCTGTTTGGTCTGCCTCCACACAAGCACAGCTGTCTCAAAACAGTGATATTCCTGATCAAGCGAATAATAAGGTTCCACGTCTATATGCAGATCGTCTCTGGTCAGCTCGGGATGTGCCGCAAGGGTACTGGCGATCCACCTGTCCGGATTCAGGTCGTAATCGGCATGAGTTGCCTCATGGGCTATGACTGCGGCAATAGCTGATTCAGGATACAAAGTATGAAGATTAGCCCTGATGACGATTTTGGTCCCGTCCCATTGCCCGAGGGCATTATCAGCGGTCTCGCCGAATTCATAAGTTATATCGTTATCAACGATAAGGTCATAATAGTATTTGCCGGTCGCAGACCCCCGTAACAACGCCAGGGAATCCGCCAGGATGGAATCATAAACGGGAAGATTAGCCCTGCTTGCACTTCCCCCGCCTCCTCCGCCTCCGCCGACGCCTCCGGATGTTCCGCCTGAAGGCTGAGTGTAACCCGATCCGCCGGAATTATCATCGGTTCTGGTGACGGAACCGCCGCCACCTCCCATTCCTGCACCGCCACCGCTTCCGAAACCGGGCGGGCTATGAATAATCTGCCCCTCGCCTGCAGCGCCGCCGGAATATGGTTGGTACCCGCCTCCCTGCGGCAGCATGCCGGAACGGCTCATCGCCAATACCATCGGGGCTTCAGGTATCCGGCCCGTCTGAGCATCCAGCCCTATGCGTTGAGCAATGACAATGAAGTTATCTTCGGTCACGTTGACTACCCGGTATTCAAAATCCTTGGTAATAATCTGCATACCCAGGCGCTCATTGACCTGCTGCGTGCTGTCCGCAGCCACGTATGTGCCGTTCTCGATCTTATGTATCTCTTCGGCTTGAGAAATCTTATTAGCGGTAATAACAGCTTCAGAAGACCGGGCTTTCTCGACATGGGAACGATATGCCATGACCCCGGCCGCTATAAGCAAGCCGATAATGCATAGAGCGATCACCATCTCAAGTAATGAAAAACCCCTTCGCTTGCTCATCCACGCCTCACTTCTCTTTGTTATCCTCAGGAAAAACACCATATTACCCCTGGTTTGCTTCCAACGCCTGCCTGGTTGCGGCATCGGACGGATCGATAGCCAGCGCCTTTTCCCACGCAGTACGAGCACTTGCTTTATCGCCGCTCTCGCTGTACGCCCTTCCGAGATCATACAGCGCGCGGGCATTGGCAGGTTCGATATCCAGCGCCTTCGTATATTCCTCAATCGCTCCGTGATAATCCTTCTGCCGCATGAAAATATTCGCCAGATTAGCATGAGCCTGCGCGAGCCTGGGCATTAGCCTGATCGCCTCGCGGAAACACTCTTTCGCTTGCATGTAATTGTTCGCCGCAACGAAAATTACGCCCTGATCATTATAGATCTCCGCGCCTGCCGCCCGGTTATTGATCAAGTACCGGTAATCCGCGCTCGCAGCCTCGAAATTCCCGATTTTATGGTTTAACGCAGCCCGCAATGAACGCACCAGTATATAGTCAGGCACAACTTCTATGAGGCGGTCGCACCATACCACAGCCTGCGCGTATTGTTTCTGCGCTATCAGGCGTTCGATAAGCGCCGTTACGTTCTCATAATCGTATTTTGACAGCGTTCCATCATCATTCTCTATACGCTTCACCGAAATGATGGGGATCCCGACCGACCCGTTGTCTCGGGAATACCACAATGTTCCCTTTAATCTGTGCAGAATCTGTATGTGTTCGATCCTGCCGTCTTTATAGTAGATGCGTTCGGCGCAGGCGCCGGCAGGGGTAAATACGATGATCGCGGGGCATAAAAACAAGGCGGGTAGAACCTTAAGGACTGCTTCTTTTACCATGATTTTAGAATATCTTATTCACGGCGGGCTGTCAAGTATTTCGATGGCGCAAAAAACATCCCCGGCTCTATCGAATTCCGTTTTAAAAATCAGGGCCCGTTACTTTTTGTTCAACTGCTGTGTATAGACGTTCAGCCTTTCCGAAAGGGCTTTGATGGAACCGTTTATGTTTTCGATCTCGGCTTTAAGCTTTTTGGCCTCTTCTCCCATCATTTGTGCAAGAGGTATCTTTTGCAGCTGCTTCCTTATAGCGTCAATCTCAGCCTGCTTAGATTCTATCGCTTTCTGGTATTTAGCGATCGTAGCCTGAAGCTGCTCAACCGACATCGTCTGAGCCTCATTTATTATCTGGGAGATAGGCTTATTCTCGCTTACCTGACTGCTGCAACCGCTTGCCATAACACATACGAGCGCAATCGCCACAAAAACGCCGACAATTCTCTTCATATCCCCCTCCCTTTTGTACTCATATTTTACTGCGAAATAGAACTTGCGGCAATGTATATAAACACCTTATTATCTTTATTCTTTTGTTTTCTTTTGTAATCCCTTTTGCCTTGCTTCGGCTTCTTTCTTGGCTTTTGCTTCGGCTTCTTTGGCTTTCTTCTTGGCTTCATCCATCTGAGCTTTGCGGGCTTTGACCGCTTCGTTTACCTTGGCTGATAACTCTTTGCCTTTGAGCCCTTGGGCCTTAGCCTGCTTGACAGCCTGAGCAACAACGCTTTTTGCTTCAGAAGCCGTAGCGCCTTTTTCAACAAGAGTTTTAACTGAAGATGTCACCACTGATGCGTCTTGCGCAGTTATCGCTCCGGATTTCTGCAAATCCGCAGTCACCTGCTCAGCGACCTTAGAAGCATCTTCCGCATACGCGCAAACCGCAAAACCCGCTACCAACACAGCTATCATCAATAATCTTTTCATTGCGCCTCCTTTCTTAGATTATTTATTCTACCACAATTATATTTTATTCGTATCCATATTTTTTAATAAACCAGCTTTTCACAAATTGAACTGTAAATAGATACACGGTAACAATAATAATCAAGGCAAGGAAATACATCGGCGGCGGTTGCACGAAACCGAAATATTTTCCCAACGGTAAAAACGGCAGAACAAGACCGATTGTGACGATATAAATAGACGTGAACATCAAAAACTGGCTGGGCTTGCTTTCAATAAAAGGGATCTTGCCGGTGCGGATAATGTGAATAACTAACGTCTGCGTGCAAAGCGACTCTAAGAACCACCCGGTATTGAACAACGGCTGTTGGGCGTGAAAAATAAACCACAACACCCCAAAGGTAATAAAATCAAATACCGAACTCACAGGCCCAATAAAGAGCATAAACTTCTTGATGTATCCCACATTCCACGGCCGGGATTTCATTAGATATTCTTTGTCCACTTCATCCGAAGGAATAGCGATCTGCGAAATATCATAAAGAAAGTTATTCAAGAGTATCTGAATAGGAAGCATCGGCAGAAACGGCAAGAAAATACTCGCCCCGGTCATGCTGAACATATTGCCGAAATTCGAGCTTGAGCCCATCTTGATATATTTAAGAATATTGCCGAAAGTCCTTCTGCCCTCAAGAACGCCATCCTCCAAGACTAAAAGGCTTTTCTTCAAGAGAATAATATCCGCCGATTCCTTGGCGATATCAACAGCGTTATTCACCGAGATCCCCACGTCCGCTGTTTTAAGAGCTGCGGCGTCGTTGATGCCGTCGCCGAGATACCCGACAATATGATTATTGTCATGTAATGCGTGAATGACCCGCTCCTTTTGAAGCGGTGACAAGCGGGCAAACACAGTCGTTTTCTTAACTAATTCCCGTAGTTCTTGGTCGCTGGCTTTTTCCACTTGCTCGCCGGTAGCGAAGCCCTTAACATCAAGACCGACTTCACCGCAAATCTTTTTGGTCACCAGTTCATTGTCGCCGGTTAAAACCTTGAAATCTATACCAAGGCTTTTTAGCGTCTCAATGGTCTTTTTTGCCGTAGGCTTTGGCGGATCAAGAAAAGCGATATACCCTTTGAGGATTAAGTCTTGCTCATCATCTTTTGTGTATCTATCCTTGATCTGGTCAAAATCCTTATAAGCAATAGCTAACACTCGGAAACCTTCGGCGCTAAGATTATCGTATTCTGCCTTTAATTCAGGAAGGATCAAATTCCCTGCGCCCAAATCAAGGATGTCTCCTTCAAGCTCAAATTTCGTGCAACGCTTGTATATTTCCTCCGGAGCCCCTTTAACAATCAACCTATGCTTGCCACTATCCTCGACAACAACTGACATAAGCCTGCGGGAGAAATCAAACGGCACCTCATCAACCTTTTTGTATTGCTTCACCACAAGTTTTTCGTGCTTCAAGATCGCTCTGTCCAAGATATTTTTTAAGCCGGTCTGATAGTAACTGTTTATATAGGCAAAGCGCAGGACGTCATCATCTTCCTTGCGCACCACATCGCAATGCCTCTCCAGCATGATTTTATCCATCGTTAACGTGCCGGTCTTATCCGTGCAAAGGACATCCATTGCCCCGAAATTTTGAATGGCATTGAGGCGTTTGACGATGACATCCTTCTTGGACATGGCGATGGCGCCCTTGGAAAGGTTAATCGCCACCAGCATCGGAAGCATTTCCGGAGTGAGGCCAACAGCAACCGAAAGAGCGAATAGCAACGCCTCAATAACATTGCCCTTGTTAAAAGCATTGATGCCGAATATCGCAAGCACTAACACAACCATGAAGCGGATCATCAGCCAAGTAAACCTGTTTATACCTTTATCAAAACTGCTGGCGACCGTTATCGTGGCAAGTTTGCGGGAAATTTCTCCGAATTGAGTGGAAACCCCGGTCTTTACCACAACGCCAAGACCTGTTCCACTCACCACGCTTGAGCCCATGAAGGCGATATTGGTAAGATCAGCGGGAGAACGCTTAGTCGAAGTTATGGCTTCAGATGTTTTCTCAATGGGAAAAGACTCTCCGGTTAACGATGCCTGATTGATAAACAAATCCTTGCAGGAGATAATCCTTAAGTCAGCCGGAATCATGTCTCCCGCAAACAAATCGACAATATCCCCGGGAACGATCTCCCGGATATTGATTTCTTTAGGTTTCCCATTGCGGTAAACAGTGGCGGTGGTGCGCACCATTTCGCTTAATTTCTCAGCCTCTTTACCCGCACGATACTCTTGAATAAAAGACAAAAAGACACTGATAAAGGCCATAGCGATGACCAAGATGGCGCTGATCTTCTCTCCAAAAAACAAAGAAAACCCGGCAATAATCAGAAGAACGATAACAAGGGGATTGAGGAATTTAGAAAGGATTTGAAAGATTACTGTGCGTTTCTTCTTCCGGGCAGGCTCATTGTAGCCGTATTCCTCAAGGCGATTTGAGACCTCGTCATCGGTAAGGCCCTTTTGCGATGTCAGCAACTGCTTAAAAAGCTCTTCTTGAGGACAGCTGATATAGTCAAAATTAAGATTTTGTTTGCCGTTTGCCATGATTGTTTTTCCGGATTTAAAGGCGGGACCTTAAATGTTTCCAATGATTATAAATCCAAATTCTCCCGGTTATCGTTACTTGATAGACTCTAAAGCAGGAGGCCGGTAATTCAGTAAACTATGCGGCCTGACTGTATTATATTCTTACTTCCAGCGATATACAAGTACTTTTGCTTCAAGTAATGTGTCAAAGATTTCCCGATTCCACAATTCATCCCGCAATTTACCGTTAAATGACCCTCTTTATCCGTTCTTTCGGGTATCTGCTTTGAGTGGTGTGCATCTCCAACGGCCATTGGACACAAAGGACTCGTTAAATCTGCTTTGCCGAACGGTTGGCGACGATAAGCAAAGCCTTAAAAATCCCGCCTCTTTTGAAAATGCTCGGGTTTGCGGCCGGGCGCGGGCGGCCGCAAACCGCGCGAAACTTGAGGCAGAAAAAGAAAAAAGCCGTATCCCTAGGGATACGGCTCCTTCCAAGATGGCTCCTCTTCCATTAGAGCATCGAACTATTCCAATAGTCTTGCCCAATACCATTCATAGCTGTAAGAAGAAAGATTTATAGGCGCCGCGCCTGGGGGCGCTCCCGCATTTCCCGAGCACCGCTCGGCCTGCGTGGGCGCAGGCCTCGCTGGGCGCTCGCTTGGCCGCTCGCTTCGTGCCGGCTTTCGTGCGGTGTGCGGCTCGGCTGCGGCAGGCGGCTGGGTGGCGGCAGCCGCCTGCCGCATGCGTCCTCACCGCAACAAATAACGCCAAAGAAAACTCTCAATTAACGAGGGGTTCGTCCGCTTACCGCCTAAGACAGCTTACAACGAGAGAAAACTTTCAATTTTTCCTCTGGGCGGCGGTATCCGAGCCTCTCGCGTGGAAAGCGTTCAAACCGCATGGCAAGCCCCGCGGACCTAATAGTAAAATAAACATGTTAGATTTTTGGTTTTCTTGCGTCTATTATAGTAGGAGTAGTAGAAGATATATTGACGCTCAATATTGGAGGTGCTAAAATGATACCTGATTTTATACTCAAAGTTCAAACTTATCCTAACATGCCGACTTTAACTAAAGAAAAGCACAGTTCGCACAGAGACATTTTTGAATTAGTCAAAGATGTTCCTGCCAAACCTTACTTTGAAGACAAAAAACACAGTCTTATTCTTTTTAACAACGACTGCTTTGATGTTTTACCTAAGCTCCCAGAGAATTCGATTGATATGATCTTTGCTGATCCGCCATATTTCTTATCAAATGGTGGATTTACTTGCCATGCAGGTAAACAAGTATCTGTGAATAAAGGGAAATGGGATGTTTCAAAAGGAAAAGAAGAAAATTACCTCTTCACCTTGCGCTGGTTACGCGAATGTCAACGCGTTTTGACTCCGAACGGCACAATTTGGGTTTCCGGCACTGCACATATAATCTTTGCTGTGGGATATGCAATGCAGGATCTGAATTATAAAATCTTGAATGACATTGCCTGGTTTAAAGTTAACCCCCCGCCCAATTTAAGTTGCAGGTATTTTACCCATTCAACAGAAACTGTGATTTGGGCCGCCAAAAATAAAGACAGCAAGCATTATTTTAATTACGAATTAATGAAGGAAATGAACAATAATAAACAGATGCTAAGTCTTTGGTCTATTAAGGCTCCTGGTACTGATGAAAAAAAATACGGGAAACATCCTACTCAAAAACCGCTACAATTACTTGACCGAATAGTCTTAGCATCTACCAGGCCTGGCGATATTGTGCTTGATCCTTTTTCTGGCAGCGGGACTACCGGCATAGCTGCGCTTAAAGAACGTCGTCAATTTATTGGGATTGAACTCGAAAAAGAATATCTTGAAACGTCTTTAAAACGCCTAAAAGACGAAATTCACTCTAAAAATGGCTAATTTATCTTTATATAAGAAGTTTTATAAGGTTAATAACATTGACGAACTGGTTAAGAAATTCCAAGAAACTTTGATGACGTCTAATAAGACATACTCCTACTTCGTCGCCTGGGATAAGGTCAAAAAGAATGTTCAGAAATATGATTACGAAATCAATATCCTGAATTATCTAGTTGGCTCAAGCGATCCTCGAAATAAGCTTTCAGAAATTCTCAAGAAGAATCCTGAAGTTCTGCCCGTGATCCCGTTAATAATCGCTGTTAGGGACTTAGAGATAGCCGTTATTGACGATCCCGCCAGACCTGCTGAAACTGTAAAAGAATTCGATTTTAGCAAAAAGACAAACCTTACCGCTAAAAACATCGAAGACATAGTTGTTTTCTGTGATAAAGCAGGCATCCTAAAGCTTTTTTCTGAATTCAAAATTAAGAATTTGCGTGATTATCTTCTTGGCTTAGAAGCTGGAATAGACACTAATGCCAGAAAAAATAGAAGTGGCACTTCAATGGAATCCTTAGTAGATCCAATTCTAGATAAGATTAAAAGCATTTCAGTTGTCAAACAGAAAACGTTTAAGCATATAAAAGAGAAATTCGGAGTCGCGGTTCCTGACCGTCTTTTGAACAGAAAATTTGATTATGTTATTATAGCAGATAAGAAATTCTTTAACCTCGAAGTTAATTACTATGATGGGCAGGGATCGAAACCCCAAGAAATTGTTGATTCCTACACAAACAGAAAGAATGAATTAGCAAAAGCAAAATGGGGTTTTATCTGGCTAACAGAAGGACCGGGTTGGAAAAAAGGAGCGCATCAAATTACTAACGCTTTTAATGATATGGACTTTGTTTTAAATTTATCTCTAGCTAGCGCAGGCGTTTTAAAAGAAATTCTCGGAAAATAAATTGCGGTTTGAGGCAAGCATGGAAGAAAACAAGGATAAGAAAAACCATCCTCCCCACGACAAACTAAAACACGACCTTGAGCTATACAAGATGGCGTTAGATTCACAGATGCATTTTAATGAATTGCTTATTAAAATGCGTACGACTGTAATATCAATTATCCTTGCGGTTTTTGGCGCGGCAACTATTTCATTAAAAGATTTAAATTTATATGCTCAATTATTAGGACGCAAGGTTCACATAAGTATAGTAATACTGACCATCGGGATAATCTTTCTTGCCTGTCAATGGCTCATTGATTTCTTCTACTACTATAAATTGT
This sequence comes from Candidatus Omnitrophota bacterium, assembly GCA_029571225.1. Classification (GTDB taxonomy): domain Bacteria; phylum Omnitrophota; class Gorgyraeia; order Gygaellales; family Profunditerraquicolaceae; genus JAGOOP01. Next base: position 83,112 of record JAKPTF010000097.1, on the reverse strand, counting down.
TGCTGGGATCGGTTAAATTTACTGAAAAAATCGATAATGACGAGGCATATAAGAAATTAGGCTTTTTTGGTCTAACTACTTCCATTATCAAATCTGTATCCCGCACTAGCGCCGGAGTCATCCTCTGCGTTTATTATTTTATCCCACTACTTCTTGGCGCTTTAACAATCTACATTATCCATTTCAAACTAGTATCTAAATAACTTCTATCATGAAAATTGGAATAGATATTGATGGAATTATAGCTGATTTTGTGAGCTCATTCTTGCCTTATCTCAATAAGTATTGTAAATGCAAGGTTGAGGATATAGTCAGTTACGATTTTGAAAAGAATATAGATATTAGCCACGAAAATATCGAAAAATTATGGAAAGAGGTTGAAAGTAACAAAATCTATAGCGACCTTTCACTAGTTAAAAACAGTAAAATGGCTTTAGAAATTTTGGCTAGAGAGAATCGCATTTATTTAATAAGTAGCAGAAAAAAAGAATTTCACAAAGATACGCTCACTTGGCTTAGAAGAAATAAAATTCCTTTTGATAGATTAATTTTGACTAATGGCTTGAAGGATAAAATATCTTCTATGAAGAAATGCGATATTGTTATTGAAGACAGTTTGGAGGTCGCTAGGATTTTAGAAGCCCAAGGCATACCAGTGCTATTATTTGAGTATCCTTGGAGTAGGATTGGCAAAAAGATAAAATTTGTCAAAAACTGGAAGCAAGCTATAAAACAGATAAAAGCGTTATCAAGATAGTTACTGGAATATGTGAAGGGCTTGCCACGCAGTTTGAACGCTTTCCACGCGATCGGCAGGCGGTTGCCGCCACCCAACCGCCTGCCGTTATAATTTTTGCTGGAGATGCGGGAGCGCCCCAAGGCGCGGCGCCTATAAATCCTTCTTCTTACAACTATGAATGGAATTTGGCAAGATTATTGGAATGGTTTGTTGATTTGATCCAAGAGGAGCCATATTTTCAATGGTCATGCTGATTGCAGCATGACCATTTTTTTCGGCGGCGACCAAAATAGCGGGGTTTGCAGCCGGGCGCGGGCGGACGCAAACCCGAGCATTTTCAAAAGGGGAGGGATTTTTAACTTTTCTAAAGAAAAGGGATTTATTTGCTTAGTTTTGCCTGGTCTTCAGAATCATAATGATACTGCAAATCTTTTCTTCTCACTATAATTAACAGATTATCACATTTGGTTCTTTTCCCTTGAATCATTATATGCGCTGAGTATTCTTTCTCATAAAAACATTGAACATTTAATTCGGCTTCTGCTGCAAGACATATATTTCTCATAAAAGCTTCGTTATTTTGTTGTGAAGAACCAATTATATAAATATTCTCAATTCCGACATTAAGCAACTTCAGCATGTATTTCAAATAAGGCTTCAGATCTCCAGTCCGAACTTTGGAAGATTTTGCTACGATCATAATCCCGAAGCGACAATACCTCCCATTGAAAGTTAGTTTATTCTTTTGATCGCCTAATTCTCTTTCAGAATAAGTCTTAAGAAATTCGACGAGTCCATTAACTTCGGTAACAATAATATCTTCCCGTCTTTTACCAAAAACTTTATTACCTAAGAATATTAGCTCTTGAATGAAAACAGGCCAAAACAAACCAACTTTGTCTATTAAACTATACTTATCAAAGTATTCAGATACCTTTTTGTTATTTTCAGTTTTTGGAATTAGAAAATCGTTTACAAACTGATCAATAACCTCAGGCTTTTCTTTAGCAAATAACTTTTTTGCCACATAAAGATCAATAGATTCTTTTTGTGAAGGCGAGATATAACGTTTGGCTTTCTTTAATACTACTTGGGAAATGAAAGTCAGACTTGCAAAGACAAAGTTTCTATTTTGATTCTCACTTTTTCGCAATCTTATAATTATAGCATTGTCCTTAAAAAAACTTGTCTGTCTTTCAGATTCTTCAATCCAGCTAATCTTTATTCCGGTTGGCTCGTAATTTTTTACTTCTTTTCCAAGAATTCTATTGTAATCATTAATTCTTCCTTGGATATCATGTTGAATATATTTCTTTTCTGCCTTTTTAAAAAATGTCCGAAGTAGTTTCCAGAAAATTGATGCCCAAATCTCAGCTTTCTGAGGGTTTAAGAAAATTATTAATAAGATAAATCCGCTACTTCCGAATATCGCCAGAACATATCGAATCACAGTTTCCATTTAAACATTCTCTTTCTCTAGAAATAAATAAAACTGTTTTAAACATTCTGGATTACTGCAAACAAACTTAATATCTCCTGAGTCAGGGAAAATGGCCTCTAAATTATCTAAGTCTATTACGCACCCGCAGAATCTGCATTTCTTCTTGCCGCTCTTTACATCATTGAGAATGTTGAGATTAGATAAAAGCGTTTCTAAATCGTCATCGTGAACTGCTTTAATCTCTTTTTTATCCATATCAGCCTCGTTATTCTTTTGCTAATTCATCTATAGAAACAGTTAAGGCCCTAGCTAACTTTCTCGCCGTTTCTAAAGTCGGGTTAAGATTGGCTCCAGATTCGAGTTTTATTAAAGTGCTATAAGTAATTCCAGCTTTCTTTGCCAATTCTTCTTGTGACAATTTAAGCTGCTTCCTCAGAATCTTTATGTTCTTCGAAATCATAAAATCCCTTGACGTATTTACAATATATTGCTAACATTATAATATTAGTATTATTTTTATTATTTTGCTTGTACTTTGATAATATTTTAACGCTAGGAGGTAAAAATGCAAGCTAAATGCGCTATCTATACTAGGGTATCTACAGATAACCTAGCCGAAGTAGAATTTAACTCCTGCCAGGCTCAAGAAGAAAAAATTAAATCTTTCATTAATAGCCAGGAGAATCTTTTTGTTTATAAGGTGTATAGTGATGCTGGCTTTACCGGTGCTAATTTAGAACGTCCTGCACTTCAGCAGATGTTAGGGGAGATTAAAGAAGGCAAAATTAACACTGTTATGGTTTACAAGATAGATCGTTTGACGCGCTCGCCGAAAGATTTCTATTATCTGATGGAAGTTTTCGAGCAATATAAGGTAGACTTTATCTCTATCACAGAACGCTTTGACACCTCTACGCCAGCAGGGCGGCTTTTGCGCAACATCATGCTTACTTTCGCGCAGTTTGAGCGGGAGTTAACCAGCGAAAGAACCCGCGACAAGCTGCTTGAACGGGCCAACAAAGGTATGTGGAACGGCGGAAATATCCCTTATGGATATATAACCAGAGATAAACGGCTGGTGCCTGATGGGCAAAAGTCTCAAAAATTAAAAACCATTTTTGAGACTTTTGCCGGGACAGGATGTTTAGCGGACACTTACCAGACTTTGAAGAGCAAGCATATTTTTGATGATAAAGACTTACCTTTCAGCAAAGCGCATTTGCAGAGTATTCTTAAGAACGAAGTTTACTTAGGCAAAGTGAAGTTTAGCGGTAAGGTTTACTCCGGTTTGCACCAGCCGCTTATATCCGATGAGCTATTTAATCATGTTCAGCAGTTTTTCGGCGACAAGAAGCGAAAATTACGTCTCTACAAAGATTATATGCTTGGTGGTTTGGTTAATTGCGCGGAGTGTGGCTCTAAGATGACGCCCGCTCATACTAACAAGAAATCTATGAAGCGATATTACTATTACCGCTGTACGAAAACATTTAAGCACGACTGGCAAGCGTGTTCAACACGGCAGGTGAGCGCGGATAGATTAGAACGGTTTGTAGTAGATAATCTTAAGCGAATTTCCCAGGATAGCAGTTATATAGATAGTTTAATCTTCAAGATCAATGTCGAAAGCTCGCGCGTCCGAAAAGGACTCGAACTAACTAAAGAATGCTCTGAAATAGACCCGGAAAGCGTTCAAGAGAAGCTAAAAAACTTGATCAACTACTTAGAAAAGGCGAGCAAAATTGAGCAGGGCTTGATAATGCAGAAATACATTAAAGACATTCTCTATTCTAAAGAAACAATCCAAATAAATCTGCTTTGCCGACCAGTTAGCGACGAGAAGCAAAGCTTTAAAAATCCCGCCCCTTTTGAAAATGCTCGGGTTTGCGGCCGGGCGCGGGCGGCCGCAAACCGCGCGAAACTTGAGGCAGAAAAAGAAAAAAGCCGTATCCCTAGGGATACGGCTCCTTCCAAGATGGCTCCCCCTCGAGGACTCGAACCTCGGACCTGGTGGTTAACAGCCACTCGCTCTACCGGCTGAGCTAAGGGGGAATCGATCAAAAACAAAGAACGTATTTTCAAAACTGACTTGAGCAGAGTTTATTTTACATTAAATGAAACCCAAGTCAAGGCAAAATTGCTGATGGTATGGCGATCAGTCGAGGCTGCTGTTTAAAGGAAGGTTTTTTGTCTGCAAGACCTTGCCCGAGGCGAAATATACCAAGTTCCTGAATCCCGTCTTTTCCGATGGATAAAACCAAACCTCATTGCCGCGGGAATCCTTTTTCTTATCGCGGGGTACGCCGACCTCGCTTTCGACTTGACGATAAGTCATGTTTTTAGAAATCCGCTTGATTTTCTGATCGTACGTAAGGGCAGGTTGCTGGCTGGGTCCGGCCGTTAAGGGCTGAACGGCGCTGACTACCGGAGCCTGGGCCGCTGGGGCATCCTGGGATTGCGGAGGCGTCTGCACAGCCGGGACATCCGGCTCAAGTCCGGCCGGTTTCTTAAGTTCAGGCATATAAACGCTCAACTTCGACTGCGCATGGCTATACACTTCAACCAGGCTCTTGAGATTGCTGTCAAAACCCTCGACGGTTCCCTCAGGGCTCATGCCCAGCTCGTACATCTTTTTGTAAACATCGTACAATTCCATGACCGCATCGAAGGTATCCCGGGATTCTTTTTTGTATTTTTTCAGTTCGGCGACCTGTATCTCAATGAGGTCGTGTTTGAGCTTCATATCGGAAATCCGCCCCTTGTTCTCCTCAAGGAACTTAACCATGGCCCCATTGAAATCTTCTCCGCGCTTGACGGACTCATGCCAGACATTGGATACGCCTTCGGATATCCGGACAGCGGCTTCGATATTGCCTATCACCTGCCTGCTGAACGAAAGGAATTTGTTCTCACACTCGGTCAAACGCGCCTGTATGGCGTTGACCTTGCGCTTGTTAAGGATATTTGAGCTCAGGGCTCCGCCGATAAAGCACAAAAGGCCGAAGACAATAAGGATCACCAGAGATACAACCGGAAAGCTCTTCTCTTTTTTCATTTTTCTTTGTTTTCTGGGGAAAATAAAATTCACCCACTCAAAACACAGCATTATTCATACCAAGATATTTTAAGTTCAATCTTAACGAGTACCGGGCTGCGGTGTTGCGATATGTATTCAATCCGTCATCATCCGATACTTTTCTAAAACAAGGAGGAAAAAGTTAGAAATTCTCAGCAAGAACCTCGTAGAATGCCTGCGGGTGCCTGCATGCAGGGCATTCCTTCGGGGCCTCTGTGCCTTCATGCACATAACCGCAGTTAGCGCAATGCCACTTGGTAACCGCCTTTTTCTTAAAAACTTCGCCTCTGGCAATATTGTCCGCGAGCTTCCGATACCGCGATTCGTGGAACTTTTCGACTTTAGCAATCTGAGTGAAAGAATTCGCGACATCAGCAAATCCCTCTTCTTGCGCGACCTTTGCGAAATCGGCATAGATCGAGGTCCATTCCATCTTTTCTCCCGCTGCCGCATGCTCGAGGTTCGATTTGGTGTCCTTGATGATGCCTGCTGGATACGATGCAGTGATCTCGGCCTCTGATCCCTCGAGGTATTTGAAAAACACCTTGGCGTGTTCTTTTTCGTTTTCGGCGGTTTCCATGAATATGTTCGCGATTTGCTCAAAACCCTCCTTGCGCGCCGCGGACGCGAAAAAAGTGTAGCGGTTGCGCGCCTGCGATTCACCCGCGAAAGCGGTCAAAAGGTTCTTTTCTGTCCGTGTGCCTTTAAGCGATTTTGCCATTTTCAAACTCCTTCTGTTATATGCAATAGCGGTTATTTCATTCTCAGAATCTGCTCGACCTTGGTGACAAGCTCATCCGGAGAAATCGGTTTCGGAAGAAAAAAATGCTTGTTGACTCTCCCCTCCTGGTCAAGTTCTTCCTTTTTCATTAGAGCGGTGATGAAAACGATCGGGATGCCGCTGGTCAAGGTCGATTCGGACAAGGCCTGGGCAACCTCGCCGCCATCAAGCTTCGGCATGTTGATATCGAGCAGGATCAGGTCAGGCCTCTTATCCCTGGCAATTGAAAGACCGTCCTGAGAATCCTGCGTGGTAAATGCCTCAAATTTCCCCGTCCGTTCAAGGATGCGCTTTGAAAAATTGCATATGTCGGCCTCGTCATCGATGATAAGGATCTTTTTGAGCATATCCGCCATTTCCGCCCTCCTTGTTTGCATGTCCCGGCAGGTTTATTCTACTGCTTAAACGTTTAAACTCAAAGAGAATTTTCTGACCAGGCGCACGGGATGATACGATTCCTTGGATTTTCGCAATCCCGGAATACCGAGGTCCTGCTCCATGTTAATATAGCGGAAGGTTGCAGCTTCGCGAATAAGAAACTCATTGAATATAACCGGGTAAATACCGGTCATGAGGTGCGCTCCTTTGAGCGCGTGTATAACCAGGGTCTGGGGATTGAGCGCTTCTGCGATGCAAACGGCGCAGATTTTGCCTTCGACGGCAAGCGCCCCTGTTTTGATGGGGAATCGCCCGATATGAGACAGCATGATCCTGACAGCATCGGCCTCATCCTGGAGGCTCGCGCTCTGGCCGCAGCCCCTCTCAACGCACCAGACATCCTGGAACTGCAGCACCCGTCTGACATCGTCCGTTTTAACCTGGATATATTCGTACTGGTATGACGACTTGAAATTTTTGATAAAGTTCCTTTTCGCGTCGTATCTTCGGCCCTTTAACTCGATAAGATCCCTTGCAAGGAACACATAATCGGCATTATCCCTGTCTTCCACTGCCTTGACGGACTGACCCAGCCCGGAGGCAGACACCATATTCTCAGGCACACGGACGAATCTGCCGCGTGTTTCTGCAAGGATCCGCCGGATCGCCGCTCTCACGTCGCCCGCGCCTATCGGGGGATAATATTCCCTACTCCCATCCTGCTCCGAGGCCAAGATCAGAAGGTCATCCATCCGGCTGACATGAAATCCGTGCTGAACGCGCCAGGAATAAAGATTGGTGAACGTATATTCGGAATTTTCCGGAGGCGAAGCCGCAAAAGCCGCATCGAACGCCTCTTTATCGTCAAGTTCGATCGGCCTGAATACTGGATATGCCGGTATTGTCATATTCATTTGCACAGCGCCCCGAACGGGCAATAGCCGCATGTGTGCTCGTCAGAATCGTCCGGTTCGAAATTTCTTTCGGGGTCGTTGATTTCTTCAAGGATGAACCCGAGCGCAGCCATGTATCCGGCCATGACCGAATCCTTGTTTTTAACATCATCTTCGGTACCGAGCAAAAAGGTCAAACAATCCCGTGCCCCTGCCTCGCGGATATTGTAAAGGCATGCATTGGTTCGTTCCCTGCCGTAATGCGTATCGAGGAAATAGAGGTACAGCGGCAGCTGGAACGATTTGACATTGTCCCTGATCCATTTGCGCTCAAAAAGGGCCGGGTCCATACGTGCCCCGCGCCTGGGCACAAGATGTTTGACATCGCCTGTCTTATAGTCAGTCACCGCAACAGTTCCATCGGCAAAACGGTCGATGCGGTCGATCCTCGCCTGGAATGAGAACTCCCTGCCATTGCCGAAACGGATATTGCCCTTCATCGCCCGTTCCAGCCCCAGCACCTGGACAACGGGCCTTGTGCGCTCGAACTCCAGGAACTCCTTCATGCGCAGGTCCAGGACTTCCTTGAGCAGGAATGAATCAGAGCGCATGCGCCTCTGGAGTTTCCTGCGGAACCGCTCGTCCATTTCCTGAAAGAAATATTGCTCGAACGCTCCGTCAATTACCGGACGCTTGTTGAGGAACCGCGCGTACGTTGTTTCGAGAAGTTCATGAATAAAAGTTCCGATATCCGCCGCCTCAGGGATTTCGAGGAGGTCGTCTTTTTCCTCGAGGCCAAGGACATAGCGGTAGTAGAACTGCAGAGGGCATGCAAGATACGCATTGACCCCCGAGGCCGAGTATGTCATGGAACGCAGGAACTCCAGTTCATGGGGTTTCTTCCTGATCGACACCCTGCGCGGCTGCATGTCGATCCTGAACCTGGCCTGAGAAACACCGACGATATCGAGCTTCCTCTCGGCCTTTTCACGTTCCCAGATGATCTCTTCGATGAACCTGCTTCGCTCGCTGCGGTTGTCCTGCTGGTACACCAAGTACACCCGTTCGGCTGAAGAGATCAGCCGCCTGAACTGGTAACGCTGTATCTCTTCTTCCTGTTCCAGCTGGTCAAGGCCGAGCCTGACCATTATTTCGCGCGGGATCAAGGGCTGGGCGATCTTGAGCGCAGGGAGCTTGTTCTCGTTAGCATCCATGATGATCACGTTCTTGAAATTTAACGACCTGGTCTCAAGCAGGCCGAGAATCTGCAGGCCTTTGAGCGGAGACCCTAAGAAATTCACCATCTCAGTTTCCAGCCGGTTTCGGAACACCTTGAAGAGATCCTCCTGCGCGAACGGCTCGGAGCCGAACGTCGCGTCCGCGAACTCTTCGGCGATCGACATGATGCGCTCGACTATCTTCAGGTTGAGGGGATAATGTCCGATGGAACTTTTCTCAAGAAGCGCATGCAGGCATAGCTGGAGGGCAGCCGCGAAGCCGGCTAACGACGCGGTCTTTTCCCAGGAAGAAAACAGTAGCTCATGAACTGCGGCAAGCAGGTCCTCCAATTCCTTCCTGCTCACCCGGACATCCATGTGCTTCATTTTTGCAAGCGCCAGGTCATAAACGTCGTGCGATGCGGCGACGGAACCGGGATCGATAAAGAGGCTGCCGCCGAAATCCGTTTGTTCCATGCCGATGATGACCTCCTCTACCGTGTGGACCAGTATTCTGGTAACCGAGGGATCGTTATTGACATACCGGAGATTCTTGGCAAGCGGATGGCTCAATGTCCGCAGGTAATCACGCGCGTAATACTGGCCGTTCCTTCTGGTTTGCTGGGACCGCAAGATGCATTCGAACAGCGAATATACGGGCGAACGCTTGAGCGGATATCCCAGTGAAACGTTGAAATCCTGGCAGACGCCGGAGATCTCAGATACAAGCGGTATCAGGCTGTTTGAGTCAGGCAAAACCACGACTGAAGACTCCGCCCTTCCGGGGACGCGCAGGATATCCCGGACCACGCAGACCTGCGAATGAAGATCGAACCCTGCCCTGATCGAAAGTTCGTAGCCACGGCCGCTGACATCGCTGCGTCCTATATTCCAGCCTGTGCGCGAGGCAAGCGCGTCAAGAACCGGCCATTCCCTGCCCCCCTGGAAAACGAGGACTGCCCTGCCGCCTTCGCATGCGTTCTGAATAAGGCGCTCCTCGGTCCTGTGCAGATAGAAAAGGTTGCAGAAAAAAATCCTCTCAAATCCGGCAGGGCCTTTTTGTTTCACGCGGCTCGCCGAGAGATAAGCCAGCCCGCGGGACACAAGCCCCAGCTCATTCAGCCGATTGTGATACTCCTGGCGCAAAAGCAGGATATGCTCTAAAAGCATGTTGATATCCGCGGGAACGTCATAACCGATCTGCGCGTTAAGCTGGATGTTTCTGACCGATCCGGCGTCGACATCCTCCAGGTCCAATTGGTCGATAAATGAGATGATCTCCCGCGCCCACGGCAGGAACTCGGCAAAATTTTCTCTGCGCTTCAAAATTTCGGGCGTATGTTTTTTCACGAGCCGGTACATCAAAAAACACGCCTCAAGATCGTTGATACGGCCGACGCGGGCCGAACCTGCAAGCACATGATCGACATATTCGTCCATAGAGAAACAAACCGGAGGGAAAAACCCGCGGGTCATCCGCCCGGCAAGCGCTCTCTTCAGGAACAGGCCGGGCCGCTTGCCGCCGAACACGAACGCGAGCCTGCTGATATCCTCTTCCATGGAAAGATATTCGGCTACCAAAAGATCGGCCAGGTTCTCGATAAGGTCATCCGACAAACTGTATGTGATCACCCGCTGCATATGACCTCTTCCACGCTTATATCGTCGAAATACACCAGGAATCCCTTTATTAGGCGGTCGGGATATATCGAACGGATACAAGCGGCATACGCCCGTATCTGATCAGCGTGCGCATTGTCAGGAAAGCGACCGCTTTTATAGTCCACGATGGCCACCTCGTGTTCCCTGACGATAAGGCGGTCCGCGCGGCGCGTAGTGCCGGCCCGGTCCACCATCTCCTGCTCCGTAAAAACATCTCCGTCAGCCACGATGAAGAAATCCCTGGCCTGCGGCAGTCCGATAAGGCGATGCAGAATATTACCGACATCGGCCCACTCTCTGAAATGAGGAAAGCGCAGCCGCGCTCTGTCAATCGCGTCAACGACAACACGTTGCGTTTCCAGCCCTGCGCAGTTCCCGATGCACGAAAGTGCGTAATGGACAACGGTGCCGCGCTTGACCCTGCTGTAGTCGTATATAAAAGACAGTCCCTCGAATTCATCCTGCAGGAAGCTGATCCAGTCACGGTAGTGCGAAATCTCCAGTTGAAGAGTATCCGGTTTATGCTTCTGCGGCCGTGGAGGATACGGGCCTGAGGAACCACAGACGCGTTTATCTTCAGGAACCAGAACAGAGGCAATGTTGAATTCCCTGCCTGACCGCGCAGGCACATAGATATAAAGTTCCAAACGGGCGCGGGTCGATGCGACGTAGAGATTGTTCAATTCGTCTATCAGCGACCGTTTATATTCCATTCGCAGCCTCTCGGCCAGACGGATAGAGAACTTCGCGTAATCCTGTTTCAGCGAAACGAGGCTGAGACGCTCTTCACGGGCATCCACAACGAATGAAGAACGCTTGTTCACTCCGGCTCCGATTCGGACGTTCACCTCAAAAAAAGGAATGATCACCACCGGGAACTCAAGCCCTTTTGACTTATGGATAGTCAGCACCCGTATAGAATCGCTCGATGAAACGTGCACGAAAAGGTTTTCAGGGAGCTCGTTCCGGAAGTATTCAAGGAAACGGGCAATGTTCTGGTTATCCTCCTCCTGTTCTTTGATAACCTCCAGGAACTTCATTATAAAACCCTGCGCATGAGGAAAACGGTCCTGGACCCGGAAGGCCATCAGGAAGGTTATAACGAGCTCGTAGAGCGGCACAAAGCCCACGGTCTTGAAAAAGTTCTCGATACGGTTTTCCCAAACGGAGGGAAACGCGTTTTTGAACGTGCGGTACAGATAGGGCCGTTCGGTATGCCGCGTGCCGCTGCCGAAGCTGAAGAGGAAATCCCTGACCTGTTCGTTCGATATTCCGCTTACCCCGGTGAATATCTCCCCCATGATGAACGTCGCGAACGCAAGATCGTCTATCGGCGAGTTGAGAAAGGTCAAAAACGCGATTATCTCCCTGATGAAGGGATTCTCCCTGATATTGAGAGTCTTCTCCGACTCGACGGGCAGTTTCCTCTCAAGCAACCAGGACGTAACCTGTTCGACATCGTCGTTGCTGCGGCACAAAAGCGCTATGTCCTGCGGCCTGAACCGCTGTGTCAATTCCCGGATACGATTACAGACTTCGGTTTTGATATATTCCCGCGCCGCCTCGCTGTCCGTTATGTCAACCGGCCTGACCTCGACATATCCTCTGTCATATTTCTCCTTATGGCTCTGGCGTGAATGCATGAATATCGAGCAGATCTCGTCAATATCGCTTTCGTGCAGGCGCGCCGCTCCTGCGCTTTGCTCCTGCGCCCTGCCCATCATGGCCCTGATATTCTCCGGAGAAAATACCGTGTTATTGAATTCCACGATTTCCTTTTGCGACCGAAAATTCATGCTCAAGGGACGGGACCGCACATTGAAGGCCGCAAGCTGTTTTTTGAGGTATTCCATGAGCGTGACCTCTCCTCCTCGCCAACGGAATATGGCCTGCTTCTTGTCGCCCACGTAGAACAGTGAGCCTCCGGTCGCAAGCGCCTCTTCAACCATGGGATATATATTCTTCCACTGCAGGATGCTGGTATCCTGAAACTCATCTATGAGAAAATGCCTGAATTGCGTCGCCAGACGGTAATAAAGCTCAGGGACGCTGATCGACCCGAAAATAAAAAGATCGCGCGCCCTGGCGTTAAGTTCAGCCAAGAACATAACGTCGTCTTCGCGGCATACGCGCCGGAAATTTTCTTCGACGCCCTCAAATATGCCGATATACGGGTCATACCGCGAGTGGGCTTCCCATTCGTAGAGTTCGACGATGGAATCCTTGATCCGCCCCCATAGCTCGTTGACTCGGACCGGAATGCGAGCCCCCCGCCGGGCAGGAAATGAATCCTTTGAGAACGGATTGAAGAATTCGTCAATAGCCGATATATCGACGGAGTCATTGAAATCCTTTCTGAATTTGCCCCAAACTGCCATGTTGGCCCCTTCGGGAAAATCGCGGCTGATATCCAGCATCATTTTGCGGATGCTGCGGCGCAAGGACTGGATTTCATGAATGCCTTTGCCGTATTTCCGGAATCCCAGGCCATAGCTGTTGCGGCTGGCCATCAACAATTCCATAATCTCGATGATGTCGTCTTTTGGAAACCACGATCTGCGATTCTCTATATGGAGATAATTCTGAAGGAAATGATGGAACTGTTCCTTGACAGCGGGACTGCCGTGAGCCCGCTCGATCAGCTCGTCAAAACTATAAGCCAGATATTCGCGATAGTCGTTTTTGATCCTGAAGTCGCTGGAGAGATCGAGTTTGAACGCGCAGCCCGAAAGGATCGCGTTGATAAAGCTGTCAATCGTCTGGACCTGGAAATAATTATACCGTCTGATGATCCCGTCCATAACGAGGAACGCCCTTTCCGACGCGTAATCCCCCGGGACCTCGAGCTTCGATAACAGGGCCGTCTTGTCCTTTTCCTCGTCGAACTGGTCCAGCGCGAGCTGCTTGAGGAATTGGAGGATACGCTCCTTCATTTCAAGGCATGCTTTATTGGTGAATGTTATGGCCAGGATGTTTTTCAAGGGGATGTCTGCGGTCTGCAGGGATGGATCGAACAGGAGCCGCAAATACCTGCTGGCAAGTTCATATGTCTTGCCAGAGCCTGCGGATGCCTCTACGACCTGCACTTCCGGCGTGCGGGGCGGCCGATCCTGTGTTGGAGCGTCTCGTTTAGCCACTGGACTCTTTGTCTTCTAACGCTTCGAGAGGTTCGGAAGGAAGGTCCTGAACCTTGTTCAATTTTCGCTCTATATTGCGGGATTTCGAAGACGCCTCGTCGATGATATTGCCTGCCTCTTCGATCTTCTTCTTAGTGCGATCCAGAATCTCCCCGAATTTGGCAAATTCCGTCTTGACCCCGGCAAGCATTTTCCAGACCTCGCTTGTGCGTTTCTCTATGGCGAGTGTCCTGAAACCCATCTGCAGGCTGTTAAGGATAGCGGCTATAGTGGTCGGCCCTGCGACTATGACCCGGTATTTCGACTGCAGGAATTCGAATAAGCCCGGAATGCGCAGGACTTCGGCATAAAGCCCTTCGGTCGGAAGGAACATGATCCCGAAATCGGTCGTATGGGGGGAATTGATGTATTTTTCACTTATGAACCTGGCCTGCTGTTTAACGTTCTCTTCCAGCGACTTGGATGCCTGCCTGATAAGGTCGCTGTTCGCCTGCTCCTGTGCCTCAACGAGCCGTTCGTAATCTTCCTTGGGGAATTTCGCATCGATCGGCATAAGAACGCGTTCCCTGTCCCTGCCGGGAAGTATGACGGCGAACTCGACACGTTCGTTCGACCCTTTTTTGGTGACGGCGTTGGTAAGATATTGATCCGGCGTCAGGATCTGCTCGAGCAGATTTCCCAGCTGGATCTCGCCCCATATACCCCTTGTTTTGACATTGGTCAGGACTTTTTTCAGGTCGCCTACGCCCGACGCAAGCGCCTGCATCTCGCCCAGGCCCTTCTGTACCTGTTCAAGCTGAATCCCGACCAGCCGGAACGATTCGCCAAGCCGCTTCTCAAGCGTACCCTGAAGTTTCTCATCAACAGTAACGCGCATCTGTTCAAGTTTCAGCGCATTATCGTCCTGAATTGACTTGAGTTTCAATTCTATGGTGTGTGTCTGGGAGTTTAACTGATTGAACTGAAGGGTAGCTATCTCATTAATGCGGGATACGACGGAATTGCTGAATGAGGCAAGCGAGTTATTCGATTCCTGGCGGTTAGCCGAAAGTTCCTGCCGCAGGGACTGCTCAAGGTTCTTAACCTCGTTCCTCTGCATGAGCAGATAAAGCAACAAGGCCGTATTGACGGCGATGAGGATTAAAACTGCGATGGCCATGGACTTATTGTATCACAGCGGATCGGCAGGGACAAATCATTTCCCCATATCAGAAGGGCCCGGTATTATTTGCGGAATAAACCTTTTAAAATACCTTTTTTGCCTTCACCTGAACCTGTTTCTCCGGCACCCGAAGCGGCAGGGACATTCCCGAGGACCGCTTCTGCGATTTCCCTTCTTCTGCGCAATGCCTGCTGAAGCATATTCAGCATCTGACGCCGCTCAGCACTTTCATAACCGGTTTCTCGGGGGCCGTAACGTACCGCCCAGGTAATTGACTGGATGGTATTGGAATATGATTCGAATGCCTCCGAGTTGCTTACCTTTTCGGCAGCCTCTGCTTCTTTGAAATAGCGCCTGGCCTCGTTGAATTTTTCAGTGAATAAGACCGAGTTCGGTTTGCCTGAACTTGCGAAGATCTGATCGATCACAGCCCTGTCTTCTGCCGGTATTGCGGCGATCTGCCGGGCAATTTGATCCCGCTCTGCCTGTTCCCTGGCTGCCTGCTCTGCCCTGGCTTTTTCTTCAGCAATCTTGGCCTGGCGCATTTGTTCCTGTGCAGCCTGTTCACGTGCGATACGATCACGCTCTGCCTGCTCACGAGCAGTTTGTTCCTGCGCCGCTCGCTGTTCTGTTTGTTCTTTGGATTCTTGCTCCGCCTGCGTTAGTTCTGGGGCTATACTTGACTTGCGCGCTTGTTCGTTAGCCGCTTTCTCTTTAGCGATGCGTTCCTGCTCGAGGCGTTCGCGCTCGGCCTTTTCTTTAGCGATACGTTCTTTCTCGAGCCGCTCACGCTCGGCCTTTTCTTTAGCGATACGCTCCTGCTCGAGCCGTTCGCGCTCGGCCTTCTCTTTAGCGATGCGCTCCTGCTCGAGCCGTTCGCGCTCGGCCTTCTCAAACGCAGCCTGTTGTGCCTTGGCTTTTTCTTCCGCAAGCCTTGCCTGACGCTCCTGTTCCTGTTTTATCTTTTCCTGCCGTGCTTGCTCCTTGGCAGCTCTGCGTTCCTCTATCTTGACCTTATGTGCCTCTTCGGCTTTGGCTTTTTCTTGTTCGCGCGTCGCCTCAACCAGTTCTTCCTTAATAACCGGCTCAACAGGAACCATAGCTGCGGGCGCAGGAGACGCCTTAGCCGGTTCCTCAACAGTTTTTGCCCGCTGACTCTCAGCAGCCGGTGTTTTGCCAGGGGCTTTGGATTTCTTCTGCTCTCCGGGCTTCCTGCCGAAAGACGCCAGCCAATCGACGAACTTATCCTTTATGCCCGGTGGCTCAGGAGGGCCGAAAGACGATGCTTCGGTCACGCCCACGGGGACAGCATAGACCACGCCGTCAAAATCCACCTTTACGTGGGTATTGTTGATCTCCACAATCTTAGCGCCCTCGACCGTATCCCCTTTTTCATAAATATGGCCGTCGATGATGGCGACCGGGTTCTTTTTATCGATAAAAACCCCCTCGATGTTTAGGGTTATCGGCAGCTGGTCCTCGGCCACAGAGGCAATCATGGAGATCATGACTATCATAATTGTCAGCAACAAACGGATCATCTTGTATCCTTTCTACCGATCATGTATCAAGGATTCATTGTAATGTAATGCAACAGACCCTTTTTGCAAAAGCGCCGAATACCAGCTGGTCTATGGCAACCACCAAAAGCCCGCCTGCGGCCATAAGATCAGAAACGTCTATCCTGAAAAAAATAAGTTAATATGCTCCTGCCGGCAAGAATAAATACAAACAGGATCGCAAGGGAATTCAATACCGCGGTTTGAAACGCGTCGGCAAACGCTCCTTTATCCAGCTTCCCGGTGAGCTGCAGAAAAATCGGAATGCCGCCAACAGGATTGACGATCGCGAACAATATGAGCTTCGATCGCAGTAACGCGTTCCAATCCATCAGAACCTCCAGCACGACGACATAACAAGAAGACCCATGTATATTTTAGTGCCGCCTTCAAAATAGGCAAGCCATATTTTATACGGCCACAAGTCTCCTGTCAACACTACTGGCTGATGCTGTACGCCTTCATTTCCACGGTTGTCCGGTATCCCTTCTTTACCGCGAGCCTCACCGGAATACGGTAGGCGTCGCGGGTGACCCAGAGCTCGAATTGGCGCGGCGAGCTGACGAAGTGATACGTCGAGAATTTGCCGCCCGGAACATCAATATCCTCAAAGGATTCAAGCGTCACCGTATAGCGGTCCGGGATCACTATATCGACGCTCCATCCGACATGCAGATCCTTGACCGTCCTGAGGTAAGACCGCAGGAGTATCGCGTTCTGAATAGGCCTGTCCCTGGTGATACGGTATTCAGCGAGGAATTTATCACGGACGTATTTCTTGATCGAAACGGACGAAGTAGCCGGGGAATAATCCTCGACCAGATATTCTTTCCTTAAGGCAAAAACCACATTCCTTTCAATCCGCACGGGAAGGAACGTATCGGGCTCCCCGTAAATGCGTTCAAACCCATCCATGAGCCCGCCGATATGCGTTCTGAATGTGACAAGCTTGACCTTTTTGCCGTTCCTGTCAATGATGCCCAGATCGTTATACTCGGCGTACCCGCCCGTGGAGATGCTAAAAACTATCTTTTCTTTAGGCCGGTCCTGCGCTCCCGCGGAGTCGCACAAGACGACGCATAAGACGACGAACGCTCCGATTAAGCAGCGCTGAACAACGGATATCCGGTCTTCCGACACCTTACCTCCCTTTCAATAGGGCTATTTCTTAAATATATTACCTATGATAGAACCGACTGCGTCTTTTACGGCTGTTGCGCTGCCGGCCTCCTGGCCCTGTGCGCCCGCGTCAGACCCGCTCGACGCAGGAGATCCTCCCAGCGCCTTGTCGATTGCCTTGAAGACCTGCTGCTTTGCCTGATTTTCAAGGAGCCTCTTGCCGATATAATCAAGATCCACGTTGAATTTAACCTGCGATGACGCTCCCGAAACCCTCAAAGGGATATAGATCTGTTTTTTCTCATCGAAAAGGTATTGCAGCTGCGGCACTGCCGCAACCATAGCCTCGGAAAAACCCCGGGTTATCACAAACGCTCCCTCAAGAACATACGATCCGTCAAAACCCGCTTCAGCCAGGCCGATGAAGAAGAAATCTTCAGTACCGATGGAGGCATCCTTTATGCGCAGACGGCCGTTCTCGATTGCCACAGGCAGCCTCATATCAGAAAACTCAGTATCTTTCTGCGTAAGTTTTTTCTTCAGTTCCCGGGGAAGGCCAGCTTCCAGCGCGGCTGACAGGCCTGGAATAACGGTGATCCGGTCGAGGACCGCGCGCAGGACATTGAGATCCGAAAGCCTGGCTTTTGCAAGCAGGATATCGGCTGTTGCAGAGAGGTTCGATCTTACAGCGTCAGGGGAAAAACCCGTGCCGCCGGCCTTTATCAAACCGGACACGAGGCCTTCTGCCCTGAACGGGGCTTTATCCTGCGCAATCAGGTCCTGGATAGCCATATCCTTGATATCGGCTGAAACGTTGTATCCCTGTGCCCCGGCATAATCCTTGAGCGTTCCCGAACATTCGATCCGCCCCCCTTTGACGGACAGAGAAAGCTTATTAAAGACGGCATCTGCCTGCGTCAGCCGGACGTCGGCTGAAACTGCCTCTAGCGGAGACGCCATCTCCTTGAGTTTGAGAGAGGCGTCCGACAGGGTCACGACCGCGTTCAACGCGCCCAGTCCCTTAGGGCCTGCTTTCAAATTATCCAACTTTACATTGATGAGTCCTTTGACATTTTCAGGCAGGGGGGCATCCTTGATCATGGGAAACGCGACGGGAAGCTTTGACAGTATTAAATCGGCGAGCCCGGTAGAGGCGGTCAGCCCCAGGATCGTGATTTCGTTTGTCGCCGGATCAAAGCACACATTGCCTTCAATGTTGATATTCTTCTTCGGCGCCAGCACGGCTGCTTCGATTTTAAAAGGGAATGGTTCGCTCAACGATATTCCGCTTACTGAAACGGAAATGTCCGTGACATCGAGAGATACCGGAGGCTCGAAACTGCGGTCGATATACGTCACCGCGCCGTTCTGGAGCGTAAACGACGAGACTAACACGGCAGGCAAAGCCAAAGCCGACTGCTGTCCCTGAACAGAAGGAACGCCGGGGCTTGCCGCATTTGCGTTTGCGTTCTCTTTCTTTCCGATCGCTGCGGCATTTATCAGCCCGTCTTTCCTCCGGATAATAGTGGCGCGGGGCGTATCGATTACGATCCCGTGGACGTTGATCTTTTTCCGCAGCAGATACCCCAGCACGTCCATACTGACGGAGATCTCCTTGACCCTCAGGAAATCCCCCTCCTGGAAACCACGGTCGTCGCCAATCACCAGGTTCGAAACCTTCACGCTTATACCCCGGGTAAAGGAGATATCGAGCCTAGCCCGGTCAAAGTCGAAATCGCGGCCCAACGCAGCTTTTGCCTGGGCGGTGATCTGCGGCTTGTATCTGTTGACATCGAACGTCTTGATTATAATGACGACCGCCGCGGTCAAAACAATGACCAGCGCGAATAAAGAGATCCCGATGACTCGAAGGACCTTCATGCCCCCCTCCCTTAATATTTAAAATAATTCGCCGGCACCGTCTGCGCGATGTATTTTACCGCCTCAATGATGCACACGCGTATGGCCTTCTCCATAGGCGTCTTCGCGTAGCCGCTCAAACCCGTACCTAGCGCGCCTTCGCCGAATATCGCTACGCCGAAGCCGCCGGCAAAATCCGAAGCCTTGCCCTGGACGCGCGTGGCTGAAAGTATCTCGGAAGTCGACGCGTCGATTACGCGAATATCAAGGGCCATATGCGCCTTGTTCATGGAACCGGCGATAATACCGCCGAGGATGACCGAACCGATACTGCCGCCTGCGCCGACCGCGCTGCCGCCACCCACGGATCTCGGTTCAAACTCCGTCACCGCCGCCGTCACAATTAGATCAGCCGTCTTTATGGCTCCGCGCTTCACCCCGCCCGGCGATGCCGCGCCCGACGCAGCAAGCTCCTGTTCCTGCATTGCCGCCTGCAATGCCTGGCGCTCCATCACGCTAAAACGATTGCTGTTCACCAGAGAGGTGATCAGCATCTCCCGCAGCCCGGTGCCGATGGACCGATGAGCCTTCGCCGCTTTGATCTCGAATTCAGCAATGGCGATGCGGGCCTTGGGCCCCGAATACGGCGGAAGCGGCGTAGTTCCCGCGTCAATATCAACCCTGGCGGTCGGCTGTGACATTGACGCGCATCCTGCCGCGAACGCGAATAAAACCGCGCTTGCCGCATACTGGAATATACCTCTCATATAACGCTCCTTTATCCGTGGTGTCAAAATACCGCCCTTTCCCCTTTGAGGATAAGCGGCAGGTCCTGAACATCTATGCGCATGCCGCCGTCGTGCTCGATCTTCAAAGAATACAGCTTGCCGGGGATGAACTTCGTGCCGGGCGCCTCGAGTTGCGCGTTCTTGATGCCCATGCGGCCGGCCGTGGCGGGGTCAAGGGCATAATCCCAGAACTGCCGCCAGAGCCTTCGCTGGAACTCTTTAGATACACCTTCCACCTCATAGCCGGTCGGCACTTCGTGCTTATTGTTGATATCAAAAGATTCCGTTTTCGAGCCGTCAAGGACAAACGCCTTGAGAAAAATATACGCGCTTTTGCCCTTTAACGGATGGCCCGCCTTGACGTATGCGTCGTCAAACCTGATAACCAGCGACTGGAACTGAATGATATTGCCCGAGAACGTGAAATACTTTGCGGCAAGAGGCTTGAGCCGCGTGTCATATTCCAGAAATTTGATGGTCGTCCAGGTCTTATTGGTCGCCGCATCGGTCCGGACTGACGTTACCACGATATCGGCAATCCGCGTATCCGCTGATAAACGATCGATGACCGCGCGCAGCATCCTGTCCTGGGAAAAAAAGCGGTATGCCAGAAAAAAAAAGGCCGCAGCGGCAATGCCGACAACAAGCAGCGCTGACAGAAACCGGCCGCATCTCATCCCGCCACCCTTTTCAAAAGCCATGCCATGTTTTCCCCCAGCCGCGCCATAGTCATCACGCCCTCATCGTCTTTTTCTACATCCCCGGCATTTCGGCCGATGCCTACGTTCCAGTATGACGAGCCTACGACAATCATCTCGTTGATCGTGAAGAAATGGTTGATCGTGTCGAAGGCGTGGATCGCGCCGGCGCGCCTGACTGACACAACCGCGGCTCCGACCTTTCGCCTGAACATCTGGCCGTTTGCCCGTGATACGAATCCGGCGCGGTCGATAAGCGCCTTCATCGAGGCCGTACAGTCGGCGAAATAAGTCGGTGAACCAAGGATGATGCCGTCGGCTTCGGCCATCCTGGCAATAAATCCGTTGACAGCGTCATCTCTAACCGCGCATTGCCTGTTTTTGGCTGCAACGCATCGATAACAGGCCGCACAGCCCTGGATGTTCAGCCCGGCAAGCTGGATCAACTCAGTCGATATACCTTCTTTTTCCAGTTCCGCAAAAACGCGCCTTATCAGTATGGCCGTATTGCCGTCTTTGCGGCCGCTCCCGTTGAAAGCCAGAACTTTCATGCATAACCTCCGCATTAGTAATGCGATGTTATTATACCACGCCCGGAAAGAAAATGAAATGGGATTGAGGAAGCGTGCTGCAGGCTGAAACGGCCGTTATCTGGGATAGCCTTATGAATGCCGGGTTTCACTGGACGTATATCTTTTCATGCCGTCAGTTCACGCCATAAGGCCATTTCCAGTTCCGGATCTCGGGCATGTCTTCGCCGTGGACCGAGATATACTGTTTATGCTCTACCAGCTTGTCGTGAAGCCATTCCTTGACTCGGCCCGCTGTGGCATGGAGTTTTTCAACGCGGTCGATAACGTCGTCAACGAGATTGAAACGATCGATCTCGTTCATGACCGCCATGTCGAACGGGGTAGTAGTCGTGCCTTCCTCTTTGTAGCCTCGCACGTGAAGGTTCCGGTGATTGGTCCGGCGGTATATGAGCCGGTGGATTAGCCAGGGGTATCCGTGGAACGCAAAGATGATCGGCTTATCAGTGGTGAAGAGGCTGTCGAAATCCCTGTCGGACAGGCCGTGCGGATGCTCGCTCTGCGGCTGGAGTGTCATAAGATCTACGACGTTCACAACGCGCACCTTCAGTTCTGGAAATCGCTGCCGCAGTATATCCACCGCGGCAAGAGTTTCCAAAGTCGGGACGTCGCCTGCGCAGGCCATGACAACATCCGGGCTGCCGGTGCGGTCGTTAGATGCCCAGTCCCATATCCCGATGCCTTTGGTGCAATGCCGGACCGCGGCATCGATATCGAGGTATTGCAAGCCGGAGTGTTTTCCGGCAATAATCACGTTCACATAGTGCCTGGACCGCAGGCAATGGTCCGTGACCGATAACAGCGTATTCGTATCAGGCGGAAGATATACCCTGATGATCTGGGCCTTCTTGTTTACGACGTGGTCGATAAAGCCCGGGTCCTGGTGGGAGGAACCGTTATGGTCCTGCCGCCAGACATGCGAGGTCAAAAGATAGTTGAGCGACGCGATGGGCCTGCGCCAGGGTATGTTGCGCGAAATCTTTAGCCATTTCGCGTGCTGGTTGAACATGGAATCGACGATATGGATGAACGCCTCGTAGCAGGAGAACAGCCCGTGCCTGCCTGTCAGAAGATACCCCTCCAGCCATCCCTGGCAGGTGTGTTCGCTCAATATCTCCATGACCCGGCCGTCAGGTGCAAGACGGTCGTCTTCGGGAAGGATTTTTGCCAGCCATGTCCGGTCCGTGGCTTCGAGTATAGCACCCAGGCGGTTCGACGTCGTCTCGTCCGGGCCGAAAACCCGGAAATTCCGGGACTTCAAATTGGCCTTCATGATATCGCGAAGGAAATACCCCATGACGCGCGTCGGTTCCGACTCAGCTACGCCAGGCGCATCGACTCGCACGGCGTATTTGCGGAAATCCGGCATTTTCAAATCGCGCAAAAGTTCTCCTCCGTTGGCGTTGGGATTGTCGCCCATGCGTCGCCTACCCCTGGGCGCAAGCGAAGCCAGTTCAGGCAATAACCTGCCTTTTTTGTCGAACAATTCCTCCGGACGGTAACTCTTCATCCAGCGCTCAAGCGCTGCGATATGCCCCGGCTTCTCTGCCATTTCTGAAAACGGGACCTGATGCGACCTCCAGTATCCCTCTGTCTTGAGGCCGTCGATGCTTTTCGGCCCGGTCCAGCCCTTGGGAGTATTCAGGACGATCATCGGCCATACCGGACGAGCTACACGTTTTGATCGCGCGGTTCGTGCACGTTTCTGTATGCCCTTTATGCGCGAAATGACAGAATCCATCGTTTTTGCCATAAGCTGATGCATGGCCTTAGGATCGGAACCTTCGACAAAATACGGTTCATACCCGTACCCTGCTAACAGGCTCTTGAGCTCGGCCTTGTCTATGCGCGCCAGCACAGTCGGATTGGCGATCTTGTAGCCGTTCAGATGCAGGATGGGCAGGACTGCGCCGTCCCTGGCAGGATTCAGGAATTTATTCGAATGCCACGCTGTGGCAAGCGGCCCGGTTTCAGCCTCTCCGTCCCCTACTACACAAACGACGAACAGGTCCGGGTTGTCGAATGCCGCGCCGAACGCGTGCGCGACCGAATATCCCAGTTCACCCCCTTCATGGATGGACCCCGGGGTTTCTGCGCCAACATGGCTCGGCACGCCGCCCGGAAACGAGAATTGCTTGAATAATTTGCGCATGCCCTCTTCGTCCTGCGAAACATCCGGGTAATATTCGCTGTAGGTGCCTTCCAGGTACGTATTGGCCACAAGAGCCGGCCCGCCGTGGCCCGGCCCTGTGATATAAATAGCGTTGAGGTCGAATTTTCTGATTGCGCGGTTCATGTGCACGTAAATGAAATTCAGTCCCGGGGTCGTGCCCCAGTGGCCGAGGAGGCGCGGTTTGATATGCTTGAGCGAAAGCGGCTCCTTTAACAGAGGGTTGTCGAGCAGGTAAATCTGGCCCACTGAAAGATAATTCGCGGCCCGCCAGTACGCGTCCATCCTTCGAAGTTCGTCTGCCGATAAAGGCTTTGCGGCCATAACATCCTCCTTTAGAACGTCCTGATTGCCAGGGCAAGAAAGCTCAAAAGCAAAACGATCACGATAAAAATGAATACGATCCTGGGTTTCAGGAAATATTTGGGGCGCCCGAGGCTCTCTCCGCAGTACAGGCACAGAAGCGCCTCATCGTCGTATATGGGCTTTTTGCAATGGGGGCAAATATGTTCAGACATATCTAATACTCATCGAAGACAATTCAATCGTCGTCCGGGGACGCGATATGCTCGAGTTCCGGATGATACCCGAGAGAATCCGCCGTGTTCAGGTCATCCACCGATTCGCGGTACCTGTCAATAAGGCCATAGGCCCTGCCTCGCTGATAGAAAGCCTGGCCGTTGGCAGGATCGACCTTGATGGCCTCACTGAACCGGGCTGCGGCGGCGCGGTACCGGCCGCGGTTCATGTATACAAGGCCCTGCTCGTAGATCTTGAACGCGTAGGGCATGGTGTCAAACACGAACTCCGGCTCATAAAGGGGCGCATAATACCTAGGCATCGAAAACGGGAATGTCACGATATCGTAACAGCCTGCAAGCAGCCGGCACACCATTTTCGTGATGCCCGTAAGCGGAGCCCTGACCAAATACTGATACGGGGTATTGACCGTCGGCGTCAGGAACTCCTCAGGATGCTTCCTGCTGAAATCGGACAGGACTTCTTTCGAACGGGAATACGCGTGAGGGATCTCTATGAGGCTCGTGGGTATATTGATAATACCCCGAACCAGTTTATTGCCGGGATTCGTCGCCCATGCCGTCGCCGCCTGAAATAACATGAATATAAGCGCATATCCCCATATACATAACCTTTTCATACGCTCCTTTCAACGCATTTTCTTCTCGGGACAAATGAATCTGCACCAACCGTTTTTTATATCAAGGGCCAGTTCGCAACGGGGGTCAAGCTCAAGCGCGGTATTGAGCATCTGCTCATACCGCTTCTGATCGCCCTGGATCTTATACACCTGGGCCAGCCGCGCAAATCCGTCAGGAAACAACGGCTCGTCTTCCACGAGCCGCTCGAGATAATATTGGGCCAGGCGGATGTTCTTGCCCATGCCCCGCGGGGCAAGCAGATAATAGCAGCCGAAACCAAACAGGACCTCCGGGCTATCAGGTTTCATCTCCTGCGCCTCCCTAAGAGTCGGCATAACGATTATGCCGTTGATAAAATGCGACATGGGGCCGCCGAAGTAAGAGATCATCCCTTTGGCGCCGGCATAAATCAGGTGCGCCCGCGCATACGTGCTCGTATCGACGTCACGGGAATTTTTGCGCACGACCGTCAGTGCATAGTTGGCTGAATCCTCGAACCGTGCCTGGGCAAACCGAATATAAGCAAGAGACAGGTATGCGGGACAGAAATCCGGGTCTATCTCGATAATCCCTACCAGCAGGTCTTCAGCCTGGTCATACCGGTGATCCCTGCGCATGACTTCAGCCTTGCCCCAGATACCTTCTACGGACTGTGGGTCCACTGACAGAAGCCGGCCGAAAACCTCCCCCGCCTTGTCGGGCTGATACGTTTCAAGATACACCAATCCAAGCAGGTACAGGTCAGGGACGGAACGTGGGTCTTTGTCAACGCGCATCAACGCAGTGCGCAGGTCAGTGCGGTCAGCCTGCTCATGCAATGCCTTCCAATCAAGCGCAAGACACCGGCAGTTGCACAGAAGCGCCGCGCACAGGATCATGCATGATGTAACGCGTTTCATGAGGGCATGCTTCCGGTCGCAGACGAATCAGCCGCTGGCAACGGAGGCTGGACCAGTTTTGCCAATTCCTGCCAGAACCGCTCGACGCGCTCGGACGTGTCAGGTTCAAGCGCGGGGAATTCAAGAAAAGGCACTTTTCCTGCGTCCGCCCCGAGTTCCTCCTTTATGATCTCGGCCATGATGCCCATGAGCACAGGATCATCCGGCCCGGGATTCTCGACCGGATTCGGCGACTCTGTCTGATACCTGTTGACCTTATGCCTGCCCCAGTGGATGCCGCAGGTAGGACTGTTTTCCAGGCCGATAAAACAGCATAGCCGGTATCCGTTCTTGATGAACTCGCGTACCATGAGCATCGGGGTTTTAAGCAATTCCTTGCAATGGCTGCGAAAGAATATATTGTCATACTGCTGCCTGCCCTGCGGATTGCGCATGAGCCCCATCGCGGTCGTTTCCGGGCAGGAATACTGGATGACGCCGACCTTATGGTCGAGCAGATAATCCATGAGCTTTTTCGATAAAGGGAAATTCTGGCCGAGGATATGAACGCGGCAGTACGGATTGACCAGGCACTGTGCGATAAGGACGATCTTCTTGTCTTTTTTGCTCATATGAAGAGACGGATCTTCTCCAGCACGTCAGCGAAGGCGCACGGCTTGGTGATAAAATCGCACACGCCGAAGCGCGCGCTGTTCCTTGCCATTTCGGGGACATCGAGGTCCTGGCCTGTCATGAAGATAATGGGGACTTTGGGTATTGATTTATCCCTGCGCAGTTCTTCGGCGACAGAATATCCGTCCGTGTCGTTGAGTACGATATCCAGAAGGAGAAGATCCGGGGGGCTCACCCTGCAATGTTGGAGGACATCCTTGCCCGCGGACAGGACTTTGACGTCATAGCCGCTCTCGGTCAGTTTTTTGCTCAGGATGTCGCGGACGTCGACTTCATCATCCACCACCAGAATTTTCCTGCCAGCCATCGAAGACCTCCTTGCAAAGGGGATATTATTTGTGTCATCAGCCGTATTTTACCGCAAAACACATCTGCTATCAAGGAGATTAACCTGACGGTTCATACGCCATCTTCTTCAACGCGGCGATGCGCAACTCAATGGGAGGATGAGTCGCGAACAGGTCGGCAACCCTGCCCTGGCGCATGCCCATGTTGCTGCCTCTTGGATCAACAATCCATAAATGCGCGTGGCCGTGGTTCCCGCTTGTAGTGGGTTTGACGGCCATTTCGATCTTCTCCAGAGCGCTCGCCAGTGCGAGCGGATTCCTGGTGATCCGGGCGCCCGAGGCGTCCGCGAGATATTCGCGCGCGCGTGACACAAGCATCGCCAGGACCCTGGAGACAAACGGCGCAAGAACCGCGGTGATCAGCCATATTGCCAGAATAATGATGCTGTATGAGGAATCTGAGCCCGACGACGACCTTCTGCGGGATCTGAAGAGCGACCGGTTCGCCCAGTCCGAGATCAGGGCGACTGCGCCGACCAGGGATGATATGATGAGCATCAGCCTGATATCGTAGTTCATGATATGGGACATCTCATGCCCTGCGACGGCCTGCTGTTCTTCGCGGTTAAGGCGGGCGAGCAGGCCTCGCGTCACCGCGATCGAAGAATGCCCAGGACCCCGTCCGGTCGCAAAGGCATTGGGGTCTTCCTCGTCTATGATGAAGGTCGCTGGCACGGGCAGCCCCGCGGCGATTGACATCTCTTCGACCACATTCTGCCATTGGCGCTGGGCAGGGTCATC
Organism: Candidatus Omnitrophota bacterium; assembly: GCA_029571225.1. Lineage (GTDB taxonomy): Bacteria > Omnitrophota > Gorgyraeia > Gygaellales > Profunditerraquicolaceae > JAGOOP01. The sequence goes on along the minus strand of JAKPTF010000097.1, from coordinate 56,023 downwards.
AAGGTCGAGCGGATGCGCCCCGCACGACGCCAGGACCATTTTATCGCCGTAGCGGTAGGACATAAAGCTCGAGAAGCCCGCGGTCAAAAGCGCGATCACTGAGAAGAACGGAATGCCGGTATAAAGCATATCGAACATCGCTCCGATGAACAAAAAAAAGATCACGAACAGGGAAACTACCAGCCACGTCATGCGCCTGTTATGCGCGATCTGCTCGTATATGTTCATTTCAGGTTCAGGTCCACCTTCGGCGCCTGTTTCTGCGCCTCGTCGGAGACTTCGAATAGTTCGGCAGTCTTGAAATTGAACATGCCGGCTATCAGGTTCGACGGGAAACTCTGGATCGCGATGTTGAATTTTGTGGCGATGTCGTTATAGAACTGCCGAGCGAAACCTATGCGGTTCTCCGTAGATACGAGCTCCTCCTGAAGCCTGGCCACGTTCTCGTTGGATTTCAGCTGCGGATAGTTCTCGACAAGCGCGAAAAGCTGGCGAAGGGCGCCTGAGAGTATATTCTCCTGGACCGCCTTGTCCGCGATACCCTGCACGGATACCGCCTTGTTACGGGCCTCGATTACCCTGGTAAAGGTGTCCTGTTCGAATTTCATAATGCCTTTGACCGTCTCGACCAGGTTCGGGATCAGGTCATAGCGGCGCTTCAATTGCACGTCGATCTGCTTCCAGCCGTTCAGGACCTCGTTCTTGAGCGCGACCAGGTGGTTGTACGCGCCCGCGAGCCACAGCCCCGCAGCGACAAGTAACGCCAGAATAATCCATCCTATCATGACTCCTCCTTTTTTATCCGCCGGGTCACGTCGCGCTGAGGCCGCAACCAAGCCGCTGCCTCACGCTGTCCAGGACCTTTTCTTCAAATCCGACCTTCAACAGGTCAAGCGCCTCTTCCCGGGAAAGAACCCCTTCCCTGATCATCTTGCTCATCTCCACATGGTAATGGGTATAACCGAAATGTTTCATCGAATTATGGACCGACAGAAAATTCAGCATGCAGTTGGTCGAACGCGCCGGATAACTTTCTGAAGGCATTTTCCATCGCAGCTCCTTTTCCAGGAGCGCCGTATACGAATCGCTGTCCACGGGCAGGAACCAGTGCGGGGACAGAACCAGGCACCGGTGTCTTTTCGAAGCGCGCGCCACGGCCTCGTCCATGCTGCGCGGAAAATCCCGATACCGGGAATTTCTCCGTGCGTAATCGTCGAGGAACGCCCGCGTCGCCGCGGCCATGGCCGCGAACTCAGGCTGGCGGCCGTTATAGGAGTACCCGGCTGATGCGTCGCGGCTGGCGGCCTGGCCCCTGGTCCACCCCGCGATGATGACCGGAATATCGTACCGCCGGGCGATATCGAAGGTGACCTGCATATACCAGATCGAGCATACATGGCACAGCACCGCATTCGAGCCTGACCTTACGATGTCAGCGAACATCTCTTTCATATGGTCCGACCTGAAATAAAGATGGTCCACGCCGAGTATCTCGACCGCGTTGCGGACGTTCGACACCGCCTCTTCGGTCTCGAAGCCGTGGTCGAAGGTAAAGGCAAGGACCCGGCGCCGGTACCTTCTTTTCATATAATACAGCGCCGCCGTTGAGTCCTTGCCGCCCGAACACATGACAAGACAGTCGTATGAACCTCTGCCCTTATGGCGGTTTAATATATTAATAAAATCGGTCTCAAGCAACGGCGTTTGTTTTGCACCGGATTTTTTTTCATGTTCACGGCAGATACTGCACACGCCGGAATCGTCCAGAACGATATGCGGCGGCGAATGCGGCAGCACGCATCGCGAGCAGATCCTGGCATCATCTCCCATGTCCCCTCCGTATCACGCGTTCTATGAGCCCGCCCCCTAAAAGCGCATCGCGGTCGTACAAAACGGCCGACTGTCCCGGCGTCACGGATTCCTGGGGCGAAGCGAACATGACGCGCAATCTTCCCTTGCGCAGCGTAACCTGCGCGGCCACCGCGGCATGTCCGTAGCGGATCTTGACCATGGCGCGGCGCGGAAAATCTTTGACGTGTAAATTCACTTTACAGGCTACCAGCCCGTCCGCGCGCAGCCCCTGCCTGGCGCACACGACGAGCCTGTTATGAGCCGCGTCGATCGCGCGAACATAAAGAGGATAAGCAGAGCTTATGCCCAGTCCGGAACGCTGCCCGATTGTATAATGAATGGTGCCCGGATGCCGGCCGATCACGCGGCCGTCCTCATCCACGATATCGCCGGGAGAGGCATCATGCCCCCGCAGCAAAAGAAAACTCGCGTAATCCCCGTCCGGGACAAAACAGATATCCTGGCTCTGAGGTTTTTCAGCTACGGAAAGGCCGGCTGCAGAAGCGATCCTTCCCGCCTGGTCCCTGGTCAGGCATCCCAGAGGGAACATGATCCTGGGCAATGCGTCCTGGGGTATGCCGTAAAGAAAATATGTCTGGTCCTTTCGCAAATCACGGGGCTTCCTGATCACTATTTGCCCTTTATATGACCCGATGGCCGCATAATGTCCCGTTGCAAGAAAGTCAAACCCCATTCTGACCGATAGCTTTACGAGCGCACCAAACTTGAGATGCCGGTTGCACTGGACGCATGGATTCGGCGTCCTGCCAGCTGCATATTCGGCGGCAAAGTAATTGATAACCCTGCGTTCGAACATATCGCCCAGGTCCACGATATGATGTTTGATGCCGAGCATGCGGCAAACCCTGCGGGCATCCTCGATGTCGACCGAGCCTGCCCGGCGTTCTTTTTGCGAGCCGCGCCGACCGAACCCCAGGCACATCGTGACCCCTGAAACGTCATACCCTTTGCTGGCCAGGAGATACGCCGCAACCGAAGAATCGAGGCCGCCTGACATGGCAACCAGGACCTTATGCTTCATCTGTCTCCTTTGCGATATCCGTAGTCTGATGATATCGTGCGGCCGATCCTGCGAATCATACGGGCAAGATACGCGCCGCGCGAGAATTCGCCTTCGTTGATACAGACCTTATCAGGATATATCTCATACAACCTCCGGTATGGCGGCGGGGTCATATTCGGCATGAGCACATTGGCACCGCATCGCAATGCCTTTTCCCTGCCGCGAGGGTCAATGGTGCCTGCAGCCGTTGTCGCAGGGATATTCGTATCACTCGTCATGATGCGCGTCAATGCTATTGCCTTAAGCACAAGCTCCAGGGACCCGGGCCGCGCCTTCGCAAGCGGCGTGTGCGGATGCGGGATAAACGGCCCAATGCCGATCATATCTAAATCCAGTTTTCCGAACAGGCATATATCGTCGGCAATACTGCCGGCTGTCTGGCCCGGCAGGCCGGTCATCATGCCTGAACCTGTTTCATATCCAAGCTTATGAAGCCACGAAAGGCACCGAAGCCTCTGTGCCAGCGTCCGGCCAGGCCGCAGAGACGCGTAAAGCTTCGGGTCAGACGTCTCGAATCTCAAAAGATACCTGTCAGCGCCTGCCAGGCGCAGTTGACGGTATTGGGCATAAGACAGTTCGCCGATCGAAAGCGTGACGGCAAGGCCGAGTTTTTTTATGTCCGTAACCAGGCCGCACAGGTCGCGCACCCTGTACCTGCGGTCCTCACCGGATTGCAGGACAATCGTTTTAATCCCCAGGGCCTTAGCCTGCCTGCACACGTCGAATATCTGCGCATACAACATGCGATACCGTTTGACCCTGCGGTTAGACCGGCGCAATCCGCAATAAAGGCAGTCCTGACAACAGTAGTTAGAGAACTCGATGAGGCCGCGCAGATGAACACCGGAGCCAACAAATCTGCTACGCACCCTGTCAGCCCGGGCAAACAGGCTGGTTACAACAGAGCGATCGTGTTCCAGCAGATATCGGACAATGTCTTTCTGCGTCACCGGCCCGCCTTTTTCAGCTTCAGAGGATCTATCCTCTGCAAACGGCATACCGTCTTCTTATTCAGATTGTATGCGCTGTCGAAAAGTTTTTCCTTGAAGGTGCCCGGGCCCCTGGCTGACTTAGCCGCTATCTGAGCGGCGATGCCGAAACACGAAAGTCCGGCAGCGGCAGCCCTGAGCAGGTCCTTTTCGACTGCGGCAAAGGCGCCGATAACGGACGCGGCCATACATCCGGTACCAACGATATCCGCCATCATCGGGTGGCCGTTCTTCACCAGGTACCCGTTTGAACCGTCTGTTACTATATCTTCCGGCCCGGTTACCACCACGACGCATTTATAGCGGCAGGCAAACTGTCCGGCAAGCATCTTCATGTCCTTGAAAACCTTTGACGCATCGACTCCCTTGGTCCTGATAGCTTCGCCGCAAAGCCGAGCGATCTCAGAGGCGTTCCCTTTGAGTATATCGATATGCGCAGCCTGCAGTAATTCAAAGCTCTTGCGGTCGCGGAACGATGTCGCGCCTGCGCCGCACGCGTCAAGGAGCACCGGAGTCCCTTTTTCGTTGGCGGTCCGAGCAGAAATCTTCATGGCCTCGACCATTCCGGTCGTGAGCGTCCCGATGTTAAGCACCAGGCTTGCGGCGATCAGCGTCATTTCCGCCGCTTCCTCCGGCGCATGAGCCATGACGGGAGATCCACCAAAGACCTTGACGATGTGGGCGCAATCGTAGATCGTAACCCAGTTGGTCATATGATGGACGACCGGTTTGACCTGCCTCATCCTGCAGAGAATGTCGTATGCCTGGATCTTCTGTGCTGCCATAGAAAATCTCCCTTACCGTTGGCCGGTCCCGGACAAACCTGTGTCCGGCGCATCTTTGAAAAGCCACGTCGAAAGATACCGTTCACCGCTGTCAGGAAGGATAACGACGACCGTTTTCCCCTTGTTCTGCGGCCTGCAGGCGACCTGAAGCCCTGCCCATACCGCGGCTCCGCCCGAGATTCCTGCGAGAATCCCCTCGAGCCTGGCAAGCCTGCGGCTCGTTTCTCCCGCGTCGCTGTCTTTGACCCTGATAACTTCGTCTATGATATCTCTGTTTAGAACCGCCGGGATGAAGCCGGCGCCGATGCCCTGGATCCGATGAGGGCCTGGTTTGCCCCCTGACAGGACAGGGCAAGTTTCGGGTTCGACCGCGATGACCTTCAAGCCCCTCTTTTTTTTCTTGAGCGCTTCGCCCGTGCCGGTGATCGTGCCGCCTGTGCCTACTCCGGCTACGAGAACATCGATCCTTCCGCCCGAATCATTCCATATCTCCCGCGCCGTCGTGTCCCTGTGTATCCCGGGATTTGCGGGATTCTCGAACTGCTTCAGCATGACCGCGTTCGGAATCGATGACGCCAGAGACTGCGCGCTCTTGATGGCCCCGTTCATGCCCTCGCTTCCAGGGGTCAGGACGATCTCAGCCCCGAATGCCGCAAGCAGCTGACGCCGCTCGATCGACATGGTATCAGGCATGGTCAAAATCAAACGGTATCCTTTTGCCGCAGCGGCAAACGCCAGCGCGATTCCCGTATTGCCGCTCGTCGGCTCTACGATGACCGAACCCGGCTGCAGGACGCCTCTCCTGCGGGCGTCTTCGATCAACGCGACGCCCACGCGGTCCTTCACGCTTGCAAGCGGATTGAACGACTCCATCTTGACCAGCACGGACGCGTACGCTCCCTCGGTGATGCGGTTCAGCTTCACCAGCGGGGTATTCCCGGTCGTCTGAGTGATATCGTCAAAAATGCGGGCCATACACCCTCCTCATGTATTATGTTTCCCGTATGCTTCTCCGCAGGGCGATGAACAGCGGCACCGATGCGGCCTGCACGGCAACGGCGAACCAGATCACAAGCGTTATGGAAATATCATAAAATATCCCCATCAATGCACTGCCGGCGAACACGGCAAGGCCGTAGCTCGTGTTGAAGATACCGTAACCGGTGCCCCTCTTCTTCAAAGGCGTCAGGTCCGCTATGGCTGATTTCATGATCGTTTCGTGAATACCCATAACTACTCCCCACAACAGGATGCCCGCTACGGCAAGCGCGGGATTGAAGGAGAAACCGAACACCGGGACAAGAATGGAGCACGCCGGTATCAGCACGAGCGTGGACAGGCCGGCCCTGTCGTTCCGGCGCTTTTTCTTGAGAACATCGTACATCCTTCCGATTAAGAGCGCCACTACGCCGTCAACGGCCATCGCGACCGCGTAAAAGAGCGGTATCTGCGCATCGGAAAGAATGTGCTTGTCCTTGAGATGGTAGGCGATAAGAACGAAATTCGCAAATCCCGCAGTCGCGACAAAGCTGAACAAGGTATATATCCAGAATACTTTTGAGAGCTTATCCTGCTCCTGTTTGCCCGCGGCCGGAATCTCCAGGACTGCGGGATCAGGCACGCGGATATACGCCAGCACCACGCAAACCATGAGCAGTACGAAGGGAAGCCAGAGCAGGCTGTAGCCGTATTGATAATCCGCTACGTTTCTGTAGCCTTTTCCCAGACTCAAAAAGAGGATTGAAAAGATCAACGGTCCTGCGGTCGCGCCAATCTGATCCATCGCCTCCTGCAATCCGAATCCGAAGCCGGTCCCGACCTGTTTGCTCGCCTGCGATACGATCGTGTCTTTCGCCGGAGCCCTGACCGCTTTGCCTATGCGCTCGCACACGATCAATAAAGCGACCAGTTGCCATGTGCCTGTCAACGCAAGCAGCGGAACGCTGATAAGCATGCCGTATCCCAGAAACGTGAAAACCCAGTAACCTCTGGTCCGGTCGGCAAAATAACCCGTCGCCAGGCGAATAGCGTATCCCAAAAATTCGCCGATACCTGCGATCAAGCCGACCACGGCGGCATTTGCGCCGAGCGTCTTCAAATACGGGCCGTTGACGCTGCGCGCGCCCTCATAGATGATATCGCCGAACAGGCTCACTAGCCCAAACAGCAAAATAAGATGAATAGCCGATCTTCGAGCATTCATACGTTCTCCCTGGTAGCACTGCGTGTGGCGATAAGGTTCGCGCCGAAAAAGTCCTGCGCGATTACATCTCCCGCTCGCACTGGTTCCTTGACCCTGATCTTTCTGATCCGCTCCATTGCCTGCAAAAGCGCCTGCTTAGGAATAGGCTTATCTGTCCTGACAGGCAGCATGCGCAGGTCCAGCCCTTCGCACAGGACCGACGAGGTCAATATGCGCCTCGGATCTTCAATCTCGGAGGCGGCGTATTCTCTGCCCCTCGGGCACATGTTGCCGTTGACTTCTACGGTTTTCCCGTCCCCGTAATACACTTCCATCCTGCACCCTTTCGGGCATTCTATGCAGATCATTTCTTTCTTCATCGCGCCCCTGCCAGGAACTCCGCAGCCATGCGGCCGCAAACCTGCGCGTCTCTGGTCACCGAATCTACAAGATCATACACGCGGTAACAATTACCGCACGCGAACACGCCCGGGATCGACGTAGTGTTTAGCTCCTTTGAGAGAGGGGCGTTGGTCGCGCTGTCAATCTTTGCGCCTGCCATCTCTATAAGCTCGTTCTCCGGGATCAATCCCACGGAAACCAGTATCGTGTCACAGAGTATTTCGAAGCGCGAACCGTCCACGTCATTTCCCTGTTCGTCAACGCGGACCGCCTCGACCTTCTCGACCCTGTCACGGCCGCTGATGCGGGATATGCGGTGGCTGAAATACAGCGGGATATCGAAATCATGCACGCACTGGACCACGTTGCGCATCAACCCGCGGCTCTGCTTCTGGATCTCTATAACGGCCTTGACGCGCGCGCCTTCGAGGGTAAACCTGCGCGCCATGATAAGCCCGATATCTCCGGAGCCGACAATAACAACTTCCTTGCCGGGCAAAAGGCCCTCGATATTGATCAGCTTCTGCGCTAGCCCCGCGGAGAAGACGCCCGCCGGACGCGTCCCCGGGATGTGTATCATCTCCCTCGTCCGCTCGCGGCATCCCGTTGCCATGATAAGGGCCTTTGCCCGAACGGTCTCCATCTTGCCGGGTTTCAAAAAGGTCAAAACGCGGTCATTGGTCAGCCTGACGACGAAGGACTTGAGGCTTACGTCTATCTCTCGCGACCGTTCAACCAGGGAAATGAACCTTCCGGCGTATTCGCACCCGGTCAAAAGCTCCTTGAAATGATATATGCCGAATCCAGTGTGGATGCACTGGTTGAGTATTCCGCCCAGATATTGGTCGCGTTCAAGAAGCAGGATATCGCGCACGCCCGCATCGCGGGCACTCAATGCCGCTGCCATGCCGGCAGGCCCCCCGCCGACGATTACCAGGTCCTTATTGATCATCTCCCCTGTCCTTTAACACGATCTCTGAACACTCGCCGCGCTTTGTAACCTCAATGACCTTCCTGCCGGTCTCATCCGCGAGGATTTTCATCAATCGGCACGTACAGAAGCTACCGTGGCACCTGCCTGCCTGCGCTCGCGTCCTGAACTTGATCCCGTCCATCGTGGTAGCGCCCTCTGCGATCGCGTCCGATATCTCCCGGGCAGATACCATCTCGCATCTGCACACGATATCGCCGTACGAGGGGTCCAGGCGCACAAGACGGGCAGTCCTGGAAAGCGGTATCGAGAACAGATGGTTCATCGCGCGGCGATGGCGTCGAAAGAATATTTTCCTGCGCAGGTCCAGGCCGTGCTCCTTGAGCAGCCGGCTGACCAGCTTTGCTATGGCCGGCGCGCACGTCAGCCCCGGCGACTGTATGCCGGCGACCGTGACCATTCCAGAAGCGCGATCCTCGTGGCGTATGATGAAATCATCTCCTGCCACGGGCCTCAACCCGGCAAAATAAGCTATAATATCCCGCTCGCTGACCGAAGGCACGAGCCTGCGAGCATCAGCCAGCACCGTGCGCAGGCCTCCCTCGGTCGTTGAAAGGTCGTCTTTATCCTCTGTATCTAAAGCTGACGGCCCGATCATAGGATTACCGTCAGAGGTCTTTATCATGAGCACGCCTTTCGATACCGGGGTCGGCAGCGGGAAAATCAGATGATTCGTCAGATGCTCGCGTTTCTTATCCAGAATGAATTCCTCGCCTTTGCGCGGCCTTATGGAAAAGTCGTCGATCCCCGCCATGCGCGCAACCGCGTCCGCGTGCAATCCGGCGCAATTAATGACGAACCGCGCGTCATATTCTGCCGATGTGGTCATGACGCGCAAAAACATTCCGCCGCGGCCCGCTCCTGAAAGCCGTTCGATAGCAGCCACACGAGTGCGGGTCATTATCTCGACGCCGTTCTGCTGTGCGTTAAGGGCAAGGGCGTAAACCCAGCGGTACGGGCTGATGATGCCTGCGCTAGGTGCAAAAAGCGCCGCGGGTATATCGGGATTCAGATTCGGCTCGTGATCCCTCAACCACGCATTATCGACCATGCGGAGGCCCTTAACGCCTAGACGCTGCGCATCCTCTTTTATCCGGATAAGGCGCCCGACTTCGGACTGCGAGAACGCCACGATCAATTCGCCGACCTGTTTGAAATCGACATCCAGCTCGCGCGCGATCGCTTTCGTCAGGGCATTACCTTCGACGCACAGCCTGCCTTTCAAAGACCCCGGGACGTTCTGCGTGCCCGGATGGATGATACCGCTGTTCGATTTTGATACGCCGAACGCAAGCTCTTCTTCCTTTTCGCACAAAATTACCTTCAGGCGATACTGCGAAAGTTCTCTGGCGATTGCGGTGCCGGTGACCCCTCCGCCGATGATAAGCGCGTCGCACGATCTCACAAGAGATCCTTTCTTTGCCCGGATAAGGTCATGCTGACTGCCTTGCGCCATCCGGAATATAAGGACCTGGCTCTGGAGGCTGCCATGCGCGGGATGAAAACTTTATCCCTGCGCCAGCACGCGGAAATCTCGCCGGTCCCTTTCCAGAAACGCACAGCGAGCCCTGCCAGATACGCCGCGCCCAGCGAAGTGCTTTCGACCACGACCGGCCGGATGACCCGCAATCCGGTGATATCAGCCTGAAACTGGAGAATGAAATCGTTCTTCGCAGCGCCTCCGTCGACCTTTAATTGATCGATTTTGAGGCCTGAATCCCGGCGCATCGCATCAAGAACGTCACGGGTTTGAAAACACATTGCCTCAAGGCCGGCGCGCACGATATGCGCCGCGGTAGTGCCCCGCGTAATGCCCGTTATCGTACCCCTGCAGTCAGGGTCCCAGTACGGCGCTCCCATGCCGACCAGCGCCGGAACGAAATACACGCCTGCCGTATCTTTTACGGAATAGGCGATCTTTTCGGAATCGGCTGCCGCGCGTATGACCTTAAGCCCGTCGCGGAACCATTGGACCGCTGCCCCGGCGATGAATATCGGCCCTTCCAGGGCATACACCGGGCCGCCGTCAGCGCCGCACGCGAGCGTGGTTATCAGGCCGTATCCCGACATGATGCGCCTGGCCCCCGTGTTCAAGAGCAGAAATGCGCCGGTGCCGTATGTGTTCTTCACGGATCCCGGTTCAAAGCATGCCTGGCCGAACAACGCCGCCTGCTGATCGCCTGCTATACCCGATATGGGAATGCCAGGGGGAAGTGGCCCTGAACCGGCCGTGTGTCCGAACACGCCCGATGAACGTTTGACAGACCGCAGCATACCTAATGGTACCGAGAATTTCTTGAGGATATCCCTGTCCCACTCCAGACCGGCTATATTAAAAAGCATGGTGCGGGACGCATTCGTGTAATCTGTGGCGTGAACCCTGCCGCCGGTAAGCTTCCATAATACCCAGCTGTCCGTCGTGCCGAAGCACAGCCTTCCCGCGGCCGCTTTCTTGCTGGCACCAGGAACGTTCTTTAATATCCACTCGATCTTCGTGGCAGAGAAATATGCGTCTATCGGAAGGCCGGTCCTGGCGCGGAACCATTCGCTCATGCCCGCGCGTGCCCGCAGCGCCCTGCACCTGCCTGCTGTCCTGCGGCATTGCCATACGATTGCGCGGTATACAGGGGTGCCGGTATCTCGGTCCCATATTACCGTGGTCTCACGCTGATTGGTTATGCCTATGGCCGCGATGGATGACGAAGGGATTTTCTTCAGCACAGCAACTACCGAATTCTTGACGCTGCGCCAGATCTCCTGCGGATCATGTTCCACCCAGCCAGGCGCAGGGAAATACTGCCTGAACTCCTCGTAGGAGCTGGCCACACAGCGGCCCCGGGCGTCATATGCGACGGCCCGGCTGCCGGTCGTACCCTGGTCAATCGCCAGTATATATTTCATGCCTCGGCCCCCTTTAATGAATGGGCATTAACCCACCCGATGATATCCTCAAAAACTTTTTCCCTGCCCAGATCGATCGAAAGCGCATGATACATGTCCGGGTAAACGTTTATGGTTTTGTCTTTCACGTTCAACGCTTTGAAAATCCTGACGCTCTCCTCTGTACTGACCATCGTATCGCGGCCGCTCACCAGAAAGAGAACAGGCACGGTTATTTTGCCCCTCAGGCGCCGCGCAGTCGCCTGGCCAAGCCTCGTCTCGAAAAGCAGCCGCGCGGAAGCAAACCGGTGCTCGCGGGTGTCTTTTTCAAAACGTTCCACGAGCGATTCATCACGGCTGCAGCATGTCAAAGAAAACGGCATGGTAAACTGGCGCTCCGGCGAGAAAAAAGCGGAGAACAGGATGCCCGCGCGCGCCGCAGAGCCGATCTTAAGCGTGCTCTTGAACGCAGGCGACAGGCAGATCAGTCCGGAACAAAGGCCGGGAATACGGGCGGCGGCAAGAAAGCAGATGAGGCCGCCCAGGCTTTCGCCCAGAAGGTATATTTTGTGATGCGGATGCCGGTCACGGATGACGCCGGCGAGGGCTTCTATATCCGAGAGGTATGTGCCGAACGAATCGATGTGCCCCGGGATCCCTGGGGCGTCACCAAAACCCCTCAGGGCAAGCGCGTAGGAAGAGATGCCCCGCTGCGCACAAAACACGGCCAGAGGCTCCCACCTGCCCGTATGCCCGCCGAGGCCGTGGACAAGTAGAAGCACGGCATTCTCTCCTGCCCCATCCCACTGCCGGTAGCTCATGCTCGCAAAGCTGGCGGCGGTCATCGGTGGCGGATATTCATGTCCCAAAAAGGCAAACCCGGTTCTTCCCCAGCTGCTTGGCCTGGTACAGCGCCTTGTCAGCGCTCTGGACCAATACGTCCCTGGTCGTGGCGTCGTCCCCGAACGTGGCCAGGCCGATAGAAATGGATACCGACAGCTGTGTTTTCTCATTGACCTGAATCACGGACCTGTTCACCATTGAGAGAAGCCTAGACGCCAGGACCGACGCATGGATCTTATCCGTATGCGGCGTGATGATAACGAATTCCTCCCCTCCGTACCGCGCCACAAAATCCGAGGTGCGGATCGTCCTCTGAAAAAGCTGTGCGACATGCTTCAAGATTAAATCCCCGGCGGTATGGCCGTATGAATCGTTGTATTTCTTGAAATCGTCCAGATCCATCATGAGAAGAGAGAATTTTTGCGGATACCGGCGAGCTCGGTCCTCTTCCCTGCGGAGCAATTCGTCGAAATACGCGCGGTTGTATATCATGGTCAGGCCGTCCGTAATAGCCATTTCCTGGAAATGACGTTTTTCCTTAACCTCCTCTTTCAGCTTTTTTCGCTCCAGCGCATGCTGTACCACAAGCTTCAGCTCGTCAAGATTGAAAGGCGTCGTGATATAGTCATACGCACCAGCCTTCATAGCCTCTACGGCGACAGGGACAGAATCGTGCGTGGTTACCACGATGATCGGGACGTCGGAATCATTCGCCTGCAGTTTGGTGACCATTTCGACCGCATTGCCCTCTTTCGGGTCCAATTCGGTCACGATGGTATGAAAATTGCCGCTTTTGTAAAGTTCCTGGGCCTTATCGAGCGACTCCAGATTATATATATCGTAATCCTTCAAGCTCTCGTTCATCGTCTTGGATACATACGGGCCTGCCCGAACCACAATGATCTTCTCACGGTCCATGGAACCTCCTCGGGTTATATTCGAATATTATATCGCGGGGGGATTTTTTAGGCAATAGAAATCAGATTAGACGCCGTGCATCGCCGCTTCGATTGCGGCGATGACGTCAAGCGGATTGAAGGGCTTTTTGATGCACTTGGTGATTCCGCAGATGTTCATGAGCGGGGCATGCTCGTCCTCTCTGAAATATCCTGTCATAGCGATGACAGGGATGCTCACGGTCGAGGTGAAACGCTTAAGTTCTTCGGCCACCTCAAAACCGTTCATATCGTCCATTTTCAGGTCAAGGACGATCACATCCGGGCTCGTGTGGCTTGCTGTATCCTGCACCACCCGGGCATCCTCGACTTCGATCACCTCATAACCTGACAGGTCCAGCGTTTCCCGAAGCTCTTCCCTGAATTCTTTATCGTCGTCAACTATCAAAATACGCCCCTTCGCCACCTCACACGCCCCTTTCCTACTGTACAAGCACAGACCTGGGAAACAGAACGGTAAACGTGCTTCCCTCACCAGGAGCACTTTTTACGACGATACGCCCGCCGTAGCGCTCTATGATATCCTTGCAGAACGAAAGGCCGATCCCGTTGCCGGCTTTTTCCGGTTTTGTCGTGAAAAAAGGCTCAAAAAGCCTCTTTTGATCATGGCTCGTTATGCCGCATCCCGTATCATGAAACACGATCTGCAGCCCTGCCTGTTTGATCTCGGAGCTGATGTTCAGTTCGCCGCCGCCGGGCATCGCCTCAAAGGCATTTTTGATGATATTGGTGAAAACATGGCGCAGCGCCCTGTCAGCGCGGACCAGCAGCGGCCCGCCGTGACAGACGTTGATCCTCACCTGATGCCGGCGCTGACTGCGGAACACCGAAACCGCCTCATCGATCAGGCCATGAATATCAACGACGTCCAGGGTAACCGCAGGGTCACCAGGCAAAGCGTACAGGCCGGATAGCGATGCGGTAATATCAGAAATATGTTCAAGGCCGGCGCGCACCAGGGACAGATATTCGGAGCCGCGACCGTCAAAGTCGAGATGCGGGCGCACAAGGCCGGTGTAACGAAGCGCGGCGTCAAGGGGGCTGTTGATCTGGCCCACGATACCCGCAGCGAGGCTGCCGACCGAAGCATATTTTTCAAGCGCCATCTTTTCGCAACGGGCTCTATCGAGCTCGCCGCGCTGGAGACTGAAGCGTAACTGGTCCTCTACTATTCTGCAGATATATCCGCACAGCGTGCTGGCATACCGCAGGTCCTGGGCCGAGAATCTTGCGCCGTCCTGCCGGGTTCCGATTTTCACCAGGCCGAACAAATACCCTCCGGCAAGAAGCGGGATCGACAAACACGGCCTTCTACCCGGCCAGGAATACCTCACAGCGCTATCCGGCAAACTTCCGAGGAAAGATTCAAGGACAAGCGAACGCGCTTCAGGATCGAAAAGGAAAAGTGCCCCTGCCCCGGAACCGAGGGCCCTCATCAGGATCCTCAGGGACCCTTTTACAAAGCTCCTGGTGAGCTCATTAATACGCTGTCTCTCCTGCGGGGCGCATGCATGATACGCACAGGGTGGCGGTTCAGATAGAGATGTCGGCATCTTTAAGCGTGCTTTCGATATGGGATATCACATCAAGCGGATGAAACGGTTTCTGGAGGCATTGCTTTATCTGGAAAAAATCGAATAATGTGCAATCCTTCTGCTCACTGAAATACCCGGACATCGCAATGATCGGTATTTGAGCGGTCCGGGGAGATCCCCGCAGGCCTTTGATAACTTCAAACCCGGTCATGCCGGACATTTTCAAGTCCAGCAGAATAAGGTCTGGAGGATTTTTTGCCGCGTGGTCCACAACGGAATTTGCCCTGTCCAGGGAATCCACCTTATACCCGCTGAGCCGCAGCGTTTCCTGCATTTCCTGGAGGAACTCCGGATCGTCATCAACTATAAGGATGCTTTTTTGGGCCATTTGGCAATCCTTTCGCTCTAATTTTAAAAAGATATATAACTCCGACTTACATATATTAAATTACATACTGAGGGTTGTCTATGGCAGGTTTCACCTTTTTTCTGACTTTTTTCTACCCGGGTTGCCTTTATAAGGTGAGCGTTTTGATGCGGGCAAGCAGAACCTCAATTTCAAACGGTTTTCCGACAAAGCCGTCGGCTAACTGGAACAGTTCATCCTGCTCTGGATCTTCGGGTAGCGGAGATTCGTCCTGTTCATACATGTCTTTCAACGGTTTACCGGTCACAATCAGGACCTTGACGGGCAGGCGCCTGCCCCTGACATGCCGGAGTATCTCGATACCTGACATCCCGGGCACTTTCAGATCAAGGATCAATAGATCAAAGCTATTGCCTTCGAGCAGCCTGACGGCGGCGCTGCCTTCATGTGCGATCATGATTTTGAATCCTGAATCTTTAAGAAGTCCTCCGATCTCTTCGCAGATCTCTTCATCATCATCTACGAGCAATATCCTGGGCTTTTTCATTGGATACCTACGGGCAGGGTAACGGTCACGGTTGTTCCCTTTCCTATCGCGCTCTTGATCTGCATGCTGCCGTTATGCAAAGCAAGCAGCTGATGGCATACGGCCAGGCCCAACCCCGTGCCTTTTGATTTTGTCGTAAAGAAAGGCCGCGATATTTTTTCCAGGATGTCGGGGCTTATGCCGGCCCCGTTATCCGTGAAAGAAACCGTAAAAACGCTCCTGGGCTCATAATCGGCCGTGATCGTGATGATACCTTTCTTGTTTTCAAGCGCCTCATATGCGTTGTTGAGGATATTATTGAACAACTCCCTCATATGTAAAGGATCGGCGAGGATCATATCATCTTTCCCGCAGGCACATTTCAGCCGTACCTTAACCTTATACTTGGCAAAACGGTCAGCGGCTGCCTTCAGACACTCCTCCAGAATCATACGGATCCTGACCGCCTCGAGCCTGGGCGTCTTGATGCGGGAATATGACAGAAGATTATTAATGATCTGATCGCTTTCTATGATCTTTTTGTCTATATTGTCCAGATGGCTCGCAAGCCTGCTGTCTGCGGATTTCCGCCGGATGTTGTAGGCTGCTGTCCTGATCGCAGCCAGGGGATTGCGCAGTTCATGCGCGATGGTCGCCGCCAGCGCGCCGATCTCGGAGAGATGCCTGGAATCCGCCAGTTCCTTCTGCACACGCAGCAGCTCCTCGGTCTTGCTCTTTACCAGCTGCTCGAACGCCTGGCGGTCCTGGCGCAGGATCGCCTCCGCCTCTTTATGCTCCGTGATATCGCGGATGGATTCGATAGCGCCTATGAGCGCGCCTTTCTCGTCGTAGAAAGGCGCGACATTAACCCATACAAAAAGACCCTTGCCGTGATTGAGCCTGGGCAAGAAAACTTCGGCTACAAGGCGGGTATCTTTTCTTTTTACATACGTATATAGGGATTCTGTCTCTTTATCGGGTTCAAAGAGCAGATCGAGCGCAATCGGCCGAGCCTTGCCGTAAAACGGGACCGCGTATGCGTAGTCCCCCCTGCCAACCATCTCCTCTTTTTTCGCGCCGGTCATCTCTTCCAGCGCCCTGTTCCAGGCGATGATGCGCCTGTGCCGGTCGACGACGAACGTCGCGTCAGGCAGGAAGTCTATGATATCCATCAGTTGTTGATTGACCGCGCGCAGGCGCTGGGTTATCAGCTTGCTTTCGCTTATATCCGATCCGTATATTCTCAACCGCGTGCCATTCTCTACGGCAAAAATCTTCTGCAAGTACCAGAGGCCGTTTACCTCGACCTCGCGCGTGAAGGGCTCACGTTTCTCGGTCTTGATCCGGTCAAGAATCCATCCGGCTCCCGACAGATAGCCGTGTTTGAGGCCTTTGGCCGCAAGGTCAGGGAAAAGGGCAAGTGCGGCAGGGGACATATAATACACATTTCCGGCGATATCGGCTTCTACGACCGGATGGGGGTCCAGTTCAGGGAAAGACGCCAGCCACAGCTGTTCTTCATATGATTTCTTAAGATCGGTTATATCCTGGATAACGCCTTCCACAAAGGCCGGCTTGCCGGAATCATCGGATCTGTTCTGGATATGCTCACGGACCCATCTGACCTGGCGGTCCTTGCGAATAATGCGGTATTCGCGCTCAAGGGAACAACCTGCCTCTTCGTGGATCCGGTCCCACGACTGCCGTATTCCCGGCAGGTCTTCCGGGAATATAAGGTCCTTCCAGCGGACCCTGGATGCGGAAAAATCATCGCCGCGATACCCCGTAATCTCCTCAACCCGGCCTTCAAAGAACAGGACAGATCCGTCTATCAGGCCGCGATACGCAATGCCCGGAAAGTTTTTCAAAAAAGAGTGGTATAGGTTCTCGTTTTCCTTAAGCTTCCTTTCTAACGCCTTGTGGGCCGTTATATCGCGGCCGATGCCCAGGAGGCTCGCAGGGGCACCCGCTTCGTCGCGGATGAAGTTTACCTTCAGCTCGAAAAGCCTGGCCTCACCGTTTTTTGTCAGAATCTCTACCTCGATCAGGAAACTCCTGTCAGGATCCTGGCCAGGCCTACCGTCTATCTCGAATTGATGGGCAATAATCTT
The DNA here is from genome assembly GCA_029571225.1 of Candidatus Omnitrophota bacterium. Taxonomy (GTDB): domain Bacteria; phylum Omnitrophota; class Gorgyraeia; order Gygaellales; family Profunditerraquicolaceae; genus JAGOOP01. The sequence goes on along the minus strand of JAKPTF010000097.1, from coordinate 38,521 downwards.
ACGGGCGTGCTCGAACGATTCAGGGGTCAACATGCCCGAAACGTCCCTGCGCATCACCTCATCCGCGGTAAAACCTACCAGACGGCTTGCATTGCTGCCGACAAAGGTGAAATGCATATTCCGGTCGATGATACCCACGATATCCGATATATTATCGGTTAGCAAACGGTAGTGCGCTTCGCTTGCTCGCAGGAGTCTTTCAGCCTTCCTGCGGTCTGAAATATTGTTATGGACCTCCATGATACCGATCGGGACCCCCGCATCATCCTTCTGCACGCACAACCTGCTTTCAAGATACACCGGATCGCGGCCCTCGGGGGCATACGTAATCTCTCCCTCCCATCTGCCCTCTCTGTCAAGACAGCGCATGATCTCCTCTGCCGGACATGGATACCTGATGCCCTCCAGCTCGCTGTAGAGCCTGCCGACAGCGTAATCCTTTTCCCAGCCGAAGACATCCTGCGCCCCGCGGTTCCAGAAAACAATACGGCCCTCCATGTCGCGGATGATGATAATATCGCGATCGACGTCAAGGAGGGCCTTGAGTTCATCAATCATCTCGGCCTGAAGGCGCGCGGAACTCCGGCGCTTCGGATTGCCGCGGTCAGAGAACCATTTTGCCTTTGGGTCGCGCATCCCATCCGCCCCCTTTTTTTGAGCCCTGTTCACCTTATCTTTCGTTTCGAGGAGTTATTGCGGATTTTTTGTCTGCGAAGCCTGCATTGCTTGCGGTATCCGGTAGGGGTCATGCCAGTAAGTTTCTCGAAGATCCGTATGAACGATTCGGCGTTCTGATACCCCATCTGGTCGGATATCTGGTTTATGGTAAATCCGGTCCTGGAGAGCAATTCTTTGGCGCGGATCAAAACGAATCGAAGTTTATAGTCGTTGAACCCCATACGCGTTTGTTCCTTGAAAATCCTGCTGAGATATTTGGGGCTTAAAAACACCGCTTGCGCCGCGTCCTTCAGCGTCACCTTTTTCTGGTAGTTGCGTTCGACGAACCTCTTGACCTGCTCGATCTTGTCCTCGCGGCTGTAAGCGCACGCATCAGGGCCGCCCCGCTTCTTCTGTAGCAGGCGATCGATGATCTCCTTGGTCTTATCGATATCCGGGGGTTTTTCGATATATTCGTCCGCGTGGCCCTTCAAAGATTCCACGGCTACATCCTTTGAGCTGTAGCCGGTCAGCATGACGATAGACAGGTCGGGAGACAAACGCTTTATTTCCCGTAGGACCTCGGTCCCGCTTAAACCGGGCATCATAACGTCAAGAAGCACCACGTCTATGTCATTGGGCTTGCGCAGAAGATGCATGGCGTCTTTGCCGCTGGATGCCTCTACCACCTGATAACAATCAAGCGCCGACCGCAGCTCTGACCGGAATTCCGCATCATCATCGACGATCAATATCTTATCGGGCATATTTCCCCCAACAATAGAAAAACCCAGGAGGATATCCTGGGTACCATTCTGCGGGCTGTATGCGTATGTTTGTCCGGAGCCACCTTTCACTCCTGTCGTAAAGCCGCACTTTGAAAAAAGTATATCACACTTTCAGTCAAAGTTCAAAGAATAAAAAGACTCCCTCCGTTATTTCAATTTAGACCAGAATTCGTCCCAGGGAAACTTCAGCCCCGGGCACTCGGTCGCTGCGCCCGGCACCTGGCCGTGGCCGAGAATACGGCTTCTGGGCACACTGTAATACTTGCGCAGAAGATCTACCAGATAGACCAGCGAATCCATTTGTTTCTGGGACACCCGCTCCCTGCTGAAATTGCCCACCAAACAGATGCCTATGCCCTGATGGTTCATGCCCGCGGCCCGGCAATGCGCCCCGTCTATCTGTTTTACCCAGCGCCCGGACACCTCGATCTGGCCGTCTTGTTTCCCGCCGGTCCCGTTATCGATAATGAAATCATATCCGAGGCCGTCGAACCCGCGCCGGTTGTGCAGATCGAACAGCGAATTGGCGGTGCCTTCGTCGGTCGCGCTGTGATGGATTATGATATACTTCCATTTTGACGAAGGATAAAGTGCTATAACCGGCCGCAAGGGAGCCGCGCGGGGTATCAGAAGGCGCTGTCCGCGGGCAAGGACTTCTCTGCTAGAGAGGCCGTTGGCGCGCATGATGTCTTCGATCTTCACGTCGTACATTTTGCTGATGCGCCAGAGCGTTTCGGAAGGGCCCACGACATGATACATGTCCTGGCGCATGGCCGGGGCTGACGGCCCCGAATAAGCCGGGCCTGTGGAATACGGTGTGCTCGGGATTACGGGCGCACGCGCGCAGGAACACGCAATAATCGGCAGGACGGCAAGGATGGCTGGGGGAAACCGCATACTATGGGATGTTCCAGACAAGTGATTTATACTGATCGAGCATGCGATACGTATTGAATCGGGCTGACGCGGCCAGGCAGTTGATCATGAGGTCTATCCAGGCGGAGGATACGTCCATAACCCCATTCCTGTTGGACTGATAATACAATGAGACCATCTCTTCAAGGGCCTTGTAGAGCATGACCGAATCCTCGCGCATGTGCAGATCGTGCTCGTTGCCGATCGTCCCCTCTTCGTTGACATACCCGAACAGCCGCCCGATATCCATTTCGGTCGCCTCGGCAATCCAGCCGTCGATCGTCGAAACCTGGACCACCGCGTTCATAATCGCCTTCATGCCGCTGGTGCCCGACGCCTCGAAAGGCGGCAAAGGGTTGTTCAGCCACACGTCCACGCCCGAGACAAGCATTTTGGCAGTCGAGATCTCGTAATTCTCCAGCATTATGAACCGCAGATAATCATATACATCGGTCAGCTCGTCGACGCGGTCGAGCATCTCGTTGATGAAGGTAAACCCGAGGTTATCGTTCGGATGCGCTTTTCCGGCGAATATTATCTGGACCTGGCCGAATTTTTTCCCGATCTCAACAAGCGCTTTGACATCCTGCAGGATCAGGCTCGGCCGTTTATATGCGGCGACGCGCCGGGCCCAGCAGATCGTGAAGGCGTCCTTGTCAAGCTTCCATTTCCCCAGCAGGTCGCACAGGTCCTGTTTGTTCGCCTGATGGGCATCCCAGACCGCCTGACGGAAGTCCCTGTTCGCTCGCAGGTCCCGCGCCCTTGAGAGCGCCATAGGATTTGCCCTGACGTCCCCGAATTCTTTTGCAAATTTTTCAAAAACTCCCTTGAAACGGTCAGACATCCAGGTATGGGAATGCACGCCGTTTGTCACGTATTTGATCTGTTCTTTGTATTTTGGAAACTGGATATGCATGACCTTCTGATGATTATGCGAAACGGCGTTAATGCACGAAGCAATGTTCATGGACAGCAGGGTGAGATTGATGACACCGCCTTTATCCCTGCCGAACGTATCGGTGATCTCGAAATCCTCCCGTTTCAATATACGGTTCAATTCGTCCGACGGAAAACGGTCATGGCCCGCGTCAACGGGAGTATGGCAGGTGTAAACGAAATGCCTTTTAAGGTCCCTGACACCCTCGGCAGGAAGGCCGCGGGCTTTTTCAACGAACGCGAAGACCGCATGGCCTTCATTAAGATGGAACAGGTCGATCTGATAGCCCAGCTCCTTAAGGGCAGCTACTCCGCCCATGCCCAGGATGACCCGCTGCATGATCTTGATCCAGTTGTTGTCGCTGCGGTAAAGCTGATCGGTAAGCCGCCTGTTCTTCTCGATGTTCTCATTGGCGTTGGAATCCAGAAGGATCAAAGGCACGACTGCGTCGTGCCGGTAGCTGTAGACGTAATATTTCCATAAACGAAGGTATATCTCCTCGTCCTTCAGAGATATCTTGACCTTGTTCTTGAGGGGGATCAGACCGGGATACGAATACAGGTCCCAGTGCATCGCTTCGGGCATCTGGCCGTATTTGAACCAGAATTTCTGCCTGAAATAACCGGTGTTCCAGAGCATGCCGATCGCCACGACAGGGAGCTTATAATCCGCCATGGTCTTGACCGTGTCCCCCGCGAGGACACCCAGCCCGCCGCTATATATAGGAAGGTCTATGATAGAATCCGTCTTAAGGGTGAAGAAATAATCGGCGAGCCGGAAGTTCGAAAAGACCTCCGTCTCCTGTATCTTGTTATTATAATGCAGGGGCTTTGTCGCGGAGAATTTATTATAGAAGCTCGTGGCAAGGCCGTATTCCATGGAAAAATACGCAATGGAACGGCTGGCGGGATCGCGCAGGCGTTTTTCCGCCGCGATGATGGGTTCCAAAGGCAGGCCGAAAAACTTGTCGTGGACGATATCGTTGATGAATACGTCCTCGAATCCGTCGATCTGTACAAGCGAGAGGAATTCCGTTAATAATTGCTTGCCAGGCATGCGCCAACCCCTTTTGTTGTCTGTGGCACAGTATTATATGAAATTTTACGCTCCATAGCAAGCATATTTTCAGATCACCGTTCCCGACGGTATGACCGCGGCCTTAGGGATGATGACGATCCCGTTGCGGATCACGCAAAACTCATTTTCGAAATCAACGAGCCTGTCGCGGTTTATAATCCTCACATTGTCCCCCATGCGCACGTTCTTGTCTATGATGGCCTTGCGTATGTGGCAGTTTTTTCCTATGCCCAGAGTTGGGGCCTGACGGCTGTTGTCATAATAATCGTTGCCCATGATGATCGAATCCTCGATACGCGACCCTCCGCCGATCCTGCTGCGCAGGCCGATGATCGAACGGCGGACCTCGGCCGAGGCGATGACCGTGCCTTCGGCGATATCCGAATCCTTGATCACGGCATCGCTGATCTTTGAAAGAGGCAGATACCTGGGCCTGGTGAAGAACGGCCATTTCTCATCAAACAGGTCTATGGGCGGCCTCGCCCGGGTAAAGGCCATGTTCTCTTCGTAGAACGAAGTGATAGATCCAATGTCCTTCCAGTATCCTGTGTGCACATAGGCAAAGGCGCGGCGTTGGGCGAGCGCGTCGGGGATGACCTCTTTGCCGAAATCCGCTTTGTTGCTGGAGGTCAGCAACTCTGTCAGGACCTCCTTCTTGAAGATGTAGATCCCCATGGACGCGAGGTATTTTTTTCTGCCTTCGGACTCAATCTCCATCCCGGCGATCTCTTTCTTATGGCCGGGCTTCTCGATAAAACGCCTGATGCGGCGTGTCTTATCGATTCCCATGATCCCCAGATCGCGCGTCTCTTCGGGCTCAACCGGATTGCATGCGATAGTGATATCCGAGCGTTTCTCGAAATGAAAATTAAGCATCGAGATGAAATTCATCTTATACAGCTGGTCTCCGGAAAGGATCAGGATATATTCGATGCGCGGATCCGAGAAATGGCGCAGGCATTTCCGCACGGCGTCGGCAGACCCCTGGAACCAGTCCCCGTGCTCCATACTCTGCTCCGCGGCGAGGATCTCGACGTAACCCTGAGAGAATGTATCGAATTTATACGCGCGGAAAATGTGCCGGTTCAGGGATACCGAATTGAACTGGGTCAAAACGAATATCTTCTGCAGGCCGGAGTTCAGGCAATTGCTTATTGGAATGTCGATAAGCCTGTATTTCCCGGCGAGAGGCACAGCCGGCTTTGCGCGGTATTTGGTTAAAGGGTACAGGCGCGTCCCCCTGCCCCCGCCGAGTATGACGCTCAATACGTTCTTCATCCTGCCTCCTTCACTGTCAGTTGATCGTCTCCAGCAGGTATTCCCTGCTTCCCATGCCTATCTTTGCAGCGTGCGCCAGCTGCCTGGTGCCGTCGCGATGAGGATGGAGCTTCCTTAAGATATCCTCGCCTGCTCTGGCAATTACCAGGTCCAGGCTTGCCTGGTCCACGGCAACCGGATCCTCCGACGCAAGGATGCCGATATCCGGCACGATGCGGGGATCGTCTTTCGCCAGGCAATCGCATTCCTTTGTAATCTTTATAAGAAAATTAAAGAAAAAGGCCTTGCCTTTTTTATTGCCCAAAACAGCCATGGCGTATTCTGCCATCTTTTCCTGGATGGACATGCCGCCTCCCTCCCAGTCAAGATCGATGGCCCTGAATTTGCATGCGGGGATACAGCTAGCGCAGCCGATGCATCTTGCCGTATCCACCGCCGCCATGCCGTTCTTCATGGTAATGGCCCCGGCTGGGCACACGGACACGCATGCCTTGCAGCCGGTACACTTTTTTATAACCACGATCGGCGAGAGATCCGAATGCTGAAAAAGCTTGCCCTCCCGGGTCGCGCATCCCATTCCGATATTCTTCACCGCGCCGCCGAAACCTGTCATAAGATGGCCCTTGAAATGAGTTATTCCGATCAAGGCGTCCGCCCCGGCATATATCGCCGCAATCTTGGCGGTCTTCACGTACTCGCCGTTGGCTTCTATGGCGCGGACATTCTCCGGCCTGGTGTCATCGGGAACTACGACCTGCGCCTTGAGCGCGTCAGGCGTAAAACCATGCTCATACGCAAGCTTCAAATGATCCGTTGAATTCATACGCCTGCCGCGGTACAGGGTATTGGTGTCGGAAACGACCGGTTCTCCGCCCGCGCGCGCCGCCGCCTGCGCAATCGCTGATACATACGACGGCCGCACAAAACCCTTATTGCCCTGTTCCCCGAAATGAAGTTTAAGCACGACTCTGTCTCCGGAGCTTATCACGGAATTGCAGCCGCTACGGCGTATCAACTCATCCAGCCTGGCGCGCACCGCCGGCTCCGCTTCCTCGCCTGATACCGGCGCAAAGAAAACACAGTTCTTCATGGCTTTTGCCTTTTTTTTATGCCGCGCGTCACACGCACGGGATATATTTTAATTGCCCTATCAGGGCGCACAGGGCATTTTGTCTGGCATATGCCGCAGCCTATGCACAGCCGCTCATTGATATACGGCCGCAATAACGCCTTGCCGTTTACCGTGGTCGGGCGCAATTGTATCGCCTTGCTGGCAATCGGACAATGCTCCTCGCAAACAAGGCATTCCTGTTTTTTTATCCACGGCAGGCACAGGGATCGGTCGATCCGGGCGATCCCGAGCCTTGTCTTGAGCTTCTGCTCTTCTGTAAGGCGCGGGATGGCGCCTGTGGGGCATACGCTGCCGCAAAGAGTGCAATGGTATTCGCAATACCCGATTTCGGGGACCAGATGCGGAGTCCAGATGCCTCCGATACCAGATTCCAGAAACGCGGGCTGAAGGCCGTTGGTGACGCAAACCTTCATGCAATTGCCGCACCGCACGCACCGGTTAAGGAATTCCTCTTCCTCAAGCGCTGCGGGCGGCCTGATCACTCGCCTTCTTTGTGAACCGGGCCTGCCAGGATAGGCGACCCTGAAACCAAGTAAAGACGGCAGAGACAAAAGTCCCAGCGCCAGGAATTGCCTGCGGTTTACGGAGCTTCCGCCGATCTCCCCGGCTTCAGGACCTAAAGGGAACCCGAACCGTGTCCCCTTCGAAGGACAATCATAGACGCAATCCATGCACAGGATGCATTCGGATTTGACATAACCGGCGTCTTTTGTGATTGCGCCCATGCGGCAGGAAGAAGAGCAATTTCCGCAGTGCGAGCATCTATCGACCGAGCGCTCAAGCAAAGTAAACCGCCCGATCAGGCCGTACAGCGCTCCGAGCGGACAGCAGATCCTGCACCATGACCGTTTCAACAGGTCAGCGGCAATGACGATGGAAAGTATATACGCGAACACGGCAGCCGCGTGGGCGACATACCGCACCTGGACCCCCAGGATTGTTGTCTTGAGGTAACGATACAGGTCATAAACCGGGCCGTAAAGATGGAAGCCTCGGATCAACGAAGAAAACGCGGCGTCAAAAGCGAACGTAATCGCCGGTATAAGGTTCAGGGAAACGAAACGTCCGAATATTACTACAGGATCGAACAGCCATGCGAGCTGGATCCCTGCTCCGGCAGCCGCAAGAATGCAGGCAAGAAGCCAGTATTTTACCCTGCGCAGACGGCGGTTCCGTTTGTCGGATAACGGCCTGTCCTTCTTCTCTGCCCCTGCCATATCTATGAGCGAACCCAGCGGGCACATCCACCCGCAAAAAAACCTCCCGGCTACAAGCGTCAGGAAGCACATCGCCAGCGCCCACGCTATACCCGGCACTGCCGCGCGTTCGCTGACCGCCGTTGCCAGCACAAGAAGCGGGTCCGCCTTGAACAATAGCTGCGGAGAAACTGGCCCGGTAAGCGGATAGGTCGTGGACCAGAGTATATAGACGAACATCGATAAGAAAACAGCCTGCGACGCCCTTTTAGCAACAACGAGTTTTTTCATTTTTACAGGGTCATACCGACAGTTCCACGACGTCTTTGCCCGCGTAATACGGACTACCAAGGCCGCGCTCGATCGCATTGGCGATATAAGGGATGGAATTAGGATCCCTGCCGACAAGACGCGCAGCGTACACATCAGCCAGCGTTATATCGGGCGAAGCGATGACGGTGCCCAGGGCCAGCACGTCAGCTAAATTGCCGCCTGTTGGGCCGTTGCGCGCAAGATACCTGAATCCGTCTATCACGGTAAGTTCCGGCTTGATGAAATCAGCCATATCGACCAGCTTCCGGCCTATGTTGAAATGGATCTGCCCGCGCGATCCGCCGCAAACGCCCATAAGGTTCTTCATGCCCAGAGTCAACCCGGTCAGGCCATGATGCTTCAGGACCGGCACGTTTATGAACGTATCGCATTCGATCGCGTCACGGAACACGGGCCACCCTTCCATCGGGCTTTCATAGGGGAACTGCGCCCTGACGAAATTCCAGGCGTCGGTATGGTACACCCGCGCGCCTTTACTTTCCGCCAGGCGCCTGATGCCGCTTGTCTCATAACATCGCTGCGCCGTGTTGCAGGTATTGTCGAACACATTGACCCTCTTTGCCCCGGCTTCATAACACATCTCGACAAGGGCCGCGACGACATCCGGATTCGTGTTTGCCCCGGTCTCAGGACTTCGGTCCCAGCCGATGTTCGGCTTGACGACGACAGTGCTTCCCCGGGGGACGAACTTCGCCATCCCTCCCAGAGCCTTAACAGCCGCGCGCGTCATCGCAGCCGGGTCGGAACCTTTAACCGCGACGAGATCATGATCTGCCGTTATAGTGCGCCGCTTCCGACCGTTCGACGATCTGACTGCCTGCGCGATACCCGCGCGGGAAAAAAATCTCAAGGCCGCCGCAGACCCGATGCCGGCAGCAACAATTTTAAGGAATTTCCTTCTTGAACATATAGCCATTACCCCTCCTTCTTACTCATGTCAGGTACAGCGCTGGCGCCAGGACAGCCTGCAGGTATGCAAAATACGAGTTCACGATAAACCCGATCACGGTATCGATGACATTTGCATAGAGTAAAACCAGGATCAGCAGAAAAGCGAATTGATGATATGCGGCATAATAACCCTTCAGGGCGGACCGCAGCCTTTGTTCTACGACCCACGCCCCGTCAAGCGGCGGAATCGGAATAAGATTGAACACCCCGATGGCTATGTTAACCATTATCAAGAGGCTGGTGAATATGACCCCGTAAATCCATAAACGCGCAAACGGCACGCCCGCAGCCGATACGAATCCGGATGGAAAAAGCCAGTGAAACGATACGAAATCAGGTGCCAGAACCGTCAGGCACGCACCGGCAAAGGCAAGCACGATCGTTGCTGCAAAGGCAATCGCGAAGTTCGTGCAGCATCCCATGGCCGATACCAGCGCCGTATCGCGTTTCCGGTCCCTGAAATTTTCAGGGTTGACCGGAACAGGCTTTGCCCACCCGACTACGATTCCGCTGCGCGTAAGGATCAGCGATGCAGGCAGGATAATGGATCCGAAAAGGTCCAGATGCACTGCCGGGTTCAGGGACAAACGGCCAGCATCTTTCGGCGTCCTATCCCCGCATTTATACGCGGCATAACTGTGGCCGAATTCATGACAGGTAATGGCGATCAGAAGCGCGATCACGGACATAAGGCTGATGGCCCAATTCCTGTCCCAAGAGACCCTGTTGTCGATGAGGGCAATATACAGCGCTGCTGTCCTGTCATCAGGACGCAAACCCATAAACCTGACGAGATTGCTGCGGGCCTCGGAAAAATCATGGGTCTGGAAAAGATGAATCCTGCCGATATGGAACAATACCTCCGGGCTCCAGCCCGGAAGTTCCAGGCATTTCTTGAAGGCGGCGAGGGCCTCTTTCGGCTGATACGCCCGGCTGTGCGCCAGGCCCAGGGCAAAATAACGTGCCTGGCTCTGATCGCCTGCGGATTCTTCGAGCCTGGCAGCCACAACCGCAGGATTTGCCCCTTTCTTCGACTGTAAGAGTCGGATGGCCTGTTTAACGCGTGTTGAAACTGCGGGATCCCGCATAAATACCTCGAGGCTCGCCACATGCTCCTGAGCCCTGAACTTTGTTTCAGGAAAGAGCAGATTGCCTGCAAGGGCGCAGGCATAGATTGCGGTAAAGAATACCCCCAGGGCTGCCCCGACTACTGAACGAAAACGGCCGTATTCCTGGTTCCTGAAGCGCTTCCATCCGAGAACCGCGGCAAAGAGGTGGATGACGGGAATGAACGATATGCATCCCAGAAACAGGCAGACATTCGCCCTTCTCATCTGCGAGCGGTGGTTGTCAATTGCGGCTGCCTGCGGCCGCACCGAAACATATTCATCGAGCACAGCAAGAGAGTCGGCAAAGAAGCCGGATAAAGCCGCGATCTCTACCGCGGCCCTGGTTACGTAAAGATCAAAGAACGCATACGCCGAGTGAAGGATAACGAACGCGCCGGGATTAGCGCTTCGCAGGGAGCCGAAACCGAATGACTCATGGAAGACCTCGAACAAAAAATATCCGGCAAAAAACATTGCCGCCGCAGCCGGATATTTCCCAGCCAGCCGGAAAGCCGCAACCAACCCTCTCCATACACTGCCGCGGCAGAACAAAACTCCGGTCATCCAGAACACGACCATGGTCGAAAGCACACCGTACCAGGCGAGCAACGGCATCGATACGGGGACGTCGCGTCGGAAAAAAAAGAAATATGCGGCCTGGAACGCGACGGTTCCGGCAAACAGCATGGCGAATATCGCCATAAAAGGCCCGTAAAGCCGCCAGCGCATTGAACGGTGCTCAGGCAGCCGAGAAGGGCCAACAACCTCTATGAAAAACCTGGAGGCAATATAAGAGAACACAAGCGGCTCGACCAAAAGAGTCGCGGCGATCTGTACAGGCAATACATATTCGGCGGCGTAAGAAACGCCGACGACATAACACAGGTAGGCAATGATTATACGGGGATCGGAGAGTATCCTGCAACCCGATGCCATATACCCGGCCGGGCTCATGGCTGTTTCCCTTCTTTTGGATTGATACGGATAATCTCGACTTTCAAGTTCCGGGAATCAGTCCCGGGGCATTTCTGCATCATATAAGCTCCATATGGCGTCAAGAGCAGCTGCCGCCCCCATGCGAAGCCGCACGTCCACATAGTCCGAAACTGCAGTATGGGCGGGATTTATCTCCACTGACGGCCTGCCCAGTGCTTTAGCTTCGATGACGGGTTCCGCGATATACCCGAACACGCTCGTCGTGCCGATTGTGAAATACAGATCAAACCCTTCGCGGCGCTGGCGGACCAGGTCGTCGTATTTACGGGCAGGAAGCATTTCGCCGAACAAAACGACATCGGGCCTTGCGATCGAGCCGCAGCGCGGGCACGCGGGAGGCACGCTTATCCCTGAATAATCCTTTACCTTCACCCTCCAGCCGCAGGCGGGGCAGAATATATCGTGCAGATCCCCGTGGATATCTATGACGTTGCGTGAACCTGCGGCCTGATGGAAACCGTCGATGTTCTGGGTCAGGACGCACACGCGCTCGAATCTTTCCTGCGCCAGGGCGATCACCTCATGCGCGCGGTTGTAACGGGCATTGCGGCAGCGCTCTTCGATCCGGGCCAGATATTTCCACGTCACCTCCGGATGGGAAGCAAGGGTCTTGCCCGCGAGCGCCGTCTCAATTGGGATACCCTCATCCGTCACAGAATCGTTATAAAGGCCGCCGATGCCGCGGTAGGTCGGAAGCCCCGAATCCGCTGAAATCCCCGCTCCGGTTATGAACAGCACGCTGCGGGCCCGCTTCATATATCCGGCGATCCTGCGTATCGATTCCGGGTCAACCGCGCATCCTGGCCCGGCGCTCACGGCAGCAGCCTCTGCCATGCGCCGTAAAACAGAGATGCGATCACGGCCGCGATAAGAAAAATACCCATGGCGCGGGTATTGCGAATTTCCCTGGCGTAATCGACAGGCTCAATGCGCCAGTTGATCAATAGATAAAATCTCTTCTGAAGCTCGATCGCGCGGGCCGGCGCCTTTATTAATACGACGCCCGCTACGAGCGAACATACAGCGATGCACGCGATCAGCATCCGCATCGGCATCCTCCATGTCCTGTGGCATAGCTATTTCCTTCGTTCCGTGCGGCGCACTGCCTTGACCATGCGGTCATACGCCTCCTGCTGTGTCCTGCCTTCGGTCAGATGATCACAGCACACGGCGGCATATCCCCGGCGGTTCTTGATCTTGAAGATCCGCACATCCAGATGACCTATTTTCATGCGACCTCCGTAACGGATTGACATTTCAATACACGCGCCTTGACGGCATACTCAGCCAGTCGTTTAATAACGCCCTGCATTCCGTCCGCAGCAATCCGGATGTTATCCTTACAGGGCTGCCGCCCGTTTTCTTAAGGAACCTTGCATTGATGCGCAGTTCATTGAAACCGATCCTGCGGGCATCGGAAATTGTGGTGCCGTAGAAAACCTCTTCTATGCGTGCCCAGTGTATCGCGCTGAAACACATGGGGCAGGGCTCTGTGGTCGAATAGATGCGGCATCCTGAAAGATCAAACGTCCCGAGCCGTCTGGAGGCCTTTCGTATGGCATTGATCTCCGCATGGCAGGTCGCGTCCTCTTTTAATACGGTATTGCGCGCCAGGGCAATCACCTTGCCTTTGCTGACGATGCACGCGCCGAAGGGACCTCCGTCAGGCAAGACAAGGTTCTTGCGCGCTTCCCTAACCGCAATTCTCATGAATCGCGCATGGGCAGGGCCGCTCACCGGTCGCCTCCTTTCCGGAATCCCTTTGCAAGAACGATGACTTTCCCAAGGACTGCCTTCAGCGCGTCCGGGTGAAGATCTCGCTCGGTATCATATTCGTATTTCTGCGCAGTAACCTCAGTGCCTTTGAACTCAAGAAGGTTATACCCCAGTTCGAAAATACCCCGCACCGCATCTTTGCGGCCCGTATTATAGAAGTAACCCGCGATATCGGTCGTATTATGCGAATAGATGGAAAAACGCTCGTCGAAATAAGGGTCGTTGGTCTTGACCAGCGCACTCATCACGGGAACGTGCGCCAGCCTCGTAAAAAAATCGGATTGCGATTCCCTGTGAAGGATTATCAGCTTGAAAGGGGTTTTCTGCCTGCAGGAAATCACGATCTTCGGCCGGGACCTGTTGCCGCCAGAAGTAACGGTCATGACAAACGGCATCCCCGACAGCGTGCCCTTCAGGCCGCAGTATGCCCATAATCCGAAACGCCTGGAATCGGGTATCTGCCGCTGCAGAAGAGACAACCGTTCTCCGATCCTGCGCAGACGCGCTGACAGATCGAAAAGTATTACCATCCAGACCAGCAGCACAGCCGCTGCGGAAAGTGCAGTTGATAGTGCCATATCGGGTATCATTTTACAGCCAAACGGGGAATATTTCAATCAGTCTTTGCCGGAAGGGTCCGGGGATAATCCGGGGAATAATTCGCCGCGCAGGCGCAGGTAAACATCGTAATCGCTTCGGGAGAACAGGACGAACACGACGCGTTCCAGAGAATCCGGATGGCTTTCGATGAACTTTTTAACCGTTGACAAAGCGATCCCGGCCGCCTTTTCGAACGGAAACCGGTATGCTCCGGCCGATATGGCCGGGAACGCGATGCTTTTCAGGCCGCGTGAAACGGCAAGCGCCAGAGAATTGCGGTACGCATCGGCCAGCAGCTTCTCTTCGTCATGGGAACCGCCATACCATACCGGTCCGACCGTATGGATGACGAATTTCGCAGGGAGGCCGTAACCGCCAGTTATCTTTGCCTGCCCTGTCTCACAGCCTCCAAGCGTCCTGCATTCATCCAGGAGCCTCGGGCCTGCGGCACGGTGAATTGCGCCGTCAACGCCGCCGCCGCCCGACAGAGACCTGTTCGCCGCGTTCACAATTGCATCAACGCGAACTTTTGTTATGTCGCCCTGGATACACTCAATCGTTGTCATGGATAGATTATTTCGGCGGTAAGAAACATTATGGTGGTGCGCCGGCAGGAGGCGGAAGGATCCCGGTCTTGCTCTTTGCGAATGCCGGCAATCGCAAGCGTATCTCCGCCGTGCAGAGTCACCTGCGTCAACACAGTGCTCTCGGATATCGTCTCGCCCTCCTGCACGCTCGAGCGCCGTGGCATTATCTTGACGGTAACGGTATTGTCATAATTGGCCGTTGGCAGGACCTCAAGGAAATCTCCTACGCTGCGCCTCTCGACGAGGGGTAATGAAGCATCCTGGTATTCTGCAGCTGCCACGCCGTAAAGAGCCTCCCTGCTCACCTGAAGCTGCGCTGGGCTGCCGCTGGCTGTCGATAGCGACATCTCTGACCTGGTGAACGCGCCGGCGCCCGCGTTCAACAACCGCAACACCGCGGCAAACGAACCTCGGGGGAATATGATCTGCGCCGAATGGATCCCTGCCTCCCTGAGGAAATCGTCCGTGACCTCGGTAAGGCGGACGGCCATCCTGACCGTCGGGACCTTCACGTCAAGGGATGCCACGAGTTCCTCGATATGGGGAAGATACCCCGGCCTGTCCACGACGACCAGAGTTGAAGTCCGGGCGTCATAGGATATTCTGCCGTCCGGGCTCAACGCAGCCTGAGCGGTAGCGCAGATGGAAGCGCCGTCGCCATGGGCTATCCTGATCATGCGCAGTTCAAGATCCTCCCTGGCCGATGCGGCGGAAGCGAAGCATACGGCAAGAACAACTGCGGCAATTCGTATCTTCAGGCGATCCGGCATAACGCCCCCTCTTTTGGGCAATCAACCCGTAGCTGCAAAGGGAATCGAAGATCATACTATGAACCTGCGAAACCGAGCCGAAAAAAGTATGGCTACCTGCGGACCCCTATGCTCCAGCCCGTCAAAATCTCTGTACGGTGGCGCGTCATGCTAACGGTATAGCCCCTGATGACTTTCGTATATCTGACATTAGGCGCCCCTTTGTTCGCCTCCGACACCAGGGATACGAATTCATCGGGCGTGACAGCCTGTGCCGAAGCCTGAGAGACAAAGGATATCGCTATCGAGCCGTCTTTCATCGCAAGATCAGGATCTTCCGCGAACGGATACATAAGATATTCAAAAACGATGTTATTGCCTTTCTTATCCGCAATGAGCTGAATCCTGTAACGGTTATCTTCTGTGAAGAAATTATAGGCGTATTTACCCTCAAAAGCGGGGTCTTCGGTGATCAGATAGGAGCCCTGCAGCGTAAAACCCTCGGCGCGCGCAAACGAACCCGCCTTGAATGCCTTGACGGAAGTCCCGATCTGGGCATATGCGCACGACGCGTAGATAAAGGACCATACGAGGAAGGGGAATATTTTCTTGATCATGCTCCTGAAATGTTGCTCGCCTTAAACCTTGGCTTCCCTCAAAGGATTCTTCTTGGTTATCAGATAGCACAATTCATCAAGGTATGGAGCAGGTTTGCCATGTTCCAGAGGGAATTCCTTGCATGACGCCGGCTTCAGGTCATAGCTGATCTTATGGATGGAACACAGGCCGTCTTCGGTCAGGAAGGTACAGGGATTGTCTCCGAGGCTGGTCCCGACACGGAATCCCGAAGGGTAAGAGTCGTCTTTCTCGAATTCAAAAAAAGAACCCGGGAACTTATGCCCCGAGGTAAGTATTCTCTTGGCTTCTTCGAGGTCCACCCACACGCCTGTCTGACAGCACGTGCTTTGCTGCGGACACTTGTTGCAATCTATTTTTTCCATAAAGGGAATTTCTTACTTATAGTAGTCCAGGCCGCGCAGGACATACTGGGCATCCATGCGCTCCGGGGAGAAGAACCTGCGGGCGAAATCCTTTGCCTTGTCAATATCGAACTCCCTGCAGCAATACACGTCGATGGAGATATAATCCTTGACGCTCAGCGTATGGATAACGATTGAGCTCTCGACAAGCGGCACCCAACCGGACAATCCCGCCTTGTCGGGGAAACGGCTCGCGTCAGTAAAAAAAATACTCGGCGGGGACTGTTTCTCCATGCCGAGGTACGTGACGCACTCATCGAGGAACCGGTAACACAGCGCCAGATCGTCGCAAGCGCCTTTCTTGCAGTTATAAAGATCAAGCAGGAGTTCGAAACCGAATGCCTGTGTCTTATGGGTCTTGTTCAGCCTGACCGGTTTCTCCTGAACTATATTTTCAAGCACTAATGCTCTTGGCATGAATTTATTATATTAAAACCTTCTGTGATGTCAATAAATTTGTAAAAAATTTTACGTTGCCCCGGACTGATGCTCGTTCACCGGCGCGGCCACGTACACGTACCTTGCCGCGACATTCCCCTCATTGGACAAGTCATGGCTGGTTCTCGGCGGTATATACACGAGCTGGCCCTTCCGGGCAACGCCGGCGGCCTGACCGTCAGCCACGACCTGCACGCTGCCTTCAAGAACGATGACCGCTTCTTCCTTATCCTGCGTACTGTGTTCGCCCACCGATTCCCCCGGCTGTAATACAACATACCCCGACCGCATGCCGCGCGTTTGCGGAATGCCGCCGAGCAGCCGCAGATACCTCTGATCGCCGTCGAAAGGGATGATTTGAACCTTAGAATCTCTCATTTTTCCGGTTGATAAGCGACGCTATATATCCTGCCCCGAAACCGTTATTGACGTTCACGACAGATACGTTCGGGCTGCAGCTGTTGAGCATGGTCAAAAGAGGCGCGATACCTTTGAAATTCGCGCCGTATCCGATCGAGGTCGGCACCGCAATAACAGGGCACGATGACAGGCCGCCGATCACAGAGGGCAGTGCTCCGTCCATACCCGCGCACACGATTATACATGAGCTGTCCGATATCCGGTCAAAACGATCCAGCAGGCGATGCAGGCCGGCGACGCCGACATCATACAGCCGCTCGACCCGGTTGCCGAATATCTGCGCGGTCACAGCCGCTTCCTGGGCAACGGGAATGTCAGCTGTGCCTGCGCAGACAACCGAGATCTTGCCGTGCAGCCCGGTTTTCTTTTTGCGTATGGCAATCGTCCCGGCAAGTTTGTCATATACGGCAGAGGGAAACGCGCGTTTTACGGCTTTGAAGACGGCCGCATCGGCCCTGGTCAAAAGGACCGCGTTGTTTTTTTTCGCCACAGCCCTGCATATCGAAACGATTTGACCGATGGTCTTTCCCTGGCAGAACACGACCTCCGGCATGCCGGTGCGCATCGCCCGGAGATGGTCAACCTTGGCAAAACCGATATCCTCATACGGGAATTCGCGTAATGCGCAAAACGCGTCCTCAACCGAAATTTTCTTCTGTCTGACCCTGTTCAAAAGCCTTATGATTTTTTCTCTATCCATTAGGCTGCCTCATTCATCGCGCCTGAACGATACCCTTCCAGATCAAGGCTGACATACGCGAAACCTAACGCCTTTAGCCTTCTGACAATGCCCTGCCTGTGCTTAACCATAACGGGAATATCTCTCCGGTCAACCTCTATCCTCGCTGCGCGGGCGTGACAACGCACCCGCACGGACCTGGCGCCAAGGCTCCGAAGATATGTTTCAGCGCGCTCTATCGTCTCCAATGACTCGCGCGAAATCTTCTGTCCGTACGGCACCCGCGTTGCCAGGCACGGCGAGGATTCCATATTCCAGGTCGGCAACCCCATGCGGCGGGACGCGCGGCGAATGTCGTCCTTGGAGAATCCGGCCGTTTGCAAAGGGCTGGCAACACCCAATTCTTGCAGAGCCCGTGCGCCCGGACGAAAGTCGATCATGTCGTCAACATTCGAACCTTCTATTACAAAACGGAATCCTTTTTTTTTCGCAGCAGCCGCGATGCGGGAGAATATCGTCTTTTTGCACAAATAGCATCTGTCAGGATTGTTCTGCAAGCAGCGCAGGGGAAGCTCCTGCCGCAACAAGAAATGATTGATACCTATCAGCCTGGCCAGCGACGCAGATCTTTCTGCCAGGTTTGAAGGGACAAACGGCGACAGGACCGTGACCGCAGCCGCGTTCTTGCCAAGCGCCTGTCGAGCCGCTGCCGCAAGAAAAGACGAATCTACGCCTGCGGAAAATGCGACAAGCGCAGGCCCCATGCCCTGCAGTATATGCTCAAGCCTGCGTAATTTTAGCATTTACATGGATTATCACCCACAGATACGGGTCCGTGCGCCTCAACGCTCTCCGACGGCAGCTTGCGACGATATGATTTTGCCGAGCGTGAATACCGCCTCGGTGAAGATCACCCCTTTAAGCTTTCCCATCAGGGGAATGCGGCGTTTATCACAGCTGAAATACGCCACGAGCGTGCCCTTCTCCACCTGCTTGCCGTTCTGTTTCACATAGGGCTGCATGCGGAACGCCTCTTTGATTCCGAGCGCGGGGGTTCGCATGAAAAGCTTTTCCTCTACTACGCCGATAAGCTGATATGTCTGCTCGCTGTTGTACACGTAAAAATCTATCCGGTCCCCCACCTTCAAAGGCAACATAAGAAAATAATAACAGGCGCTAACCGTGTCCTGAACGCCTGGAGGGATATCCAGGACTTTCGTCGATTTATCAACCGCGTTTTTGAAATACGCCTTATGGTTTATCTGGTCAAAATCCGTCACCGCCTCCTTGCGGTAATTACCCTCATTGCGGTACACCTCCTGGCGCAACGAATATAGCTTCTCCACATCCATATAGGAAACAAAACGGTCATCGATATTGTATATCGCGGAAAGGAACTTGTTAGATTTGAAACGGGCCTCGAGCATGTATGCGTCCCTGCCGTTGATGTTGCGTATGCCGTTCACCGTCAAGGTGACAGAGCCCACCGGAATGCCCACCCATTTCAGGTTGAACGTAAGCATCTCATAATCGGGGAGGCGCTGGTTGGGGACAGCGATGACAATGTCTTCGGCCCTATGGATCGCAATGCCCTTTTCATCTACAAACTGGCCGCTGCCGATCCAGTGCGAAACCGTACAGCCGCCCAGAAATAAGGCCAGACACATCAGGACGCTAAAGCCGATCTTTCCCATCATAGTTCGAATTTCCATTCTTTAAGGAGCTGCAAGAAACCGTAATCGGTCATATCGCAATGGATCGGGGTGACGGTTACGTAATTGCGGCGCAAAGTCTCCAGATCCGCATCTTCCTGCCCGTCTGATCCTATGACCTCCCCGGTCAGCCAGTAATAGGTTCTTCTGCGCGGATCCTGGCGTTTATCGAACCGTTCCTCTATCGCGCGCGCGCTCTGCTTTACCACGCGCACCCCCTTTATCTGTTCTCGGGCGACCGCGGGGACATTAACGTTCAGAAGCGTTCCTTTCGGCAATCCATTGTTGCCGGCTACCAGAAGCACTGCCTTTTTCGCGAATTCGGCAGCGTACGAGTAATCGGGATCCTCGAAGGTCCCCAGGGACACGGCGATAGACGGAATACCGAGCATGGCGCCTTCGGTGGCGCCAGACACCGTTCCGGAATAAAGGACACTATAACCGACGTTGGGCCCGAGGTTGATACCTGATACGACGATGTCCGGCCTGTCCCTTAGAATGGCCCGGATTGCGATCTTGACGCAATCGGCAGGCGTGCCGGTCACCGCGTAGCCGAAAAATTTTCCTCCGCGGTTCACGTTTTTTACGCGCAGAGGATCTGACAGCGTGATCGCATGACCGACGGCGCTGCGTTCCGTGTCCGGAGCGACGACGGTAATATCACCGAGGTCCGTTAGCGCATTATAGAGTGCGCGGATTCCTTCGGCATAAATCCCGTCGTCATTGGTGAGCAATATCTTCATCTGGCGCCCTTTTTTTGTCGAAGGTGATCCTGGCCGGATAGAACGTGCCTTTGACCTCATTATACTACGGTCGGAGGTATTTGAGAAGAAAAACGCTCAAAGACCAGTCCCCATCATTCATACCTGAGGGCTTCGATTGGATTGAGCTGTGAGGCTTTTTGCGCCGGCCACAAACCGAAAACGACGCCGACGACGAGAGAAAATGTTGTCGCCAGGAAAACCGATGAGGCAGACACTCTGACTGCCCACCCGGCCATTAGATACATAACCCAGGATGCGCCCGCGCCAATACCTATGCCGGTTATGCCTCCGATTAAGGACATGAGCACCGATTCAATCAGGAACTGCACCATGATATCCCTGTTACTGGCGCCAATCGCCTTGCGCAGGCCGATCTCGCGCGTGCGCTCGGTCACGGAGACGAGCATGATGTTCATGATGCCGATGCCACCGACCAGAAGCGAAATCGCGGCGATGGAGCCCAGAAGCATCGATAATGTCTGCATGGTGGATTCCAGCGTACTTTTGATATCCGACATGTTTCTTATGTCGAATGCATCCTCGATGTTCTTGCCGGTCAACCGGTGCTGTTTTATGATTGCAGCGGTTATCTCTTCCTGCGCCGCCTGCACGGAACCCGTATCGACCGCCTCAGCATAGATCGAATCGATATACTGTTTACCGAGGACCCGGTACATGGCCGTTGTCAGCGGGATGATGACGACGTCATCCTGGTCACGGAACCCGCCGCCCCCCTTCATGGGCAGTATCCCTATAATTTTAAAGTTTATCAGATTTATCTTGATGTTTTCCCCTACCGGATTCGCGCTGCCGAACAGGTTATTGACAACGGTCGTTCCGAGCACCGCAACCTTTTCCTTGTTGCGGAGCTCCTGCTCGGTGAAGAACCTGCCTACAGCAGGGACGGATGCGCGCATCGGGGCGTAATCTACGCCGACCCCTTCGATCTGCGTGTTGGAATTCCGGTTCCCGAACACAACCTGGCCCCTGCTCGATACGGATCCATAGACCCTCTTTACCGACGCAAGGCCGGCGATCATATCGACATCCTTAATAGTGAAACGTGTCTCCGTCGCCTGGACCGAAACCCCCCGCGACCGAGCGTGAGACGCATGCACCCACAGAAGATTAGATCCAAGAGACGCTAATTGCTGCCCGATAGACGCTTTTGCGCCGCTTCCCAGGGCCAGCATCGCGATAACCGCCGCAACGCCGATAAGGATCCCCAGTATAGAGAGCAGGGAACGCATCTTGTGCGATACCATCGCGGACATTGCCTGGCGCACGTAATCGATGAATTTTATCTTTCCCGAAGCGCTGCGGTGCTCGATAAGTACATCGTTGACATGCCGCTCGCCGCCAGGGCCGCAGCGGCCGACGGCCTTTTCCAAGGACGTCCGCTCATCGGAAACGATCCTGCCGTCCCGCATATGTATGACGCGGCACGCCTGCGCGGCAATCTCATGCTCATGGGTAACCACCACCACGGTCTTGCCTCTGGCATTGAGCCCTTTAAGGATACCCATGATCTCATCTTTGCTTTTTGAATCGAGATTTCCGGTAGGCTCGTCCGCGAAAAGGATAACAGGGTCGTTGACCAGCGCGCGTGCGATGGCCACGCGCTGCTGTTGGCCGCCGGACAATTCGGTAGGCTTATGGAGTATCCTATCCCTGAGTCCGACCGCCGCCAGCTCTTCCTCCGCCCGCAGACGCAAATGCCTTTTCCCTGCGTAGATGAGCGGCAATTCAGCGTTCTCCAGCGCGGACATACGCGGCAGCAGGTGGAATTGCTGGAATACAAAACCGATAAGGCTGTTGCGCACAACCGCAAGCTCCTCATCGGATAACGTAGTGACTTCCCTGCCCCGGAGGCGGTATTCGCCGGAATCAGGCCGGTCAAGGAGGCCCAGCACGTGCATAAGCGTGGATTTGCCTGAACCCGAAGGCCCCATGATCGCGATGAATTCCCCCGGATCTATCTTCAAGGATACGCCGTCAAGGGCCTTCACCTGTGAACTTCCCATGATATATGTCTTATGGACGTTTTTGATCTCTATCATAACGTTTCCCGGATCGGGTTCACCGCGAAGAACCGCCCTGGATTTGCCCGGTCTGGCCTGAGCCTGCGGCCCGGGCCGGCCTCTGCGGCAAAAACGGGTTCTTTCCGGCAGAGACGGATGCCGGCAGTTCGTATTTCTTAGACCTGACGATCACGATATCCTCCGGGCCGATGCCGGAAACTATCTCGACGTTCTTGTCCTGTTCCAGGCCGAGCACAACAGCGCGCCGGACGGGTTCCCTGCCGCTGCCGTTCTTGACAAGGACATAATGTTCGTTGTTCTGGCTGTACACCGCATCCCGGCTCAAAAGCACGGCATTTTCTTTTCTCTTCGCCACAAAATCCACGGTCGCGTTCATGCCCGAACGGACGAACGAAGGGATATCCTGCGGCAGGAGGTCCACCTTGTATATAGTGACATTGTTGATCGTCTCGGACTCGTAATAGATATGATCGACCTTTGCCTTGATCTTCTCGTCAGGATACGCATCGAGGAAGACCCGCGCTTCCTGACCTTCGCTGATCTTGCCGATATCCGTTTCGTCGACGTGCGCCCGCACGATGAGCATATCCGAAAGAACAAGCGCGGCGTCGGCTGCCGTTACAGTCTGGCCGGGCTGTATCGTCGCAACGATGACCTGCCCGTCTATTGGGGCGACAAGCGCGATCGGCTTATATACTTCCTGCCAGTATTTAAGCTTATCCTCTCCCTGCCCCTGCGCAGCGTCAAGAAGCGCGGCGCGTTCCGTCGAGGACAACCACCCGAGCGTGTCCCCTTTCTTGACCGCATCGCCCTCCTTAACCAGTATGCTTTCTATGCGGCCTGATACCGGCGGCTTGATCTCCAGCCGGTTCCTGGGCAGAACGGTCCCGGTGGATGAAATAATGGCCTCAATGGGACCCACGCGAGGGGATATTTCCCGTATCACTTCCCGCGTATCCTGCTTCGGGACAATTTTCCACACAATGGCTCCGGCGCCAATGACCGCCAGTGCCGTTATGATAACGATGGTTTTCTTATTGTCCATATTCAAGAGTCTCTCCTTTCGCCTTGACCCAATCCGCTTCGGCGAGCAATGCCGCAGCCCGCGCATTCAAATAGGACCTTTTTGCGCTGACAAGATTATCTTCGATTATCGTCCAGCTGTCGAACGCCATGGCCCCGATCGAATATTGCGCCTCTGCTATCCTTGAGCGCTCCTCTGCGGCGCGCAGGGCTTTTTCCTGCACGGACGCGTTGTCGATCGCTTCAAAAAGAGCTGCGCGATACTGTTCCAGTTCGGCGATGGCCGTGTTCCGCACGCTTGTTTCGTCTGCCCCAAGCTGGTTCACCGAAGCTCTGGCCTGAGCGACCTGCGCATGGCGCAGTCCTCCCTCCAACAGGGGCATGCTCAAGGTTAAACCCGCGCTCTTCTGCGTGCTCTGAGGAAGGAACGTCGTGCCTGTCTTTCCTATGCCCGCCTCAATTGAAACCGACGGCGCGTAATCGGCGTACGCGCTGCGCAAATCAAATTCCGCAGAGTTCTTGCGAGCAACCGCTCTCAATACCTGCGGATTCCGTGCCGCTATTGCCTCCAGATCCAGGTCATCGGCAGGGATATCGCGGACGATGAAATCTCCGGCGACCGTTATATTCGAGCTTCTGGGCCTGCCCATCTCTTTGCACAGATCGCTGCGCGCGACCGTAAGATCCCGGCGGGCGCTGTTCACCGCGTATTGCGCCTGCGCCAGGTTCGATTCAGCGGTCAGCAAAGCCCCCCTGTGCTCCAGGCCGGACTGGTATCGCAGTGTGATCAGTTCGAGGCTTCCCCTGCGGATCTCATATATCTCCTCTGCAATACGGGTCAACTCCTGAGCCTTAAGAAGGTTTACGAACGATCTGCGCAAAGACCTGCGAACGTCGCTTGATGTATAGCGGAAATTCTGCTTTGACGCCGTAATATTTTCCTGAGCTGCCTTGATGTTATTGACGGTCTTTTTTCCGTCATACACGAGCTGGCTTCCGTCCAGCGACGCGGCATAGCTCTCGGATGCCGCAGAACCCGTAGATTTCGTCAAGGTCCCGCTGACGCGGCCGCCGATTTGAGGATACTGGCCGCTCGCAGTCGCCTTCCCGGCAGCCTCGCTCGCCTTCACCGCCTCAATCGCAGAGATCAACCCGGGATTGTTCCGCGCTGCTTCCTTCACGCAGTCATCCCACGTCATGGCCTCCTGCGAGTATGCCCGGCATGCCGCCATACAGGATATGCCAAGCACCAGAATATACAGCCGTACAGGCTTCATTGCAATCAGGCTCCGGTATTCTTTTTCATCTGAGTTATAAACTGCTCATGCTGTTCTATGAACGCATTGAATGCGGAAACAGGCACAAACCCGATCGGCGCGCCTTCTCTGGCAAGCACAATCAATTTATCCCCTGGGCTCAAACCGTACATCTTGCGTATTTTTGCCGGCACCACCACCTGCCCGCGTTCCCCTACGGTCACGGTTCCGTAAACTTTGAGTAAAGGCGATGTTTTCTCCATAAATAACCTCCCTGACATGAAATATACAATTTATATAATTAGTATAATAAATCATACTTTTCATGTCAAGCATTTTCAATGTCCTTTATTACTTGGACAATATGCGTAATAGAAAAGTTCCTCAAAAAAAAACCGGTCTTACGCAGACCGGGTTTGACAAAAGACTTCTTCCTTATTTTTTATATATCTGGGGTCTTGAACGCCCCTGCTGATGGGAATGGCTGTTTGCAAGCTTTCTGCTTGCCTGATGGCGGAACGATCCCGGCCTGTGTGACACTCGGTGGCCTCCGGCATTTTGTACCGCTTGCTCGGAGAACTGCTCGACAGGGAAATCCGGATGCTTGATCACAGGCAGGGATGCCCTGATCAATTTTTCAATATCCCTAACGTCGGTTTTCTGGTCAGGGGTCGCGATGGATATGGCGCGGCCCTTCAGGCCTGCACGGCCGGTGCGGCCGATACGATGCACGTAATTGCCCGCGTCTTCCGGAAGATCATAATTAATGACAAGCTCTATGCCCGTGACGTCTATGCCCCGGGAGGCGATGTCCGTTGCGACAAGCACGCGGTATAAACCCCGTTTGAATCCCTCAAGCGCCTCGCGGCGCTGCGTCAGCGACCGGTTGGAATGGATCTCAGCCGCCTTATACCCCATTGCCTGTATAGCCCTGGTGACTTTGCGCGCGCCGATTTTAGTCCGAGTAAATAAAAGGATAGGCCCGTGATACTGTGCCAGTATCTTTCCGAGCAATTTGGCTTTGGCTTCCCGTTTGACGATATACAGCTCCTGCGTGACCGTCTCGGCCGCAGTGCCCTGCGGGGCGATCTCAACGCACACCGGCAATTTCATGTTCTTCGATGCCATTTCCATGATTTCTTTCGGCATGGTCGCGGAGAAAAGCATGGTCTGCCTGTTCTTCGGGATGAATTTCAGGATTTTGTCGATCTGCGGGGCAAACCCCATGTCAAGCATCCGGTCAGCTTCGTCGAGGACCAGCATGCAAACCTCTTCGGGCATGAAATTCCATTGCGACATATGGTCTATGAGGCGCCCGGGGGTAGCAATGACGATACGCGGGCCCCTGCGCAGGGCAACAGTCTGATCGAACATTGGCGCCCCTCCGATAAGGCACGCAGTCTTCATGCCGAACGGCGCGGCAATTGCGCGGAACGCCTCTTCGATCTGGATGGCAAGTTCCCGTGTCGGCGCAAGCACCAGCCCGACTCCCTGCTTCTGCGCCAGTTGCTGCACCATGGGTATGGCAAACGCATGGGTCTTTCCGGTGCCGGTCTGCGCGATGCCGATGACATCTTTGCCCTGTATGGCCGGAGGGATGGCTTTCTGCTGAATCGGCGTCGGCACCTTGAATTTTATGCGCTCTAGTATCTCAAGTATCTTGGGCGCGATGCCAAGGCCGTAAAAACTAGACGGCTGAGGCGTTACTTGCTGCGGATGTCCTGCGGTATTCAACTGGGTTCTCCTTGTGGTCTGTGAAAAAACAAAAACCGTAAAAGTTAGTTATCTAACCTTTACGGTTTTACGATTACTAATCTTCTTCTCTGCAGATGGTATAAGTATAGCACCGATACCTGTTTTGTCAACATGTATTCGTGTTTATCAATGTTTGAAGGGTTTCTGCACATCCCTGCCGTGGCAGACAGCGCAGCTGCGCAGAGTGCCCGGGCTACTCTGAAGGTCCTTGAATTTGATTTGATCGCTTTCCTGCCTGCTGGGCGCGATCGCATGCGCGCTGTCGTGACAGGCGGCGCAATATATCCCGGTTTTAGACTTTGACTGGTTGAATAACGGCTTATCAAGGGCGTATCCCTGGCCGTGGCATGAGCCGTTATCGCATCGCGGCTCCACCTTCCACGGTTCCAGGTTCCTTGCAACCGTTGACATCGTGCCATGGCACGTCGTGCAATTGAGTTTATAATTCACCGACATCGTATCCCGCAGGAATTGCGTCCGCGGGCCAGGATGGCAGTTGTAACAGCCGTTTGTGTCGGGGGTCATCTCCGGCAGGTCCTGATGCCTTCTGTGTATGGCGTTCGACAGGCTGGGTATGCCCTGGCGGCCCATGGCGCCGAGCGCGTTCGATGCATGGCAGGATGCGCATAATACCGGCCTGCTGTGCATCAAAGGCGCCGGATACTTATCAGGGTTCAGCTTATCGTGCAGCGAAAGGATATTCGTCTGATATTTTCCTGTCGGTTTTATGCCGTGTTTCTTCGTCGCAGCCCCAGCATCCCCGTGGCATTGCATGCAATTGACCTCGCTCGATACGGGCGCCACGACGCTGGTTCGGGCCAGTTCAACGCCGGTCTTTTCATCCTTAACCACGATGGCAGCCAGCTGAAACGGATAACGTTCCCATAGGCCCCGGTCTATATCTGCAACCGAGCCGTCACGGTATTCGGTAATAGGTATGCCCTGGGCAATAAAATAATCCCCGGCCGCGTCCATAAGGCCTGAAAGGCCTTTGCCGGTCAGCCCTTTATTCACCTCAGCATCTACGCCGAATAATTTCCGCGCGAACTTCCAGAAATTGGTCTTATCGCGCTTGCTGTCCTTGCCCGCAGAAAAAGTATTGTCCCTGAAGCGGTATTCCACAATGACGCCGCTTTTCACGATTTGCGGAGGCTCCCCGACTTTGATCACCTGGCACATAAGCGTATTATTCGGGGGCAGGATCGCCGCATCCTGGAAATCTTCGGAGTAAAAATGCATGCCTGAACCGCTCCAGGCCAGAATAACGTATTTCGGCTGCGACCGGGTTTCCTCGGCCAAACAGCATGCGCTCATCATGCACATCAGTATTGCAAGAAACGAATGTTTCATTTGGATGCATACCTCCGGATCACAATGACAGCGCCCCACACAATCCCACAGATGACTGTCATATACCCCAGGACGATCAAGCCCGCAGGCGAAAAAAACGCGCAATACCCTGGTTTGCCGAAGAAGTGCTTTTTAATAACCGGCAATGTCCATGCCATTCTGGCGACCTCATGGACGGGGAACGACTCTCTGCGGCCGACAGCCAGCACGTACCTTCCCCTGTTCCCCCTGTTGGAAACTTTGATAAAATATGTCCCCTGCCTGAGCCGCCAGTCAAGCTCAGGGCCTTTGAGATAACGGTCACGGGCAAAGGGCTCGAAAAAACGCGTCCACCCGAACCCAGCGCCTTTGAGCGAAAGAAGCGTCAGATTCCCGGTCACGACGTCTACTTTAACGTCAAGGACAGAGTCTTTGCGGTCAGGAACAAGTATATTCAGGTACAGCTGGTAAGGTGAACCGCTGTCTATCCTGTAATAATCGGGCTCGCCCTCAAGGATACCGTAATACGCCCTGGAGACCTCCGGCTGGCGGATAACCACCGGGCGAAGGAACGGATGCCTCTGCCCGAACGAGATACGCGGCTGATGACAACACGCAGCCGCGGGCATTGCCAGACAGAAAAACGCGGCGAAAATAGCTTGTCTCATGCGCCGGCGCTCTTGAAAAAGATCAGGCACAACTCCACTGTCTCATGTTTATCTTTGACCGGCGTAATATTCACAACAAGCTTGCGGCGGGTCTGCCTGACGGGAAGCTCCAGGTCCACGCTCGCATTCGTGGCGAAAGAGCCCTTTTCGACCGCAGCCCGCAGAAGCCCGATGAATTCTGCATTGTTTGCCCGCATCGCAACGGCATTATACCCGAATGACTCCTGTTCTACCGCAAATGCCTCCTGGGCAGGGGGATTGAACCGGAATTCGTTCTGTTTGATATCGAATATGATGATATTATCCTTGACCGAATGGCATACGACGTCCAGCGCGCGGGATACCACCGATATCCGTTCCCGTTGCAGTCCGTCATACGCAGCCAGTTGCTCAGCCATTTTGTTGATACGCCGTGATAAGACGGAAACCTCATCGTCAAACAACCGTGATACCTTGACGCCGGTTTCGTATTCGTTGGAGATCACGCGCCGCGCGAACCGCGCCAGGTCCCTGCCGAACGTGAATATGCGCAGGGTCAAATGCAGCCATGCCAGCAGGCCCGCCGCGAAGAAAACGCCGTAAAGATAAGCAACGGCGCCCGGCATGGGGACCCTGGCCAGCGCCGCCTGATATCCGGCAACGCACGACAGCACGGCAAAGAGCCATAAGAGCTTTATCGTATGCCTGGTCATCTTATTTCTCCTTCACGAGATGTTCGAGAACCGTTCGATATCCGCGTCGCTTCCTATTATCATCAACACGTCTGTTTCCTCTAGCGGAGCTCCGGGCTCAGGTACATGCTCCATGTATTCCTCGAAAATACGCTCCCCATGCTCATTGATCCTGGGCTTCTTCTTTTTGACCGCAACCACATTGATTCGGTAACTTTCCCGAAGCCTCAATGACCTGATGTTCCTGCCCACAAGCGCCCGGGGAACCGGCACCTCGGCGATGCTGTGGCCCGGCGTTAGCGGTATGCATTTCGAAATGCTTCGCGAGATCAGGCTATTGGCGACCAGATCCCCCATCTCTTCCTCAAGATTGATGATGTTATCGACCTTGATCGTCTTGAGGATCTCCTGCTGCAGCGGGCTTATCGCGCGCGCCCATATCTTCTTGACGCCTATTTTTTTCAAGAGGAGCGTGGTCAGCAGATTCGCCTCCACGTCCTCCCCGATGCAAACCACAGCAATATCCACGTTCTGGATGCCGACTGCCCGCAGGGCGTTCTCGTCAACGGAATTCACCGTAACCGCGTACGTCACGGATTCCTTAACCTCTTCCACACGCTGGGCATTTTCATCCACCGCGATCACATGCGCGCCGCGTTCCGTCAGCTCCTTCGCGACGGTACTGCCGAACTTCCCCAGACCGATAACCGCTACTTGACGCATGGCTTCTCCTGGTTAAAATGTTTATCCGATGGCAAGGTTCTCCCGGGCGTATTCGTACCGCGGCTGGCGGTGGCGCCGCAGGAACGCGTAACCGACGGTCAACGGGCCCAGCCTGCCGATGAACATGAGCACTGTGATCAAAAGCTTGCCTCTGCCGCTCAACGCCTGGGTCAGGTCAGCGGACAGGCCGACCGTGCCGAAGGCGCTCACCGATTCAAAAACAACAGGCAGGAATTGTTTGTGCTCCACCATGAGTAAACCAGCGGCAAACGCCACGACGAGGATGCTGGACACCGAAAAGATAATCATCGCTTTTTTTATGAGGGCAGGAGAGATCGTCCGCCTGAATATCTCGGTATTATCCTTACCCTGAAATTCGCTGATGATCGTGGATAACAGCACGGACACCGTCGTCGTCTTGACGCCGCCTGCGGTTGAACCGGGAGAGCCGCCGATAAACATCAGTATCATCATAACAAGCAAGGATGTGCCGGAGAGACCGGCTATACTGCACGTATTGAACCCCGCTGTCCTGGCGGTTACCGACTGGAACAGGGACGACAACACGCGGCCTTTGAGATCGTATCCGGCGAAAAGCGCGTCCTTTTCGAGGAGATAGAATGCGGCCGCGCCCAGAATAATGAGAGCTGCGGACATCAAAACGGCCACCTTCGTATGCATTTTCAGCTTGACCTTGCGCCTTATCGAAAAATCGAACCGTATATTCAGATTATCGTGGAGATCCTTTATAACCGTGAAACCGAGCCCGCCTACGACGATAAGCGCGCAAATGACAAGATTCGTGGATACATCGTCATGAAACCTGACCAGATTGTTGCTGAAAGTTGAGAACCCGGCGTTGCAGAATGCTGATACCGCGTGAAACACGGAATAATACGCCGTCTTCACCACTCCTCCGGTCCTGCCGATCCACGATGCGAACAATAACGCTGCTCCGGCTGCCTCGCAAAAAAGCGTCATTTTCAGGATATACGTCACCATGTGCTTGACCCGGGCAAGCGAGCTTTCATCGAGGATATCCGACATAACCACCTGCTGCTTCATGTCCATGTTCTTGCCCATGATCAGGGCCATGGATACCGAAAACGTCATAATACCCAGACCCCCGACCTGTATGAGTGCAAGTATCACGATCTGGCCGAACAGGCTGAAATGCACGGCAGTATCCTTAACGGTCAAACCGGTGACGCACGTGGCCGAAGTCGCGGTGAACAGCGCGTCGGTCAACGATGTCCTGACGCCCGTCCTCGTAGCGACAGGCAGCATCAAAAGCACGGCGCCTACGCCGATGGCGAAAGCGAAAGTCGCAATCATCATCTGCGCCGGTTTGAGGCTGAGCAGATTGAGCAGCCTGGTAGATTTGCGTATCCGGGACAAAAGAATCAAGATGATGACAATCTGGCGTATGATGACAAATGCGGCGGTATTCTCCAGACCCCTGATGAGCTGGATGAACGGAATAAAAACAATCAGATCCAACCAGTTGCGGGAAAGGTGCGTTTTCTTATCGCGGGCGGCGAAGAAACGAAGAAGGATGTCGCTGACGAAAATAAGGGTTACCGTAAGGTTGATCTCTCCTATCAGGAACGCGTACGGCCTGACATACGCCGAATTCTCGATGAGCAGAAGCGCAAACGCCACAAGCGCGGTAAACCCTATGAAATAATCGTATTTACGCTTTATAAAATTAAGCATTCAGCACGAACACCTTTCCCGTATTGACATAATTTTTATTATTTTACACCTATCCACTCGTTTTATCAACCGTAAACATAAAAAAAGGCCCGGCATATTACTATGCCGGGCCGTGTGTATCTCGCTGCGATTAGAGCTTTACGACTTTCGAGGCCTGTTCGCCCTTCGGACCCTGAACTATTTCCAGTTCAACTTCCTGTCCTTCGGCAAGCGTCTTATATCCCTCACCCTGAATCACGCTATGATGCACGAAGACATCATTACCGTTTTCAGGAGTAATAAAACCGTAGCCTTTTTCGTTCGAGAACCACTTTACTTTTCCCTTAACCATTGCTCACTACCTCCTTCTTCTTGAATTTTAGTGAATAAAGCCGTCAACAAAAAAGCCGAAAGGCTAGACATCATAAGCTTTTCGGCTACTGACTTCTAATCTTTACTCACTACTGAAATCAAGTATACCATTGATCCATTCTTTGTCAACAACTATTTTTAAAATTTAATATTGGCGCCTCTGTTATTCCCGCCCGCTCTCGCTGCGCAATATTGCCTGGAGCCGCGATCCGGGAAACAGCTGCGACACCTCATCCGCGATGGCCTGCGCAGAAGCGCTTCGCTCGGTCTTGAGGTAAGCCCGGAACAAAGGAATATAGACCTCCGCGGCGATCCTCTCGTCCTCGATAGGCCGCAGGCAAAGCCTCAATTCGTTGTACCTCTGGATCGCTTCCATGTAATTACGCTCAGCACCGCACAGGACTGCCCGCATATAGGAGACGACGCAGCCGTACGGCATGTAAAAAGACCCGGATAAGCCGTCTTGGCCGAGTTCACGCTCCAGCACTGAATACGTCAGCGGTTCAAGCCTGCCTCCGGGATATTGCGCGGCCATCCTGTCCATCATCACGATCATCTGCCGCGCCGTATCCATATCGCGCGGAGGAACCAACGCAGCTCCCATAAACTCGATGAGGCTGTATACGAACAGGGAATCATCAGCGTATATGCTATCGGGATATTCCTGCGCGAAATTCACAAAAGCCCGTTCGGACTCGTTCAACAGCCGGGCCTGCCTGTCACCCGATTCCATTTGTCCGGCTCTTAAAAGCGCGGTGAGGCGGCCGGCATACGCATCGCGGTCCGTGTCTGAGGCCCGGGCAACAGCGGGCAGCAGCGCGGCCAGCGCCATGAAGCAGATAATGCGCTTCACTCTCACGAATATCCTCGCATCAATATCAGCACCGCTGCGGACAAACGGTGTTTAGAACCTTATCGCAACTGCGGCAAACGGGCCCTTTAGCTCGAAACGGGCGTAATCAGGGTCGTCCTCTGCTTTCAAAGAAACAGCCCGGTAACCTCCTGAGACGCAGACATATTTAACCGGCATCCAGCGAATCCCTGCTTCCGCGTCGATAAAATACCCGTATTCCCCTGCGGACATTCCGGCAGCTTCCGCATACAGGCTTAAGTCCGATATGACGGTATTTGAAACGTACGGGGCGTTGTTTTTGAACGGGTTTATCGCAAGTGTAAGACCTACGGTAGGCAACCCGCCTATAAAATCCGCCGATTCCTTTATCCCGAGCCCGGGCGCATCCAGTGTAGCCTTGCCAGCAACCCCCTTTGCCTCAAGGATCGTGCCTGCCTTGAGCCTGCCGTTCAGGACATCAATGAATTCCCATACCCATCCGAGGCCGAAATACTGCAGATCCAGATCCGTCTTGACCTGCGCACCTGCGGTATACGTCTTTCCGTCAAAGGTAATCGTCCTGGACACAACCTGATCTCCTTTGAACTCCGCCTGCGTATAGAACGCGCGGATTTTACTGTTCGGGCTGACGTGCCAGGTGAACCTGCCTTCGGGAAAATCCTCGTCCTTGATGCCAAGTTCTGACTTGAAATTTATATCGCTGCCGATTATGTTCGATTCGGTCACGCGCGCCTTTGCTGTCAAATCCGGCATCCAATACCGGCCCTCGAATTCTACGATCGCGTCCGACGCATGCGCCAGGACAGCTGCGCACAACACCGTAATCAGAGCTATCACAGGACTCCTTAACATCCTTATCCTCCCTTCGTTGTCTAAAAAACCGCCCATCATCCCGCCGGCATCATGCCGGCGCATTCATGGATACGGGCATCAAATACAATATCACGCGGGGTGACCGGCCTTTTGAGCGTTATGCCCTGCAGGCTCGTGCACCTGGAAAGCGCCACGTACACCTGGCCGTGGGCAAACGCTCCCCTGCCCAGGTCTATCACGACATTATCGAAAGTCTGGCCCTGGCTCTTATGTATCGTAACCGCCCAGGCGAGCTTGAGCGGATACTGCGTGAACGTCCCGATGACCTTTTCTTCGATCCGGTCCTCCGCTTTATTGTATTCATAAACGATCTTCTGCCATTCAACTGGCTCAACCTCACGGATCCTGCCGTCGATATCGACGCTTATAACGCTGCCGACAAGCGCCCGGATAACGCCGATAGAACCGTTTACCCACCGTTTCTGCGGGTCGTTCTTGAGCATCATCACCTGGGCGCCTGCTTTAAGCCTCAACATGCGGTCGGTCGGATATGACGGCTCGTCGAAGTCTTCAGCGATATCCGCCTCATACTCGACCAGCCGGCCGGGCAATCTCGCAAGGCGCCTCTGGTTCAAAGACCTCGCGTCGTAATTGGTCGCCGTCAGCGTGACGCACTGGTCCGGGCCGTCGCCGATGGACCTATCGACCCTGCTGTTCAGGAGGCTGAAGTCGCCGTCGTCGCATTGATTGTTCCGTATCCTGTTCAACAGGCCGATGAAGCTGTCGTCTGACTGCCTGAAGATCCTGGTGAGCTCTATCCGCAAAAAAGCGGCTTCCTTGAAAACGTGTGCGCTGAAAAAATAAGGCGTCGCGTAATGTTCCTGATAGAGGCCGGACAAATCCTGCCCCACGATCGGCGCCAGCTGGAAAAGGTCTCCGAACAGCAACACCTGCGCGCCGCCGAAAGGCTCGTCCGGCCGGTCGCGGTTAATGCGAAGGGCCTGATCTATACCATCCATCAGATCCGCCCTAACCATGGATACCTCGTCTATGATGACCGTATCGATGCGTTTGATCATCTTGCGGTTT
The DNA here is from genome assembly GCA_029571225.1 of Candidatus Omnitrophota bacterium. Lineage (GTDB taxonomy): Bacteria > Omnitrophota > Gorgyraeia > Gygaellales > Profunditerraquicolaceae > JAGOOP01. The sequence continues at coordinate 4,098 of JAKPTF010000097.1, read as the reverse complement.
CGCCTGCGTCGAATCGAGTCTTCATGGATGAACCTGGGAGGGAAACCGAAGAAAGAATGAATGGTCTGGCCGTTCACGTTGACGGCTGCAACGCCGGTTGGAGCAAGGACAACGCATTGCTTCGCGGTGTTCTCTAAAAAGAACTGCAGCAGCGTGGATTTGCCTGTGCCCGCCTTGCCAGTAACAAGGATGCACTGATCAGTATTTTCCATCAGATCGAACGCTCGGGCAAACTCCAGAGAAAGCTGGAACCCCGCAGGCAGGCCTTCGGAAACCCTTCTGGAAATCATATCAGCCGTCACCTGACGCAGGCGTCATACGCCACAAAAGCCACGCCCCGGCTGCAAAGCAGCACAGCATGGACAGAACCGCAAGCATGCGGACGAATGCCGCGATCGCCGTATCATATTGCAAGATATTCATCGCCGAAAATATATATTCCCAATCGTGGTTCACGCTCTCCCCGCCGATGCCGACCAGGGGCAATTCCTGCCTGCGCGCATCGGCCATATACGTGGCAACGTTGAATAAATTCGTCGAAAGCCATCCGAAAGACAAAGCGATAGCGAAATAATCGCGAAGGCGGTAGAAATTGAATACGGCTATGACCGGCACGGCCAGTTGAAGGGCCGTACCGCCTGCGATCATCAGGGCCTGGCCCAGAACGCCGAAAACAACGTGACCGAGCTCATGAATGCCCAGATTTAAAGCGCCTAGCGCGCTCGTATAGAGAGGATCCCGAAGATGCCGCGCCAGCACATAGACGAAATATGCAAGCAACGGTGCACGGTAGAGCCGGTTTTTTCCTTTACACCAATCATCGGCATCTCTCAAGATCGTCCGGATCATATCGCTGGCTGCTGTCACTTCTCGGCCGTATTCAGGCGCTTCCACTCCATAACCGCCGCCCATCTTTTCATTCCGGCCTTCGTTCCCGCCTGGAGTCGCGCATCATGCACAGCGACCGTATTTCCGCCTCAAGAATATCCTTCTTCAAAACAAGATCGTACATAGAAGGATTTTCGCTTTTAAGCTGGTCAAGCCATTCGGAATGGGTTATCCTCGGCCTGGCAGGAACCACGTCGGCTTGTGCCCTGCGGGACATTTCCCGTTCTTTCTCACGCTTGAACTTCTCAGCAACCGCCTGCTCGTATTTCTGCGGGTCTGTCAATCGCAGCGTCTCCAGGCTGGTTTGCAACTGGGCCTTACGGCTGACGCGCTCTGATTCCATCTGGGCCCGTTGCTCCCTACGCAGGGCTTTTATTCGGCCTTCTACCTCCTTGAGCTCCTGCCTCTTTGCTTTGATCTGCAGGGTCAATTCCAGAGACCCGGTTTTTTCAGACGAGACTACCTTGCCCTCCGGCTGGGCGCAGGCTAGCGAGGCAAAAAAAATCACCAGGCATGCAACAACCAGGCGATGAATCTCAATAAAACTCTGCCTGTGCGCTATCCGGGTCATTTTACCGTATACCCACGGCTCCTCAACTCGCCGGTTATCTGATCGCAGCGGTCTCCCTGGACCTCGATCACGCCCGCGTGCACGGTTCCGCCTGCGCCGAATCTTTTTTTGAACTCCCGTGATACCTTTTCGAGGCCGGCCTGATTCAGAGGCAGGCCACTGATCACGGTAACACCCTTGCCTTTGCGGCAGCTCTTTTCATACCGCACGCGCACGGTCCCGTCTGTCCGAGCTATTTTTTCCCAGTTCACATCCCCGCAGCAACATCCGGCCACAGGCCTGCCGCAGTCCGGACACATGGAGCCATGGTCAGTCGAATACACAAGCCCTTTGTTCATGAGCACCGTTGTTATTTCACTCCCTTGATCAACGAGATCTGGCGCACCTGTAAAAGGATTGATTTGACCTGGGCGCGATCGACCTCGATGAATTCAAGGCCGACACGGTAGTAATCCTTATCGGTGTCAACCTTCTGGCAATATACCACCCTGCCGATACCGCCGAGATTGACGTTAAGTTGACGGTTGATGATAAGAAATTTTGCCTTAGACTCGACAGCCAGCTGGTTTGTCAGGTACATGCCTACGCCGTCAAGGCTCAGATCGATCAGTTCGCCTTCGATCGAAACGGCTTTTGCCGGATCAACCTGGATGATCACCGCACCTGACATCGCGAACCGTACAAAAAGCCTTCTTTCTCCTATCACGAAACGAGCCTCCTATTGCCCGAAGCCTTTTTTGAACATATTTTTCATCGACGGCATCTGCATGGCGAATTTTTCGTATCCCGCCGGCACTTCGAACAGGGAATCGGGCTGCTTTCCCATTTTCAGATTCTTATACTCCATGGACCAGCCGTTTTTGCCGGGCACGACCATTTTGACCGGCATCTTAATCTCTGGGAGGACCCACTGGTACATGGTCTCCTTTTTATTATCAGCCATATACACGATCTCATATTTGTCAGCCTTTTTTCCCTCTATCGTTTCCTGGCCGACCTTCTTGCGTTCGACCTCGCCTGTCACACTTTCAGACGTCTGCGGCGCTTTTGACTGGTCGAAGGCCTGCTCCATATACATCCTTTCCCCGGGCATCAGGATCCACACGACCTTCTTGTCCATACGGGTAATCGTGACCCCTTCTGCCGTCTCCATCCTTATCTTATTCCCTGCCATATAGATCTTTCCCTGCGTCGTTCTTCCGCCAGCCGTATTGACTATATCTGCGGAAAAATCAGCCGCGCAGGCATTCAGGGCGCAGCATACGGAGATAATAACTGCGGCTACGGTTGATACTGTAATGTTCGTCTTCATAATTACCCTCCCTGTGAGCTTATTAATAATACCTGCATTATACCGCTTCCTGGAACAAATCCAAAGGCAAAATTTCTTCATATCTTCCTGCTGTCGTACGCCCAGTGAAGCAGTGCCTGGCGCTGCCTGGGCCGGCAGTGCGGCCCGCTGCCCGCGCAATATTTCTTGAGCTGCGCGATATGCCTGCCCATGGCCTTCCAGCGCCTGATCTGGCGCCGGTCTTCTTCGGGCATCCTCCTGCCCATGTAATAGCGGCAGTACCACTGGAACCAGCCGCGAGGATCATCGGGATGGATCCATCCCTTCGTCACCCATACAGAAAGCGGCTGGCTTGCGTTCACCTTGAAATAGTTCAGATCAGGATCATGGCGCAGGCTGCACAGTTTGGCGTGAGCGAACCAACTTGCGGGGAATTCCTTCCGGCAGTCCGTCATGTATCTGCCGCCGAAAATACCCATGCGCAGCATCTGCGCGGGGGTCAGTTCAGGCTTAAACAAAGGGTCAAAATTCCTCCCAACAGGTTCGACCAGTTCGTAGCGGTAATTCTTCTGCATCAGGTCATTGACGACAACGATCTTGGGTTTCATCGTTCTTTTCTTATTATTTTATGTATTATATCTCCTCATTATAAAAAAACAAAGAAAAACAAAGAGCGGGGCTAAGATTTTACGGCTCTGCCAAAATCCTGCCCCACTCTTACTTTTATCTTCTTCTATTGCTTTATCGGCACGTGCGGACTTCTTCCCAGTGCCCCCCCTCTTCAACCTGATACTTCTCGTAATGGCTGCCTATCCAGATATGCCCCTGGCCCGGTCGGAATTCGCTATGTTCAGGCACAAATTTTTCTTTCCAAACGATATTAGGGACCCAGACCCGTTCGATGCGGCATACCTCAGGCCTTCGGCCGCATCGCGCGATACGGCATGGCCGGGCTTCATTCCTGCCATCCCTGCGGGCTTCCCGCACGTGCGTACGCTCGCGTACGCCTGTAATGCTCCCGAGCAGATCAAAAGCTCCGCCTGTCACGATGCGCAATCCCTCGGTCACAGCAAGAACCTTGCCCGCTTTATCCCAGTCGCTGGCAAATCCCGGCTTTACTGCTCCCGCGACCAACCCTGCTGCGATAACCAAAACGATAAGCGGTTTATTCATTTCTCCCTCCTCTTTTGCGGCGATGCTGGTCCTGCATCCGTTTTCCGTTGAGCAAGATGAATTGCTCCGGGGTGAGTATCTTTTTCAGCTCCAGGATACTTTGAATCTGGTGTTCGATACGCTGGCCGGTCAAAGCCTTTAAATCAGCTACAAGAGCGTCCACTTTTGCGGTATC
>JAKPTF010000081.1 GCA_029571225.1 Candidatus Omnitrophota bacterium | reverse complement strand
TGATTCAGGGTTCGTAGTCCCTATGCCCACGTTCAAAGTCGTATTGAGCACATACAGCTTATTGCTATTCACTGCCCACGCGCCGTTGCCTCCGGGAACCAGTTGATACCCGGCCGTTGCGCCTTGAGCGGAACAGATATAAAGCGAATTTTCAGTCGAATCAAAATACATCTTCCCTAGCGGGGCTGTTATCGGATCATTGCAATCCGCAGGGTTGCCGCCGGGGGCGATGCGCAAAGTCTGGTACACTCCTGTCGGGGAAGGGTAATACGTGGTGATGGTGAGTTTTTCGTCCTGCTGGGCATAAGACAGACGGAAAAAGACGCAAATGATGACAGCACAAATATGAGCTCTCAAGATGATACCCCTTCTGTGTTATTTACCGATAAGCTCGGTGATTTTAAATATCGGCAGAAAGAGCGCAACGACGATGCCGCCTATCAGAACTCCCAGCAGCGCAATTACGAGCGGCTCAATCAGGCTCGTCATGCCCGCGACTGCGGCATCCACCTGGTCGTCGTAAAAATCCGCGATCTTGGTCAGCATTTTCTCAAGCTGCCCGGTCTGCTCACCCACGCCTATCATGCGGCAGACAAGAGGCGGGAATACCTTGCTGCGCTGAAGGGGCACAGCGATCGGCTCGCCGTCGCGCACCGCCACGCGGCATCCTGCCACCGCCTCTTCAACAACCTTGTTGCCAGCGGTCTTGCCTACGATATCAAGCGCGTTTAGCACGGACACGCCGCTGCGCACGAGCGTCGAGAACGTCCGGGAGAATTTCGCAACAGCGACCTTCTGGAACAGCGTTCCCAGTACCGGCACCTTCAACTGAAACGCGTCGAATTTATAATTGCCCTTCGGGGTTGAAATATACCACTTGAAGGCGTAGCCGATGGCAGCAAGCATAACTACCGCAACAAAGAAAAATTTTCTGACCACGTCGGATATCATGATCAATATCTGCGTGGGAAGCGGCAGCTGGCCGCCTAACATGTCGAAGATGCCCTTGAAGGTTGGAACGACTTTGATAAGGAGAACCGCGGTGATTAAAAGCGCCATGGAAATGACGACCGCCGGATACACGAGGCTGGAATTGACCTTTCGTTGGAGCGAGGCTGATTTTTCCAGATACGAGGCGAGCCGGTCAAGGACTTCGTCTAGCATACCGGAAGCCTCGCCGGCGCGGGACATGTTGATAAAAAGCTCGGAGAAAACGTGCGGATGCTTGGCGAGCGCGTCGCAGAACGACATACCGGCTTCGATATCCTGGCGCACGGTCAGAACGACCGCCTTGAGCCCCTTGTTTTCCACCTGTTCCGAGAGGATGCTCAAGGCCTGGACAAGGGGGATGCCGGCATCGATCATGGTCGCCAGCTGCCTGGAAAAAATGACCAGGTCATCAAGCTTTATCTTCTGGCCCGATGCGGCCAGGACTTTCGCCTTGACCTGTTTCAATGACAGGACAATGTACGATTTGTTCTGCAGAGTCGTTGTGGCCTCGTTCTCGTTCGGGGCCTCTACCACGCCCACGACCGTGCGGCCGTTCATATCTTTTGCGCTGTATTGAAAAACTGGCATAGGGATTGTCCTCCTCCTATAGGGTATTCACGATCTGCATAAAAGCTTCGACAACGCGCGGGTCGAACTGGGTATTAGTATTGCGCATGATCTCCGCGATTGCTTCGGCTTTAGACAACGGCACTTTGCGGTAAGAACGCGGCGACGTCATGGCCTCAAAGGCGTCTGCCAGATGGATTATGCGCGCGCCCATCACGATATCTTCTCCCCTGCGGCCCGACGGATATCCGCTGCCGTCAAAATGCTCATGATGCTGGCGGACTAGCTCTATCACATCTGTCAGAAAAGTAAGCGGCTCCAGGATCTGGGCTCCCATCTGCGGATGCAGTTTCACCAGCTGCCACTCTTCAGGCGTCAGGCCGGCGGGCTTCATGAGGATTGTGTCCTCAATGCCGATCTTGCCCAGGTCGTGCAGTTCGGAGGCGTCGCGGATTATTTCGATCTCCTTGACAGTCATGTTCATCTGCCGGGCGATCGCAACGGCGTATTTGGCCACATTCTCGGAATGGTCATGCGTATAATGGTCACGCGCGTCAATGGCATGCGCAAGAACCCTGATCGTGCGCATATACACAACCCGCAGGTCCTCATAAAGGCGTGCCAGGTTCCTGGCGGAATCCTCGATACGTTTGGCAAGCAGGATGTTCTGCTTCTGCAAAGACGTATTCTGTTCCTTTAAAATGGCCACATGGCGGGAATGGGATACCTGCAGCGTGTGCAGCTCGATCCCCTTGCGGACAAGAAAAAAAAGCTTTTCTGAATTGATCGGTTTGGTGACAAAATCGTAGATACCGAGCCCGGATGAGTCTTCCAGCAGTTCGTAGTTGAGCGTCTCGCCGTAGAGCAGGATGACGCAATACGGATCTACGGCCTTTAGTTCCCTGAGGATCTTGGGCCCCTCAAAGCCGGGGATGTCGCTCGACGTAAGCACCACGTCGAACTGGTTCTGTTTGAACAAGGCCAGGGCGGCCTCCGGATCCGACTCGGCGGTAACAGCATATCCGCCGTCAATAAGTAGCTGTTCCCGGAAATAACGCAGCGTCTCCTCGTTGTTCATCAAAAGCAATATGCTGTTCGAAGGCATCATGACGTTATTCCTCGGTCGTAATGCGTATCGCTTCGTCAAGCGTGGTCATGCCGTCCTTCACCTTAAGAAAGGCGTCATCACGGAGCATCTTCATGCCCAGTTTGGTCACGGCGTATTCCCGTATTGCGTCAAGAGATTGTTTTTTGATGATCATCTCGCGGATCGTATCATCAATAAGGACGGCCTCCAGTATGGCTATTCTACCATAAATACCCGTGTTATTGCAAGCCTTACAGCCCTCCGACTTATAGAACGTCACTCCTTCGAAGGGAAAACCGATCTCCTTCAAATATGAGGCCGGAACATTGACCGGTTTCTTGCATTTCGGGCACATCCTGCGGCAGAGGCGCTGCGCGCAGACCATGACGATGCTGGTCGCCACCAGAAACGGGTCCACCCCCATGTCCATCAAACGGGTGATGCTGGTCAACGCGTCGTTCGTGTGCAGGGTCGAGAGGAACAATTGCCCTGTCAAAGACGCCTTGACCGCGATATCCGCTGTCTCGGAATCGCGGATCTCTCCTACCATGATAACGTCCGGGCTCTGGCGCAAAACGGCGCGAAGGCCCGCGGCAAAATCGAGGCCGATATCGTGCCTAACGGGTATCTGGGTGATGCCGTCAAGCTGGTACTCTACCGGGTCCTCGATCGTAATAATGTTGCGCTGGGGGGTATTGAGCTGGTTCAGGACCGAATAAAGAGTCGTCGATTTCCCCGAACCGGTGGGCCCGGTCACCAGGATCATGCCGAAAGGCTTGGCAACCGCCTCTTTGAATATGCGGGCGGGTTCGGGCGAGAACCCGAGCTTGTCGAGGCCGATGGAAAGCTGCCCCTTGTCGAGCACGCGCAGGACGAATTTCTGGCCGAAGGTGGTCGGCAGGCTAGACACGCGGAAGTCGATCTCCTTACCCTCGAACTTCACCTTGAACCTGCCGTCCTGCGGCACGCGGTTCTCCGTGATGTTCATGTTAGAAATAATCTTAAGGCGCGCAGTGACGGCGTTCTGGTTCTTCTTCGGAAGCTTGATGATTTCGTGAAGCGCTCCGTCAACGCGGTAACGCACCTTCAGGCCGTCGATCACCGGCTCAATGTGAAGGTCGGACGCGCGTTTCTTAAGCGCCTCGGTAAGCATGACATCCACGAGCTTCACAATCGAAGGCTTTTCGCTTTCGGAAACGGCGCTCGAAAGGTCAATATCCTCGTCCTTGACCACCTGGACGTCCTCTTTTCCCTGTTCCTTGCCTTCGATGCCGGCATCGATTAGTTCCTGCATATCCTTAGATTCTGAGGCGTAATGCGTCTCGATCGCGCGGGAAATCTCCTCAACGGGGCTCAAGACAATATCTATTTCGCAGCCGGTGATGACCTTCAGGTCGTCGAGCGCGAAGACGTTCAGGGGATCGGCCATGGCTACGGTC
>JAKPTF010000090.1 GCA_029571225.1 Candidatus Omnitrophota bacterium | reverse complement strand
TCGCCCAGCATCGCCGCGGTGTAGGGAGCGATATACTGTTCTCCCATGGATACGGACGCGACCGCCGATACGACGATCGTATACGGCATGACCTGCTTTTCATTGAAGATGTTGAGGATCTTCAAAAGGCTCGAGTTTGGTTTGCCGATACACGCATAAATACAAATGACGTCGTGGCCCTTTTGATTGATGATCGCGTCTATGGCGACCGTGGTCTTGCCGGTCATGCGGTCGCCGATCAAAAGCTGGCGCTGGCCCTTGGCAATAGGGATGACCGCATCCAGCAGAAGCGTGCCGGTCTCAAGCGTTTCCTTCACCGGCGCACGGTCCATAACCCCCGGCGCGTCTGAGAAAACAGGATAATTGTCCGCGGCAGGTATCGGGCCAAGGCCATCCACAGGCTCGCACAGCGCATTGACGATGCGGCCGAGGAACGCGTCGCCGACGGGCAGGTGTAAGAACTCCCCCTTGCTCAACACCTGGTCGCCGACATGAAGCGCGCCTTTGGTATTGAGCAAAAGGACCTGGACCTCATGTTCGTTAAAACCCAGGACCATGCCCCTTCCGCCGCGCTCGAACTCCACGATCTGGCCGTTGATGCATGACGGCATGCCCTTGACCCTGACGATGCATTCGCGCACGGCGATGATCGTGCCGATCTCATGGACATGGAATTGAGCGGTAGAGATATCTTCAGCCGCCCTGCTGTTTTCCACGCGCGACCTCCTCGATCTTGAATTTAAGGCTCCCGTCAAGGAACAGGGACCCGATGCTCACGACCAGCCCCGCGATGATGCCGGCATCGACCTCCTCGGCAATGGTGACGTCGAACCCGAGCTTTTCCTGCAGTTTATCCTTCAGCCGCTGACGCTGGCCGTCATCCAGCGCGAACGCCGTGACCACCTTGACCTCTGTCGCGCCCTCGGGGATCTTCAGGCGGTCCAGATGCTCATAGCTTGAATTGACAAGTCCTTCGAACCAGACCTGGTGCACATCCCTGCGGATGTTCTCCGGAATCGATTCCCGCAACAACTCGACGGCCCGTCCGACCGCTTTCTCATCGATCCTGTTGTTCATGTCGGCCAGCAGCGCCAGGCGCGCGTTATCCGCCTGCTTGATGACCTCGTCCGCCTGGCGATGCGCCTCGGCAAGGATTTTGGCCTTTTCCTCCTGCATGTTCTTTTCAAGGGCTTCCTTCAGGGCAGCGGCCTCTTTCTGCGCGTTGGCCACGATCTCCTGGCTCTGGCGCTTGACGTCATCGAGCTGCTTGCGCACATCGGCTTCTTTTTTCGCATACTCCCCGGCAAGCTCGTCAAGATGGGACGTGGCGCTGGTGACCTGGCTTTTCATCACCCGCGACATGAAAGAGATCATGATGATGAACATGATGACAAGGACCGCTATCATGGATACGACGAGCATAACCATATATGGCTCCTTACGTGAACAGTTGGAACATGATGAGCATCGCGATGATGGCCGCCGCTTCGGCGAACACCAGGACAAAGATCATTGCTGTGAATATTTTCGGGGCCGCAGACGGATTCCTCCCCAATGCCGTGATGCTTGCCTTGGAACACTGAGCGAAAACCCAGCTCGGCCCTGCGATACAAAGGATGAACATGAGCAGAAGCGCCAGATTCCTGTCCATTATTTCTCCACGATGATCGTTGCCTTGTTATGGTTCAAGCCCATCAAACCCCGCCTGATGGGATACGTGCGCCCATCGATGATGATGTCTCCGCGGATGAGACGGCTCACGACCGGCTTGTGATAGGTCAGTATCTCGAAAACGCCGTATTCGCCGGGGAAAACGACACTGTTGGCCTTGCCTTCGAACACGACCTCTTCCGAACTGATAAGCGTAACGTCAAGCATAAGCAAAAATGCCTAAGTATATAACACCAAAGGGTTTTACAAAACACTCGTGATAGATTATTATATCACGAATCCATGAAATTTGAACTAAAAAAATATGGATAAAAAGGACAGAGGCAGGTTTCATTTTATTGCCTTTCCATAAAATGAAGCCTGCCTCTGTCCCTGGAGAACCGTCTTTTTTAGTTCAAATTTCTATTTCTTAACTTCCGGCTTTTTGTCCCCTCCCGAAGGGAACGCTTCCCTGCGCTGCGCGTCCATGGAGCTCTGGCTTGATTTCATCTGCGCCATCCAGCCGAAGAAGAATATCCCTGCAAGCAATCCGAGGAACACGATGATCACGATGATGATGAGCCACGTGGTCGTCTTTCCGGGCAGATTGACCTTCAACTTCTTGCTTTCAAGAATATCAGGTGTCTGCGGTCCGGACGATTGCCGGATCACGCGTTCCATCTGAGCAATCTCTTCCTGGATCTTCTTGATGGTCTGCAGGTTCTGGCGGTACAGGCCGATATGCTGTTCGCGGCTGATGCCTTCGTCAACCTGGCCTTTCTGCATCTCATCGATCAGAGCAGGCAGCGTGCGGGCGATCTCTTCTGCGCGGCTGGCGAAATCGGTGTTCTTCAGCCTCTCGGCAGCCGACTCACCCTGTTTGCGAAGGTCGACGAACGTCGCATCCGGGATGAGCCAGATATCCTCAACCTCGACGTCGAACACGCGCGACTCGCCTGTCTGCAGTTCCAGATCATTCTTATAGGCGTAATAGATGCCTTTCTCTGAATCATATTCGAGGTCCAATCCGCCCGCGTCCATGATATCCTTGAGCTTCACCTCCTCGGGAAGATACTTCTTCACGTTGACCTTCTGCACCCGCGTCTTGGACGGGTTCACGACCATGATGCGGAACTTTACCGAACCGGATGTCAGGGACGTTGACACGATCGGCGTATCGACGCCTCCGAGCTTGGCCTCCATGATCTGCAGTAACAGATCGACGATGGAATTGATGGACTCAGTCTTCTTGCGCATATCCTTCATCGTGGAACTGCCGCCGAGTTTCTCATCGAGCAGATCGCCCAGAT